>CAVSCJ010000005.1:0-187194 GCA_963726435.1 uncultured Coriobacteriia bacterium
AAAAAGCCTCTTGGCAATGACCTACTCTCCCGGGAGGTCGCCCTCCAAGTACCATCGGCGCTGACGGCCTTAACGACCGGGTTCGGGATGAGACCGGGTGTACCAACGTCGCTCAAATCACCAAGAGACTTTTTTTACAAGTCTAGGTGGGAAGGGTGCCAAGATGGGGGTAGGAGGCAAGGCCTAATCCCGTCAAGAGGAATCCAAATCCCCATTTTTATCGAATAGTATGATGTATTCTAAGAAGTACCGAGTTCTCCGTACCACGTGCAGAAACCCTCGGTCATTAGTACGGCTTAGCTTAAGCCATTGCTGGCCTTACACACGCCGCCTATCAAGCAGGTAGTCTACCTGCGACCTTACTCCCTTTCGGGACAATCAGGGATCTAATCTTGAGGCGAGTTTCCCACTTAGATGCTTTCAGCGGTTATCTCTGCCTGACGTTAGCTACCCAGCGGTGCCGTTGGCACGACAGCTGGCACACCAGAGGTCAGTCCACCCCGGTCCTCTCGTACTAGGGGCAGCTCCTCTCAAATCCCTTACGCCCACAGCGGATAGAGACCGACCTGTCTCACGACGGTCTGAACCCAGCTCGCGTACCGCTTTAACGGGCGAACAGCCCGACCCTTGGGACCTTGTACAGCCCCAGGATGCGATGAGCCGACATCGAGGTGCCGAGCGAAGTCGTCGATGTGAACTCTTGGACTTCACCAGCCTGTTATCCCCGGGGTAGCTTTTGTCCGGTAAGCCACGGCCCTTCCACTCAGAACCGTGGGATCACTAAGCCCGACTTTCGTCTCTGCTCGACGCGTTGGTCTTGCAGTCAAGCTCCCTTGTGCCTTTACACTCTGCGGTTGGTTTCCATTCAACCTGAGGGAACCTTTGGGCGCCTCCGTTACCTTTTAGGAGGCGACCGCCCCAGTCAAACTGCCCACCTGGCACGGTCCCCCACCCAGATAATGGTGTGGGGTTAGGGTCAAAACATAGTCAGGGTGGTATTTCACCGTTGGCTCCACCGAAGCTAGCGCTCCAGCTTCAAAGCCTCCCACCTATCCTACACAGACTGTGTCCAAACTCAATGCCAAGATGCAGTAAAGCTCCACGGGGTCTTTTTGTCCTGCTGCGGGTAGGCCGCATCTTCACAGCCATTTCAATTTCGCCGGGTCCTTTGTCGAGACAGTGCTCTAGTTGTTACTCCGTTCGTGCGGGTCGGAACTTACCCGACAAGGAATTTCGCTACCTTAGGACCGTTATAGTTACGGCCGCCGTTCACCGGGGCTTCAGTTCAAAGCTTCGCTTGCGCTAACCTCTCCCTTTAACCTTCCGGCACTGGGCAGGAGTCAGCCCCTATACTTCGTCTTACGACTTAGCAGAGACCTGTGTTTTTGTTAAACAGTCACTAGAGCCATTTCACTGCGACCCCCCGACGCTCCTTGCGTCACATCAAGGGGTACCCCTTATCCCTAAGTTACGGGGCAATGTTGCCTAATTCCTTGACAAAGGTTCTCCCGTTCGCCTTGGTATATTCTACCCGTCTACCAGTGTCGGTTTGCGGTACGAGCACCCAGACTTCAATGCTTAGAGGCTTTTCTCGGCAGCAAGGCTCAACTCACTTATGCCTGTACGGCGCGTCACGGGATCTCAGCTCAGCTGGCGGATTTACCTACCAACCTCAACGCCTGACGTCTCATGCACCAGCACAACCAATCGCTGGCTGGTCTACCTCGCTGCGTCCCCTCATCGCTCCACCTGGGTGGTGCCGGAATGTTGACCGGCTGTCCATCACCTACGCCTTTCGGCCTCGACTAAGGCCTCGACTAACCCGACGCGGAATGACCTGGCGTCGGAAACCTTAGACATACGGCGAACACGGTTCTCACGTGTTTTACGCTACTCATGCCTGCATTCTCACTTCAGTCCGCTCCAGCCGTCCTTACGGTCGACCTTCACTGCTGACTGAACGCTCCCCTACCGCTCCGATCTTAACGATCGGAACCCATAGCTTCGGTACTATGCTTAGCCCCGTTAAGTTTTCCGCGCAGGATCACTAGACCAGTGAGCTATTACGCACTCTTTAAAGGGTGGCTGCTTCTAAGCAAACCTCCTGGTTGTTAGTGTAACCCCACATCGTTTCCCACTTAGCATGGATTTGGGGACCTTAGCTGATGATCTGGGCTGTTTCCCTCTCGACCACGAAACTCATCTCCCGTAGTCCGACTGTCATGTTGTGGAGTACCGGCATTCGGAGTTTGATTGGGTTCGGTAAGCACTAAGCCCCCTAGCCCATTCAGTGCTCTACCTCCGGTACTGAACGCATGACGCTAATCCGAAAATTATTTCGGGGAGAACCAGCTATATCTGGATTCGTTTGGCATATCACCGCTACTCACAGCTCATCCCCTGATTTTGCAACATTAGTAGGTTCGGGCCTCCACGAGCGATTAAACTCGCTTCACCCTGGCCATGAGTAGATCATCCAGTTTCGGGTCTAATCCTTGCGACTAAACGCCCTATTCAGACTCGCTTTCGCTACGGCTTCGGGTGTAACTCCCTTAACCTTGCCACAAAGATTAACTCGCAGGCTCATTCTCCAAGAGGCACGCTGTCAGGCATAGCGGCGCGCACCCGGGTTTCCCCGGAGCACCGACCCGCCATTAGCCCTCCAACTGCTTGTAAGCTAACGGTTTCAGGTTCTATTTCACTCCCCTAACAGGGGTACTTTTCACCTTTCCCTCGCGGTACTTGTTCACTATCGGTCGCTAGACGTATTTAGCCTTGGAGAGTGGACTCCCCAATTCCTACCGGATTAGCGTGCCCGGTAGTACTCAGGTACCTGTCGGAAGTCGAATGGTTTTCGCGTACTGGGCTGTAACCATCTTTGGCTGGCTGTCCCACACCATTCTGCTAACCATTCGTTTTGTAACTTCCATATGTCAGGCCCTACAACCCCGATCCAGCAAGCCGGACCGGTTTAGGCTGTTCCCCTTTCGCTCGCCACTACTCAGGGAATGATCTCTTTTCCTCAGGATACTTAGATGTTTCAGTTCTCCTGGTGCCCTTCACCAACCTATGTGTTCAGCTGGTGATGCTGGAGGTTCGCTCCAGCGGGTTTCCCCATTCGGAAATCCCCGGATTAACGCCTGTTCACGGCTACCCGAGGCTTATCGCAGTGACCCACGTCCTTCATCGGCATCTAGCGCCAAGGCATCCACCGTTAGCCCTTAGTATTTTCTACACGTGATGCGGAGAATTCGATACTTCTTATTACTTTGGCTTTTGTTTTGGATGTTGCCTACATCATACTATTCAGTTTTTAAAGTTCAGTGGACTTTCGCCCTACGGGCCTGTCCGCGCCGTTCGCTGGCGCATGGTGATCCTCACCATGAAGGTCAGGAGCACCAGGCACAAGCCAACTTATTCTTTTGTCCAGACACACGGCGACCCGGCTTACCGCCGGGTCGATGAAGACGCACCTTGCGGTGTTGCCTGTTATCAGCCTTTAGACTGTTTGTCGATCTTCTTTCGTACCAACCTCTCCATTCGGTCCACTGTGCTCAGTGGAGATGAGGGGATTCGAACCCCTGGCCTCCGCCGTGCAAAGGCGGCGCTCTCCCAGCTAAGCTACATCCCCAGAAACTTGGGGCGCCTCTTCCGAGGAAGATACCCTCAGGAGGGCACAGGTGGGCCTTTCAGGGATCGAACCTGAGACCTCGCCCTTATCAGAGGCGCGCTCTAACCAGCTGAGCTAAAGGCCCGGGCACCTTAATAACTGAGGAGTGATAGGAAGACTTACTTCTTCGTTTGTCGCCTCACCACCGCAGTGAGGCTCGGTTAGCTTTGGAGAATAGAGGTTCTGCCCTCAGGCAGTTCCTCAGATACTCCGTAGAAAGGAGGTGATCCAGGCGCACCTTCCGGTACACCTACCTTGTTACGACTTCGTCCCAGTCACCGACCCCACCCTCGACGGCTCCCTCCTTACGGTTAGGATACCGGCTTCAGGTGTTGCCAGCTCCCATGACGTGACGGGCGGTGTGTACAAGGCCCGGGAACGTATTCACCGCAGTATAGCTGACCTGCGGTTACTAGCAACTCCGTCTTCACGCAGGCGGGTTGCAGCCTGCGATCTGAACTGAGACCAACTTTGAGGATTGGCTCCACCTCGCGGTTTCGCGACCTATTGTGTTGGCCATTGTAGCGTGTGTGTAGCCCTGGATATAAAGGCCATGCTGACTTGACGTCATCCCCACCTTCCTCCGGCTTAAGACCGGCAGTCCCGTGTGACACATGTAACACACAGCGAGGGTTGCGCTCGTTAGCGGACTTAACCGAACATCTCACGACACGAGCTGACGACAGCCATGCAGCACCTGTGTAGGCTCCCCGAAGGGTCGGTCCGCTTTCGCTTCTCTACCACCTACATGTCAAACCCAGGTAAGGTTCTTCGTGTAACATCGAATTAAACCACACGCTCCGCTGCTTGTGCGGGCCCCCGTCAATTCCTTTGAGTTTTAACCTTGCGGCCGTAGTCCCCAGGCGGCGGACTTATCGCGTTAGCTTCGGCACCGATGGATTTGAACCCACCGACGCCAAGTCCGCATCGTTTACAGCTAGGACTACCGGGGTCTCTAATCCCGTTCGCTCCCCTAGCTTTCGCGTATGAGTGTCAGTAATGGACCAGGAAGCCGCTTTCGCCACTGGTGTTCCTCCGGATATCTACGCATTTCACCACTACACCCGGAATTCCACTTCCCTCTTCCACACTCAAGTCCGGTAGTATTGAACGACCTCTCCCAGTTAAGCCAGGAGCTTTCACATCCAACTTACCGAACCACCTGCACGCGCTTTACGCCCAGTAAATCCGGATAACGCTCGCCTCCTACGTTTTACCGCGGCTGCTGGCACGTAGTTAGCCGAGGCTTATTCAGAGAGTACTGTCCTTCCTCATCCTCTCTAAAAGTGCTTTACGACCCGAAGGCCTTCATCGCACACGCGGCGTTGCTGCATCAGGCTTTCGCCCATTATGCAATATTCCCTACTGCTGCCACCCGTAGGTGTATGGACCGTGTTTCAGTTCCATTGTGGGGGTCCACCCTCTCAGGTCCCCTACCCGTCATCGCCTTGGTAGGCCGTTACCCTACCAACTAGCTGATGGGACGCAGGTCCCTCTCAAAGCGCCTTTCGGCTTTAATAACCGGGCATCTAATCCCAGAGATCACATGCGGTATTAGCAATCCTTTCGAACTGTTATCCCACACTTTGAGGCAGGTCACCAACGCGTTACTCACCCGTTCGCCACTAAGATCTTATTGCTAAAATCTCCGTTCGACTTGCATGTATTAGGCACGCCGCCAGCGTTCATCCTGAGCCAGGATCAAACTCTCCGCATAAATTTTTATCACCATTTCTGGTGTTAAAGTTCATTGTTTGCGGTTGGAATTCAAACGATTGGCTTGTCTTCTTACCACTCTTCAGTTGTTAAGGTGCTTGTCCCAAGAGGCGAGGATTTTACACCCGCCAGCGCCGCCTGTCAAGGCTTTTTGCCCTCACCAGTTTTTCCGGTTTCAGGCGAAAAATTACCGACGCCTCCCTTTGAGCTTCTTTGTGATTTCTCACCGCTTGCTCGCCGGTCTGCATCGGCCTCTCGTTGCGGCTTCCTTGTGGGCTGGGCCTCAAGGATATTCCGTTGTTATCGATCAAATTTTCATTGGATCGTTCACTGCATTGGGAGTTTCATTTTACCACTTCCAACCAGCTTGTCAAGGGTATTTTCAAAACTCGTTTTACCGGATTTTCTTCGTTCTTTCTTTCCGGCTTTCCCTTGCAACGGACCTTCAGATTGCCCTGCTCAAGTACTTATTTTGTTGTGAGTGATCTGCTTTTTCAGCGAGATCGTTTCTGTTTTTCACAGCGGGCTGGATTATACCGCGAGTGGCTTTCTTGTCAAGAGATTTCATCAAATCTCTTTTTTTCCTTTCTCACGGATGGGCGAGTGCCCACCTGGGCCTTTGGGGCCCTGCCTGCCTGCTGCTATTCTGTTTTTATGGATCGTCTTGCTCAGGGGATCTTCATTTTCAACAGCGGCTGGATTATATCAAAGGCGCTGGTGGTGTCAAGGGTAAAAAGGGATGACTTCAAAGCAGTTTTCGGTTTACTTTACTGGCAGCAATCCATTTGGAAAACGACCGGCTATAAGTCTCCCTCAGGCACAAACCTTGCTCATATAAAACGGAACTAATTGTCTGGTTAAACCGTCTTCTCATCGAAAGCAATTGTTTGCAATTCCGCCTAAAAAGGTATAATTAAACCATGCGTTCAATAACCATCTCTCAAACAAAAAGGCAGCCGGTGGTCGACCAGATTTTGATGGCCGGTTTGCTGGGTATTATCGGTTTCTTTGTGCTGGTTGGGCTTGCCTGGGTCGGCTTTCAAATTTCGTATGCCGGGCGCATTTATCCTGGTGTACGCATTGCCGGTGTGGATGTGGGCGGATTGACGCCTTCAGCCGCCGGGGCCAAACTGACCCAGTCATTCGATTTCCCGGCACACGGCCGCATCTTCCTGCAAGACGGCGACGCAGACCTGGAAGGCCACCCCTGGCGAGCTTGGGCTCTTTCTGGACCCCGAAGTCCTCGGCCAAGCAGGCCTATCAGCTTGGGCGGCAGGGCAACCTGGTCCGAAAACCTGACCACCCGGTGGACAACAGCCGCAGCCCAATCGATCTGACGCCAGTGTTGGTGTTCGACCAGCGCATGGCCCAGGCTTACCTGGCACGCCTGGGTACCGTCGATCGACAAGCCGGTCATCGAAACCACCCTGGGACTTAATGGGATGGACGTGGCCGTGAAGGCCGGGCAGAAGGGCCGCCAGCTCGATATAACAGCTTCGCTCGACAAACTCTCCGCCCAGCTGCAATCGCTGCAGGACGGAGTGGTGGCGCTCGAAGTAGAAGAAACCCCGCCCCTGATCGGCGACGTGAGCGCTGAGGCCAACCTGGCCCGTGCTATCCTCAGCCAGCCGCTGAGCTTATCCTTGCCCGACGGCCAGCCCGATAAAGACAAGCTGGGGCCGTGGATCAATCGACCCGAAGACCCTGGCGGGGATGCTGAACGTCGAACAGGTCAAAGCGCAGGACGGGGGCTTGACCTACCAGATCACGCTCAACACCATCCTGCTGCGCACTTATCTCAAAAACCTGGCGCCCAAACTGAGCACGGATGCCGCAAAACGCCCGCTTTACCTTCAATGATGACAGCCACAAGCTGGAAGTGATCCAGCATGCTGTCATCGGCCGGGTGCTGGACGTGGAAGGCAGCATCCAGGCCATCCAGGAACAGGTACGCAAAGGCCAGCACAACATTGCCTTGAAGCTGACAATGACCAACCCACCCGCCAACGACCAGGCCACCGGCGAACAGTTGGGGATCACCCAATTGGTGCACGCTGAGACCTCCTATTTCTACGGGTCGAGCGCCGCCCGGGTGCAGAACATCAAGGCGGCGGCCTCCAGATTCCACGGCCTGCTCGTTCCGCCGAATTCGATCTTCTCGATGTCAGACGCTTTGGGTTCCATCACCTGGATAACGGTTACGCCGAAGCCCTGATCATCGCCAACGGACGTACCATCCAGGGCGTGGGCGGCGGGGTGTGCCAGGTGAGCACCACCCTCTTCCGCGACGGTCTTCTTCTCAGGCTTCCCCATCGTGCAGCGCTACGCCCACGCTTACCGGGTCGGATACTACGAAAAAGTGGCCGGCAATCATATCAACGCCAAGCTGGCCGGGCTGGATGCCACCGTGTTCGTCCCACTGGTGGATTTCAAATTCAAGAACGACACCCCCTACTGGCTGTTGATGGAGACGTACGTCAATCCGGCCGCCAGCAGCATCACCTGGAAGTTTTATTCCACCTCCGACGGCCGCAAGGTCGCCTGGGATACGCACCGGACCGATCAACATGGTGCGATGCACCGGACCCGATCTACAAGGAGAATCCGGACCTGCCGAAGGGCAAGATCGTGCAGACCGATTATTCTGCCGATGGCGCGGACGTGACCGTCACCCGCACTGTAACCCGCGACGGGAACGTATCATCCAGGACGACACGATCAAGACCCATTACGAACCCTGGGCAGCCGTATATCGAATACGGGCCGGGCACAGAGAACATACCAACCCCAGCGCCGAAAAACCAATAAGGATGGACCTGGCGGCCAGAAAATGATGAACGCATCCTGTTGTAGGGGAATCGGTCAGGATCGTTCATCGTTTTCTGGCCGCGCATGACAATATTTCGACTGTGGTACAATAACAAGTTGAAATCCATTTTTTTGGAGCCACTATGGTTAGCAAAGACCTGCTCGAAATTTTGCGCTGTCCCAATTGTGTACGTGAAAAAGACGGCCTGTTGGACCTGGTGCACGAAACCTGGTTGGTCTGCCGCGACTGCGGGCGCAAATATCCAATCGTAGAGGATATCCCGGTTATGCTGATCGACGAAGGCAGTAAATGGATGCAGACGGCAGTGGAAAAGACTGCCCGTACCGCCGCCGAGCATCAGTTAAAAGGTCAGTATCATTTTTATGGCTCGAACACAAACCTAGAAATATGGCAAAACGCCGCGCACGATGGACTCTGACCCTTATTCTGGGCGGCTTGTTTATCATCGTTGCCATTACTGCCGCCATCGTTGCTTTTAACCTGGTCAGTAACATTGTCAAAAACCTGGAACATGCACTCCATTCCGGGCGCCCAGACTTACCCAGCCAACGGTCGTCAACGCCGAAGGCACACCTATTGCGCCCGGACGTGCCGCTCCAGACCGGCAGCGGGCCCGCCGCCCAACCCTGGGACGGCGCCAGCCGGGTCACCATCCTGATCATGGGCCTGGATTACAGCGACTGGAGAAAACAGACCGAGGGCTTTACCGAAGCCTCGCGCACCGATTCGATGATCCTGCTGACGGTCGACCCGCTCAGCAAGACCGCCGGGATGCTTTCGATCCCCGCGATATGTGGGTGAACATCCCGCAGGCTATCGGTTATTACAAGATCAACCAGGCCTACTACTTCGGCGAACTGTACAAGCTTCCCGGCGGCGGGCCCGGACTGGCCATCGATACGGTCCAAAAATTTATCGGGGTGCCGATCAATTACTACGCCCAGATCGACTTTTCAGCATTTTCAGATTTCATCGATGCCCTGGGCGGGATCGAGATCGACGTACCCGGATGAAATTACGGTTGGGGTGATGTTTAAGAGCGAAGTGACCCTCAAACCCGGCAAGCAGATTTTAAACGGAGAAGTTGCTCTGGCATACGCCCGGGCGCGCAAACCGACCTGGGCGATTTCGACCGGGCCGGTCGCCAGCAGCAGGTGATCATGGGCATCCGCGACCGTGTCCTGAAGCTGAACATGCTGCCGACCCTGATCGCCAAGCCCCATCCTTTACCAGCAGCTTGCAAACGGGATTAAAACCAACCTGACCCTCGACCAGGTCATCCAATTGGCCGTCCTGGCAACTCAGATCAATCCCGACAACATCAAGAAAGGCCTCATTGGTCCCGAATGAGGTCAGCAATGCCACATCGCCGGACGGGTTGGATATTCTGGTGCCCTATCCCGATAAGATCCGCTTGTCCGACGACCAGGTTTTTACCACCGGGGGTCCGGTCGGCCCGGCCTCGCGTTGGGCAGGATCCCAAGGCCCTGGCAGACGCCGAAAAAGCCCGGGTGGCCGTTTTAAACGGCTCAAGCACCGGCGGAATTGCGGCCAAAACCAGCGCCTATCTTAAGGATCAGGGGCTGAACGTGACCAAGGAAGGTAACGCCGACCGGCTCTACACAGACACCACCATCGTCATCTACTCCGGCAAGCCCTATACTGCCGGCTTTCCTGGCGACTATAATGAATGTGCCCAATGCCCGGGTCCTCAACCAGTATTCTCCGGATGCCGACACAGATATCGCCATTATGCTGGGTCAGGATTGGGCCCGCAAGAACCCCATGCCCTGAGCAAAGCAAAGGATGTTAAAAAAGCCGGACGTTGTCCGGCTTTTTTAACATCCAAATTTCCTATTTACTGGCCAAAGGTGATTTTCCAGCCACCCGAAAAAGTGCTGCCACCCGCGCTGCAGGAAGGAATGCTCAGCCCTTGCGCAACCTGGCCGGCATCGCCGGCACGCACGCTGTAGGTCACATTCTGGGCCATGACAAAATCGGCATAACCCGGACCAATTTCAGGCATCAGTCCGGTATAAAACGTATTCTGATTGGAATCACCCCAGGTGACCAGGATACGCACCCCGGGAATGCCCTGTCCGGCACTGTTATCCACTTCCACCTGCAGCAACCCCGGGCGCAAAGCCGGGTCACAAACCTGCTGTTTATCCTTCTGGCTGAAGGGTGCCCCCAGGGTGGCAGTAGGTATGTCGGTGTAGCGCGGCGTGAAGGAGATTTGCGGGGTGAGGGTGATGGTGCGGGTTAGGGTGACCGTGGGGGTGATGGTGGGGGTGAGGGATGGAATTGGGGTTGGTGTGCGCACAGCTTCGCCGGGGGCCAGGGTGGAGCTGGGAGAAACGGCCAGGGCGGTCAAATTCTGGGTGGGCAGGGGCGAAGGCGCCTGTGAGGGTGCAGGCAGGGGGCTGGGCGATGCAGGCCGGCGAGAGGCTGGCGGCCAGGGCGGCCAGGGCCAGCGCATCCTTGTCATCAGGATTGGCAGCCGCCAGGCGCTGGGCCAGGGCTGCCAGGCTCAATGGCCCGCTGTCATCTTTGAGCAGCAGCAGGCGCTGACGAGCCCGCGCCAGGTTGCTGTCGGCCTGGTAAGCCTGAGCAATCATCACCCGGTAGCGATCTTTATCCAGATTATTTAACGTACTGGGAGAGGCATCTACGTATTCAGTTGGGCTGATCAGGTAGGCGTAAATAAGGCCCAGGGCCAATCCGATGACGAACCCGGTCAGCAGGAACCAGGAACCGCCGCGGCTGCGGCGGCGCCGCTCTTGGCGCTCCTTCATGGCGTCGCCGTGCCCAGAGCAGCGGGCTGGGTGGCAGGCTGGGTCAGCAGGGCCTGCGACAGGCGGGCCAATGATTCCACATCCTGATTGCTGTAATTCAGCTCGCGGGCGGTTAGAATGGCCTGCTGAGCCAGACGGGCGGGAGTCTCGGGGCCTAACGGCGCCAGGCGGCTGACTGCCATCGCCAGATCACTGTTTGCCTGGTACGTTTCAGCCACCATCAGCACGTAATCGGTGCGGTAATCCTGGCGCAGGACCGGCAGGGCAGATGCACCCGGCTGGGTCGGGTTCAGCACCCAACCGTAATACAGCCCGGCTGCAATACCCACCAGGATAGCCAACAAGAAAAGGATCAGGCGCACGACACGCATTTTTTTATCCGAGAATTTCACTAATATTACAGCGCAAGGTTAGTTGAAATAGGTTAGCAAGTCGAGCCAGCTTGGACTTGCGATGAGATAAATAAGCCTGATGGTTCCGCTTCTGGTAGTACTGCACTCGCTGTAAAGCGGCGGTGGCATCGAAAACAGGTTTCGGCAGTACGCTGGCCAACAAAAGGCGAACCTGATAGACGGTCAAAGCAGGCGCTTGTTTTTGAAAACGGACACGTAATCGGACCAAGAAATGATGAGCCAAAGCCACCAACAGCATATGATGATGCCAGCCGAGCCAGCTGCGCATTTCGTAGTGGTCGAAACCGACTTCGCCTTTGGCTTCTTCGAAAATGGTTTCGATCGGCCAACGCATCCCGCTGAGGCGAACAAACTCGACCAAGGGTGTTTCGGCGGGAGCATTGCTGAAGTAGAACTTGATATCGACGGATCATCCAGGTTGCGGCGGATGATCAGCCAGACTTCAGGTCCTGGCAAATTATTGCGCGATTCAATGATGCGCAGAAAGCAAAGTCACAGACGATCGGGCCTTTACTGTGGTCAGCCCTTCGTTGGCCGCGACAGCCATCAGCGAGGTCGTGTTGAACGGAACCGGCGGCTCGACCTTCCGCCTCGTGTTCTTCGTCTCGACCACGGTGCCCGTCGTCGCTCCGGCCACGGCGTCCAGCACCGCGCATGCGGCGGCCTCGGACTTGAAGCGCTCGGCGGCGTGGGTGGCGATCAGCGGCGTGCCGCCCGCCTCGAAGGAGCCCTTGACCGTCCAGTAGTCCTCGGGCACGAACGCGGAGCGCTCGGCCTCGCGATCCACGATGAGCTTCAGTGTGGGGGTCTGCACGCGGCCCGCGGACAGCACGTCGCCGAAGGGCTTCCTGTTCTTCTTCTGCAGGGTGAGCGTCATGTAGCGGGTCAGCGCCGCTCCCCAGACCAGGTCGATGTCCTGCCGCGACTCGCCCGCTTGAGCCAGCGCCTCGGATATCTCCCCCGGCTCCGAGAAGGCGCGCTGGATCTCGTCCCGCGTGATCGCGGAGAAGCGCACGCGCGAGACGGGGACCGTGGGGTTGACCGAGCACACGATATCTCGCGCGTCGGCGCCGATCAGCTCGCCTTCACGGTCGAAGTCGGTGGCGATGATGACGTCGTCGGCCTTCTTGGCAAGCGACTTGAGGGACTGGATGATGCCCCTCTCCGCAGGGAGCTTCACGGTGTCCGTGGCCACCAGCGTCGGCAGCGACTCGAGCCTCCACTTCTTGAGGTCGACCATCACCTTCGGGTCCCCGACCGACGGGGCGAGCTCGGGGAAGTCCACGCCCATGATGTGACCCTTGAGGCCTATCGAGACCCAATCCTCGCCGTCACGGCCCTTGAAGGTGTAGACGGGCGTCGTGTAGACCTTGTCGGTCTTCGAGGCGCCGACCGCCAGTATCTCGGCGATGCGCTTGGCTGCGATGTTCTTCTCTGAGACTACCAGGCGCAAAGAGGCCGCCCTTTCCTGTCGTGTGGTCCCGCCGGCTTGCGGCGCGGTGTCCGGCTAGAGGCCTATGTCCGCGGCCCTGGCCTGCATGGCGGCCAATGATAGCGTGAGGAACTCTTCTCTCGTCAAACCGAGATCCGAGCAGGTTCCCATCTGCTCCCGGCTCGCGCCGCGGGCGAACGCCTTCTCTTTCCACCTCTTCAGGAGGCTCCGCACCTCCACTGCCGCGAGAGAGCGATCGGGCCTCACGAGCGCCGCGGCGACGATGAAGCCGGTCGTCGGGTCGGACGCGTAGAGGGCCTTGTCCATGAGCGACTCCCGCTCGGCCTTGTCGGCGTGACCGAGGATAGCGTGGATGATGCGATCGTCCACGAGCCCCGCCAACTGCTCGGCGGTGACCAGGCCATGGCGCGCGGGGTCCTCACCGGTCTCGGCGTAGTCGAGGTCGTGCAGCAGGCCGGTCAGGGCCCACCCTTCGACCTCGGCGTCGCACAGCCCGAAGTGGCGCGCGAGGGCCTCCATGATGCACTCGACCGCGATCGAGTGGTTCACGAGGTTGCGGGACGGGATGCGCTGACGGACCAGGGCTAGGGCCTCGGTGCGGTCCACTTCTCACTCCTTGTCGGGGCCGGGCCGGTAAGGACGGGGCCCGGCCGGGCAGTTGGGTTCCATACTATGGCCCGTGTCAAGGGTGGGCCACCGCGGGCGGGGTCACGGCATGGGTTGCGCGGTCTCACCGGAAGTGATACCGCATGGCGAGAAGGCCCCGGGCACGGTGCTCGGGTGGGCGTGGCACGCTCCTACCGGTAGGTGAGCCGGCCCTCGACCTTGCGCGTCACGTTCTGGTGTGCGAGCAGCCACTCGCGCAGCACCGTCTGCGCCGATGACGCCACGATCTTGGGCGGCGCGGCGGCTTCGAGCCCCTCGGCGGTGATCGCAAGATACTGCTCGCAGTTCTTGGCGTGGTAGCCCTGCAGGGTCACGGTGTATGTCGCGACGTCATCGACCGCGGCGCCGCCCAGATCCAGGGAGACCAGCCGGTGCTCCGCATCCGAGTACACCGCCCTCACGCCGGCGTTGACCTGGTAGCACTCGCCCTCGCCGTTGCGGTTCTCCGTGCGCATCCAGTGGCCGAACATCCGCTTGAGATCCGCGCCGGTCACCGTGTAGCGCGTGAGCGAGTCGTCGTACGGGAAGCACGAAACGAGGTCCATCAGCGTCACCGCCGGCCCCATCTCCTTCACCCGGACCGAGCCGGCGCCCAGCAGGATCACGTCGGTGCCCACCGACTCGGCGAGTGCGTCCGCCATGAGGTCTCCCAGCGAGGTTTCCTGCTCCCGCAGCGGATGGGTCAGCTTCTCGGTGAACTTCGTGATCACCACCCCGTACTTGCGGTCGACGACGCTCTTGAACGAGTCGATGAACTCCGCCATCCGCAGGTCCGGCTCGGCTATGTGCTCGTCGATGGGGATGAGCTTCCACGTCCAGTCGACTATCGAGTTCGTGTCGTCGTCGACGACGATGTCGAATCGTCCGATCTGGTTGGTACCGGTGCCGGCCTGCGCGATCAGGATGTTGTTCACCTGCGCCGGCTCCGAGAGCATCGTGTGGCTGTGGCCGCCGATGATCATGTCGACGCCCCACTCGGGCCGCAGCATCGCCGCCAGCTCCTTGTCGGAGTCGAACCCGATGTGCGTGAGCACGATGGTCAGGTCGATGTCGTCGTTCTTGAAGGCGTCGCAGATCTTGCCGACCTCGCCGGCCGCCTCCTCGAGCGTGACGAACGTGCCGATGAGTTCGTCGAGCTTGAGCGCGTCCATCACCTTCTCGGTGACGATGCCGGTGAACAGGATGCTGAAGCCCGGCCATCTCCTTGATGTAGGTAGGGGTTCATCATCCGTTTCTCGAACGGCTTGATGTAGATGTTCGCGTTGACGATCGGGAAGTTCGCGATCTTCTCGAGGAACAGCAGATGCGGGAGGCCGTAGTCGATCTCGTGGTTGCCGAGCGCGACGACGTCGGGCGCGAGGTAGTTCATGAGCTGCATGGTCGACGTGCCCTTGAAGTCCGAGTCGATGATCGACCCTTGGACCATGTCGCCGGCGATGCAGTAGATGACGTTCTCTTCCTCGGCCCGCACCTTGTTGATGTAGCCCGACAGCAGGGGCAGCCCGCCGATCAGATCGCCCGCCTCGCCGCCCAGCTCGGCGAGGAAGTCGCCGTGCATGTCGTTGCTGTGCAGGATCGTGAACTTCCGGGTCCCCGCCATCAGGGATCGCCCCCTCGCAAGCGCGACACGACCGATGCTCTCTTGTTGCCCCAGTGGCGCTCGCCGGTACCTTGGACGGAACGTGGCGCAGGCGTCCTAGGCTCTGGCCGCCTCGACCCGAGCGGCAAGCCACTCGACCCACGCCGCGACACCCTCGCCGGTCTTGGCGCTCATGGGGAGGATCGGCGCCGAGCCGTTCAAGCGTCGCACGGAATCGACGAAGGCCTCCTGGTCGAAATCGAAGAAGCCCGCCGCGTCGACCTTGTTGAGCAGGATCGCCTCGGCCATCGCGAAGATCCCCGGGTACTTGAGCGGCTTGTCGTCCCCCTCCGGCACCGAGGCGATCACCACGCGCGCGTCCTGTCCCAAGTCGAACTCGGTGGGACACACGAGGTTGCCGACGTTCTCGATGATGACGAGATCCAGGTCGGCCAGCGGCAGAGCGTCGAAGGCCCGAGAGACCATGCTGGCTTCGAGATGACAGGCGCCTCCCGTGTTGATCTGGACGGCCGGGACACCGGCCGCCTTCACCTTGTCGGCGTCCACCCTGCTCGCGATGTCCCCTTCGACGACCGCGATGCGGTAGCGGTCCCTGAGTGCGGCGATCGTGGCGAGTATCGTGGTCGTCTTGCCGGCGCCAGGAGAGGCCAGAACGTCGAGCGCGAAGACCCCGGCGTCGGCGAGGCGCGCGCGATTGGCCGCGGCGACCGCGTCGTTGCGCGCCAGGATCGGGCGGGAAAGGTCGATCTCCACGGGCGCTGCCCCCTACTCCGGTTCCTCGATGCCCGGCACGTCGACTTCAACCTTGCCGATCAGCAGATCGTTTCCGGAGATCACCTCGGTCATCTGACCTCCGCAAGCTGTGCATCTGCGGTCGAAGCGGTCGTGACCGAACTCCGCTCCGCAGGCCAGGCACAGCGAGCGCGCCGGCGTCACCGTGATGTCGAGGACCGCGCCCTCCGCCAGGGTCCCCGGCGTCATGCACTCCCACGCGAAGAGCATGGAATCGGTCTCGAGAGCGGTCAACTCGCCGACGGTCACCCGAACCACTTCGATCCGCGTCGCGCCCGCGGCCGTGCTCGCCTCCACCACCGCGTCGAGCACCTCGCGAGTCACGCCCATCTCGTGCACGGGATCAGGCCCGCGCCTCTTCGAGGGCTTCGTCAGAGTCGTCGGTCCCATTCTGCTTCTTGATCTTGCGGGCGAGGAAGACGCGACAGGCGAGCAGGCTGGCCTCGTAGAGGACGATCATCGCGATCGCCAACGCCCCCATGCTGACAGGCGACCAGTCGGGAGTGATCATCGCCGCGGCGATGGTGATCCCGACGTAGACGAAGCGCCAGTTCCCGCGCAGCACGCGGTACGGGACCACCCCGAAGTAGACGAGGTAGAAGACGATCACGGGCACCTGGAAGGCGACGCCGAAGCCGAGCAGGAAGAACTCGACGACCTGCAGCATGTCGCCGGCCTGAGGCATGAACTTCATGATCGTGCCGGTCTGATCGGCCAGCCACTGGAAGCTCGCCGGCAGGATGACGATGTAGCAGAGAACCACGCCCGCGGCGAAGAGCACCACCATGGCGATGAATGTCGGAACGACCCACTTGCGCTCCTTCGGCTTCAGCGCCGGGAGTAGGAATCCCATGATCTGCCAGGCGATGATCGGGCTGCCGATCACGACCGCGCTCCAGAACGACAGGCCGAACCTCACCATCATCGGGTCCAGCACGCCGAGCGCGACCGGCTCGGTCCCCTTAAGGATGGGCCACACCGGAGCGAGCACGAACCGGTAGATGGGATCCGTGAAGAAGTAGGCAGCGATCGTTCCCACGGTCAGCACCGCGAACAGCAGGAAGATGCGCTTCCTCAATTCGTCGAGGTGATTCAGGAACGGCATGCGCGCGGGGCCGATGGGCATGGCTTCATCGAGGAGGCGGCGGCGCCGCTACCCCTCGTCCTCCTCGTCGGTCTCGTCCGCGAGCGGCGCGGTCGTCGGATGCCGCCTCTTCGGCGCTACTGGCGTGTCGCCGTCATCTGCCGGCTCCGCACCCTCGGCCGTGCCGGCGGGCTCAGCCGAGTCAGCGTTCTCGCCGGATCCGGAAGCGGTCCCGGTCGCTTCGGCTTCCCGCGCCCCGGTGAGCGCATCGGAGGCAGCGCCGGCTTTCGCTATGCGCTCCTCGATGGTGATCGCGTCCTTGGTCGGACCCTCGGCCTTGTAGATCTCGGTGCTCAGGGTCTGCTGCATGATGCTCTTGTACTTGTTGAACTCGCGCATGAACCGCCCGACGGTGCGAGCGAGTTGCGGGATCTTGTCTGGTCCGAAGAGCAGGAGCGCGACCAGTACGATGATGAAGAACTCTTGACCGCCGAAGGAGAACACCCGTTCTACGCTCCCACGGCTTCGTCGACCGACACGTAGAGCGGGAGCACCTGGTCGAGCCCGGTGATGCGCAGGATCTTGATCACTGCGTCATCGCCCGAAACGACACGGAGCTCCCCGCCCGCTTCACGCGCACGCCGCAGCGCGCCTATCAGCACGCCGAGGCCCGACGAGTCGATGAACGGAACGGCCGCGAGGTCTGCGACGACCACCCGGCAGCCTTGGCTCATCGCGTCGACCAACGCGGCCTTCAGCGACGGCGAGGTATGCACGTCGACCTCGCCGGAAACGCGGACCACGCAGGAATCGCCGTGACGCGACGAGCTCAGTTCGAGATCCATGTCCGTTCGCTCCTCGACCGGGGAATAGACGCGCGAGGTACAGGATGACATTGTAGCGCGCGTGTGTCGCCATCGATGTTCCCGGAAACCGCCGAATGGGCAACACTGGGACATGCGGGCTTGGACCGGAAGCGTTGAACGAGCGGAGGCAAGGGTGCCCCTCACGATCACGATCGATCGACTTGAGGAAGCTTGGCTCTTGGCGGCCTGTGGAGAGTTGGACTACGGCGAATGTGGAGCGTTCCGGCTGCAGATCGACAAGATCCTGCGGGTGAGACCGGCGACCCTGGTGGTCGACTTCTCCCGGATCGACTACTTGGACAGCTCGGGCCTCGGCCTGCTTCTCAGCCTGTGGCAGGAGAACGGCTCCCGAGGAGGACGCCAGGTCCTCGTCACGAACGAAACGGTCGACAGCATCCTCGAGATAACGCGTCTGACCGGGGTCTTCACCACCCGCCCGGATGCGGACTCGGCACTCGCCTACCTGAGACAGACGTCACCGCCGCAGGCCGGGGACGCGCACTCCTAGCGGATCGCTGCCTTGAGTGGCATCCGGGTCCGCACGGGCCCGGGCACGCTAGGGCGTGGTCGGCGAGAGCGCTGCGATGTTGTCCTTGGCCGCTTGCGCCATATCCCCCGTCGGCTCGATCGCAAGATAGGCTTCGAACGCGGCGATGGCCTTCGCGCTATCGCTCGAGCCGTAGAAGACTCCGAGGTTGAAGAGGTTCGGCGCGAACTTGGGATCGGCGGTCCGGACCTTCTCCCCCTCTGCGATCGCGGCAGGTGTGTCGCCCGAGTAGAACAGCGAGACCGCGTAGTCACCCATGACGGGAACGTCCCCCGGCTTCACGGCCAGTGCGCGACCATAGTAGGTCGAGGCCGCCTTCCAGATCGGCGCGTCCTGCCCCGAGTCCGTCCCTTTGAGGGCCTGCTGGACCTGCTGACCCCACTCGTAGTAGTTCTGCGCCTGCGCCACGAGCAGGGCGTAGTTCTTCGGGTCGGCGGTTATCGACGCCTCCGTCGCCTTGATGACCGGCGTGTACTGCAAAGACAGCGCATCGATCGTCGCGGTCGTCGAGGTCGACCCCGCGGGCGTCGCAGGCAGCGCCGGGCTCCCGCTGCACGTGGTGGCCATGGACGTGAAGCCGATCCCCACCACGAAGGTCAAGGCGACGAAGATGATCACTGCCTTCATGAAAGGCGACGTACGGCTCTTGTCGATTGCCATGTTCGGGATTCCTCCGTGTTGGTGGGTCGAGAGACGGCACCTGGGCCGCGGGCCACAGGCAGGATCTGGCCGGTGAGCCTTGGACCGCTTCGCGTCGAGGCTAGGGAGCCGGGGTGGTCTCGGCGGCGCCGCTCGAGCTGACGGCGGGGTGGCCTGGGGGCAGTGCGGTCGCGTTCAACTGCTCCTGCGTCAACGTCGGCGCACCTTGGCTGTTGGTGACCGGGGCTGGCGCAGAAGATGGAGACGCGCCGGTCGCCGAGTTGCCGGCCAGAACGGTCCCAAGCACGAAACCGAGGATGGCACCGAGCAGCAGCCCGATGATCCCGACCAGTGCGGCCACCGCGTACGACGACGACTGGTCGCCCGCCGGAGAGGGCTGCGAGGGCGCGGCCTTCGACGACTTCGCAGGCGCCTTGCTTGCGGGCGTCGCCGCCGTCTGGGCGGCCCTTGGCCGCCGGAGCCTTCGCCTCGGGTTCCTCGTCGAAGAAGAAGTCCTGCTCGGTCACGTGCGTACCCTACCTTCCGTCCTCGTCAGAGGGGCTATCCGAGTGACTCTCCGGGCCGCCCGGGGAGACAGGGGGGCCGGGCAGACCGGGCGCGATTATAGCACGCACCCTGGGGCGGTACCGCTCACCGGAGAGCGCATCGCGGCCTCTTGCGCGCAGCACCAGCAACGCCGCGACGACCGCGGCGACAGCGCCCACGGCTCCGCCCACATCCGGAGTCACTCCGAGCGTCAGCGCCGCCAGGTAGCCGCCCGCATATCCGGCCAGCAACCCCACGGCGGGCAGGATGAAGACGATGATGCCGGCACGGGTGTCGGCGCCCTCCGGTATCTCGACCTCGACCTCGTCGCCGAGCTTGGCGCCGAAGCCGTCGCGCGCGCCGACGACCGTGACTCCGTCGCGGTCGACGTGGCAGCAGGCGGCGCACGACGCGCACGCGTCTCCGGCCGCCACGCGCACGTCGACCGAACCGTCCGAAGCGGCGATGACCGTCCCACGCTCCAAGATGCCGCTCATCCGTGCCTCACCCCCGCAGCTTCCCGCGGATCTCCTGCGCGCGCGAGAGCGCGCGTTCCTTGTCTGCAAGTGGATATTCCCCGCTGTCGAACACCCAGCGGCCGGCGACCATCGTCGCCAGCACGTCCTTCTGGTTGGAGGTGTGAACGAGAGCGCTGTACGGATCGGCGGTCGGGACCATGTGGGGGCTCGACGACAGGTCCACCGCGATGACGTCGGCGCGCTTGCCCGGCTCGAGCGACCCGATCTCCTCCTCGAGTCCCAGGGCCCGCGCACCGTGGATCGTTGCCGAGACGTATGAACGTCCGCGCGGTGAAGTACCGGTAGAAGTCGCTCTCGCCGGTCACCCCGCGCTGCAGCAGGAGCCCGATGCGCATCTCGTCGAAGGGGTCGACGGTGTTGTTCGAGGCGGGTGAGTCGGTGCCCAGCCCCACGGTGAGCCCGTGCTCGAAGAACGATCGCAGCGGGGCGATGCCCATCCCGAGCTTCGCGTTGCAGCGCGGACAGTGTGCGACGGCCACGTCGTGCTCCGCGAGGATGTCGATGTCCTCGTCGTCCACTTGGACGCAGTGCACGGCGAGCACGCGAGGGATGCTGAAGAGTCCCCACTGCACCACGTACTTGACAGGGCTCACGCCCGTGGGCATCCACGCGACGTCGCTCCAGCCCGATTGCTCGCGGAAGTCCTGCGCGAGGTTGGAGGACCCGTAGCGGACGAAGTCGTACTCGTCGCGGGAGCCCGCCAGATGGATCGCGAGCGGGAGAGAGCGCTCGGATGCAAGCTCGGCGGCGGCGGTGAAGAGCGAAGGGTGGCAGGTGTAGGGCGAATGGGGGGCTATCCCGACCTCGATCGGCGCGGCGCCGGCGGCCTCCGTCCACGCATCGACGTCGGCCCTTGCGCGCTCCATCTTCCCGGCGACCTGCGCCTTGTCCATGGTGGAGACCTCGCGGTAGACGACCCCCGCGAGCCCGGTATCCCTGGCGGCACGCACCGAGTTGCCCGAATTGGTGATGTCGGCGATGGTCGTTATGCCGGATCCGACAGCCTCCATCGCTCCGAGCACGGCGGAGTCCATCCAGTCCTCGGGTGATAGACGCGACTCCTTGTTCTGGACCTGCATCTTCCACGCGGTGTACGGCACGTCGTCGACGGCACCACGGAACACCGAGTACTCGAGATGCGTGTGCAGATCCACGAATCCCGGCATCAGCACGGCGAGCCCGAAATCGCGGACCTCCTCGTCGGGGTGGGCGGCTACGAGTTCGGCTCGCGCACCGACTGCGACTATGCGGTCGCCGTGCACCAGCACGGCCCCGTCCTCGATGTGGTGTGCCGAGACAGGTATGACGTACCTGGCAGTGAGAAGCATCTTGTGGCGGCCTTTCGACTGCGGCGCGCGGAGCGATGTGCGGTCTATGGTAGCGCGCGAGGGTCTACTTCGTGGCGACGTGCAGGTTGACCGCCCCGAACAGCATCGGGATCCAGCGCACCTCGGTGAACCCCGCCTCACGCAACTCGGCTGCGAGACTCTCCGGGGCGGGGAACTGCATGATCGAGTCGTTCAGGTACTGGTAGGAGGCACGGTCGCCCGCAACGACCGCTCCCAGCAACGGGATGACATGGCCGGCGTAGAACTTGAAGAGCGGGCGGAAGAAGCGGTTGCGCGGTGACGAGAACTCGAGGATCAGGTAGCGGCCCCCCGGCACCAGGACTCTGAACGCGTTCCGGAAGCCTGCGGCACGGTCCGGCATGTTGCGGATCCCGAACGACACGGTCACGACATCGAACGAGGCATCCTGGAACGTGAGTGCCTGCCCGTCCTGCAACTCGAAGCGAAGCTCCGTGGGGCCGCTCCACCCCGCTGCCTTGGCTCGTGCGATATCGAGCATCTCTTCGACGAAGTCGGTCGCCACGACCGTGGCCGGGATCCCGGTCCGGGCGAAGGCGATGGACAGGTCGCCGGTTCCCGCAGCCACGTCGAGCACCCTGCATCCGGGCGTCAGCCCGGCCTCCTGCACCGTCCGGCGGCGCCAGCGATGGTGCAGGCCGAAGCTGATGATGGAGTTCATCGCATCGTATCGGCCGGCGATACGGCCGAACACGCCCTTGACCTTCTCCGTCGTCGGCCGGCCGGCCTCGATGCTGTGCCGCGGATCGTTCCCGGCCACTAGGCTTCCTGCTCGCCGGGGCCTGGCCGCACGGCAGGCGGATCCTGCACCGGGCCGAGGCCGCGGTGGCGGCCGGTCAGCACCCCCCAGCTCTCGGTGAAGCAGAGCTTGATGACATTCAGCACGTGGTAGACGCGCACGTGGCGCGGCCACTCGAGCTCGCTCTTCTCGATCAGCGTGGACTCGTTGAGGCTGTCCACTTGCACGCGGAGAGCCGCCAGCCCGGTCTCGCGCAGCGCGGGGTCGCCGGCGACGATCTGGTCGATGCGCGCCATGGCGGATCGCGCCTCACCGATGCGCCTCTCGGTGGCCGCCGCCACGGGCGCGGCGACCGCCCCGACGCCGACCTTCACGCGGTTGATGTCGATGGCGGCCTGATAGGTCGACTCGACGACCTCCGCAGGAGTCATCGCGTCGCTCTGGTAGTTCATGATGTGGCGCCACGACGGCTCCAGCAGCAGCTGGCGGTGCTCTTCCAGCGTGTGGGCCCGCAGCGTGTATCCGTACTTGCCCGGGTCGTCGAACACCTTCGACCCGGGATCCAGGAAGGGCGCCATCGGAGAGATGAACGGGAGAAGGCGCGGGTCGTTGCCCGTCCGCTCGTAGAGGCCGCGCACGTACTCGCCGGTCTCGAGCACGCTGGCGGCCGTCTGAGTCGGGATCCCGGTCATGAAGTAGAGGTCGAAACGCTTGCAGCCGTGGCGCAGCGCTGCGCGGATCGACTCCTCGACCTGCTCGGTGGTGTAGTGACGCTTGCCGAACGCCGCCCGCACGGAGTCATCGTGGCTCTCGACGGAGATCTCCACCGAGTAGTCGGGGAGGTGCTCGTCGAGGAACGCGTAGAAGTCCTCCTCGGGAGGCCGGAAGAACTCGAAGCCGATCGGGTTGCGAAGGCCGATCCTTCCCAATCCCCTCACGAACGCCTCGATGTAGTCCGGCCCCGCCTGAAGGAAGTCGTTGAGGACGAAGATCGGCCCCGGTATGTACTTCTGTATGTGAGTGATGTCGTGGACCAGCAGCTCGGGATCCCGGAAGGCGACCCGGTCGCGGCCGAAATGGTCCCTGAACGCGCTCGCGCTACCGCCGCACGTCACGCAGTCGTGGGTGCACCCGCGACAGGTCAGACTGGCGCAAACGGGGTACGTGAGCCAGTCCTTGAACGGCACCGATCCCATCATGTCGCGGTACCGGATCACGCCTCGCATCGCGAAGGAGTAGTCGAGCGAGATGTCGTTCATGTCCGCGGGGACCCACGACAGTTCGTTGACGTTGATCGAGCCGTCGACGCCCTTCCAGGTCAGGTTCGGGATGTCGGCGACCGAGCCGTGGCCGCGGATCGCGGACATCAGCCTTCGCAGCGGCTCCTCGGTCGAATCCCCGCGCAGAACGTAGTCGACGCAAGGGTAGGAAGCCACCTCCTCGTGGAAGTAGCTCGACGTCAGCCCCCCGAAGATGACGGGCGTGTCGGGGTGGCAGGCCTTGCATATCCTCGCTATCTCGATCGAGCCGTGGGCGTGCGGCATCCAGTGCAGGTCGATACCGAAGGCCACCGGATCCATCTCGCGGATCGCACGCTCCACATCGAAACCGGGCCGGTTGAGCATGAGCACTGCGAGATTGACGATGCGGGCCTTGTAGCCGTGGCGCTCGAGGTACTCGGCCATCGTCGTGAAGCCGAGAGGGTACATCTCGAAGGCCGGGGTCGAAGGCACCATGTCCGAGACGGGCCCGGACATGATGGAGCGCTCTCGGAAGTCGTACACGGAGGGCGCGTGCAGGAGAACGAGGTCGATCCGGGACATGCTCATCCTTTCCGGGGCGACGGGCGCACCGGGCCAAGGCGCAGCGCCGTCGTCAGGGCAAGGATTATAGCATCGGCGACGCGCTCCCCAGCGCGGGGACCGGCGTCTTCCGGAAGGCGCGAGCCGTCTCGCTAGTGCGCCCGCGCCAGATAGAAGGACAGGACCTGCAACTCCACCGACAGGTCGACGGGCCGCACCTCGACTCCCTCCGGGAGTTCGAGACGCGCGTAGGTGAAGTTCATGATCCCTCGCACCCCGGCGCCGGCGATCCGCTCCGCGATCTCCTGGGCGACGTCGGTCGGGGTCGTGAGGATGGCGATCTCGACGCCCAGCTCGCGGAGCTCGTCCTCCAGCTTGGCGACGGATGAGACCCTCACGTCGCCCGCGAGAGTCCCGATCTTCGCGGGATCGTCGTCGAAGACAGCAACGATGTCGAAACCCCGGTCGGCGAGCCCGCGATACCCGTGCAGTGCGCCGCCCAGCCGTCCGTAGCCGACGATCGCGACGCGGCGCTTCTCCGCGAGCCCCAGCACGGTCGATATGTGGGTAAGGAGTGCCTGGACGTCGTAGCCGATGCCGCGAGTGCCCAGCTCGCCCAGGTAGCTCAGATCCTTTCGCACCTGGGCCGCGTTGGTCCCGGCCATCTGGGCCAGCTGCAGCGAGTTCATCACCTCTATCCCAGCGGTCCGCGCCTGGTTCAGGCAGCGCAGGTAGATGGGCAGCCGGTTGATCGTTTGGTCGGGCACGTGGTCCATGGCCGGGAGCCTCTCAGGCCGAGCGACGGTGACGCTAGGGGCTCGTCGTCGCTTCGGCGCCGGCCGACAGCGACGCTTCGATCGACTTGATGGCGTCCGCGTATGTCGTGTTGGAGGTGTCCCGCGCCTGAAGGGCCTTGTACTGCCCCAGAGCGTCATTCAAGCGACCCGCATCGACAAGGAGCTGCGCATATAGAACGTGGATCTCCAAGTAGTTCGGATCCATGGTGACCGCGGAATCCAGCGTCTTCGCAGCGGCGACGACGTCGCCGGTGCCCGCCTGAGCCAAGGCTCTCTGCATCCTGACCCCCGGGCCGTACGGCTCGACGGCGATGCCTTCGTCCGCGACCTTGAGCGCCTCAGCGTAGTAGGCCGGATCGAGGTAGTTGCCCGCCTGGTTGTAGAGGCCGGAGAGGAACAGGTAGTTGTCGTATTCCGTCGGCACCAGTGCGATCGTCTGCCTGAAGGCGTCGACCGACTCCTGGAGCGACAGCCGGGCCTGCGTCAACGACGTCGTGGGATCGGTGCCGGCCTGCTGGTCCTGTGACGCCTTCTGCAACCACGAGAGCATCTGGTTCTGGTAGGACTGCCCGAGCATGGAATGGTACATGTCGTTGTAGGGGTCGAGCGATATGGCCGTCTTGAGCAATGTGGGCGCGTCCTCCCCGGCGGCGGGGAACTGCCCGCGCAGGAAGTAGTTGTCCGCGACCACGAAGGTCACGTTGCCCACCCACGCGACCACGAGGACCGCGCAGAGCGTCACACCGACGGCCGGGAACCACCGCTTCACCTTGCGCTCGTGGGTGGTCGCGGTCGGCGCGACTATGACGGCCAGCGCCAGCCACAGGAACACAGTCGAGCCGGTCACAGACAGGCCGGTCATCAGGTGAGTGATGTAGCCGATCGCCGCCGCCCAGAAGCCCGCGATCACGAGTCGCTCCACGCCCTTGCCCCGCGCGAAGGCGTTCGGAAGGCCGAGCCACAGGGCGAAACCGAATATGCCGTAGAGCAGCAGGAAGCCGACTATGCCGATGCCGGCCATCAGCTGGAGCGGGTAGTTGTGCACGTTGTCGGCAACGGACAGGTAGCCCGCGTCCTTGACGTACGCGAGCGGCTTGTACTCGGGAAAGACCAGCCGGAACGTGTCTGCTCCGAATCCGAAGATCGGCCTCGCTTTGACCGCATCGATGGCGGCCTGCCAGATCTCGAAGCGGGTCAGCGCGCTGCCCTCACCGAACTTGAAGATCGACGCGAGGCGCTCCGGGACGTTGAAGACGGTGCCCGGCATCGACAGCGAACGTATCACGAGCCCGATCGCGGCGGCGCCCGTCAGGCCGGCGAGACCCCAGTCCACGACACCGAGCTTGGCGCCCGCGAGCGCTGCGGCGACGATGACCGCGATTATCCCGACCGTGCCGCCTATCCAGGCGCCACGCACGGCCGCGGCGATCCACGCCCAGACGCAGAGCAGGAACGTCAGCCAGTAGAAGACGCGCCATGCGATCTGACGCTCCGAGAGAGCCATGGCCATCGAGATGCTGAGCGGGAAGATCAGGAACCCTCCCAGGAGATCGGGATTGCCGAACGTCGAGAACGCCCTGTTCGCCTCGAACGGAAGCTTCGAACCCCAACTGACCGGGTCCAGCCCAAGCGACTGCAGCACGCCGTAGAACGCGACGATGGCGCCGGAGATGAGAAGCGTGCGTGCGAGCGCTCGGATCCGACCCGGCCGGTCGGCCAGCTGCACCGTGAGGAAGTACACGACAGCGTAGGTCACGAACGAGAAGAAGCCCTCGAATCTGCGGTACTTGCCCAGGAGCGCGGTGGCCGGGCTGATGGACGTGAACGACGTGATCAAGACCCAGCCGAGGAATCCGACGATGAACCAGTCGAGCTTCGTGCGCCGGACCTTGCCGCCCTTGAAGAAGTACTGGAACGACCAGGCCAGAAGGCCGCTGATGGCGAACGCCCGCATGACGAAGACCTTCACGATATCGAACTGGTCGTAGGTCAGCGGCAACTGGAACGAGTTCGGGAAGAAGGCCGAGAGCCAGTTCATGTTGCTCATGGCGATCGGCACCAGCAGAACGAGCCCGTGAAGGGAGTACCACGCGATCAGGTCCCACGTGCTCATGCCCGCAGTCGGCGAGAGAGCAGCCTGGGGCGCGGGAGGGACCGCCGCCGACTTGGCCTTGCCGCCCCCCTTGGACTGCTTCCCCCTCGAAGAGCCTGAAGCCACTATCATTCTCCCTCTTCTAGCGCGCGCCTCGGCCGGTCAGCACCACGCGGATCGTGTCGGCGACGATGCGCACGTCCATGAGCAGACTCTGGTGGTACATGTAGATCAGGTCGTACTTTAGCTTACGTTCGGGAGTGGTCGCGTAGCCTCCGCTCACCTGCGCCAGCCCGGTCACACCCGGCTTGATGCGGTAGCGCTCCCGGTAGGCCGGGATCTGGTCCAAGTACTGCTCCACGAAGAACGCGCGCTCGGGGCGCGGGCCGACGAAGCTCATCTCACCGCGCAGGATGTTCAGCAGTTGGGGCAGCTCGTCCAAACGGTAGGTGCGCAGGAACCGGCCGAGCGGCGTGATGCGCGGATCCTCCTCGCCGGCAAGGACGGGTCCGCTGAGAGCCTCGGCGTCCCGGACCATCGTCCGGAACTTGTGAAGCGTGAAGGGACGCATGTCGTGGCCGAGCCGCTCCTGGTCGAAGGTGACCGGGAGGCCCATCGAGACCAGTATCGCCAGAGCTACAACGAGGAATACGGGGCTCAGCGCCACGATCAGCACCAGCGCCCCGAGCACGTCCGTCACCCGCTTCAACCCCACGTACCACTGCGGCGAGCGGTGGGTGATCGCCATCAGCGGGATGTCCGCGACGATGCTGTCGACCTCTCCGATGAAGATCTCGTAGAGCTCCGGCACGACGTCCACGCGAACGTCGGCCTCTCCCCCGAGTGTGATGTCCTCGACCAGCTCGCGCAGCGCTACGGGAGACGCCACGATCACGCGGTCGATCGCGTTCTCCCTCACGATGGTCGAGAGGTCATCCACTCGACCGAGCAGGGGAAGCGAGCTGCCGGGCGGCATCGGGGAGACGGGCTCGCCACCGACGGCCACGAGCCCTGCGACGCGGTATCCCCACTTCGCGCGCCGGGCGAGCTCACCGGCCAGCTCGACTGCGAGCGGACCCGTGCCGACCAGCAGCACGCGCTGCTCGGGCCAGCGTACCGGGCTGACGCGGGAGGAGAGCACCCGCCATCCCACGAGGAACCCGACCTGGAGAGGGGCGGCGAGGAGGATGACGAGGCGAGGGAAGGCGTCGAACGAGCTGCCCGCCAGTTGCAGGAACCCCAGCGTGATCAGAGTGGAGAGCGTGGCCGAAGACGCAGCGCCGCGGACGATGAGCCAGGCGCCTTCGATCCGCTCCGGGTCGTAGAGGCCGTAGACGTACGCGCACAGAAGGAATGCCACCGTCAGCCCCGGCGCTATGCGCAGGAAGGGATCGAAGTTGAACGCGGGCACGCGGAACCAGAAGCGCAGTTCGAAAGCGGCCACCACGGCCGCGTTGAAGGCCAGGGCGTCCACGATGAGCGAGAAGGCGATGAAGCGGGACCTGGACATCAGCGGCTGAGAGCTCCCCGTCCGGCGGCCGGCGTCTCATCGTAGACCGCCAGCGTGCGTTCGACCATCCGCCCGACACCGAACTCAGCCAGCGCGCGCTCCCGCGCGTACGCGCCCATGCGGGCGCGCAGGGCATCGTCAGCGAGAAGCCGCGAGAGAGCCGAGCCGAGCGCCCCGGCGTCGCCGACCGGGACGACCAGACCCGTCTCGCCGTCGACGTTGACCCATGGCACGCCGGTAGGCAGGTCGGTGCAGACCACCGGCGTGCCCGACGCGTGCGCCTCGAGTTGCACGAGGCCGTAGGCCTCCGATCGCGCGACGCTCGGCAGGCAGAGCAACTCGGCCGCGCGGTACCAGGCAGCCAGCTCGGCGTCCTCGACCGGTGCGAGGAAGGTCGTGCGGTCCGCGACACCCTGCGACGCGGCGAGCGAGCGGAGCTCGTCCTCGAGCGGACCGCGGCCGATCAGGACGAGGTCCGCGTCGACTCCCGCCATCGCGCGCACCAGAACGTCGACTCCCTTGTAGTAGATGAGCCTGCCGACGAAGAGGACGACGGGGTGCGTGTGGCCGGCTCGCAGCTCGGCCGCCCTCGCGAGGATCTCGGGCTTCGGGTCGAAGCGCTCGGTGACGATGCCGAAGGGAACGACCCTGCACTTGTCTCGGAACGGCGCGAGAGCCTCGCTGTTCTCGAGCATGGGAGGCGAGCCGACGATGATGCGATCCACTCGAGAGAGCACGCGCCGCAGCAGCGGCCGATAGGCGGCGCCGAGCAGCCGCTGCCGCACTATGTCGCTGTGATAGGTGAGCACGGCCGGCCCGGGCGAGCCGGCCGCCAGCCACGCCGACTCGCCCCACGGGTACGGGAACATCAGGTGGAACAGGTCCGAGCGGCCGGCGCCCGATGCCCTCGCCCGGATCTCGGCGCTCATGCCGGGTGCCACGGGCGTGGACGCGTAGGCGAAGCTGCGGCCCATGCGGGTCACGTGCACCCCGCCAACCTCCTCGCGGACGGTGTCGCGCCCCTCGTTGGCGACTATGACGTCGACGTCCATGTCCGCGCGCTTCGCCAGCGCCGAGGTGAGCATCGAGAGATGGTGCTCGACCCCGCCGAGGTGCGGCGGCCAGAAGTACTTGTTGATGAACGTCACCCGCACGAGCCGCTACCCCTGGTCCCTCGCGCCCGCGGCCATCGCACGCCCGGCGGCCAGCAGGTCGTCGACCACGCCGGCCGAGGAGGCCTCCGCGTAGACGCGAACGAGCGGCTCGGTACCCGAGGCCCGCATCAGAAGCCAAGCGTCGTCCGGGAGCAGGAACTTGATCCCGTCTTCGCGCAGGATGGAGTTGACCGGCAGCCCGGCGATCTCGGTGGGCGCCAGAGCCGGCCACGACGCGACGAAGGAGTCCTTGACCGCGGCCTCCAGGCGCAGGTCGTTGCGCCCGTACTCCATCGGCCCTGTCACCGCGAGCAGATCGTCCACCAGCTCCCCCAAGCCGCTACCGCGCACCGCCATCATCTCGGCGAGCAGCAGGGACATCAGCAGCCCGTCGCGCTCGCGAACGTGCGCCGGGACTCCGATGCCGCCCGACTCCTCGCCGCCCACCAGCACGTCGCCCTTGACCATCTCCTCGTAGATCCACTTGAAGCCGACGGGCGTGGTGGTGACCGGCGCGCCGAGCAGCGCCGCGATACGGTCGACGATCACGGATGTCGACAGCGTCTTGACGATGCGGCCGGACATGCCGCGGTCCTCGATGAGGTGACGCGCCACCAAGGCGAGGATGCGGTGGGGGTCCACGAACGCGCCGGTGCGGTCGGCGGCGCCGATCCGGTCGGCGTCACCGTCCGTGATGAAGGCCGCGTCGAGGCCACGCTCGCGCACGAACGCGCACACTTCGTCGATATGGGGCGGGATCGGCTCGGGGTGGAGTCCGCCGAAGCCGGGGTTCGCCTCGCCGTGGACCTCAGCCACGTCGACACCCAGGGAGCGCAGTGCGGAGGCCAGGTACGAGCGGCCAGCGCCGAAGAGCGGATCGACCGCCACCTTCAGCCCCGCTGCGCGGATCGCGTCCGCATCGACGAAACCGACCAGATCGCTCAGGTACGGGCCTACAAGGTCGAATGTCTCGTAGGCGCCTCGGGCCGCGGGCGGCTCGTCGCGCATCGCCGCCTCGACGCGGTCGGTGAAGGACACGGGCGAGGCTCCGCCATCGGCCATGCGCAGCTTGAAGCCAAGGTACCTGGCCGGGTTGTGGCTGGCCGTCAGCATCACGCCACCGACGGCCGCGTCGTCGCGCGACACCGACCAGCACAGCGCCGGCGTCGGGCAGTAGCTGTCGCTCACGCGCACCTTCAGGCCGTGGGACGCGAGGACCTCGGCGGCCGCGGCGGCGAAGCGGTCCGCCTCGAAGCGCGTGTCGTGACCCACGAGAACGGTGCCGCCGGGGTTGTCCGCCGCGAAGACCCGGCCGGCGGCGTCGGCGACCCGGCGCAGCGCGTCGTAGGTGAAGTCCTCGCCGATGACGGCGCGCCAGCCGTCGGTCCCGAAGTGGATCGCAGGGGGTGCGGCCATGACCTTCTCCTAGCGTGAAGAAAGACCCGCAAGAAACGCACGGACTCAGCCGGCCGCGCGTGCTTCCATTCTATTCGATGAGGGAGCCGATGGCGTCGCGCAGGTCTCCGCCGGTGTAGAGGACCCCGCGGACGCCGGCCGCCCGGGCGGCCTCGACGTCGGAGTCCTTGTCGCCCAGGAGGAACGAGCGGGCGACGTCCGGCTCCCACTCGGCGATCGCGCGCTCGACCATCCCGGGGCCCGGCTTGCGGCACTCGCATTCGCGGCGGTACTCCCCGAGTCCGGCGGTCGGATGGTGAGGGCAGTGGTAGACGGCGTCCACGTGTGCGCCGCCCTCGGCGAGGCGGTCGTCGATCCACTCCGAGAACCGCGCGAACTGCTCCTCCGTGTACTTGCCGCGGCCGATGCCGGCCTGGTTGGTGATGACGATCGCCAGCCAACCGGCGTCGTTGAGCAGCCTGATCGCCTCGGGCATGCCCGGCGTGAACTCGAACAGCTCGGTCTCGCAGAGGTGGCCCCGGTCGAAGTTGATGATGCCGTCACGGTCGAGGAAGGCGCACGGCTTGCGCCGCCATTCGGGCACTGACCGCTGAGCGGCCTCGAGGCTGGCCGGAGTGCCGATGTCGACGAAGAAGGCGTCAGTGGCCATCCCGAGCAGGCGTCCCTGCTCGGCGAGGTGCGGGAAGACGTCGCGCTCGAGCGACGAGTGCGCCGCGGGCAGGGAGCCGAGCCAGTCGGTCCGGAAGCAGTAGACGCCTGAGTTGATGAGGCCCGCTCCCCTGCCGCCCTTCTCGCGGAAGCTGTCGACGCGGTCCCCGGCCCCGAGTGCGACGGCGCCGAAGCGGCCTGCATCAGCGACGCGACCGAGCGCGAGCACGGCCTCCGCGGCGTCCGCCGCACGAAGACGCCTCGCGAGTTCGGTCAGGTTGCAGTCGCACAAGCTGTCGCCGTTGAGCGCGAAGACGACGTCGCCGTGCACCAAGGGCGCAGCGAACGCGAGCGCGCCAGCCGTACCCAGGGGTTGCGGCTCGCGGGAGTAGACGGCTTGAACGCCGAACGCCGAGCCGTCGCCGACGTGCGCGACGACCGCCTCGTGAAGCCTGCCCGTGCAGAGCACGACACGCCGCACGCCATGGCGGCGCAGTTCCCAGAGCACTTGGTCGAGGAAGGGGCGGCCGCCGACGGGCTGCAGGCACTTCGGCACGTCTGCCGCGACCTCGCCCAGGCGCGTGGCCAGACCGCCCGCCAGAACCAGGGCCTCGCGCACGACCACGCTCACGACAGCGCATCCTCCACGAGACCGCACAGGACGTGAGCGATCATGATGTGCGCTTCCTGGATGCGCGGAGTGGAGTCGCTCGGAACGGTCAGGCACACATCGCAACGGCCGGCCATCTTGCCGCCGTCGCGGCCGGACAGGCCGATCACGCTCAGGCCGGCGCTCCGCGCGGCGTCGATCGCCGCGAGCACGTTCGGGCTGTCTCCGGACGTGGATATGGCCAGCAGCACGTCTCCCGCGCGCCCATGCGCGCGCACCTGCCGCGCGAACACCTCGTCGAAGCCGTGGTCGTTGCCTATGGCGGTCAGCGACGAGGTGTTGGCCGTGAGCGCGATCGCCGGGTACGGAGCGCGCTCCTTCAGGTACCGGCCGACGAACTCGGCGACCACGTGCTGGGCGTCGGCGGCCGATCCGCCGTTGCCGCAAGCCAGCAACTGCCCGCCATCCGCGAACGCCCGCGCGACAGCATCCGCGGCGCAAGCCAGGCGGGGCGCCAGCGCCTCCACCGCATCGATCGCTCCCCTGTGGCCAGCGAGCGCGGAAGCGAGAGCCTCCGCCGTGGCCTGGGTCGTCACACCGTCCATGCGCGCATCCCCTCTCCGGAGAACGAGAAGTTCACGAGTTCGGCACCTTCGCGCTGCAGCGCGTCCTGTACGGCGAAGCGGCGCGCCGGGTCCGCGAGGAAGAACATGAATCCGCCGCCGCCGGCGCCCGAGACCTTGCCGCCCAGCGCCCCCGACTCGCGGGCCACGGCGTACACCTCGTCGATGCGCGCGTTCGTGATCCCGGAGGCCATGCGCTTCTTCGCCTGCCAGCCCTCGTCGAGAAGCGCCCCGAACGCCGGCAGGTCGCCCAGCATCAGTGCGCGCTTCATGTCGAATGCGAGCGCCTTTATGCGGTCCATCGCGGCGACGGGATCCGTCTCGCCGCGCTCGTAGGCGTCGATCTGCTGCTCGATGATGGCGCTCGAGAAGTGCTGCCCTCCGACGTACGCGAAGACGAGCCCGTACTCCAGCTCGTAGAGGGTCTCGGGACGAAGGCGCAGAGGGCTGACCACCGCCGAATCGCGCTCGAACTCGATGAAGTTGAAGCCGCCGAAGGCGGTCGCGTACTGGTCCTGGCGGCCGCCCCGGATGCCGGCGTCCACTCGCTCGACCTGGAAGGCGAGCTCGGCGATCTCGTAGGGATCGAGCGACACCTTGAGGTGCGCCGCCAGCGCTCCGATCAATGCAACGCATATCGCGGAGGACGAGCCCAGGCCGGAGCCCGGGGGAGCGTCGTTGTGCAGACGTATGCTCATGCCGCCGGCGAGCCCGTGGTCGGTGCGGAAGCGGTCGATCGCGGCCTTCGCGAGGTCGAGCTGCCCGTCGTAGACGAACTCCTCTTCGAGTTCGTAGGCGATCGAGACGTCGTAGTCGATGCTCTCGACAACGATGCGGCCGTCGCCGGGCTCCACGGTGGCGTAGGCATAGCGGTCGATCGTCGCCGACAGGACCGCCCCGCCGCGCTCGTCGCAATAGGGCGAGACGTCGGTTCCGCCGCCGCCGAAGCTGATGCGCAGAGGCGAGCGCGATCGGATGGTCATGCGGGAGTCTCCTGACACGGGTGGGGGCCCACGACGCCTATTCTCGCACGCGCGAGGCGGCCCCGCGGCGCCCTTCGAGCAGCTCCCGGTACGCGGCTACCGTCTGGTCCGCGGTCCTCTCCCAGCTGAAGAGCGCGGCCCGAGCGCGGCCCGCCGCGATCAGGGATCCCCGCAGCGACGCGTCGCCAAGGAGCCGCAGGATGGCGCCCGCCGCGGCCGTGACGTCGCCAGCGGGGAAGACCAGCGCCGCGTCTCCGACCACCTCCGGAAGCGATGCGGCGTCCGAGCACACCACGGGTGCGCCCGAGGCCATCGCTTCCAATGGTGGGAGGCCGAAGCCCTCGTAGCGGGACGGGAAGACGAAGGCCTCGGCGCCGGAGTACAGCGCGCGAAGGATCGGATCGTCGACGTGCCCGGTGAATGCGACGCGACGTGCGGCGGGCGTGTCCCCGAGAACGGAGACCGCGTAGCCGGGCTGGTCGGCGCCGACCAACAGAAGCCGCAGCTCGGGACGCCTGACATCGACCTGGGCGAACGCTCGCAGGAGCGTTGGCAGGTCCTTGTGCGGCTTGGTGTTGCCCATGGACAGCAAGTACGGGCCCCCTTCAGCCAGCGCCGGGGGCACCGGCTCGATGGGCCCGTCCGCGAAGTCGTCCGCCGCGTGCAGCACCACGCGCACCCGCGAGGCCGCGCGCGGGAAGAACGATGCGATGTCGGAAGCCGTGGCCTGCGAGTTGGCGAGCAGCAGCCCCGCCACAGACGCCGCGCGCGCGTTCCACCAGCGGTAGGCAGCTCTCCGGACCATCGACGGCATGGCCTCCGGGATCCGGAGCGGCGTGAGGTCGTGGATCGTGACGACGAGCGGATGCCTGACCGGGATGGGCGTGGGGACGTGAAGACAGTGCACCAGGTCCGGTTGAACGTCCTCCGCGATCCGGCCCAGCTCGAGCCCGCCGGTGGGGTAGAACGCGTGCGACCGCGCCGTGATCTGCCGCGCCTCCGCGACGGGTGCCTCCGTGCCCTCCTCGATGACCTGCACCATCTCCAAGTCCTCCACACAGGCAAGCCGGCGCGCGAGACCGGTCGAGTAGCGGCCGATCCCGGTCCAAGTCGCCATGCGGCAGTCCAGGAGTACCCGCATCAGCCCCGCCCCCCGAACATCGCCCGCAGCGCCACCCCGGCGCGCGTCACGCCCGCCAGCCCCCACAGATGGTAGATGCCACAGTAGCGGTAGAAGCTCTCACGGTACGCCCGCGAGGCGAATCCTGGTCCGGCGCCCGCCTTGCCGAGGTGGTGGACGCACGATGCGGACGGCTCGATCACGACCCCCCAGCCGCGATCGTGCATGCGGTGGCACCAGTCGGTGTCTTCGAAGTAGAGGAAGAACCCCTCGTCCATCGCTCCGACGTCGTCTATCGCCGCGCGGCGCGCCAGCATGCACGCTCCGGTCACCCAGTCGACGGAGCCTGAGGCCGCCATCTCCATGCCGGCGGCAGCGGATCGGCCGCCGATGCGGTCGAGTGCCCGCCGCACGTGCAGTGCCAGAATGCTCGCGAGCGTCGGGAACGCGCCGAACGACCCGCGCTGCAACCCGCCGTCCGGGTCCAGGACCCGAGGAGCGACGATGCCGATACGCGGGTCGGCCTCCGCCCGAGCGACGAGGCGCTTCAGAGCCCCCTCGACCAGCTCGGCGTCGGGATTCAGCAGCAGCACGTACTCGCCCGACGAAGCGGCGATCCCGACGTTGTTCGAAGCGGAGAAGCCGCGGTTGGGGACCGCGATCACCCGGACACCCGGGTGCGAGGCGACGAGGGACCGGACAGACCCGTCCGAGCTCTCCGCGTCGATCACGATCGCGCGACCGGGACCTGTCTGCGCCTCCACGCTCTCCACGGCGCGGCGCAGGTAGTCGCCGGAGTCGTGGGCGACGATCACGACGTCCACGTCGGGCATGTCCGCGCGCGTGTCGGTCATCGCACGGTGGGGACGAAGCGCGCCAGCGCGTCGCGCCAGTCGGGCATCGTCACCCCGAGTGCCGCAGCCTTCGAGCAGTCGAGCACGGAGTAGGCGGGCCGGGCCGCCTTGCTCGGGAAGGTCGCCGAGGGTACGGCCACCACCTTGGCCGGATCGAACCCGGCCAGGCGGAGGATCTCGCGCGCCATCTCCTCGCGGGTGCACGACCCGGCGCCGGCCAGGTGGAACACGCCGCGCGCACCGGCGTCGAGAAGGTCGAGGATCCCCGCGGCCAGGTCGATCGTGTAGGTCGGTGAGCCGATCTCGTCGCTGACGACCGGGATCGCGATACTGCCCGGGGCGCGCTGGAGGATCTTGGTCGGGAAGTTCGATCCGTGGGGGCCGAACACCCACGCGGTGCGCACGATGAGCGCGGTGGGATTCGCGGCGAGCACCACGCGCTCGCCGGCGAGCTTCGTCACCCCGTACACCGACCGTGGGTTCGGCTGGTCGTCCTCCGTGTAGGGACAGCGCTTCGTCCCGTCGAAGACGTAGTCGGTCGATACGTGCACGAAGGGCAGGCCGCCGCGGGCGGCGGCCGCGGCCAGAAGCCGAGCACCGGTCCGGTTGACCTGGAAGGCGATCTCGGCCTCGTCCTCGGCACGGTCCACGTCCGTGAACGCGGCGGCGTTTATCAGCGCGCCGTCCGGATGCACTGAGGCAAAAGCGGCGACGATCCTCGCGACGTCCTGGACGGAGGTGATGTCGAACTCCGACTCGACGGGGGCCATGAACGCTCCTCCGCGCTTCTCGGAGACGATCTGGAGGGCGTGGCCCAGCATCCCGCCCGCGCCCGCGATGAGCAGCGGTCCCGGCATGTCAGACGCGCTCCTCGTACCAGCGGCGACGCCAGTCGGCGAACTCCCCCGTCTGATGCTTGATCTTCGACCACCACCACTCGTTGTCCCTGTACCAGCGGATCGTCTCCCGAAGGCCTTGCTCGAAGCCGACCTTCGGAGACCAACCCATGGTGGCGAGCTTGGTGCAGTCCAGCGCGTAGCGGCGATCGTGGCCCGGACGGTCGGAGACCCACTTGATGACGTCGCCGGAGAGTCCCAGCTCGTCGACGATGATCGTCGTGATCTCGAGGTTGGTGCGTTCGTTGCCGCCGCCGACGTTGTAGACCTCGCCCGGCTCCCCGTTCAGTAGCACGAACTCGATCCCGCCGCAGTGGTCGTCGACATGCAGCCAGTCGCGGACGTTCAGGCCGTCGCCGTAGAGGGGCAGTCCCCCGCCCTCCAAGGCGTTCGTGACGAACAGCGGGATCAGCTTCTCGGGGTACTGGTAGGGACCGTACGTGTTCGAGCCGCGAGTGATCATCACCGGGGTCCCGTAGGTGGTGTGGTACGCGAGCGCCTGCAGGTCGCCACCGGCCTTGGATGCGGAGTAGGGACTGGACGGCTTGACGCAGTCGGACTCGGTGAAGGCCCCGGCTTCGATCGAGCCGTAGACCTCGTCGGTCGACACCTGAACCATCCGGCCGATCCCGAGTTCGCGCACCGCTTCGAGCAGCGTGTGGGTGCCGAGCACGTCGGTCGCCAGGAACGTCTCGGGCTCCGCGATCGAGCGGTCGACGTGAGTCTCAGCGGCGAAGTTGACGATCGCGTCCACGCCCTCCGCCGCAGCCCGAACGGCCTCGCGGTCGCAGATGTCGCCGCGCACGAACGAGAAGCGCGGATCCGAGTCGACGTCCTTCAGATTGTCGAGGTTGCCGGCGTAGGTCAGCTTGTCGAAGCAGACGACCTCCCAGTCGCCGTGCCCCTCCAGCATCAGCCGGATGAACCCCGAACCGATGAATCCGGCGCCTCCGCAGACCAGGAGCCTCATCCGTTCTTCACTCCCCAGTCGTAGCCGATCGAGGCGTCGTCGAAGGGGAGGCGGTACTCGTCAGGATCGTCGCGGTCGTAGGGCTCGGTCGGCACGTTGATGATGTATGCCGGCTCGACGCCCGCCGGGGTGAACCCATGGTAGACGCCCACAGGGATGATGAGCATGCGCTGCCGCTGCCAGCCGATCACGAACTCGTCGGTCTCACCCTTGGTCGGTGAGCCGTCCCGGGTGTCGTGCAGAACGACCTTCGCCATGCCTCCGACACACACGAAATGGTCGGTCTGCTTCTTGTGGTAGTGCCAGGCCTTCACCACGCCCGGATACACCATCGTGATGTAGACCTGACCGAACTTCTGGAAGTCCGGATCGTCGCTGCGCAGCATCTCCATCAGCAGGCCACGTTCGTCGGGGATGACCTTGAGGTCTTTGACCTTCACTCCATCGATCATGGCGTCTCCTCGAGGATCGAACGGATGTAGTGGTAGTAGTCCGAAGAAGCCCCTTCGAGCGAGCGGACCAGGTCCTCGCGGCCGATGAAGCCCATCCGGTAGGCGATCTCCTCCGGACACGCGATCTTGAGTCCTTGCCGCTTCTCTATCGTCTGGACGAAGGTGCTCGCCTCGACGAGCGAGTCCGGCGTGCCGGTGTCGAGCCACGCCATCCCGCGGCCCATGATGCGGACCTTGAGCGCACCGTCCGACAGGTAGAGATTGTTCAGCTCCGTGATCTCCAACTCGCCGCGGGCGGAAGGGCGAACCTGCTTCGCGAGATCGCATACGCGCCCGTCGTAGAAGTACAGGCCGGTGACCGCGAAGTTCGAGCGGGGAGCCTTCGGCTTCTCCTCGATCGAGAGCGCGGTCCCCTCCGAGTCGAATTCGACCACGCCGTAGCGCTCGGGATCGCGCACCTGGTACCCGAACACGACCGCTCCGCCTGCCTCGGCTTCGGCGCGCGCGCCGAGAAGCATCGAGCCGAGGCCGGTCCCGTAGAAGATGTTGTCGCCGAGCACGAGGCAGGCCGGACCCCCGTCCAGGAACGCCTCGCCGATGAGGAACGCCTGAGCGAGACCCTCCGGTCTCGGCTGGACCGCATAGTCTATGGCGACCCCCCACTGAGAGCCGTCCCCCAGCAGTCGCTCGAAGGCCGGCGCGTCGGTGGGAGTGGATATCACCAGGATCTCCCGGATGCCCGCGAGCAGCAGCGCCGACAGAGGGTAGTAGACCATCGGCTTGTCGTAGACCGGGATCAGTTGCTTGGACGTGCCGATGGTGATCGGGTGGAGCCGCGAACCGGACCCCCCGGCGAGGATGATGCCCTTCACGAAGATGCCTTCCCTCCGGCGACGGGCGCGCGTCGATCACCCTGCGAGTCTAGCGCACCGGCCACTCCCGGTCCGTCGCGACGATAGGGATACTGCTCCGGATCATGTGGAGCAGACGCCACAGGGTGAGCTTGTTCCCCTGAGCGTCGTACCTGTGCCCGTAGAAGCGCAGCCGCCTCAGCGCGCCCAGGGTCGTGAACAAGCCCAGGATCGCGATCGCGCCCTTGCCCCACAGATGCTCGGCCGTGATCCCGAAACGACCGCCGGGATGCAGGGTCAGATAGAGTGTCGGCCGACTTCGCTTCAGGTAGGCAAGCATGCCGGACAGGAAGCGGTACTCGTTGCCGCCAAGATCCACGCTGACGAGACTGCGATCGGGCAGGTGCAAAGAGCCGACGAGTTCGTCGAAGGTCGGGGCATCCGGTGAGCTCTGGATCCCCGACACCTGCACACTGAGGGCGGTGATGTTCGGGATGCGCTCGGCGTTCAGGCGGATGCTTTCCTTCAGTTCCGCGAATCGTTCCGGGTCGGGCTCGACGGCGTACACCGCTCGAGCCAGACGGGCGGCATACAACGCCGTCTGACCGGGACCACTGCCGATCTCGAGATAAGAACTCGACTCATCCAGGAACCGATCAAGGATGTCGTAGGACTCGGGCCTCCACTCGCCGCGTGAGACCATGTTCCAGAGATCGCCGTGTCGGCCCGCTGCGACACGTATCGGCTCGCCCCAGAGCGGGACGGAGATCACCCCTGCATCCGAGGTGCCGTCTCTGAGGGTCCAGTGTGTGCTGGTCCTGATCGTGTCCCGGTAGAAGATCTCCTCCTCCGTCGGCCGCGCCGAGTCCTCGTACCACGGCAGATGCCTGGCGACGTAGGGCGCCGTCGTACGCAGGCATCGCAACCACGCGCCGCCTGCGGCCGTGGGGCGGTACAGCGCGAGAGTCGTGTCTATCGGGGCGCGATAGAACCCGTGCCTGACGCTGGCCGTCAGGAATCGCCTCTCATGTTCGACGACGCGATCCTTGAGCGCATAGTGCTCGGGCAGATCGTCGATCCTCAGCCCGAACCCCACCTTATCGACCTTGGGGTAGCGATCCAGACCCTCGCGGAATCGCGCGATGAAGTCGTCGGGGCACTCTGGAACCGGCTCGATGTCGGAGTCGGTGTAGACGTAGTAGTCGCCGACGAAGCTCGCACCCACAGGCGTCGTCCACAGAGCGAGGTAGCCCACGTTGCTGTCAAGACGGAACACCCTGAGACGCTCGTCCCTGTAGTACTGGAGCAGGGGCTCGTAGGTGCTGTCGTTGTCGATGACGTAGATGTTCTCGTAGCCGCGGGCCCGAAGCGCGGCCACGACACGTCGGAGATACGAGAGGCGATTGAAGTTGTTGATGACGATCGGGACGCGTTTCGGCGCCCAAGCGGCACCCATGCCTTCGACTTCGAAGTCCTGCCTGACGCCGACGCCGTCGGCGCTGCGCATCGCTCGGATGGTGCCATTGTCTCCGAGCATCGTCTCCCCAACTCGCGGTCAGCGGCGTCTCTTCATTCTATCGCCCCGGTGAGAGCCGGGGCATCGCGGAAGCCGATGGTAGAATCCCCGCGAGCTGAGGTCCGCGAGGGTCGTCTCCCACTGACGACGACGGCGACGACGCGACTGGCCGTCTCAGCGAACCGGCACGGATCGCAGGCGGCGGAGAACCGAGCGCACCGTCGCTGCGGGGTGTCCGAGATGAACGAGCGCGACTCTGGCCGCGCGTCGCGTTGGAGACCCTTCGAGTTCGGCGATCCGCACCTGATTGCCACGGATCGAATCGTCCAGCGCTATGCGCTCTTCGCGCGACAGCGCCACGGAGTGCTCGAGATCGCGGAGGATCCGGATGTTCGAGCGCAGAACGACTTCAGCGCTCGACGACTTCTGAGACGCGCTCAACCTGTGCATGGACAGCGCCATCGGCAGGTAGCAGCGCCGCGCTCCCCGAGCCATCGCGCGAAGCCAGAAGTCGTAGTCCTCGCCGAATACGCCGGCTCGATAGCCTCCGACGAGATCGAAGAGTCCCCTTCGGTACGCAGCTCCGACGCCGTAGAAGCACCCACGGATGAGGTTGGCCAAGTCGAGTCGCTCCTCCGGCCGATCAGGTGCGTAAACCAGCTCGGTCGACCCGTCCGGCTTCAGGAAGTAGCCGTTGGTGGAAACGATGTCGCAGCCTCTGTCTGCATCGACGAACCGTGACAACTCGGACACTAGGTCCGGCAGGAGGATGTCGTCGGCCGAGCAGAGGACGACGAAGTCACCCGTCGCGGTGGACACCCCCGTGTTGTACGCGCCGGCGGTTCCCTGGTTCGGCTGGGAGAGGGCACGCACCCTCGGGTCCTTGGCGGCGTACCCACGAGCAATCGCCAGGGTGGCGTCATAGGAGCCATCGTCGACGACCACGCATTCCCAGTCTTCGGACTCCTGCGCCAAGACCGCATCGAGCGTTTCGGGCAGCGTGGCTTCCGCGTTGTAGGCTGGCACCACGATCGAGAACTTGGTCACTGGGCCACCCGGCTCGTGATTGACAGTCGTATCGGGACCGTGCGTCCCGGATAGTATCATCGTCCCAACCACACGGATGGGAAGGCCTGCGAAGGATGCGGCCGCAGCGGCCTGTCCATCTCGCGGTACGCAACCGACGAGGGCCGGAGGCACAGCGTGATCTATCTCAATGCCGAGATAGTCAGTGGGTTGGGCGAAGACACGTTCTGGACCTGGTTCCACAGGGAGTTCCCAAACAGCGTGTTCCAGGAGCCGACCACTCTCCGCGACGACGACGTGCTCCTCCGCTATTCGACCCTCGGCTTCCTGCCTGTGATCGGCAAGCAGGTGGCGCTGTGCTGGGAACTCTATCCCGGCATGAAGGAGCGGTTTGGAACCACCATCTGGGACGAGAAGATCGACGAGAAGGTGCGAGAGACGGCGTCGCTACTCGACCTATAGAACCGTCGCATCGGCCCTTACGCAGGGCGACTACCAGGAGTTCGGCTCTGTCGAAGATTCATCCCCATCGGTGTCGATACGGACCTCTTCCGACCGCTGCCCGACAGAGCAGCGCTTCGCTCCAAGTACGGCTTACCCCAAGACAAGAGAATCGGCATATGGGTCGGTACCGGCCATCCGACGAAGGGCTACGGACTGCTTCTGGAGTACGCGCGCTCCCACCCCGACGTCCACTGGATCACAATCTGCAAGACGGAGACGGAAGCCGTCGCGATGCCGGGCGCGACCTCGTTCATCAAGGCGCCACAAGCAACCACCTGCGAACTCATCAACGCCGCTGACTTCTTCCTCTCGACCAGTCTCCTCCATCCCTTCTTCATGGCCGAGTGGGAAGCGCTCTCGTGCAACGCACGGATGGAGATCATCGGCGAGCCCGTCAAGGAGTTCGTCCCGTCGGCCGAACCGAGGGACGATGTCTTCCGGCTCGGGTGGGACCGGCGGCAAGTGAAGTCGGTCTGGGAGCGGTTCTTCAGCGAGCGAGGAATCAGGTGGTAGCCAATTGAGGGTCTCAATCGTCTCGCTCATCTACCAGTCGGCGGTCCTTGCAGACTGGGTGCACGATTCGGTCTTGAAGTTCACCCCGATGATCAGATCGGGGAGATGCGGAGTTCTTCTTCGTGGCGAACGACCCGACCCCCGGGCTCCTGGCCCATCTGGACCGGCGCGGCTACCCACACACCACGAACCACAATAGGGCCTACAGCGATGATGAGCTCTTCGCCCTTGGCTATGGGACGCCCGAGTACATGAGCCGCGTCTACCGCGGCTACAACGAAGGGATCCGGCACGCCAAAGGCGACTACGTCGTACTCGTGAACAGTGACAACTACTTCTCGCCCGACTGGCTCGAGAACCTGCTCAAGTATTCTGACAGGACCAAGACCATCTCGTCGACTCTGGTCGAACGATCGCACCCCAAGTTCGGCGTCTTTCCGGGTGCGGTGAATGGGGAGTTCGGCGGCACCGTCGCCGAGTTCGACGAGGCAGCCTTCCTGTCGTTCGTCGCTGCGACCAAGAAGACCGGTCTCCGCGCAGGCGGAGCGTACATGCCGACACTATTCCACAGGGACATCGCCATCGAGGCCGGGATGTACCCGACCGGCAACGTCGCGGGTTCCGATTTCGCGCACATCCGCAGGTACGGCGACGAAGCGTTCTTCGACGCCTTGGAATCACTTGGAGTCGAGCACCTCACTGCCCTCGACTCAATCGTGTACCACCTCAAAGAGGGCGAGCGAGAAGACGCGCCGCTCCTCCGAACGCTCGAGGGCGATCCCCGTGAGCCAGACGGCATCGATTCCCAGCTCACCCAAGCGACGCCCTATCCGATCACTCCGGCAATCGGACCTGTCTACGATCCTCTCTATCCGAATCCCCGTCATGCGCTCATACTGACCGGCTTGCTGGGCAAAACGCTCCCGCGCTCGGCGACCACGCCCATGCAGCTCCTGCGGAAGATGGCGGTGCAGGCCCTTGGAAGGACGCACCTTCTGGGTGTCGCACGACGTGTACGACGGGCGCTCGGAAGTATGAGGGCTTCATAGCGTCAGCACCTTCGCCCATTTAGCAGGAACACCCCGCGTTCGACGGCAACCCTTGCTCTGAGAACAGCGGCGCGGCCCACGGCACAGGATGTGGCTTCACGTTCATCCGGATCTCGACGGGCACAGAGGGGATCGGATCATGGCGGCCTCAGTCCCAAGCTCAATCGCGAGCGGTGAGACTCGCTGGCACGTCGGATTCATCTCGGAACTGGCGCGTACTCTTCGCCCAGAGGTCTACGTTGAGCTCGGAATTCACACAGCCGAGCTGTTCAACATGGTCATGCCGTTTGCCGGCAGAGCGATCGCCGTTGACATGGATCCGGCAGCCGGTCGCTATGTCGCCAACGCGTCGAACGCGCACTTCTTCTGCGGGACAACGGATTCGTTCCTCGCGGAGGCCGCACTGTCCGGCCTCGGCATCGACATGCTCTTCATAGATGCCGACCACTCGCGTGAATCGGTGCTGCGGGACTTCCGCGGCTACTTCCCGCATGTTCGACCGCAGGGTCTTATTCTGCTGCATGACAGTGATCCCGACGCCGAACTCATCGACCCTGATTGGTGCGGGGACGGGTACCTGGCCGTCGAGGAGCTCTCCCGGGAGACTGCCAGCTACGAGATGGTCACCATCCCGCTGTCACCGGGGCTGACGATTTGCCGAAAGCGGACGCAGCAGTTGTCCTGGAGGGAACCGCATTCCGGCGGGATGCGACCGGCACAATGGGGTCTCCACCGCGATGCCGACAGGGCATTCGTTAGCCTCTCGAAGCCGGACTCCAAAGGGCTCTCCGATCTTGCTCGAAGGGTGCGCGCCCGCCTTCACCTCTAGCACCTGCACGGCCCTGCGGACGCCGAAGCCGCCATGACCCTCTACCATCGCGACACCGGCCTTGAGGAGGCGCGCTTGGCCAACGGGTGTCATGCGCGCCGTATCATGTCAGCGGACCCGTCTCACGAGAGAGGCACGGCGCATGCCGGAGGTCACCAAGCGCGACATCGCCGCGGTCATCGTGCTGTATCACCCTCCGGGGACCGTCCGCGACAACGTCGCCGCATTCGCGAACCAGGTGGACCGGGTCTTCGCGGTCGACAATTCCGAGCGACCGGACAGCGCTCTGGTCGATTCCCTGCGGACCTGCGAGAACCTCGACTACCTCGCCTTGGGCGACAACCTGGGGATCGCCGCCGCGCTCAATGCGGGCGCCGAACGAGCCCGGGCGGCCGGGTACTCATGGATCCTAACGATGGACCAGGACAGCACTCCCGAACCCGATATGGTCGAGAAGATGCTCGCATGCTTGGACTCGGAACCTGCGAGACCTGAGATCGGGATGCTCTCTCCCGAACACCATCAGGTGGGCGCCCCCGCGCCTCAGCGCGTCGAAGGCTGCGCGGACGTGCTCACGGCCATGACCTCCGGCAACCTGCTGTCGCTCGCGGCCTTCGGGGACGTCGGACCCTTCATGGAGGAGCTCTTCATCGATCGGGTGGACGCTGAGTACTGTCTTCGCCTCCACCGCAACGGGTATCGCGTCGTCGTCGCGGGCGGGGCGGTCCTGCACCACAGGGTCGGTGCGACCCGGCGTCGCAGGTTCCCGTACCCTGCCTTCCCATCGAACCACTCCCCGCTTCGCCACTACTACATCGCAAGGAACCGCTTCGCGGTCGCGCGCATGTACCGGACCGACTTCCCGGGGTACGGCCGCTTCGAGATGCGACACTTGGCGAAGGAGATCGCCAAGGTCCTCATCTACGAAACCTCGAAGCTCGAGAAGCTCCGCATGATGTGGCGCGGCTACCGCGACTACCGGAGGGGACGGACGGGCCGATTCGAGGAGAACGCCCGCTAGGACGCGCGTCGGGATGAGGTCGTCGGCGCGGGCTACAGAATGGCTTCAGAGCGCCGGGCACGGGGTGTCTGCTCTATTGTTGTCAGCGTAGCGAGCGTTCCCGCCCGAACTCGGGGGACCCTACCGTGCACAAGCTCCTCGATCGGCTCGCCGAGTACACCAGGATCAACGCGATCCGCCGCATGTTCGGCATGCTGCGGATGCGGCGCACGGAGATCGCCGCGCTCGTGACGTTCGCCATGGCGTACGCGGCGCTTGAAGGGTTCGGCATCGGCATGCTTCTTCCGGTGCTGCAGTATGCGCAGGACGGACCGAAGGTGATCCAGCAGGCGCAGGGCGGCCTGTGGGGGGCGCTCGTTGCCGGCAGCCGATGGATCGGCGTCCCGCTGAATCTCGTGACGCTCCTGCTGCTCTCGTTCATCCCGATCGTGCTTCGCCAAGTGACGTTCTACCTCAACGCCTGGTACTCGGCGCTGGTGCAGAACCGGGCCATGATCCGCCTGCGCGTCGAGGGCTTCGACGCACTGGCCCACACCGACCTGTCCTTCATCGCGCGCCGCAGCCAGGGCGACCTGCTCGCCTTCCTGACAGGCCAGGTCGACGGCGCCGGGCAGGCGCTGATCCAGTTCCTGCGTCTCATCTCCGTCATCGCGCTCATCGTCATCTACTCCGCTGCGCTGCTCGTCGTCTCACCGCTCATGACGGTCATCGCGATCGTCGCCGTGCTGCTGATGTCCGTGGTCGCGCGCGCCAACATCAAGCGCGCCCGCCAGCTCGGCACCCGCGCGAGCCAGCTGTCGCGGCAGGCCTACTCGTCGTTCGCCGAACGGGTCGCCGCGCTGCGGCTCATCAAGATGCTCGGCCAGGAGAAGAGGGAGACCGCGCACGCGCGCGAGCTCTCCGATTCGCTCATGGACGCCAACGTCCAGATCGCGCTGTCGCAGGCCCGCATCGAGGTGACCGTGGACCCGGGGCTGATGCTGGGCGCGTTCGTCGTGCTGTTCGTCGGGATCCAGTACCTCGGCATGTCCCTCGCCGGCCTGGGGGTGTTCCTCTTCGTGCTGCTCCGCATGAACGGGAAGGCCAAGGAGTTCAGCACCGGGCGACAGACCATGTCCTCCTACCTTGAAAGCCTGCTGTTCGTCGAGCGCACGACGCGCGAAGCGCGCGCCGCCCGCCACATCGTCAGCGGTCCGCGGACCTTCGAGGGCTTGCGGCACGCGATCACCTTCGAGGACGTCTCGTTCGCATACGATCCCGACGACGAGCGCTCCTCGGAGCCGGACGCGGTGCTCACGGGCGTGCGCGCCGAGATTCCCGCGCGCAAGACCACAGCGATCGTCGGCCGCTCGGGCGCCGGCAAGTCCACGATGGTCGAGCTCATCCCGCGCCTCAAGGACCCGACGTCCGGACGGGTGCTGATCGACGGGTCCGACGTGCGCGATTTCGAGCTCCGCGGGTTGAGGCGCCGCGTCGGCTACATGACGCAGGACGCGGTTCTCTTCGACGACACGGTCTTCGGGAACCTCATCTACGGCCTCGAACGGGAGCCGACCACCGAGGAGGTGCGTTCCGCGCTCGAGGGGAGCTTCGCCGCGTCCTTCGTCGACGCGATGCCCGACGGCGTCGAGACCCGCGTCGGCGACCGCGGCGTCCGCCTGTCGGGTGGCGAGCGCCAGCGGCTCGGACTCGCCCGCGTGCTGCTGCAGGACCCGGACATCCTGATCCTCGACGAGCCGACCAGCGCGCTCGATTCCGAGTCGGAGAGCTACATACAGGAGGCGCTCGACAGGGTCCGGGCCACCAAGACGATCATCGTGATCGCGCACCGGTTGTCGACCGTCCAGAAGGCGGACCAGATACTGCTGCTCGACGGCGGATGCATCGCGGAGCGCGGCACGCATCAGGAGCTGCTCGCGCTGGACGGCGCGTACTCGCGGCTGTTCGAGTCGCAGCTTCGGAGCTGAGAGGTTCCTGACCCTACCTCGAGTCTGCCGCGACCCGCGCCAGATCGGCATCCACCATCATCTCGACCAGCTCGCGGAAGGTCACCTTCGGACTCCAGCCCAGGACCTCACGGGCCTTCGCCGGATCTCCGAGCAGAAGGTCGACCTCCGCAGGACGTACCAGGGCCTTGTCGATCACGACGTAGCGCTCCCAGTCGAGATCGGCGCGAGCGAAGGCGAGCTCCAGGAACTCGCGCACGGTGTGCGTCTCTCCCGTCGCGACCACGTAGTCACCCGGCGCATCCTGTTGCAGCATCAGCCACATGGCCTCCACGTAGTCGCCCGCGAAGCCCCAATCCCGGCGGGCGTCGAGGTTGCCGAGGTGAAGATCGTTCTGCAGCCCGTGCCTGATGCGTGCGATGCCGTTCGTGATCTTGCGGGTGACGAACTCCAGACCTCGTCGCGGAGACTCGTGGTTGAAGAGGATCCCGCACGACGCGTGCATCCCGAAGGACTCGCGGTAGTTCATCGTGATGAAGTGGCCGTACACCTTCGCCACCCCGTAGGGGGAACGCGGATGGAACGGGGTCGTCTCCCGTTGCGGCGTCTCGAACACCTTGCCGAACATCTCCGAGGACGACGCCTGGTAGAAGCGCGCGTCCGGCGCCGCGCGGCGGATCGCCTCGAGAAGACGCGTCACGCCCAGCCCGGTGACCTCTCCGGTGTAGACGGGCTCCTGCCACGACTCCGCCACGAACGACTGCGCGGCGAGGTTGTAGACCTCGTCGGGCTTGGCTTGGTCGAGCGCATCGAGCATCGACGACGGCTCCAGCAGGTCGCCGCCGACCAGCGTGATGCGTGACAGGACCCCTTCGAGACGGTCGACAGACTCCGTCGAGGAGCGCCGGACAAGGCCGAACACCTCGTAGCCCTTGTCGAGGAGCAACTCGGCAAGATACGAGCCGTCCTGCCCGGTGATCCCTGTTATGAGCGCGCGCTTCGTCATCTCTCGCCTTCCCTGTCCCAGTCGTCCTCCATGCGGACGATGTCGTCCTCGCCGAAGTACTCACCCGTCGCCACCTCGATGACCTTCAGCGGCGTGGTACCGGGGTTCTCCAGCCGGTGGACGGTGCCCGCCGGCAGATACACGGATTCGTTCGGACCGAGCTCGATGCGCTTGGAGTCGCTCTCCACCACAGCCTGGCCCTCGATGACGACCCAGTGCTCGCTTCGCCTCGCGTGGCGCTGCAGCGAGAGCCGCGCGCCCGGCCGGACGTCGATCGCCTTGATCTGATAGCCGTCGGCCTTCATGAGCAGGGTCCACGATCCCCAAGGGCGGAGCGAACTCCGCGACTGGGTGACCTCGGGCGCACCCAGGGCCCTCAGTGCGTTCACCACCTCGCGGACGTCCTGCGCGCGCTCCTTCGGCAGCACCAGCGTCGCGTCGGCCGTGTCGACGACGATGAGACCCTCCACTCCGAGAGTGGCCACGAGGCGGTCGGTCGAGTAGACGATGCTGTCGCGGCTGCCGATGTCCACCCCGCGGCCGACGCGCACGTTGCCGTTCGCATCCTGCTCCGCCACGTCCTGCAGGGCGAGCAGACCTCCGACGTCACTCCACCTGAGCGACGCCGGGATGACCGCCGCGTGCTCGGAGCGCTCCATGATCGCGACGTCGACCGAAACGGGGGCGATCGTCTCGAACGCGGCGCGCGCCGCCTCTCCGTTGCGTTCGGCCGGAGCCAGTGCCGCGATGCCGCGCACGACGTCGGCGATGTGGGCTTGGCTGCCGCCCGCCGAGTCCAACTCCTCGAGCACGCGGGAGGCCTTCATCACGAATATGCCGGCGTTCCAGAAGTAGTCGCCGCTCTCTACGTACTGCTCGGCGCGCGCGAGGTCCGGCTTCTCGACGAACTCTGCCACCGCGTGGGGTATGGCCGACCCCACCGCGAAGTCCACGAGCGCTCCGGCGGCCCGGATGTAGCCGTAGCCGGTCTCCGGCCGCGTCGGCGTGATGCCGATGGTGACGAGCCAGCCCGCAGCGGCCGCCCCCACAGCCGCACGTACGCAATCCGCCCAGACCTCGCCATCTTCGAGCAGGTGGTCGGAGGGCAGAACCACCATGATCGCGTCGGGGTCCTCGGATGCGAGAGTGGCCGCCGCGAGCGCGATCGCGGGCGCGGTGTTGCGCGCCAAGGGCTCCTGGATGTAGCGCAGGTGGTGCAGCTCGGAGTCGGGCTGCGCGGCAAGGTGGTTGCGAAGCTCGTCGAACAGAAGCTCGTTGGTGACCACCGTCACGCCGTCGCCCCCGCCCGTGAACTGCAGGATGCGATGCACCGCCTGCGAGATGAGCGACTCGGTGCCGAACATCGAGAGGAACTGCTTCGGGCTGAGTTCGCGCGACAGGGGCCAGAAGCGCTGGCCCGATCCCCCGGCCAGCACCACCGCGTACAGGTGTGCCTCGAACGACATGCATGCTCCTGTTGCTCGTGCGGTCTCTGTGAGCGGCTGCTCACGCTTCATAGCGGCCTCCGCCACTCTACCGCAAGTCGAAGGGCGGATTCCCTCCACGCCGCGGCACAGACGCTATCTGAAGCTGAACCGTTGGTTGACGATGTAGGTGGTCGCGACGAGCACGACCGTGAAGAGCCCCTGGCTCAAGTAGGGGTTCAGACCCAGAGTGGTGGTCAGCCACGGGAAGACCACCAGGTTGACCGCGAGCGCCCCCACGTAGACGAGCGCGAAGCGCGGGAACTCGGTGATGAAGCGCGTTGCTGTCTTGAAGACGAAGCGCTTGTAGCCCCAGTAGGCGTTGAGCGTCGAGACGGCGTACGACGCGATGAAGATCAGCACGTAGCTCAGGCGGTTGGAGAGCAGGTAGTACAGCGCGGAGAACAGCAAGTAGCCGAAGAGCGTGTTCCAGCCCCCTACCACCAGGTAGAGGAAGCGGCGCCGCGTCTCGGAGTCGAACATCGCGCGGTACACCAGCCTCCGCGCGCGAGCCAACCGTCGCGCGTGCCGGGAACCCGCCGCGGCGTCCGCTTCCGTCGCGCCGAACGTGCCGGCTTCGGCGGTGCGGCGCAGCAACGCGGTCACGTCGGCCTCCTGCGTACGGGCGACTCTGGTGCTCCACGACGTGCCGACGATGCGGTAGCGCGCCACCGCGCGGTCGAGGACGTACAGGTCACCTCTCGCTAGAAGGCGCATCCAAAGGTCCATGTCGATGCAGTAGGGCTCGCTCTCGTCGAACCCGCCCACACGGCGCACGCTCTCGGTCCGGACCAGCGTGGCGCATGGCTCTCCGACGAGGTTCGAGCCGCTGCGGACCATGCCGCGCCCCGCGACGTCGCCGGACACCCGGCCGCGCAGCCTCCCGTTGCCTCGCCTCGCGATGCGCCTGCCGCCCTCCCCGATCAGCTCGCGCGCGCCCGTGACGACCTCGACGCCGGGATCCGCCTCCAGGATCGAGACCTCGGCCGCGAGCGAACCGGGCAGGAGGACGTCGTCGCAGCCCATGACCTTCAGGTAGCGGCCGCGCGCCTCCGCCACCAGGCGGTTCCAGTTGCGACCGCCGCCGATGTTCGAGTCGTTGCGCAGCACACGCAGGCGTGGATCGTCGAAACCCGCGATCACGTCCAGCGTGCCGTCGGTCGACGCGTCGTCCACGACCAGGACCTCGAGACCGTCGACCTCCTGCGAGAGCGCGGACGCTACCGCCTCGGCGATGTAGCCGGCACACATGTAGGAAGGTATGCCGACGGTCACCAGCACGGGGGTCTCGCTCATGCCGGCAGGTCGTCGCCCTCTCCGCCGAACCGCTCGGCGACGAGGTAGAGCGGGCGGCGTTTCGTCTCGTAGAACACACGCCCTATGTAGGCGCCGAGCACCCCGAGAGACAGAAGCTGCACGCCTCCCATGAACAGGACCGCCACGATCACGGAGGTCCAGCCGGGCACGACCGAGGCGGCTCCGACCAGCCGTTCGATCACCAGCCACACGCCGGCGAGGAAGGCGATCGCAGTCACCAGGAATCCGAATTGGGCCATCAGTGTGAGAGGGCGGACCGAGAAGCTCAGCACCCCGTCGATGGCGAGACGTGTCATCCGGCGCATGTCGTAGGTGCTCTCGCCGGAGCGTCGTGGCTCTCTGGCATACGGAAGCCCGATCTGCCGGAACCCTACCCACGCCCCCATGCCGCGCAGGTACCGGCTCTCCTCCCGCATGCCGGAAAGCGCGTCGATCACGACGCGGTCGATGAGTCTGAAGTCGCCCGCGTCGACCGGCAGCGGCGTGTCGCACAGTGCTGCCATGAGACGGTAGTAGAGGGAGGCGGTCCAGCGCTTGAAGGCGCTCTCGCCGGGGCGTCGCGTGCGGACCCCGTAGACGACCTGGTAGCCCTCCCGCCATTTGGCGACCATCGCCGGGATGACCTCGGGCGGGTCCTGAAGGTCGTCGTCGATGATCACCGCGGCGTCACCGCGCGCGGAGTCGAGACCGGCCGTCACGGCGATCTGATGGCCGAAGTTGCGCGAGAGTGAGATGACCCGCACGTGCGGATCGCCTGCCGCGAGCCCGCGCAGCACCTCGAGCAAGCCGTCCGGACTGCCGTCGTTGACGAACACGATCTCGTAGTCCAGGTCCGGACCCAGGGAGGCTAGCGTCCCGGTCAGGCGACGGTGGGTCTCCGGGACGATCTCCTCGCTCTTGAAGACGGGGACGATCACGGAGAGGAGTCCGGCGGTCACCGCCATCACGCCAACGGGTCGCCAAGCAGACGCTTCAGCAAGGCCCGCAACGCCGCGCCGTGCTCGGGAGACGCCAGGGCAAGGCCCAAGTTCGCCTCGAGCCACGCCAGGACATTGCCGGTGTCGTATCCGGGATGATCCTCGACCACGGCGTAGATCTTCTCGGTCTTGACCAGCTCCCGCAACGCATCGGTGAGCTGGATCTCGTCGCCGCGGCCCGGGGCCACGTGCGGCAGGATCTCCATGATCTTCGGGGTCAGAAGATAGCGACCGAAGATGGCGAGTGTGGAAGGCGCCTCGTTGACTGCCGGCTTCTCGACCAGGTCCGTGACCTCCCAGACGCCGGGCTCGATCTCGTGCCCCTCGATGACCCCGTAGCGCGACACCAGCGCGGGCTCCACCGGGCTGACGGCGACCACGGAGCCGCCGTGGCGGTCGTAGACGTCCTTGAGTCTGGGCAGACAGTCGTGGCGAGGCACGATCACGTCGCCCAGCAGCACGAAGAAGGGTTCGTTGCATATGTGGGCGGCGCCGCACAGGACGGCATGCCCCAGCCCGCGCGGCCGCTTCTGGCGGACGTAGAAGATGTCGGCCAGGTCGGAGACCGCCCGCACCATGCGCAGCCGGTCCACGGCCCCAGAGCGCTCGAGCAGCTCCTCGAGCTCGACCGAACGGTCGAAATGATCCTCGATGGCGCGCTTCCCGCGGCCCGTCACCATCAGGATGTCGGTCGCGCCCGCCGCGACCGCTTCCTCCACGACGTACTGGATCACGGGCTTGTCGACGACCGGCAGCATCTCTTTCGGCTGCGCCTTGGTGACCGGCAGGAACCTCGTGCCGAGACCCGCCGCCGGGATGATCGCTTTCATGACTCCCCTCCCTGCCCTGCGGCCCTCATGCAGGGTCGCCACCCGAGGGACGATAGCACACCGCAGACGCGTCCTCACCTGCCGGACAGCACCGTGAACCCTATGCTCGAGGACGTCTCGACGGCGCGATAGCGCCGGCCCAGCTCGAACAGGAGCGGATCGGCGGCCGCCGTGCCCGGAGCGCCTGCCTCCTCCAGCACCTTCGTCTCCACGAACACGACGTCCGGCCAGCGCCCGATGCGGTCGTAGTAGTCGACGGCCGCTCCGTCGGCCGGTCCGTGGTCGAGCCATGTGGCGTTCGTCAGAGCAGTACCGGCACTCAGCGCGAGATAGGCACCCGGGGCTGCGACGAACAGCACGCCGTCGCCCGGCGCGACATAGCGCCGCGACAGGCTCTCCAGGGTGTCCAGGAACTCGCGGCGCGACTCGTTCGTGAGGACCCCGGCGAAGGCTCCGGACCCTACCCGGGCCTTCAACGTGAGCGGCGGATCCTGGCTGAAGGCCACTCCGAACAGGCAGACCGTGATCCCGACGATGAGTGCGAGCATCGCGACCCGGCCGGCCCGGGAACCCAACGATCGCTCGACCGTCGACGCCCACCAAACGACCGTCGCCACGGCGAGGGGCGCCAGACCCACGATCTGGCTGGCAAGATACAACCCCGCGGAAGACAGGGACGTCACCACGAGCGTGCCGACGACGGAGGCCGGCAGCGCGAGCAGGACGAAGCGCCGCATCGGGGCATCCATGTCCCGCAGATCGGACAGCATCGGCACCGCCGCGAACAGCACGAAGGCCGTCAGGTAGTTGCCGGCGAAGGTCCGATTGCCCAGGCCCGCGATCGAAGCGTTGGCGAGGACCGGCAGCACGAGTGCGACCGGGAGCGCCGCGAGCAGCCATGCGCGCGCCCGGGCGCGCTCGGGCGCGCGCATGGCCGGGAGCGTTGCGCCCATCGAGATCGCCGCGGACGGCGCGAACCACGCCCACAGCGGGACGCCCCACGTCCGCAGGAGCGTCTCCCCCAGCTTGCCGAGCACCGCGCCGAGCCTTCCGCCGCTCGCCAGCGGCCCGCTGACGCGCGAGGCGGCCAGCAGGTAGTCCGCGGTCGCACGCAGGTCCGCTACGGTGGCCTGCGTGGCGAGCCAGACCGCGAACGGCACGACGACCGCGGCGGCACCGGCCAGCGCAGCGCCCACCAGGCGCCGGTCGCGGCCCAGCAGCCAGAACGTCAGCAGAAGGGTCAGCGCCGCGAGTACCAGCGGCGGGTACGACACGGACGCGAACGCGGCGGCCGCGCCCGCGAGCAGCGCCGCGCGGCGGCTCCCGTCCCTCAGAGCGGCGAACGTGCCGGCGCAGGCGAGCACCATCCCAAGGGCCGCCATCGTGTTGTAGTCCACCGCGAAGAGGTTGTACGCCGGCGCGAGCAGCCACGCCGCGCCGGCGACGAACGCCGGCCACTCCCCGAACGAAGGGCGCAGCACGCGGTACGTCGCGTACCCCGCGGCCGAGGCCAGCGCGACGTAGAAGAGCCTCAGGGCCAGGAACAGGCCGGTGGTGGAGAAGAGAGAGGTCCACAGACGGGCGAAAGGCACCGCGACCAGGAATCCCAGGGACTGCAGCATCATCTCGTCCACGAACAGGCGCGCACCCTGGGCGAGCCGAAGGGTGGCGGCCGCGTAGTAGCCGTCGTCGAGGAAGGAGAAGCCCATCGTGGACCGCCAAGCGGCGACGAGCACGAGAGCCACGGCGACGACGCCGATGAGGCGGACCGACCCGAAGCCGCGTGCTCTGCCCGGTGTGCGCCCCTCCGTCGCCAAGCGTCCCCCCTAGGTGCTAGGCGCCCAGCACGTCCGCCGCCGCGGCCGCCGCCGCATCGATGTCCGCGTCCGTGTGCGCGAGTCCCACGAACGCGGCCTCGAACTGGCTCGGGGCGAGCGTGAATCCCGCGTCGAGCATACCGCGGAAGTAGCGCGCGTACGCTTGTGTGTCGGCCGTGGAAGCGCTCTTCCAGTCGACGACGTTCTCCGAGGTGAAGAACATGCAGACCATCGAGCCGACCCTGGTGCAGCAGACCTCGACTGCCCGCGGCGTCGGCCGCGTGGCATAGTCCGGACGCCAGACGCGCGCCGGTCCGGTCCAGCTTCTCGTAGACGCCGGGCTTGCGCAGCTCGTCGATGAGCGCCAGGCCCGCGACCATGGCGACCGGATTGCCCGACAGCGTGCCGGCCTGATAGACCGGCCCGACCGGCGCGAGCGACTCCATGATCTCCCGCTTGCCGCCGAAGGCGCCGACCGGGAAGCCGCCGCCGATGATCTTGCCGAGCGTGGTCAGGTCCGGCGTGACGCCGTAGCGCTCCTGCGCGCCTCCGAGCGCCACGCGGAACCCGGTGATGACCTCGTCGAAGATGAGCACGGCGCCGTACTCGTCGCAGACCGCGCGCAGGCCCTCGAGGAAGCCGGGCAGCGGCGGGACGACGCCCATGTTGCCCGCGACCGGCTCGACGATGATCGCGGCGATCCGCTCGCCCTGCGCCTCGAACGCCGCCCGCACCGCGGCGACATCGTTGTAGGGCAGGACGATCGTGTCGCCCGCCGCACCCGCGGTGACACCCGGCGTCGAGGGGATCCCGAGCGTGACGAGGCCGGAGCCCGCCGCGCACAGCAGCGCGTCGGAGTGGCCGTGGTAGTTGCCGTCGAACTTGACGAACTTGTCGCGACCGGTGTAGCCGCGGGCGAGGCGGATGGCGCTCATCGTCGCCTCGGTGCCCGACGAGACCATCCGCACCATCTCGATCGAGGGAACGACCTCGACGAGAGTCTCGGCCATCCGCACCTCGAGCTCGGTCGGCGCGCCGAAGCTGGTGCCCTTCACCAGCTGCGCTCGGACCGCGTCGAGCACGACATCGGGCGTGTGCCCGAGGATCATCGGGCCCCACGAGCCGACGAAGTCGACGTACTCGTTGCCGTCGGCGTCCCACACGCGGCTGCCCTTGGCGTGGTCGTAGAAGACCGGCGCGGCGCCGACGGAGAGGAAAGCGCGCACGGGGGAGTTCACGCCGCCGGGGATGACCTTGACGGCCTCGGCCATCAGCTGCTGTGACTTCGAGTGGTTCACGTCGGGGCTCCTTGCTCGTGTCGCGCGTCGGGCGGGTGCGAGCCTACTCGCACACGGCTCCCGGGGTCGGCTCGTAGACGCAGTATGGCTCGGCCGCGAGGTAGTCGCCTGTCACCGACAGGGCACGCGCGCGACACCCGCCGCATACGGCCTTGTACTCGCACCGCCCGCACTTGCCCTTGAGAAGCGAGTAGTCGCGCAGCTCGTTGAAGACCTTCGACTCCGTCCAGATCTGCGAGAACGGCTGGTTCTTGACGTTGCCGAGCTGCATGTCGAAGTAGCCGCAGGGCTGGATGTCGCCCACGTGGCTGATGAAGCAGAAGGTGATGCCGCCGAGGCAGCCTCGCGTCATCGCGTCGAGCCCGTACTCCTCGCGCGTGACCTTCTTGCCCTCGGCCTTCGCCAGCTGCCGGATGATCCGGTAGTAGTGGGGCGCGTCGGTCGGCTTGAAGTGCAGCGGGCTGGTCTTCTGACGCTCGTACGCCCACGCCAGCACGCGCTCGTACTCCTCCGGCGGCAGCTCCTTGTCGAGCAGGTCCTCGCCGCGGCCGGTCGGCACGAGCATGAAGATGTGGAACGCGTCGACGCCGAGCGACTCGGCCAGGTCGTGCATGGCCTCGACCTTGTCGGAGTTCAAGGTCGTGACGGTCATGTTGATCTGTACGCCCACGCCGTGCGCCTTGGCGGTCTCGATGCCGGCGATAGTGGCGTCGAAGCAGCCCGCCTGCCCACGGAAGACGTCGTGCTCGTCTGCGGTCGGGAAGTCCACCGATACCGAGATGCGCGGGATCTTGTGGTCCGCCATCTTCTGCGCGATCTCGTCGGTGAGAAGTGTCGCGTTCGTGCCGATCACCGGCATCGCGCCCTTGGCCTGGGCGTAGTCGACGATCTCCCAGATGTCGGGACGCATGAGCGGCTCGCCGCCGGTGAGGATGATGATCGGATTGGAGATGGTGACGATGTCGTCGATGGTCGCCTTGATCTGATCCAGTGTCAGCTCGCCCTCATAGGCGCCGAACTCCGCCGCCGCGCGGCAGTGAACGCAACTCAGGTTGCAGCTCCGGGTGATCTCCCACGCGATGATGCGCGGCGCCTTGATGCCGGTGCGCTCCTGATACGCGAGCGCCTCCGGCCCGCCGCCCGGCCTGAACCCTGTACTGCGGGCTCCGCCGTGTCTTTGTCTGTCCCCCGGTACGCCACCCGGATGCCCGCCCGGAGGGCCTGCCCAGGGTGGCACGCCCGGGTGGCCCGAGCGCGCCTCCGCAGCGCGGTCTGTGCGCGAGGACAGCGACGAAAGGCCACCCGGGCGGCCACCCGCAAGCCGGATCCCTACGGCCGCCTGGCCGCATCCGGCCTCCGCCTCGGCCATCTGCTGTTCGAGCCCCGGGTCCGGCTGCTCGTCGAAGTCGACTGCGTCGTCAGTCATGCGTGTGCTGTCCTTGTCATGCTGCTAGGCGACCGGGACGACGACGACCGCCGTCCCGTACGCGATGATCTCGTTCGTGTTCTGCATCAGGTCGCTGGAGTCGAAGCGCATGCCGAGCACGCAATTGGCGCCCATCTGAATGGCGTGCTCCTCCATGCGCTCGACCGCCTCGTTGCGGCTGGTCTGCGCGAGCTCGGTGAACATCGTCACCTCGCCGCCGACCATGCTCTCGATGCCTGCCGCGAACTGACCGACCACGCTGCGGCTCCGCACCGTGATCCCCCAGCAAGTGCCCAGCAACTGCGATACGACGTAGCCGGGCGGCGGGTCGAAAGTCGTCGTGATCGGAAGCTTGCGAGCGTCGATGTGACCTGCCATCTCTCCTACCCTTCCCGCAGCCAACGGGCCGCGTCCTTCGCGTGGTACGTCAGGATCAGGTCCGCGCCGGCGCGCTTGAAGCCGGTCAGCGTCTCGAGGACCACACGCTTCTCGTCGATCCACCCCTTGGCCGCGGCAGCCTTGACCATGGCGTACTCGCCCGAGACGTTGTAGGCCGCAGTCGGCATGCCGAAGGCTTCCTTCACGCGCCAGAGGACGTCCATGTAGGCCAGCGCCGGCTTGACCATCACCAGGTCGGCGCCTTCCTCGATGTCGAGCTCGACCTCGCGCAGCGCCTCGTCGCCGTTGGCGGGATCCATCTGGTACTGGCTCCGGTCGCCGAACGCGGGGGCGCTGTCGGCGGCATCACGGAACGGACCGTAGTAGCCCGAGGCGTACTTGGCGGAGTAGGCCATGATCGGCACGTCGGAGAAGCCCTCGGCGTCCAGCGCCGCGCGGATGGCCGCGACGCGGCCATCCATCATGTCCGAGGGTGCGACCATGTCGGCGCCGGCCTCGGCGTGGCTGACCGCGGTCTGCGCCAACATCTCGAGCGTCACGTCGTTGACGACGCAACCGCCCTCGTCGATCGCTCCGCAGTGCCCGTGCGACGTGTACTCGCACATGCATACGTCGGTGATCACGTAGAGGTCGGGGGCGACCTGCTTCAGGCGCCGGATCGCCTGCTGCACGATGCCGTTCGCGTCGAAAGCCCCGCTGCCGGCCAGGTCCTTGGACTCGGGGAGCCCGAAGAGGATGACGGCGGGGATGCCGAGCGACAGCAGCTCGGCGGCCTCGGCGTCGAGCTGGTCGACCGTGATCTGGAAGACGCCGGGCATGGATGCGACCTCGTCGCGGAGTCCCTCGCCCGGCTTCACGAACAGCGGGTAGATCAGGTCTCCGGCGTCGAGCACCGTCTCACGGACCATGCGGCGGATCTGAGGGTTGCGGCGAAGCCGACGCATACGAACGCTGGGAAACTGCATACCGTCACTCTCCTGACCGATGACCGGAGCGCGCAAGCGCCCTGCAGAAGGGTCGAGGCGCAACCGGCAAGCGGGTGCGCCTCGACATCGAGTACTTGGTGGAGACGACCGGAGTCGAACCGGCGACCTCTGCCGTGCGAAGGCAGCGCTCTCCCAACTGAGCCACGTCCCCGTTCATGCCCGCCGCGCTGCGGAAGGGCTTGAATACTATGCCGAGCGTGCCCGCCTTTGTCAACGCGGGCAGGGCGCCCGGCGGGGCGACAGGCAAGCGCTGCGTGGCAGGTCAGGGGACTCATTCGGGCGCACCTCCGAAGCGATCCACGATCGCCTTCACGATGGCCTCGGAGGTCGGGGACTCCGCCTCCTCGTCGACCGCGATGCCCAGCTCGCGCAGCGCCCCGGTCGTCACGGGCCCGATGCTGACGACGACCCGGCCGACGAGGATCCTCACGGCGTCCATCCCGACGCCGGCGAGGGCCCCGACGAATCTTCGCGCCGTGCCGCCGCTCGCGAAGACGATCGAGTCGAAGCCCCCGGCGGCGAGACGCTTCAGGACGTCGGCCGGAGGAGTCAAGGTCACCACCTGGTAGACAGGCGCGACATCGACGATCGCCCCGGACTCGCGCAGCTCCACCGGCAGCACTTCGCGGGCCTCCTGAGCGCGGGCGATCAGCACGCGCTCGCCCGCGCGCAGCCCGGCATCGCGAAGCGCGGCCACGAGCCCCTCGGCCCGGTACCGCTCGGGCACGACGGCGGGCTCCACCCCGGACTCGCGAAGACGGTCGGCGGTCGCGCTGCCCACGACCGCGACGCGCACGTCGCGCAGGTCGCCGATCCGCAGACCGTGCATGCGCATCCGGGCGTCCAGGGCATCGACGCCGTTGGCGGAGGTGAGCAGGACCCAGTCGTAGGAGCCGAGCCGCTCGATGGCCGCGTCGGCCGCCTCCCAGTCCTCCGGATCGGCGATCTCGATGACCGGCAGCACCAGGACCTCGGCGCCGAGCGCCTCCAGCGGACCGGCCAGCGCCGACGCCTGGCTCTCCGAGCGGGTGACCACGACGGACCGGCCGCTCAGCGGCAGGTCGGCCCCTCGCGCGCTCTCCCCCGCCAATTCTCCGCCCTCAGGTCTCTAGCCGGGAGTCGATCGCAGGACCCGGCACGGCGGAGGCGTCGCGGATCTCGGCGAGGATCTCGCCCGCGCCCAGGCCGAGCAGCCGCTTCACCATCGCCAGGCCGAGTCCCTCGGGGTCGGCGGCGATGCCCTCCATCCGCTCGCGCAGGATGGTCTTGCCGTCCACGGACCCCACGACCGCGTCCATCACGATCAGCCCGTCCTCCAGTCGCGCGTAGGCGCCGATCGGCACCTGGCAGCCGCCTTCGAGCGCGCGCATCACTACCCGCTCGGCGGCCACGCACGTCATCGTGTCGGCGTCGGCCAGATGATCGCAGACGTCGCGCATGAACTCGTCGGACTCGCGGATCTCCACACCGATGGCGCCCTGGCCGACGGCCGAGACCATCTGCGCGGTCGGGATGTAGTGCGTGATGCGGTCCGCCCAGCCCATGCGGGTGATGCCGGAGGCCGCGAGGATGACCGCGTCGAGCTCCCCCGTCTCGGCCTTGCGCATGCGGGTGTCGAGGTTGCCGCGCACGTCGACGATCTCGACGTCGGGGCGCAGCGCCCGCACCTGCGCGACCCGCCGAAGCGAACTGGTGCCGACACGCCCTCCGACCGGCAGTGTGACGAGCGTGTGCCCCGCTCCCGAGACGATCGCGTCGCGCGGGTCGACGCGCTTCGGCATCGCGGCTATGACGAGGCCTTCCGGCAGGGCGGTAGGCACGTCCTTCATCGAATGTACGGCCAGGTCCACTGCTCCGGCCTCCAGTTCGACCTCTATCTCCTTGGTGAAGAGCCCCTTGCCGCCCACCTTGGCCAGCGGCACGTCGAGGATCTTGTCGCCGGTGGTCTTGATGACCTTGATCTCGACGGGAAGGCCGGTCAGCGCGGTGACGAGCGCGCCGATGTACTCCGACTGCCACAGGGCGAGCTTGCTGCCCCGGGTGCCGATCGTCAGGTGGGTCCGCTCCTCAGCCAACGCACTCTCCTTCGTCCTCGTTGCGGGCAGGCTCGCCCCTTCGCAGCAGGGCGCGCAGCCCGCGTGAGCGGGCGGACTTCTCGACGTCTTCGAGCCCGTAGAGCATCCGGGCGACCTCGACCTGGGCGTACCCGTCCTTCTCGGCCGCCGCGTCGCGCAGCCGGGCGGTCGGCGCGTGCAGCATCTTGGACACGATCGCCTGCGAGAGCGCCTCGACGGTCGCCAGGTCCTTCTCGGACAGGGTCCCGAGGCGCTTCTGCGCCTTCGCGTACTCCTCTTCGCGGATCTGCTCGGCTGCGGCCCTGATAGCAGCGATCGTGGGCACGACCTCGAGCGACTCGATCCACGCCTCGAAGACGGCGATCTCCTCGTCGATGATCACTTCCGCGCGGCGTGCCTCGCGCATGCGCTCCTCGAGGTTGGACTGCACGACGCCGTTGAGGTCGTCGATGTCGTAGACGAAGACGTTCGGCAGGTCGTTGACGGTCGGGTCGATGTCGCGCGGCACGGCGATGTCGATGAGGAACAGCGGCGCGCGACGCCCCTTCATCACGGCAGCGACCTGATGCTTCCCGATGACGTAGCCGGGCGCCGACGTCGACGAGATGACGATGTCGACGTCGTGCATGCGCTCGAAGAGCTCGCTCGTAGGGGATCGCCGCGCCCTCGAACCGCTCGGCGAGCTCCACGGCCCTCTCGTAGGTGCGGTTGGCAACGAGCACGGAGCGGACACCCTGGCTGACCAGGTGCTTCGCGGTCAGCTCGCTCATCTTGCCGGCGCCGACGACCAGGATCGTGCGGCCCTCGAGCGTGTCGAAGACCTTCTTCGCCAGCTCGACGGCCGCGTAGCTGATCGACACCGCGTTCTCGCCGATGGCGGTCTCGGTGCGGACGCGCTTGCCGAGCTCGAACGACTGCCGGAACAGCTTGTGGAACAGACGCTGCGCCGTGCCGGACTCGCAGGAGAGGTCGTAGGCCTCCTTGCACCTGATGCAGGATCTGGGCCTCGCCGACGACCATCGAGTCGAGCGAGCAGACGACGCGGAACAGGTGCTTGACGACAGCGTGATCCTCGACGACGTAGAGGTAGCGCGCCAGTTCGTGGCGGTCCAGGTCGTGGAACTCGCACAGGAAGTCGATGACCGCGTCGGTCCCCGCCTCGGATGCGGCCACCGCGTAGACCTCGGTGCGGTTGCACGTCGAGAGGATGACGGCCTCCGCGATCTCCGTACCGTGGGTGAGCGACGAGAGCGCCTGCGGCTGCACGTGAGCAGGGAAGGTGAGCTTCTCGCGGATCTCGATCGGCGCGGTCTTGTGTGACAGACCGACAAGGGTCAGATGCATGCGGCCGTGTACTTCCTTCGAAGCGCTTGTGCCCGGCCTGTCGGGCGTTGGACATAGGGTCGCCCCCGCCGGAGCGATGCGTGTTGTTCAGGCAAGCGATGCCCGGCGGGGGCGGTGTCGTCCACGTTGGATACGCATCTCACTTGAGGCTTGCCTGAACGCCGAGAATCGTACCACCCGCGCTCCGGCAGCGGCAACGCGGGGCGGACCGGCGTGCAGAGCCGAGGAGATATCGGCCTCGCGTGCGATCGGGGTCACGCCGGCTCCCCGAGCGGCGAACGCCTCCGCCGTGGCCCTGCCGATCCCGCTCGAGCCGCCGGTCACAACGACATGCTTGCCCGTCCAGTCGCTCACGCGTCGTCCGCGCCGTCCCCGCTCTGGGGCTCCATCGCGGCGGCGTGCTGCTCCAGCACGTCGTCTGCAGTCGGGTCCTCCCCCGCGTTGATCCGGTACAGCAGGTCGGAGTCAGCGATCGAGTCGAACAGAGGCTTCAGCTCGGCGTCGCCGACTCCGAACCGCTCGATGGCGCGCGTCCTCACCGCCCCCAGGAGCGCGGCGTAGATGCCCCACTCGGATCCGTAGGCCGCGGCGATCTGGCGGCGTACACGCTTGGCGACGGCGGGAGCGATCCCGCCGGTGGAGACGGTGATCTGCAGCGGCCCGCGCTGCACCACCGAGGGGACCGTGAAGTCGCTCGCGCCGGCGTCGGCCGCGATGCTCACCAGCACGCCGGCTGTCCTCGCCTCGTCGCGCACGGCCGCGTCGATCTCCGGCGAGCCCGAGGCACTGACGGCGATGAATGCACCGGCAAGATCGCCGCGCACGTAGCCGCGCTGCTCGACGGTGAGGCTGCCGTCTGCTTCGAGACCGACCAGAGACGCGGAGGCGTCGGTGGTGATGACCACCACGTCGGCACCGTGTGCCACAAGGGCGACCGCGGCTCTCTCGGCCGCGTGCGTCGAGCCGATGACGACCGCGAGCCGGCCGGTTACGTCCAGCAGCACGGGGTAGCGTTCGAAGCTTGGGGCAGGGCTCATGCGCCGGGGACCGCGAACACGTGGAAGCCTGCCGGGACGACTCGCGCGATGATCGCGAGGGCGATGACCAGCACCACACCCGCGAGCGCAACGCGCGCGGCCGTGCGCGCGGCGCCGTGCCGGTACTGCAGGTGGAGGTACGCTCCGAACACGGCCCACACCGCCGCGGAGAGGATCACGCGCGGGTCGGCCCACCATCCCGCGACGTCGGTCTCGACCGCTCGCAGAACGCCCAGCAGCAGGCCTCCGGTGTAGACCGGGAAGGCGATCGCGATCGCACGGCGCGCGATGGTATCGGTCTGTGCGAGCGAGGGAAGGCGCTTGAACAGGGTGGAGGTGCGGTGGCTCTTGAGCTGCTCCTCGAGTCCCAGATAGGCGCCCGAGGCCACACCGCCGATGAAGAATCCCGCATTCGCGAACACGATGAGCACCACGTGCAGCGTGACACGCCAGCTCTCGAGCAGCGCGAGCTCCGCTTGCGACGGCGGTTTGACTGGAGAGCCGGCGCCCATGAACTGCGCGGCCACGAGGGCCAGCAGCGCGATCGGCACGAGGATCGTCCCGTAGACCTTGAGCCTTCACGAGGTGCTCGACGATGAAGTAGACGAGCACGAGCGCCCATGCCGCCAGGACTATCGAGTAGGGGCCGTAGAGCCGGGAGCCTTCGGCGCTGCTCGAGTGCAGCCCGATCGACGCCGTCAGGAACAAGAACCCGGCGCCGGTCAGGAAGGTCGCGTACCGGGACAGCGATGCGCGCTTCGAAAGGAAGTAGTAGGCGTAGAGGACCGTGGCGCCGGCGAGCGCCGCCAGTGAAAGCCACATCGCCAGACTCTCGAACAGCAACATCAGCGGCACTTCTCTCCTTATCGGAAACCCGGTGGCATCCCGTCAGCGCCGGGAGTCACCCGCGCTTCGCGAACGCCTCCTCGACCAGCGCGAGCTGCCTTTCGAGCTTGCCGAGGCGCGACATCACGACGGCCACATACACCATGAGGCCCAGCCAAAGGACGCCGTAGGCGGCGATGACGTAGGGCAACGAGGGCACGACCAGCTGGTAGATCTGCTTGAGCACCGGGTCCATGGTGGGGCGTCCTTCCTAGTCCTCGAGCGTGGCCTTGAGCACTTCTATGCGCTCGTGGACCCGCTCCTCACGATAGCGGAGTTGGTAGATCACGTAGCCGAAGCACAGCATGCCGACCATGCCGAGAAGGAACGCGGTCAGCTGCCAGGCGTCGAGCCCGCCCCCGGCACGGAAGACGACCGGGTGGGAACTCGAGGGCACGATGCGAGTGATCGCGAAGGACAGGGGCGCGTCGAGGAAGGCGATGATCCCGAACGCCGCCGCGTACACAGCCCGCTTCTCCTCGTCTTCGACACTCGCGCGCAGCACGAAGTAGCCGATGACGAGCAGGAGCATGATCAGATACGTGGTCAGGCGCGGCTCCCACACCCACCACACTCCCCACTCGCACGCGCGTCCACAGGTCACCGGTGAGCATGGTCAGCAGCGTGAACATCAGCGTGACCTCGGTCGCGATGCGCGCCTTCGTGTCGAAGGCGCGGTCGCGCGTCATCAGGAAGCGGGCGCCGTAGTAGGCGGTGAAGAAGAACACCACGAAGCTGGCTGATGGCCACCGGCACGTGGAAGTAGAAGATCTTCTGACTGAACAGGACCGGGTTGGCGATCAGATTGCCGCCGATGTTGACGCCGGCGGTGGGAAGCGACATGTCGGCGAGGACCGGCGCTGCGACGAAGAAGGCCAGCACGAGGTCGGCGAACGTGAGAACCGCCGCCGCGGCGAGAGCTATGAAGGTGAGCTTCTTGCGATCCACAGACGCCCCTTCTTCGGGAGGTCAGGCTCCGATGACGAACTCGTAGAGCCCGTACGCCGCGAGGAGCATTATCGCATCGTAGCCCCCCGCCAGGGCCATGTCCCGCCAGAACTCCTCGACGAAGCCCGGGTTGCCGAGCACGGCCGCCGACGTCGCGCCGACAGCTGCGAGGAGCAGCGGGTACATCACCGGCACGAAGAGCACCGCGAGGATGAAGTCGCGCCCGCGCGTGTTGACCGAGATGGTCGCCAGCAGCGTGCCGACCCCGGCGATGCCGATCGAGCCGGCGAGCAGCGCGAGCGGGATCATCCACCACGCGCCGCCGAGCTGCCTGCCCGACAGGAACATCACGAAGAAGAGCGGCATCGTGATGACCTCGACGATCAGCAGGAAGATCAGGTTGCCGACGGCCTTGGCGAAGAAGATGACGGGGCGGTCGACCGGCGAGAGCAGCAGCGCCTCGAGGCACCCCTGGTCCTTCTCGTGCACGAGCGAGCGGTTCAGTCCGAGCATCGAGGTGAAGACGAAGGCGAGCCACAGCAGACCCGATGCGATCAGCCGAACGTCGAAACCGGAGCCCGACTGCGAGAGAGCGATCTGGTAGATGACGAGGGTGAGCAGCGTGTAGAGGCCCATCGAGGTGAGCATCTCGAAGGTGCGCAGCTCCATCACGATGTCCTTGCGCAGGATCGCGACGAACTGCCGCCACGAAGTCGCTGCCGGTGCGGGCGGCCGCGGCGTCGGCCATGTCAGGCCACCCCCAGCCCGACGATGGAGCGGTACTCGGCCGCGAACGTCTCGTCGTCGATCGTACTCCTTCTCGTCGAACCGAACGACCCGGCCCTTCGCCAGTATCAGCGCGTGACTGCACAGCTCGAGGCCCTTGACGAGGTCGTGGCTGACCATCACGAAGGTGTGCTGGCTGCGGATCTGCGCGATCAGGTGGTCGAGGATGTCCATGGCGTGCGGGTCGAGACCCGAGTACGGCTCGTCGAGGAAGAGCACTTCGGGCCGATGCAGCAGTGCGCGCGCGATCGACAGGCGCTGCAGCATGCCGCGCGAGAACGTGCGCACGAGGTCGAAGCGGCGGTGCAGCAGCTCGACGGACTCGAGCAGCTCGCGCACACGCGGCCGGCAGGATCGGGTATCCCGTACATGTCGGCGAAGAAGAGCAGGTTCTCCTCGGCGGACAGGTCGGGGTACAGCAGGGGGTTGTGGCTGATCAGCCCGATGCGGCTGCGCAGCTCGACCGCGTCCTTGACCACGTCGAGCCCGAGGACCTTGGCGCTCCCGGACGACGGGTTCTGAAGCGTCGTGAGCGTGCGCAGCAAGGTGGTCTTGCCGGCGCCGTTGGGACCGAATATCGACAGGAACGCCCCGGCCGGCAGTTCGAAGTCGACGCCGTCGAGGGCCTTGCGCGGCCCGAAGATGCGCGTCAGCCCCTCGATCGCGAGCGCGGGTGTCGTCCCCCTGCGTCACGTGGCGCCTTCCGTTCTCGGCTACTTCTTCTTCTTGACGGAGTACTGCTCCGGGCGCGGGCGGATGCGACGGCGCGCTCGCGCTTCGGCCACATCGCGATGCCCGTGCCGAGGATCATGAAGCCGAAGCCGACCCACGCCCACGAGATCATCGGGTTGATCTTCACCTCGAACTCCAGGCCCGCTGTGTCGGCGCCCTGGAACACCACGAACACGTCGCGCAGCAATCCTACGTCCACGGCCGCGTTGAAGCGCGTACTCTGCTGCTCGCTGCGGTTCGCCATCTGCACGACGGAGGGTTCGAGATTCGCGATCACGCGGCCGTTCTGCACCAGGTCGACCTTGACGGTCTGCACGACGTCGCCGTTGGACAGGGTCTGCTCGTCGAAGCCCTGGTAGACGACCTCGTAGCCGCCGACCGTCGCCTTGGAGCCCGCGGTCTCCTGCAGCGTGATGACCTGGCTCTTGACGTACATCGTCGAGCCGATCAGGCCGATCAGGACGATGCCGACCCCCAGGTGGGTGATGTAGCCGCCCGACTGGGTGCGAGCCTTGAACAGGATGTGGAAGAACGAGGCCGCGGCGTTCTCGCCGCGGCTCTGAGCGCGCCGACGGCGCCGTCGATGAACAGGTAGATCGGCAGCGCGATCGCACAGCGCGGCCACGAGCAGGCCGATGACGGACTCGATGTGGTCTATCGGGCCTGGATGGCCGCCAGAGCCCGGGAAGCCCGTTGGCGTCCGACGGCGTGTAGTTCGGCAGCATGAACAGCGCCCAGATCGCCAGAAGCCCGGCGCCGAGCACCGCGGCGCCGCCCAAGCGGCCACTTCGCGCGCTTCCAGAAGGTCGCGGAGTCGGTGACTGCCCCACGACAGGATCGGGCAGACGGCCATGAGCAGCACGTAGAAGATGCCGACGGGCCGTGCGAGCAGGTCGAACGTGGGCGCCGAGAACGTCGGGCCGCCGAGCGCCGGCGAGAGCGTCAGCGCGGCGACGAGCACGCGCCGCGAACAGCATGAGTACGTTGTTGAAGTAGTACGACGCCTCCTTCGAGATCAGCGACGTGGAATCGGCTGCCGTCCCCGAACTCCTCGCGAGCGGACGGACCAGCGCGATCGCGGGGACGGCCACGGCAAGGACCATCATGCCGAGGAACCACCACAGCGACAGCGGGTCCTCACCGAATGCAGTGCACCGACTGGATGACTCCGCAGCGGGTGATGAAGGTGCCGAGCAGGACGAGCACGAACGTGATCGCCGACATCATGACGGCCCACTTCTTGAAGCCCGCCGCGCCGGCGGTAGACGGTGAAGCAGTGCAGCAAGCCCGACCCCGGTAAGCCACGGGAGCAGCGAGGCGTTCTCCACCGGGTCCCATGCCCAGTAGCCGCCCCAGCCGAGCACCACGTAGGCCCAGATGGCGCCGAGGCCGATGCCGATGCCGAGCAGCAGCCACGAGAAGACGGTGACGCGATCGACGAGCTCGACCCACTTCTTCGACGCAGTCGCCGAGGAAGACCGCCGCGAGCGCGAAGGCGAACGGGATCGTGAGCCCCGCGTAGCCGATGAACAGCGTCGGCGGATGCAGGATCATCGCCCAGTGCTGCAGCAGTGGGCTCATCGCCATCGTCGAGATGTTGCCTATCGCCTGGCCCGCCGCCTGAACCGTCCCATCGGCCAGCACCACGGCGGCCTTGAACGGGTTGTTGGTCTCGAAGAACAGCGCTACCAGGAAGAAGATCTGGACGAAGTTCAGGACCGCAAGAGCGATGTTGGAGAGCGCGTCGGTGACCGAGATGCGCTTCCAGGCCATGTAGGCCACGAAACCCGACAGGAGCCAGGCCCAGAAGAGCAGCGAGCCCTCGCGTCCCGCCCACAGTGACGAGATGTTGTAGAGCCAGGAGAGACTCGACACGTCCGTCGAGCGGTTCTCTATCACGTAGAGGAACGAGAGGTTCTTCTGAAAGAGGGCCACGAGCAGCATGAGCACCGAGGCCGTGGTGGTCCCGAAGACCGCGAAGGTCGCGAAGTACCCAGCGTTCGTCATCCCCTCGCCCTGCTTGGGCCCCGACATGTGCCCGAGAACCAGCAGCACGATGGAGATGAGAGCGGCGAACGTGGAGATGCCCAGAAGAACCTGGCCGAGGTTGGTCATCAGCGTCTCGTGACCTTTCACTGGGTCGGCCGGGCGCTAGTCGCCCCGGCGTCGGGCGGCTACTTGGCGGCTAGAGCGACCTCGGTCGCGACGAAGACGCCGCTCTCCATCTTGCCGAACACAACGAGCTCGGAACCGTCGGTGGCGCCCGCGGGCATCGAACCCTGGAACGTCACCGGAACGGAGTCGCCGGTCCCGTCCGCCTTCGACGAGAAGGTGAAGCGCTCGGCAGCGCTGGCGTCCTTTAGACTGCCCGGCTTCAGGAACCCGGCCACGCGGATAGGCGCGTCGGGCGGAGAGCTCAGAAGAGAGGCGATGGTGGCCGCGTCGGACTTCGTCGAGTACTTCGAGGGGCACTTCGTGAGCATCTCGTTGGCCTCGATGACGCCCGCCTTCGCGACCGTGCCCGTCAGTATCGCGACGGTGTCGTTGCCGAAAGTGTTCGGGGCGCTGCCGTTGTAGACCACCTGGATCTCGGGCCCGCCCGTGGCGCCTTCGCCACGGATCCGGAACACCATCGGGTTGGTCTTCTTGTCCCACGATCCGGCGACGACACTGCCGGTCACCTTCACACGTTGCCCGATGAGCGAGGCGTTGCCCGCGACGTCGCCCACGCTCTGCACGTAGGAACCGCCGCTCATGATGAGGTAGTAGAGGATGGGGACCGCTGCGACCAGGATCAGTATGGTCACGCCGATGAGGCGGTTTCGTGCGCGCTTGTTCACGTGCTCCGACGTCCCTTCGAACCGGGTGGGTTGTGGAGGGCACCGCGCCGCATCCGCCTCACTTCCCGAGGGCGGTCAACGCGGGGATGCCTTCGTGCACGACGCACCGCAACTATCATGCCTGCCTGAACGTCCGTGAGTGTAGCATCAGGCATGCCGGGACCGCCACAGAGCGTCCTTCGATCGACGGGCGGCATCGCGGCCGCCGTCAGCCGTTCTGCAGCCAGATAACGTCGGGCGTGAAGCCGGTCTGACGCAGCAGCTCCAGGTAGCGCTCCGGAGCGAGGGCGCCCTTTGCACCGTCGAGGGCCACCATCGTCGCCTCGATCACGTTGGTGCCGAACGAGCGGCCCTCGAGCCGCGGCGTCGATGTCACAAGCAGCTCCGCGCCGGTCCCGCGGAGGAACTCGACGTCTTCGGCCGTGGTCGTGTTGGTGACGATCCACTTCCCGGTCATGTCGTGCGGCATGTACTTGCGCACGTACTTGTAGTCGCCCGCGATCACGTCGTTGTCGCGGTAGAGCTGCGCGTGCTTGGACTCCGACTCCACCTCGGAGGTGTGGTCGGCCTCGGACGGGTAGAGGAACTTGAAGGGCAGTAGCGCCGCGATCGGCGCGATCGTGTGGACCAGGCGCACCAGCGCCGGATACTCGTGGATCATGATCGGGATCCCGAGAGCGTAGAGCAGGTCCGCGTAGGTCATCACGCAGCCCGCTTCGCGGAACCCCATCGCCATGCCCCAGCGGTCCACTGCGCTCGTCACCAGCACGCGCTTCCCGGCCAGCTCGAGGCCCAGGTCTTCGTGCATCATGCGGACGACGTCGTGCTCGACCGCGCCCTTCAGGCCGGTGCCGTCGACCATCGGGGTCTTCACGGCGGCCTCGCGGAAGCGCTTGGCCTCGCGGAACCAGTAGGTGCGGCCCGCGGCGTTCAGGAACAGGTCGAGACCGCCGGCGCCGAACGCGTCAACGGTGCCGTCGAGCTCGCGGATGCGCGCGATGGCCTTGTCCATGTCCCCGTCGGTGCCCTCGCGCCAGATCTCGAACTGCTCGCCGAACAGCTCGACCTCGACGCGATGGTCGCGCCTGGAGGACCCGATCGAGACTGACACGACCTTCTTCATCGCGGCGATCTCTCCTTGTCCGGTGCCGACGCGGTGACCGCGTCGAGCAGGTCCGTCAACTCCTCGATGTCCACGTGCACGTCGTGCCGCAGAGGCGACGGGCCGAGAGTCCGGGCGATCACCTCGCGGCCCAGGATCTTCTCTATGGCACCAGTGCGCTTGGTGGACGCGAGGATGATCACGACGTCGAAGTCCTTCAGGTCCGAGAGCACGTCCAGGACGAGGTTGAACATCTGGTCCGCGCGCCCGGCCTCGAACCCCTCGCGCTCCGCCTGCGAGAGCACGAGCGCCAGTTCCACCCCGTACTCGTCGCACACCTTCTTGATCTCGTCGGCGTTGTCGACGGGAAAGGCCACGAGTGCGACGCGCTTCCCGCGCCGCACTTCGCCGAGGTTCTCGAGCCACGAGACGAAGGAGCGATCGACCCCGTGGGCGGCGGCTGCGTCGTGCTGCGTGGCGCCACCCTCGCGGTCCGCCATGATCGCCTCGACCTCGTCGACGATCTTGTCCCGGCCGATGACCTTGTCGCCGATGCGATAGAAGCGCATGCCCGACCCTCGCTGTCAGGTCCGCATGTGCACAGGCCTGTGCACAGCACGGAGTATAGCCGTCCGGGCGCCGACCGAGTGCGAGGCGTATCGTCTTGGAGCGTAGGGGTGCGGAGGGGAGGCGACCATGGTTCAGGCCGGGCGGGCGCATGACGAACGCATGGCCGCGGCGCGCGCGCTGCAAGCGGCCGTCGAGAGGATCGTCGAACCCGTCTACCTCGTCGGCGGGTCCGTCCGCGACCTGCTGATGGACCGGCCCTGCGACGATTACGACTTCGCGACGTCACGCGACCCGGATGCGGTCGAGGCGGCGGTCCGCGCCGCGGGACGCCATCCCTACTTGGTCGGGAAACGCTTCGGCACTGTCGCCTTCAAAGTGGAGGGGCACAGGGTCGAGGTCACCACCTTCCGCGCCGAGACCTACCCCGATTCGTCGCGCAGGCCCGAGGTGCGATACCTCGCCGGCCTCAGCGAGGACCTGGCACGCCGTGACTTCACCATCAACGCCATCGCACTTCATGGCGAGACGGTCGTCGACCCCTACGGGGGGCGTGCCGACATCGAGGCGAAGCTGGTCCGGGCCGTGGGCGACGCCTCGGAGCGCTTCGACGAGGACCCGCTCCGTCTTCTGAGAGCGGCGCGCTTCGCGTCGCAGCTCGGATTCGGCGTGGAGGAGGCCACTCGAGACGCCATGCGGGGGCGCGCGTCCCGGATCCTCAGCGTGGTGAGCGAACGGCGGTCGAGCGAGCTGGACAAGCTTCTCGTCGGGCCCGGGGCGGCCGCAGGGCTGCGACTGCTGAACGAGACGGACCTTCTGCGCTACTTGCTCCCCGAACTGCAGCCGCTCGCCGACAGCGTCGAGTGGAACGCGACCTTGGCGAACCTCGCCGCCGCGCCGGCGGAGCCCGCGGCACGGTGGGCGCGACTGCTTCGCGACGTCGCCGCGCCGTTCCTTGCAGGCTCAGCGCCGCCCGACGTGCGGGCGACGCTGAGCTCCGAGATCGCCGACCGCATCGGCCTCGGACTGCGTTGGTCGGCCTCGCAGAGGGAAGCAGTCCGGGAAGATGTCTCCAGGGGTCTCTACCCTCGTCCCTAAGGACGTCGTGCCCCTGGCGGTCATATCCCAGCGCAGACAGAGCCGTTCTGCCTGGAGGTATCGGCGGCGGTCGCGGACATGAACGGGATCGTGCGCGGGAGCGTTGCGCCAGCTCCTAGCAGTTCCTGAGGTGGACGAGCAGCAGGCCCTTGAGGGTCAGGTCCGCGTCGACCTCGGTGATCGTCTCGCACAGGGCGCTCATGCGTTCGGCCAGGCCGCCCGTAGCGATGACGGGAGTCTCGACCCCGAGCTCGGCCCACGTCCGGCGCACAAGGCCGTCGACCATAGCAGCCTGTCCGAGCAGCAGCCCGGCCTGAAGACTCTGCCGGGTGTTGCGCCCGATCGCCGTGCCCGGATCTTCGAGATCGACCTTGCTCAGGCGTGCCGCCTTGGTGAAGAGCGCCTCGGCGCTCGTCTCCAGACCGGGAGCTATGGAGCCGCCGACGTACGCGCCGCTCGCGTCGATGACATCGATCGTGGTCGCGGTGCCGAAGTCGACGACGAGCACCGGTGCGGCGTGCGCGGCGAGCGCCGCGATGCCGTTGGCGATCCTGTCGGCACCGACCTCGTGCGGGTTGTCCGTCTTGATCGGCAATCCCGTCTTCAGGCCCGGCCCCACGACCATGGGGTAGCGGCCGGTCGCCTTGCGTGCCGCCTCGCTCCAGGCATCGGTGAGCTTCGGGACGACCGAGGCGATGACGACGCGCTCCACGACGCTCCAGGCGTGACCGGGCACGCCGAGAAGGGCATCGACCTTGATCACGAGTTCGTCGGCGGTCAGCGAAGCGTTGGTCGACACGCGCCAGTGCCCGACCAGCCGCTCCCCCTCGAACAGGCCGACCACGGTCTGGGTATTGCCGACGTCCACTGCGAGGATCATCGCTATCGCCCCTTCCACCGCCGCCACGCCGGCGAGGCCCCGCAAGCCCGGGCGTGACCCGCCGCGTCAACACACTGTCGCACGACCGTGGGGTCTGCGGCACGAAGATGCTTCGACGCCGGTGCTATCATCGCCGCGGAAGAGCAGGTCGGACAAGGGGGCGTCGATGTTGCACACGCCACGGCTGCTCGTGGTCGATGACGAGGACGCGATCCTCGAGTTCGTCTCGTTCAACTTGCGCAAAGAGGGATACGACGTCACTACCGCCCGCAACGGCGACGAGGCCCTCGCGCTCGCGGCCGCCCAGCCGTTCGACCTGGTGGTCCTCGACATAATGCTGCCCGGCACCGACGGTTTCGAAGTCTGCCGGCGCCTTCGCGCCAAGGGCGCGGTCCCGGTGCTGTTCCTCTCCGCACGAGATACCGAGCTGGACAAGGTGGTCGGACTCGAGATCGGTGGGGACGACTACCTCGCGAAGCCCTTCGGCATCCGGGAGCTCCAGGCGCGAGTGAAAGCGCTGCTCCGGCGCTCGCCGGCCGCCTCCCGCGCACCGGGGATGGAGAGCGAACCGGGAGAGGTGTTCGAGGCCGGCGGGATAAGACTGGACGAGGACTCGCACGGCGTCACCTTCGGCAAGACCCCCATCGACCTGACTCCGCGCGAGTTCGAGTTGCTCGCGTGCCTCATGCGCCACAACGGTCGGGTGCTCTCGCGCGACCAGCTCCTGCGGCAGGCCTGGGGATGGGAGATCGTCGTGGAGACCAAGACCGTCGACACGCACATCAAGCGACTCCGCGACAAGCTCGAGGCCGCAGGGGTGACCCCTGAGATCGTCGAGACCGTCCGCGGGTACGGCTACCGCTTCAACGGATAGCGCCGTGGGCGGCTTGCGCGGCTCGATCAGGACCCGGCTGCTCGCGTCCTTCCTGCTGGTCGCGATCGCGGCGGCGGCGGGACTGTCCATCTACTTCCTCGACCAGATCGAGGCCTTCGGCCTTCGTCGCCTCGACGAGCGCCTGGACTCCGAGGCGACCGTCGCCGCCGCTTCGCTGGGATCCGCTCTCGATGCCGGCGGTGCGACCACGCTCGACGCAGCCGTGGGAGAGCGAGTGGCGGCCGCGATAGCCGATGCCACGTCGCACTCGACGAGCCGCATCCTCGTGATCGACGCAGACGGCCGGGTGATCGCCGACAGCGCACGCGATGCCATCGGGGGCAACTACCGTGCGCGTCCCGCGGTCGCCAGTGCGCTGAAGGGCGAGATCGGCACCTCGACCGGCGCGGAGGCGGGCGGGCGGATCGCGCTGACCGTGACCGCCCCCGTTCGCGCGGGCGGGCGCGTCGTCGGAGCCACCTGGGCCTCTGCCTCGACCTTCTCTATCGCCACACTGCTCTCCGACTACCGGGACCAACTGATCATCGTGATCATCGCCTTCGGCGCGGCCGCCTTCCTCGCCACGGAACTGCTCAGCCGTTGGCTGACTCGCCCGCTGCGGGAGCTGCAGGCGGGCGCCGCGGCGCTGGCGACCGACCGCTCGGTCCGCGTGACTCCCACCGGCCCGCGCGAGACCCGCGAGCTGGCCGGGGCTTTCAACCAACTGGCCGAGGACCTCGATACATCGTCGATGGTGCTCCACGACGAGGAGAGGCGGAAGTCGCGCTTCGTCTCGGACGTCAGCCACGAGCTGCGCTCCCCGCTGACGGGCATCCGCCTTGCTGCGGAGACTCTGCTCGACGGCGGCGTCGAACCCGAGGATCACGACCGATTCCTGGCGACGATCATCCGGGAGGCGGACCGCCTGACCGGACTCGCGAACGACCTTCTCGAGCTGCAGAGGATCGAAGGCGCCACCGGCGAACTCCCCCTCGGACGAGTCGACCTGACCCGGACCGCCCGTCTCGCGGTGGAGGCGAACGAGCCGGTCGCCGCCGAACGCGGAGTGACGGTGACGGTGGGCGGGGACGCCCCCGACGTGCTCGGATCGCGCGATCGGCTCCAGCAGGTGGTCGGCAACCTCGTGGACAATGCGACGCGTCACACGCCGTCCGGCAAGACGGTGTCTGTGGATCTGTCGGAGGAGGACGGCCAGGCCGTGCTTCGCGTGAGCGACGAAGGGCCCGGCATCCCGGCCCTGGACCTCGCGAACCTCTTCGAGCGCTTCTATCGCGCTCAGTACTCGCGTGACCGCGCCACCGGCGGCACGGGCTTGGGGCTCTCGATCGTGAGAGCTATCGTCACCTCGCACCACGGCACGATCGAAGCGACCAATCGTCCCGAGGGTGGTGCGGTCTTCACCGTCCGCCTGCCCAAGCTCGAGGGCTAGGCCCGGGACTCAGGGTCGGACTCCGCGGACGTCGACGACCACCGCCGCCACCGCGCAGCACCCGCCGGCTCCGCGCCCCTTGACCAGGGCGGCAGCCGGCGCTCCCTCGGTCAGGCGATAGCCCGCCAGCAAGCGGAGTGCGGACTCGGGCCCGTCGTCGCCGCCGAAGCCGGGGGCGTCACCGGACCAGAGGACGAGTCGATCCCCGGGGAGCAGCACCGCCGCCCGCTCCGACGCCGGGCCCGCAGGCGCCGAGTCTTCCGCTGGGGCCGCGTCGAACACGAGCCGCCCGTCTTCGGTCAGCACGGCGGCAAGGGCGTGCCGCGTGACGGCGTATGTGACGCAGCGGCGGGCGGTGTCGACGATGCACGCAACGGCGCAGACCCGACGGGCCGGGTCTCCCTCGCGTGCGCTCCACGCAACGAGAGCGTCGAGCGCCGCGGCCGGCTCGAGACCGTGACCCATCCAGCCGCAGAGCAGCCGTTTCGCCTCCAGAGCGTGCATCGCCGCCGAGCCGCCCCCCGCGCAGACCACGCCGGCGGCTATGGCCGTCCGTGCGTCAGCGCAGGCGCAGACTTCGCAGAAGGGGGCCGGACCCTCCCCGCCTGTGCGCGACGTCGCCGAGTCGATGCTCAACGATGCCGCAGGGTCGTCCGCGCCGTACGCTACCCGCCCCGCGCTGTCCACCGCGAACGAGGCTGTGACCGTCTCGCTGCGGTCCACGCCTTGCCGGGAGCGGACGCGGGCGGCGAAGCCGTCCAGCACGAGAGCGGCGGCGGACGCCATACGCTCCAGCTCGCGCTTGTCCGCGTCGGTGAAGACGCGGGGCGAACGCCACGACATGGCGAGGGAGCCCACCGCGCGACCGCGCGCGAGGAGCGGAAGCGTCGCCTCTGCCTGCGCGCCGATGGCGGCGCGCCAGCGACCCACGCCGGACGCGTCGTCGACCGGCTCGCCGAGCCCGTGCGGATCCGAGACGTAGTCGGCTGCTCCGTGCAGCAGGACCCGCACCACAGGGAGGTCGGCGTCCAAGTCGATCGTTGGAGTGTCCGTCATGAAGGCGGAGTGCTCGCCCCTGTGGGCCAGAAGGCGCAGGCGGGGAACCTCCCCGTCATCATCGATCACGTAGAGGTAGGCACTCTCCAGATCGAGAGAGTCGGCGATCCCGTCGACGAGCGCGGAACCCGCCTCCTGGAGCGAGCGGGCTCGGGCGGCAGCAGCGGCGACGACTGCGATCGGCTCTGCACGGCAGGTCTCGGCTCCCCGCGTCGGCTCACCGTCGGGCACGGGCGCCCCCGCCGACGGTCGATCGCTCGATCCCATCTCGCCACCTTGCACAGGAGCGCCCCGCCGTCCGTTGGCCGAATACTGACGCAGGATACTCGATTGCCGCCGTTGGCCGAGTCGCCCTCCCGGGCGCCCGGCACTAGGAACCCGCTGCGCGACGCACCGCCGGCGCCAGCAGGACCGCTCCGGCGGCCTTGACCCCGTCGGGGATCAGGAAGGGCGCCAGGCCGGCTGCCATCGCGGCCACGGGGTCCATGCCGGTCACCGCCATGAGTTGGAGCAACCCGAACCCGTACACCACGACCACCACCGCGAGGGCCGCGAGGCAGTCCGCCAGCGCGACGGGGATCCGTCCGCGCGCGAGCAGTGCGCGCACCCACGCGCCGGCGGGCGCGGCGGCCAGGAACCCCAGAAGGTAGCCGCCGGTCGGGCCGGTCAGGACGGCCAACCCCCCGCGCATACCGGAGAAGACAGGTAGACCGATGGCGCCGACGAGCAGGTACGTCGCCACGGCCAGCGCCGCCCAGCTGCGCGGCACGACCAGGGCGACGAGCACGACCACGAACACCTGCATGGTGAAGGGCACCGACCCGATAGGGACGCTGACGGCAGCCGAGGCGGCGAGAAGCGCCGCCAGCAGGGCCGTCGTGGTCACGCGGCGGGCAGCCGACGTATCGGCGTCAGCAGGCACGGGCGCTCCTTGCAGAACACGGAACGGAGAGGCGGGATGCAGGCCGTGAACCACCTCGGCAGACTGGTTCACGCTACCCGACGCCGGCGCGGCGCGTCAACGCGTCCGCTCTCTCGGCCTCGGGCCCGGGCTCACTGCTCGCGCAGCGTCACGTCACCCGCCACGACCCGCACGGTCCCCGCGACCGTCTCGACCAGCAGCCGGCCGAGCCCGTCGATACCCGTCACGCCGCCCTCCGCGACCAGCCGCCCGGAGGCGTCGCACACGCGGACCTCTCTGCCGGCGAGGTAGGAGCGCGCGGAGTACTCCGCCGCGAAGGGCGCGAAGCCCTCTGCCTGCCAGCGGCGGTAGCTGCTCGCCGATGCCGTCGAGCACGGCGGCGGCTGCCTCCGCGAGCGGCACCCGGCTTCCGGTCAGTTCGTCGACACTCGCGCCGCTGGAAGGATCAGGCGCCGATCGCACGTTGACGCCCACCCCGGCGACTACCCAGTCGATGCGCCAGGCTTCGCTCAGTCCCTCCAGCAGCACCCCGGCGATCTTGCGGCCGTCCTCAGACAGCACGTCGTTGGGCCATTTGAGCAGGGCGGAGACCCCCAGACGATCGAGACCGCGGGCGACTCCGAGCCCGACCACGAGCGGCAGCACGACGGCTTCGGGCGTCTGCACCGACGGGCGCAGGACGATCGACGCGTAGACGCCACCTTCGGGTGACACCCACTCGCGGCCGAGCCGGCCGCGTCCGCTCGTCTGCGAGGCCGCCAAGACCGCGGTCCCTTCGGCCGCGCCCTCGAGCGCGAGCGCGCGCGCGTCGTCGTTCGTCGAGCCGGTGACCCGCCCTCCCTCGAGCCGAACGACGAAGGTTGTGCGCAGCAGCGGGCACACCTCCAGAGGGGTCGGGGCGTCCGGCGCGGCCGTCAGCCGGTAGCCCTGCCCCTGCCTCGCGTCGATCGAGTAGCCGAGTTCGCGCAGCGCCTCGATGTGCTTGCGCACTGCGACACGGCTGACTCCCAGCTCGTTCGCGAGCCGCTCTCCAGAGACGCCGCCCGGCGATCCGCGCATAGCCTGCAGGATCGCGGCTCTGCGGTCGTCAGATCTCCTCGTCATCGTCGGCCTCTCCGGCCCACTCGTCATCGTCGTCATCCATGAGCGCGGTTTCCGCCTCTTCGACCTCCAGATCCAGGATCTGCGACTCGATGCCGGCCTTCTTCCACATCCGGTACGCGACGTAGAGAGCCACAGCCGCGGCGATAGCGACAACGGCCCACACGCCCGAACGGCTGAGCCACGCGAGCGCGGCCTCCATGTTCGCGCCGAAGAAGTAGCCGATGATGCACAGCCCGGTGGAGTACACGACCGCGGAGATCACCGTGTAGATCTCGAAGGGAGCCGGCCGCATGCGGCTCACGCCCGCGAGCATGGGAGCGAAGTTCTTGAAGCCCGCGGTGAAACGAGCCAGGAAGACGGTCTTGGTGCCGTGGATCTCGAAGTAGTGCTCGGCATCTTCCAGGCCCTTGGTGAGGCGCGGGAATCTCGCTACAACGACCATCAGAAGTGGCCGTCCGCCGATCCGACCGATCAGGTAGGAGAGAGAGCTGCCGGCGGTCGTCCCGAGGACGGAGGCGACCCACACTCCGGCGATCCACAGTTGCGGGTCCCGGCTCGCGGCGGCGGCCACGACCATCACCACAGTCTCCCCGGGCATGAGACCCCCGACGATGAAGAGGTTCTCGAGGGCGCCACCGAGGAAAGTGGCGAGGTAGCCCCAGGGCCCCATCGCGAGCAGCAATGCGTCGAGCCAGACGATCCCGCTGATGGTTACGGGCGGCACCTTATCCGGCCGACGAGTCGGCCGGAGCCACCGGCGTGTCGGCAGGCGCCGGCGTCGCGACGCCCTCCCGGCGCAGCTTCGCCTGCCAAGTCCAGCGGTTCCACAGGCTGCGGCGCGGCCAGAGGACGACCCAGGCGATCGCAGTGACGGCAGTGCCGATCGCGAGCGGGATCAGCGTCAGGTACCAGGCCGTCGAACGCGTCATCGCCGTAGCGACGAACCCGCAGAGTGCCGGCCCCTGGGCGACCAGCACACCGACCGCCGTCGCGTTCGCGAACATCGCGTAGACCGCGCGCGGATGCCGGTCTTCGATCTTGGTCACCAGATACTCGCCGATGGTCCTGCGGACCATCCACTCGCGGATGAAGGGCGCGGCGGTGACGACGCTCACTGCGACGGCGACGAGCACTCCCGACAGCAGCGGCTCCTCGTGCGGAGGAGCGGGCACGATCTGCAGCACGAGCGCGGTCGCCCAGAAGAAGCCGAGCAACGCGAACAGCGCGGAACAGGCCTGCTTGGCCAAGCGCAGCGTCAGCTCGTATCCGTCATCGTCAGCGGGAATGCCCTTCATCGCTCACACCCCTCGTCGAGTGCCAGGTCCAACGGCGGCGCCAGCGTCAACGCGCTCGCGCTCACCCGATCCACGCCCGTCGCGGCCACCGACGCGAGGCGCTCCAGCGTCATGCCTCCGGACGCCTCGGTCAAGCAGACCCTCCCCGAGGGCGTGGCATCGCGAACCGCCGCGACCGCAGCCGCGAGCGTCGCATCGTCCATGTTGTCGAGCAACACCATGTCGGCCCCGGACTCCGCGGCCTGAACGGCCTGCTCGACGCTCTCCACCTCGACCTCCACGGTGAGTGACGGCTGTGATTCGCGCGCTCGGGCGACCGCCGAGGCGATGCTCCCGCATGCCGCTATGTGATTGTCTTTGATGAGCACCATGTCGAAAAGACCCATCCGGTGGTTCGTCGCCCCGCCCACCGACACGGCGTACTTGGACAGGGCCCGCAGACCGGGCACGGTCTTCCGTGTATCGGTCACCTGCACCGACGAGCCCGCCGCGGCTTGCCACTCCGCCGCGCGGGTCGCGATGCCTGAGAGCACCATGACGAAGTCCAGCGCCGTGCGCTCGCCTGCCAGCACAACGCGCGCATCTCCCGTGACTTCCAGCACCGCGCGCCCGGGCTCGACGGCCGCCCCCTCGGCGACGAGCGGAAAGCACTCGGGCGCTTCGGCGTCTGCGGCCGCCGCCAGCATCTGCCAGACGCGCTGGGCGACCGGGAGGCCGCACACCACGCCGGCGGAGCGCATCCGCACCACGCCGTGGAACCGGGCGGTGGCGGGCAGGAGAGAGCCGGTGACGTCAGCGTCGAGCAGCCCCGGAGAGACGCTCCTCAGCGCCGAGGGGTCCACGCCCAGGTCCTCCGCCAGAGCGGCGGCAACAACGGCGTCAGCGTCGGGAAGGCCGAAGGCGGCTCTCACGACTGGCCCTCGCACGCCTCGGGAGGGAGCGCGCGCACGGGGTCGAGCCTCGGCTTCACGCCGCGCCTCCACACCGTGTGCACCCGCCAGTGTTCGTCGTCACGCTCGGGAAGTCGTCTCGCCAGTGGGCGCCGCGGCTCTCGGTGCGATAGCGGGCGGCATGCGCCGTGAGCGTCGCCAGCGTGACCATGTTCTGCACCTCGAGGTCGCCGGGGCTCTCCGGGACCGAGTCGAGCACCGAGCACAGACCGTCCAGCGTTGCGCCCGCACGGGCAAGCCCGTCCTCGGTGCGGTTGACACTCACCCAGGCGCTCATCAGTGCCTGCACCGCCGCGCGCGTCCGAGTGAGGTCGCCCGACTCGTCCTGGCGTTCCGCGCCCGTGGAGAGCCGCAGGTCGCGGCAGCTGCAGCTCGGGCGCAGCGCGCGCACGATCCGGCGGGACAGAACGAGACCCTCCAAGAGCGAGTTGGACGCAAGGCGATTCGCGCCGTGCAGGCCCGAACAGGCGCACTCGCCCGACGCGAAGAGTCCGGGAACGCTGGTCCGCCCGTCGATGTCGACGCGGATGCCGCCGATCGAGTAGTGGGCCGCGGGAGCCACAGGGATGAGGTCGCGCGACAGGTCGTATCCGGATTCCAGACATGTCTCGAAGATCATGGGGAAGCGGGCGCGCAACACAGGTTCGCCGAGGTGGCGGGCATCGAGCCAGACGTTCGGCCTGCCGCAGCGCTCCATCACCTTGAGGATCTCCCGGCTGACGATGTCGCGCGGCGCGAGTTCCGCGAGCGGATGGACGCCGAGCATGAAGCGGCGTTCGTCGCAGTCGAGAAGGTACGCCCCCTCGCCCCGCAGCGCCTCGGTGATCAGGAACTTCGGATTCGCCTCGGAGTCGAAGGCGGTGGGGTGGAACTGCACGAACTCGAGATCGGCGAGCTCGGCGCCCGCGCGCCACGCGGCCGCGACGCCATCGCCCGGTCGCGACCGCGGGATTCGTGGTTATGCGGTAGAGCTGCCCGGCGCCCCCGGTGGCGAGGACCACAGCCTCCGCCCAGCATACCCGCAGCCCGGGACCCGCAGGGTCCCACACGAGCGCTCCCACGCACCGCTCGCCCTCGGTCAGGAGGTCGACCAGGAAGTGCTCCTCGTGCAGCGTCACGCCCTCGGCGTTGCGCACCCTCCCCGAGAGCGTGTTCTGGATCTCGGCTCCGGTAGCGTCGCCGGAGTGCAACACGCGCGGCAAGCGAGTGGCCGCCCTCGCGGTGGAGATCCATGGCGCCCGACGCGGCGTGGTCGAAGGCGACACCCATCGCGACCAGATCGCGCAACGCCGGCCCTGCCTCGGCCACGATGGCGAGCACTACATCCTCGTCGCACAGGCCAGCGCCGACAACGAGCGTGTCGGCCAGGTGGAGGTCCACCGAATCTGCCTCGCCCACGGCGCCTGCGATGCCGCCCTGCGCGTACCAGGTGTTGGTCTCGGCGACCTTTCCCTTGGTGACCAAGACCACGCCCCACCCCGAGGCGGCCGCGCCCAGCGCGGCCGTGAGGCCGGCGATGCCGCTGCCTATGACGAGCACGTCGGAAGTGGACTGCGGCAGACCATCGGTGTCGAAGTCCGCCAAGTAGCGCCGCCCGAGCGCCTCGGGGAGGCGCTTGTGCGCGGCCGGCGCGCGGCCGGTCGCAGGTGCGGCCTCTGCTGAGACGGCCCCGTGCACCGTCATCCGATCGCGACCATACGCTCGACCGAGGCCAGCGCGGCCGCTGCCACATCGACCGGGATCTCGATGCGAGGTTCGAGCGTCTCCAGCGACGTGAGGACCTTCGGCAAGCGTCGTCTTCTTCATGTTCGGGCACACCGCGCACGGATCCACGGTGTAGAAGGTCTTGCCGGGCGCCGCCTTCTCGAGCCCGTGGCGCAGCCCCTCCTCGGTCACGACTATGAACTCCGTGGCCGGGGATTCGGCGGCGTGGCGGAGCATGCCGCTCGTGGAGAGCACTGCGTCGGCAAGCTCGAGAACCTCGGGACGGCACTCGGGGTGGGCCATGACCTCAGCCCGGGGATGAGCCTCGATCGCGTCGAGCAGATGCTGCGGCGTGATGCGCTGGTGCGTCGGGCAGAAGCCCTTCCACGGGATGACCTCGACCTCGGGCACCTGCTTCGCGATCCAATCGGCCAGGTTGCAGTCGGGACCGAACAGGACGCGGTCGGCGTGCAGCGAACGAACGACCTGCACGGCGTTGGCCGACGTGCAGCAGACGTCGGAGAGCGCTTTGACCTCCGCCGTCGAGTTCACGTACATGACTACAGGGACTGCCGGGTACTCCGCCTTCCAGGCGGCGAGCTTCTCGGCGGAGATCATCTCCGCCATCGGACACCCGGCTCTCGGCTCGGGCAGAAGCACCGTCTTGTCGGGCGCCAGCAGCTTGGCGGTCTCGGCCATGAAGTCGACGCCGCAGAAGACGATGACCTCGGCCTCGGTCGCCGCGGCCGTGCGCGACAGGCCGAGCGAGTCACCGACGAAGTCCGCGACGTCCTGGACCTCGGCGCGCTGATAGTTGTGCGCGAGGATGACCGCGTGGCGCCGGACCGCTAGATCGCGGATGGCGGAGGCGAGTTCCGGCTGGTCGCTCACGGTGCTCCCGTCGACTCGATTGTCAGGCGCCGGCGGGTGCGGGGACGCCACCCGGGGAGGACACCGCCACATTATCTATCAGGCGCGCGGTTCCCACACGCGCCGCCACGAGGGCGCGCGCTTCCCCTGCAACGACGCTCAGGGGTTCGAGAGTCCGGGCGTTCACGACATCCGCGTACTCGAGCGTCACTTCCGGCTCCGCCGAGATCGTCGCGGCCAGCGAGGCCCTCATGGCCTCTGCGTCGGTCTCCCCGGCCGCCGCGGCGTCCCGCGCACGCATGAGCGCGCGCGAGAGCACGAGCGCGTGGGCGCGCTGTTCGCGAGTGAGGTAGCGGTTGCGGCTCGAGAGAGCGAGTCCGTCCGGCTCGCGAACGATCGGACAACCCACGATGCGGGCGCTGATGTCGAGGTCCCGCACGACACGCTCGATCACCCGCAACTGCTGGAAGTCCTTCTCGCCGAAGAACGCGACGTCGGGCCCTACGATGTCGAGCAGCTTGGTCACGACGGTGGCGACGCCGATGAAGTGCCCGGGACGTGAGGCGCCACACAACACCTCGCCTATCGGGCCTGGATCGACTCGCGTGGTGGCGCCCGGAGGATACATCACCCCGACGGTGGGCGCGAACAGCACGTCGACGCCCGCCTCCTCGAGCAGTTCCGCGTCCGCCTCGATGTCGCGCGGATACGACTCGAAGTCCTCGCCCGCGCCGAACTGGGTCGGGTTGACGAACACGGAGACGACCGTGAGGTCGCAGCGCGCCCTGGAGGCCCCGACGAGAGAGAGGTGCCCGGCATGCAGCGCACCCATGGTCGGCACGAGTCCGACGGTGCGGCCTTCGAGCCGCGGGCGGCGCAGGACGCTGTGGACCTCCTCTATCGAGTTGAGACGCTCCACGCCGCCTACCTTCCGGAGATCCGGCGCACGCGGCCTTCGCGACGCGCCCGGACCTCGCCGAGTGCCGCCGCGTCCATGTGCGTCGTCTGCCCTTCACCGGGGAAGGTACCCATGCGCACGTCGGCGGCGTAGGCCGCCACGGCTTCGCGGGCCGCGTCACCGAGCTCTGCGTAGCGCTTGGCATGGCGCGGCGTGAAGTCTCCGCCCAGGCCGAGCAGGTCGTGGAAGACCTGCACCTCTCCATCGCATCCCGCGCCAGCGCCTATCCCTATGGTCGGGATGTCGAGATCGGCCGAGGCGATGGCGGCGATCTCGGCCGGGATGCACTCGAGCACGACAGCGAACGCTCCCGCGTCCTGCAGCGCCCGACAGTCGTCGAGCAGGCGCTCCGCCGTGGGCGCGTCCTTGGCCTGCACGCGGTAGCCTCCCAGCTGGTGGACCGATTGTGGCGTGAGACCGACGTGCCCCATGACGGGGATCCCCGCGGCCGTCAGCCGCGAGACCGTCTCAGCGACGACGGCGCCTCCCTCGAGCTTGACGGCGCCGGAGCCGCCCTCAGACATCAGCCTGCCTGCGTTGCGAAGTGCGTCGTCCACGGAGGCCTGATAGCTCATGAAGGGCATATCCGCGATGACGAGCGCCCGGCGCGTCACGCGAGTGACGGCGGAGGTCGCCCGGACCATGTCCTCCATCGTCACCGGGATGGTCGAGTCGAAGCCCAGGACGGTCATGCCGAGTGAGTCGCCCACCAGGATCGCGTCCACGCCGGCGGCCTCGGCGATCCGGGCGGAAGAGGCATCGTAGGCGGTGATCATCACGATGCGCTGCGAAGCCGCTTTGCGCGCGCGCAGGGTCGTCGTGGTGACGGGCCGATCGCCCTCGGCGGGGGTACGGACGCCCATGGCGTCCTCCTTTCCGATCACACCGTCCCAGCCCCGTGATCCGGGGTCCAGGCGGTCCCATCGAAGCGTCCCGCTCGATGCGGGGCGCCAGTATATCACCAGCGAGTGGCGTCTCCTTCAGGCAGCGAGGCCCCGGCAGCGCCGGGGCCTCGAGGATCGATCGCCCGCCCGCGCCGCAACTACTGGAAGAGCTGCACCAGCCACTTGCCGTCCTTGTAGACGACGCTCATCTGGTCGGTGCGTTGGGTGTACGTACCCTTGACCGGGTCCGTCAGCCATTGCGCGGACACCTGGACGACGACGGTGTTGGCATCTCCCGCGACCGGTGTCGCCTTCACGATCGTGAGATCCGTCAGGTTCGGCTTGCCGCCGGACGCCACCTTGGCGTCGGCGACCTGCTTCTCGAACGTCGCGACGTCGGTCGCGGTCATCGAGCCGTGGGCCGCATTCTCGAGCATCCCCGCACCGTCGTAGGCAGCGTAGGCCTCGAGCATGCGGGTCGCTGCCGCCTCAGGTCCGGAGAACGCGCCCTTCGGCCACAGGAGGTAGACTCCCGCGGCGACGATGGCGACGAAGACGACAGCGGCGACGACCGGCACCAGCCATGCCGGGCGTCCAGACCCGCCAGCGGTCCTGGCGGGTGCCGATACCGGAGGTTCCGTGGCGCTCGACTCTGTCATGGGCTCTCCGCATTCGGGACACGTTGCGGCCCCGTCGGCCACGGGCGCGCCGCACCTATCGCACATCATGCCGTGGCTCTCCTGCCCTGTCGAGAACCGGGGAAGAACGCAGACGGGAGTATATCATCGCCGGGCGCGCTCCAAGCCTACGACGAGCGGTCGCCCAGGGGCGAGAGACGGCCCAAGACGCCCGTGACCCGACCTTCGACCGCGAGGTCCGCCTCGACCGCCGAGCCGTCGGGAAGCCTGACGTCCGGCGCTATCTCGAGCAGAGGCGTGACCACGAAGTCGCGCTCGAGCATCCGCGCGTGCGGGACCGTCAATTCGGGCGTGTCGATGGCCGCATCGCCGAAGAGCAGGAGGTCGAGGTCGATCGAGCGCGGACCGAATCGCACCGCCGGCTCGCGGCCCATGGCCCTCTCGATGCCCTTGCACGCCCGCAGCAGCGAGAGCGCTCCCAGCTCGCTGGCGATCTCCACGACCGCGTTGGCGTACCTGGGCTGCGCCAGGCCGCCCCAGGCCTCGCTCTCGTAGACGCGAGAGGTGGCGACGACGGTCACGCCCGGCAGGGCGCCCAACTCGCGCACCGCGGCGGCCAGGTTCGTCATCCTGTCTCCGAGGTTCGAGCCGAGCGCGACGTATGCGCGCGTCACGGCGTCACCCGCGCTGGCTGAGGGCGATCGCGACGGCGATCGCTATCCAGACGAGCAGGACGACGATGACGGCTCCGGCGCGGGACCCGCGACCGCTCGCGAGCTGCTCCATCCTCTGGTTGTCGGACAGCGCTGGATCGCCGGCGCGGACGGGCTTGGATGTGTCGGGCCCGAAACCGAATTCGCTCTGCGCCTCGGCCTCCTTGGCGGCGACGCGCGAGGGCGCGTCCGTCCCCCACGCGTACTTGACGCCGTCGGGCGGCATGTCCGTGAGGAGCTCTCGAGTGCGGGCGACCTGCGAAGCAGGCACCTTGAGCATGAACGGGCGCCCTGCGCCCTGCGGCGGAGTGAACCCGACCGCCTCGCCGGGCTCGAACGGGTCCCAGCCGACGGCGACGCCCTCCGATCCCAGGGCCTGTGCGATGTCCTGAAGGGCCAGTTGCCCGCCGGGGCGGCTCTGCATGGCCACAACCTCCCAGGCCTCGTCGATCGGGGCCATCGCAGTGGTGGATGGCTCCTTGGCCCCGGCGACCATGGCCTCGGCGCTGCGAAGCGCCTCAAGATCGTCGATGTCTTCCGGCGTCTCGCCCATCGCCTTCAGCGCCCGCATCATTCCTGCAACACCCCCCGACGCGAGCCCCTTCATCGGCGCGGGTACCTGGGACCCCGAACCCTCTTCGTCCGTCATCGCTCCCCCGTTCCCTCCCGGATCGCGAGCGCAACGGCGAGCGCTGCCACCGTATCGGCAACGTCGTGCACCCGGACCGCTGACGCACCGCCAGCCACGGCCTCGAGCGCCGCGGCCAGAGAACCGGCCAGCCGCTCGCGCGGCTCGGACACACCAGTGATCTCCCCTACGAACCGCTTGCGGGACACGCCGACGAGCACCGGGTACCCCAGGTCGACTATCTCGTCCAGCCGCCGCAGAAGCTCGAGGTTGTGCGCGGTGGTCTTGCCGAAGCCGATCCCCGGGTCCACGACGATGCGTTCGCGCGCGACGCCCGCCGACTCCAACCGCGAGGCCCGCGCCTTGAGGCACTCCGCGACCTCGGCGACCACGTCGCCGTAGCGCGGTTCGTCCTGCATCGTGCCGGGGTCGCCCTGCATGTGCATGACGACCAGCCCGGCGTCGCAGGACGCGGCGAGCGCGACCATCGCGGGATCGGAGAAGCCGGAGACGTCGTTGATGACCGAGACACCGGCGGCGACACACGCGGACGCCACTTCCGCGTGGCGTGTGTCGATCGAGACGATGGCGCCGGACGACGCCAGAGCAGCCACGACAGGAAGGACGCGCGCCAGCTCCTCGTTCGGCGTCACTCCTCGCGCCCCCGGGCGGGTGGACTCGCCGCCGACGTCGATCAGATCGGCGCCGGAAGCCAGCATCGACCGGCCCGACGCGACCGCGGCGCGCGGGTCGTAGTTCACCCCGCCGTCGGAGAACGAGTCGGGGGTGACGTTGACGATGCCCATCACGAGCGGGCGGGCGAGCGAGATCTCGTGCGGGCCGCAGAGCCAGACGCGCTGCACTACCGGCTCCCGCCCTTGATCAGCGACATAGCCTCGGCCCGGGTCGCCGCCTTCGTCCGGAATATCCCGCGGACGGCGGAGGTGGTGGTGATCGCGCCCGGCTTCTGTACGCCCCGCATGGACATGCAAAGGTGCTCCGCCTCGATCACGACGATCACGCCCTGGGGCTCCAGGCATTCGATGATCGTGTCGGCGATCTGAGATGTGAGGCGCTCCTGCACCTGGGGCCTCTTCGCGTACACGTCGACCACGCGCGCCAGCTTCGACAACCCGCAGATGCGGCCGTTCTCCCCGGGGATGTAGGCGACGTGCGCCCGGCCGACGAACGGAAGGAGGTGATGCTCGCAGACCGAGTAGAGAGGGATGTCGCGCACCAGCACCATCTCCTGGTGGCCTTCGTCGAAGGTGACGCTGAGGAACCTTCCCGCATCCTGGCCGAGCCCGGCGAAGATCTCCTCGTACATCTCCGCGACGCGCTGCGGCGTGTCGGAGAGACCCTCGCGCGCGGGGTCCTCCCCGACTCCCTCGAGGATGAGCCGAACGCCGGCCTCGATCTTGCCGCGGTCCATCGCGTCCCTCCCGGCTGTGGGCTCTGACCCGTGCGTGTCGTGAGGCTATCAGGCGGAGGGCGCAGGTGCGACCTCTGGGGGTGTGCCCGATCCGGCTGCCGGCTTCTCGCCGGCGGACTTCTTGCTCCGCGTCCGGACAGGCTTCGGCTCCGCGTCCGGCTTCCCGGATGCCGCCTCGGAGGCCTCCTTGGCGAGGTACTCGTCCCAGCGACCTTCCAGCAGCGCCTCGACCTCGTCCTTGCCGAGCGTCTCCCGGTCGATCAGAGCCTGCGCCATGAGGTCGAGCTGAGCGCGGTGCTCCTCCAGTATCGCCTTGGCCCGGTCGAACGCACCGTCGAGAAGGGTGCGGACCTCCTTGTCGATCTCGAACGCTATCTCCTGTGAGTAGTCCGGGGTGGCGCCGAAATCGCGGCCCAAGAAGACCTCGTGCTGAGGCTCGCCGAGCGTCATCGGCCCGAGCTTGTCGGACATGCCGTACTGAGTGACCATCGCGCGGGCGATCTTGGTCGCGCGCTCGATGTCGTTGCTGGCCCCCGTGGTCACGTCGCCGAGGGCGATCTCTTCGGAGACTCGCCCGCCCAGAAGCGAGGCGAGCTCGTCGAGCATGTCGCGCTTGCTGCCGAGGAACTTCTCCTCCTCGGGGAGGTGCCACGTGCTGCCGAGGCTTCTGCCGCGCGGGATGATCGTCACCTTGTGGACCGTGTCGGTCCGAGGAAGGACGTGACCGACGATCGCATGACCGGACTCGTGGTACGCGATGACCTTCTTCTCGTCGTCGGAGATCAGGCGGCTGCGGCGCTCGGGACCGGCGACCACGCGGTCGATCGCCTCTTCGAGTTCGACCATCTCGATCTGCTTGCGTCCGTGTCGCGCCGAGAGCAACGCGGCCTCGTTGACGAGGTTCGCGAGGTCGGCGCCCGTGAATCCGGGGGTGCGGCGCGCGAGGACCTCGACGTCGATGTCCGAGTTCATGGGCTTGCCCTTGATATGGACCTTGAGGATGGCGACCCGGCCCTTGAGGTCCGGACGGTCCACGACGACCTGCCGGTCGAAGCGCCCGGGACGCAGGAGCGCGGGGTCGAGGATGTCGGGGCGGTTCGTCGCCGCGATCAGTATCACGTTGTCCTTGATGTCGAAACCGTCCATCTCGACGAGAAGCTGGTTGAGCGTCTGCTCTCGCTCGTCATGGCCGCCGCCCAAGCCAGCTCCGCGGTGACGCCCGACCGCGTCGATCTCGTCCACGAAGACGATGCAGGGGCTGGCCGCCTTGGCCTGCTCGAACAGGTCCCGGACGCGGCTCGCGCCGACGCCCACGAACATCTCCACGAAGTCCGAGCCGGAGATCGAGAAGAAGGGCACGCCGGCCTCACCGGCGACCGCGCGAGCGAGCAGCGTCTTGCCTGTGCCCGGAGGGCCGACCAACAGCACTCCCTTGGGGATCTTCGCGCCGAGCGCCTGGAACTTGCCGGGGTTCTCGAGGAACTCCTTGATCTCCTGCAGCTCCTCGACAGCCTCGTCCACACCCGCGACGTCCTTGAACGTCACGCGCGGCTGGTCGCGCGTCATGCGTTTCGCCTTGGCCTTGCCGAAGGACATGACGCGGTTGTTGCCACCCTGCATCGACTGCATGAAGAAGAACATCACGCCCACGATGAGCAGGATCGGGAGCAGGTTGATAGCGATCGTCAGCCAAGCGCTCGGCTTCTGCGGGTTGACGTCGAAGACGCCCGGGAACCTCTGCACGAGGTCCGCGACGGCGTTGTCGCCGATGTAGTTGGCGGTGAACTGGCTGGTCTTCTTCGCGGCCTGGTCCGCGGCGGTCTTGTAGTAGGTGCCCTCGATGACCTGGTCGCTGGCGAGCACGGTGGCCTGAACGACCCGGCTCGACTCCACCGCCTGGTAGAACTCGCCCGTTGTGAGCTGGTCCACCGGCTGACCGGGGTTCGTGTACATCGAGATGACGTAGGCGACCGCCGCCAGGATCAGCAGATACAGGGCGATCGTGCGGATGTTGCGATTCAAACGAAAGACCTCCTCGAGCGGCTTCGCCCGATCCGGCCGTCAGTCCTGATAGGCCGACGGCTTGAGAACGCCGATGTACGGCAGGTTGCGATAGCGCTCCGCGAAATCGAGTCCGTAGCCGACGACGAATTCGTCGGGCACGGAGAATCCTATGTACCTGCAGGAGATGGGTACCCGCTGTTTGCCTTCTTTGCTCAGAAGGGTCACCACTTCCAGGCTGGCCGGCTTGCGGCTCGCCAGGTTCTTCAGAAGGTACTTGAGCGTGAGCCCTGTATCGATGATGTCCTCTACGACCAGAACGTGACGCCCCTCGATCTGCTCGTCGAGGTCCTTGAGGATGCGGACGACGCCAGACGACTTCGTCGAGGAACCGTACGACGAGACCGCCATGAAGTCGATCTCGACCGGCACGTCCACCGCACGCGACAGGTCCGCCAGGAACAGAGCGGCGCCGCGCAGGACCGCTACCAGCAGCAGGGTCTCGCCGTCGTAGTCACGGGTTATCTGCGCGCCCATCTCGCGGACGCGCTCGTCTATCTGCTCTTTCGAGATGACCACGGACTCGATGTCGGGATGGATCACGTGAAGGTCCTCTTTCATGGTCGCGGCGTCCAATGCAGCCGGATGGCCCTCTTCGTGCCGGGACCCACCCGGTAGTCCTCGCTCATCCTCACTCCGGCGACCCATACGATACGCTCGCCGTCGCGCACGACGGGGACGAGCGGGCGGCGCCTCGCAGGCACCTTGGCGTCGGTGAGAACATCCTGCAGCTTTCGGCTGCCCTCCATGCCCAGCGGGCGCATGCGGTCTCCGGGACGGACGGAATCGACGACGAGCCCCTCGCGCACGGCGTCAAGGTCGATCAGGGCGCTCGCGGAGTCGGTGTCGATGCCGTCAGGGCCGGCCGGCTCGGCGGTGACGCTCCCCGCCTCGCCTAGGTCGAGCATCCCCGGGACGTTGAGCAGAGATGGTGCCAACGCTCGCGCCATGCCCGCCTTCCGGGAAATGACGAGTGTACCGTACTCGTCGAACGCTCGCAGCCGTCCGGGCAGGTCTCGAGAGAAGCCGTCTTGCGCGAGCCCGTCGCACACGGCCTCCAGGTGCTCGAACTCGAGGCGTGAGGCCTCGGGGAACGCGGCGAACACCGCGCGGCGAAGCATGCGGCGCAGGAGCGGCGCGCGGGAGCGACGATGCGGCACGGGCGATCCGCAGCTCGCCTCCGCGGGACTCCACGTAGGCGGCCTCAGCCTCCGCGGCCTCTCCGTCGAGCAGATCGTCCTCTTCGGACATGACTCGGAGCGTGCGAGCCAGGGTGGTATCGAACCTCGGGTTGATCTCGCGCAGGAGCGGGACCACGTCCGCGCGTACGCGGGCGCGAAGGCGCGAGGTATCGAGGTTGGTCGCGTCCTCCCGCCACGTCTGCCCCAGAGCCGCGAGGTAGCCCGTCACGTCCGCGCGCGTGCAGTCCAGAAGCGGGCGGACGACCCGTCCGCGGCGATACGGCGGGGAGACCAGACCGGAGACGCCGGTCCCCTGTGCCAAGCGCATGATCATCGTCTCGGCGCGATCGTCGAACGTATGCGCGGTGGCGATGCGGCCCGCCGCAGGCTCGACTCCCGCCTCCGTGCAGCGCGCGTCGAGCTCCTCGTCGGCGAAGCGGTAGCGGACGCGACGGCCGGCGTCCTCCACGTTAAGCCCGGCCTCCTCCGCGTAGGCGCCTACGTCGTATGCCACGACACGGCACAGGACCCGCAACTCGCCGCAGAGCCGCTCGACGAACTCGGCATCGCTGCCGGCCGCCTCGCCGCGCAACCGGTGGTTGACATGCAGCACCGACAGCCACTGTCCGGCGGCCTTCGATCCGACGAGCCAACGCAGGAGTGCGACCGAGTCGGCGCCCCCCGAGACCATCGCGACGACCGGCCCGCCTTCGGCGAACATCGCGCGTGCGGCCGCGGTGGCGGCCGCGATGTCTGGCAGGGTGCTCATGCGAGTAGCGTACCGCGCCTGGAGTGCCCGCGGTGGTGCGAGGGTCTCGGAACCGAAGGGCAGCTATCCGAGCTCGCGCTCGAAGACCTTGTCGATAGCGAGGATGTCGGTCGACGAGATGATGCCGAGCAGGCGTCCGGGATCGACCGGGTCCACGACTGGGACACGATCGAGATCGCCCTCCGACATGATGGCCGCGACGTCGCCGACGGACCGATCGGGCGAGGTGGTGACCACTCGCGTGACCATCAGCGCCGACACCGGGGTGACCGCCCTCTCCTGGGCCGGCAGGTCACGCACGTCCGAAAGACTCACGAAGCCGACCAATCGGGCGTCGTCGGTGACCGGAAAGCCCTTCCGCCGGTGCTTGAGAACGTAGTCATCGAGGAAGACCTGCACCGATGCGTCCACGGGCACGGTCATGACCGTGCTGGTCATGATGTCACGCACGCTCAGGCCCATGAGGCGGTCCACATAGTCCTCACGGCGCCACCTCTGGCGCTTCGAAACGGAGACTCGACCGGCTACCGTGTAGGCGACCACCGACGCCACGAGCCCCGGTATCAGATACCCCGCGCCGCCGGTCGACTCGGCGACGAAGACCGCGGCCGCGATAGGCGTGTTGTAGCCCGCGGCGAGGAACGCCGCCATGCCGACGACCGGGAACAGCGGGCCATTCGCACCCGGGACCAAGCCCCGCAGTGTGGAGCCCGCCGCCGCGCCCATCGCGATCATCGGGATGAACAGGCCGCCCGCGGCGCCACTTCCGATGGTGGCCACGGTCGCGCCGACCTTGAGCAGCAGGAATTCGAACGACTCCACGGGTCCCGCCGCGCCGGACGTCAGGCGTCCGATGGCCTCGTACCCCGTCCCAAGCACCGACGCACTGCCGAAGAGGGCCAGACCGCCCAAGGCCAGGATCCCGACTACGAGCCCGCCGATCGCGGTGCGTGCCCAGAGCGGCAGACGGACGCGTCCGGCCAACCGTTCTGCCGCATGAAGAGAACGCACGAACAGCCGGGCCACGAACCCCACGATCAGTCCGAGAAGCACCGCGTAGCCCAGGTCCGGGACCGACAGCACGTACTTCTCGGTCGCCTTGAAGAGAGGTTCGACACCCAGAAACTGCACCAGGACCAGGTACGACGCGACCGAACCGACCAGCGACGGGATCAGGGCCTCATGCGCCATGTCGTCCATGTAGGGAACCTCGAGTGCGAAGATCACACCCGTGAGGGGCGCCTTGAATATCGCGGCGACGCCCGCGGCGGCTCCGGCGACCGCCATCTTCTTCACGTCTTCCTCGCCGTAGCCGAAGCGCGCGAGCTTCCGAGTCAGCAGCGAACCGATCGCGCCACCGAGATGGATCGACGGCGCCTCCATGCCCGCGCTTCCGCCAAGACCGACCGTCGCCAGCGCAGCCAGGACCTTGCCCGGCACCGAGCGGTAGGAGAAGACACCGCCGTGCTCGTGGTACGCCTCGATGTACTCCTCGGTCCCTTGGATGGAGGGGTCTTCGGTCGTCTTCTGCATGAGCAGGCCGGAGATCAGGAGGCCGATGGTGGGAAGCAGCAGGATGGTCGCGGGCGTGAGGAGACGACTCGAGTTCTCCCACAGCACGCCGTATGCGACGAGGTCGATCAGGGTCACCGCAGCGCCGACGAGGACGCCGACGACCAGCGCGGGAAGGAACTGGCGGCGTACCTGGACCCACAGGTCGGCGGTCCCCTTGCGGGTCGCCAGAACGTAGTCGGACACGCGAGAACTCGGCGTACGCTTCAACGAACCCTCCGGCCCCGGTGCGGTCTTCGCCCGCTCCGAGCATAGCATCGCAGCGAAGGGCGCCGGATCTTCCGGCGCCCTTCGCTTGAGGTCTCTTGCCCTTGACCTGCTACGTCTCGCCGAGGTAGGTCTTGCGCACCTGCTCGTTGACGAGCAGCTCCTTGCCCGGCCCTTCGAGCGCCACCTTCCCGGTCTCGAGCACGTAGCCGCGGTCGGCGATCTGCAGGGCCATCGCCGCGTTCTGCTCGACGAGCAGGATCGTGATGCCCTTGTCGTTCAGCTTCTTCGAGTGTCTCGAAGATGATCTCGACGACGACCGGGGCGAGCCCCATCGACGGCTCGTCGAGCATGAGCAGCTTCGGATCGGCCATGAGTCCCCGTGCCGTCGCGAGCATCTGCTGCTCGCCGCCCGAGAGGGTGCCGCCCTTCTGCAGGCGCCGCTCCTTCAGGCGCGGGAAGAGCTCGTAGGCCCACGCCATGGACTCCTTGACGCCCGCGACGTCCTTCGTGCGCAGGAACGCGCCCATCTCGAGGTTCTCCTCGACCGATCATGCGCGGGAAGATGTGCCGGCCCTCGGGGACCTGGATGATGCCCTTTGCCGTCACCTGGTGCACCGGCATGCCGGAGATGGTCTCCCCCATGAACTTGATCGAGCCCGTGCGCGGGCTGCAGCAGACCGGAGATCGGTCCGGAGCGTCGTGGACTTGCCGGCGCCGTTCGCGCCGATGAGCGTGACGATCTCGCCCTTGTCGACGTGCAGGCTGATGCCCTTGAGGGCCTCGATCTGGCCGTAGAAGGTGTGGATGTCGTCGACCTTGAGTACGTTCTCAGCCATCGGTGCCGCCCTGCGCCTGAGCCATCATCGCTTCGGCGCCCTTGCCCAGGTACGCCTCGATGACCTTCGGGTCGCGCTGGATCTCCGCGGGCTTGCCCTCGGCGATGAGCTCGCCGAAGTCCAGAACGTAGATCCGGTCGGCGATGTCCATGACGACCTTCATGTCGTGCTCGATCAGCAGGACGGTGACCCCGGTGTCGCGGATCCGACCGATGAGCTTCGTGAGCGACTTCGTCTCCTGCGGGTTCATGCCGGCCGCGGGCTCGTCGAGCAGGATGAGCTTGGGTTCGGTCGCCAGCGCCCGCGCGATCTCGAGACGGCGCTGGTCTGCCGTAGGGCAGGTTCTTCGCGAGCTCGTTGGCCTTGTCGGCCAGGCCGACGAAGCGCAGCCGGACTTGAGCGCCTCGTCGACCGTGTGCTGCTCCTCGCGCTTGAACGCCGGCGTGCGCAGCACCGCGCCGAGCGGGCCGGCCTTCGAACGGCTGTGCCGGCCGACCATGACGTTCTCGAGCGTGGTCATGTTCGCGAAGAGCCGGATGTTCTGGAAGGTGCGGGCGATGCCCATCTTGCAGACCTCGTGCGGCTTGCGCCCGCCGAGCTCCGTGCCGTCGAAGAGCACGGAGCCCTCGGTCGCCCTGTAGATGCCGGTCATGAGGTTGAAGAACGTCGTCTTGCCGGCGCCGTTCGGTCCGATGAGCGCGACGATCTCGCCCTCGTCGATGTGCAGGTCGACGTTCGCAGACGGCCCTGAGGCCCCCGAACATCATGGTCACGTTCTCAGCTTGGATGACGGACAAGGTCGCTACTCCGATCACACGTCGTCGGGGGTGATGTCACGGTTGCTCGGTATCCCACAACTGCATGTCCTCTTCGGCGAGGACGCGCTCGTCCTCGGGGTGCAGTTCCAGCGCTCGACGTTTGCTCGGGATCATGCCCTGTGGTCGTACGGCCATCATGACGACCATGAGCAGGCCGAACACGAGGAACCGGTAGCCGGTGATCGCCGAGGTCGCGTCGCCCGGAGAGCTTGATGACGCCGGCGACCATGAGGCCCTGGATGAGGTCGGGAACGCCGCGGATCAGCAGCGCGCCGACGATGACGCCCGGGATCGAGCCCATGCCGCCGAGCACGACGATGCACACGACGAAGACCGACTCCATGAACGTGAACGACTCGGGCGAGATGAACTGCTGCACGTAGGCGAACGTCACGCCCGCGATACCGCCCGACATCGCACCGAGCGAGAACGCCCACAGCTTCTGCGTCCTGATGTTGACGCCGCAGGCCGCGGCCGCCACCTCGTTCTCGCGCATGGCGACCCATGCGCGACCGAGCCGCGAGTCGTCCAGCCGCCGGATGATGATGATGGCGCCGATGATGAGCAGCAGCACGACGAAGTACCAGAAGAGGTTCGTCCCGAACGACGAACTGCGCCGATCGGCGTCGGGAAGCGGACGTTGTCCGCAGCCACGTCGCGCCGGCCACGGCGGGACCATCATCTCGCTGCCGCGAGGCAGGCCCGTCGCGCCGTTGGAGAGGCCGAGGAAGTCGTTGTTGAGCAGATGCGCACGATCTCGCCGAAGCCGAGCGTGACGATCGCGAGGTAGTCGCCCCGCAGCCTCAGGACCGGGAAGCCGAGCGCGAGACCCGTCATCGCGCCCGCCGAGCGCCGCCGGGGATGAGCATCAGCGCAGTAGGTCGCGCCGCCGAGTGCTGCCCGAGACGGCCTGGCCGATGAGAACGCCCGCGTAGCCGCCCATCGCGTAGAACGCGATGTAGCCCAGGTCGAGCAGGCCGGCGTAGCCGACGACGATGTTGAGCCCGAGCGCGAGCAGCACCCAGATGCCGACGATGACGAGGATGCGGACGAGGAACCCGAGCCCGGACGCGGCCTGGAGCACGACCGGCACGATGATCAGCGCCAGCGCGATGACCGCCTAGAGCGCGATCTTCTTCGGCGGCGATCTGGCCGCCTTGCTGGCTGACGCTTGCCGTTCGATGCCTGTCGCGTCGGTCATCGGCTACACCTTCTCCGCGACGGCTTCGCCGAGCAGACCGCCCGGACGGAAGATGAGCACGAGAACGAGCACGATGAACGCGATCACGTCGCGGTAGCGCGGTGGAGAGGAAGCCGCTGGCCAGCGACTCGACGATCCCGAGAAGGAAGCCGCCGAGCATCGCCCCGCGCAGGTTGCCGATGCCGCCGATGACGGCGGCGGTGAACGACTTGATGCCCGGGATGAAGCCCATGTTGAACTTCACCGAGCCGTAGTACATGCCGTTGAAGACACCGGCCACAGCGCCCAGCGCGGGCCCGATGAAGAAGGCGAGCGCGATGACGCTGTTGATGTTGACGCCCATGAGGCCCGCGGCCTCGCGGTCCTGCGACGTCGCGCGCATGGCCTTGCCGATCCGGGTCCTCGAGACGAACGTGTCGAGGAAGAGCAGCAGAAGGAGCGTCGTGACGATGATGAAGACCTGCATCGTCGAGACCTTGACGCCGCCGATGGTGAACGCCGTCGTGCGCGGGCACGAACGCCGTGCCGTCGACCCGGGTGTACGGCAGCTGCTTGCTGCTGACCCAGAGCAGCACGGCGTTCTGAAGGAAGATCGAGACGCCGATCGCCGAGATCAGCGGCGCGAGTCGCGGCGCGTGCCGCAGCGGCCGGTACGCGAACCGCTCGATGATGACATGCCCAGGAATCCCGACGACGATGGCCGAGATGCAGGAACGTCGCGGCGATGCAGCGCCGACGAATCCGATCGCCGCTGAGTTGAAGAAGGACTGGATCGGCGCGAGGAAGCCCATGCCCGGCGCCTTCGCCACGGCCGGGTCCGACAGCAGCTTCAGCACGCCAGAGGCCGACGTAGCCGCCGACCATGAACAGCTCGCTGTGCGCGAAGTTGATCATGAGCAGGATGCCGTAGACGATCGTGTATCCGAGGGCGACGAGCGCGTACAGGCCGCCCAGCGTGATGCCGTTGACGATCTGCTCGAGCAGGTAGTTCAGAGTCGAGCTCAAGCGAGGCTCCAGGTCGTGTGGTCGGACGCCGCGCCGGATGATAACGACGTCCGAGCGCAGGACGGGTTCCCCGAGCGATGGTCCGGGCGGGCACTCGAGACGTGCCCGCCCGGACCGCACACCCCGCCGATGCGAGGCCGGAGACTATGCTAGTGCGAGCTCACTACTGAGCGGGGACCCACTTGCCGTCGGCGCCTGACCGATGTAGACGGTGATCGCCTTGTTGGTGGTGTCGCCCTTGCTGTCGAACTGGACCTTGCCGGTGACGCCTTCGAAGTCGGTCTTGGCGACGGCGGCGATGATGGCCTTCTTGCCCTCGGTCGTGGCGACCTTGTCGGCGCCCATGCGTCTTGGCGACCTCGACGATCGCCTTGATGATGACGTTGGCGGCGTCATAGGAGTAGGCGTCGTACGCGGCGATCTCTCGCCGGGGTACTCGGCCTTGAAGCGGCGATGAACTCCTGGCCCTTCGGCATCTTGTCGACGGGCAGGCCGACGGAGGTGGCCAGGTCGCCCTCGGCGTTCGCCGCGCCGGCGAGCTTGATGAACTCGGGATCGAAGATGCCGTCGCCGCCCATGAGCGGCACCTTGACGCCACCCTCCTTGAGCTGCTTGGAGAGCAGCGCGCCGGAGTTGTAGATGCCGCCGTAGTAGACGATGTCCGGAGTCGGCGGACTTGATCTTGGTGACGAGGGCCTTGAAGTCGGTGTCCTTGTCGCCGGTCTTCTCGCGACCCGACGATCTTGCCGCCGTCGGCCTCGAACTGCTTCGGCCCACTCGTCGGCGAGACCGACGCCGTAGACGGTGGAGTCGTCGACCACGTAGGCCTTCTTCTTGCCGGCGATCTTGGACGCGTAGTCGGCCCCGACGGGACCCTGGACCGAGTCGATCGGTGCAGACGCGGAAGTAGTTCGTCATGCCCATCTGGGTCAGGTCGACGGCCGTGTTGGCCGGGCTGACCTGGACGATGTTGGCCTGGTTGTAGATCTTGACCGCGACGCGGGTGACACCGGAGTTCAGGTGGCCCATGACGCCGACGAGCGTCGGGTTGGACGCGAACTGGGTGGCGACGTTGCCGCCCGTGGTCGGATCGCCCTTGTCGTCACCCTCGACGGTCTTGAGGATGATGCCGAGGTCCTTGACCTCCTGCGACGCGTTGGCCTGCTTCACGGCGAGGTTCGCGCCGCGGACCATGCCCTTGCCCAGCGCGACCGCGCCGTCGGTGAGCGGCGCCCCGATGCCGATCGTGACACGGTGGTCTTCGCGCCACCGGTCGCCGCCGCCGCCGCACCCCGTGACAGCGAGCGCCACGAGCGCGAGCACGACGACGAGGGACAGGTACTTCTTGACCTTGCCCATGCTCATCCCTTTCCTCCGACTTGACGTCCTGTTGTGACGGGCGGGTGCCTGATGCTTCTGCCCTGGGTACACCCGTCCTCAGGATTCAGAGAGTGTATCAGAGTGATACAAGGCGCAACAGTATCGGAAAGGCGCCGGACGCAGCGGCTCGACCCGCGTTTCGTGCGTGTTCCGGCCTCCTGCGACAGCCTGCGCGGCCGTGCGGCAGCGTGAGCTGATCGGCGAGCAAGAACGGCGCCCGGATGAATACGGAAGGCGGTCCGGCGCTCGCCCGCGAACGCCTCGGGCGCAGCCTCAGATGAAGTACATGGCTGCCGCGCTGACGTCGAGCTCGCGTTGTCTGGCGGCGAGGTCGGCCAGCGTGGTTCCCTCGAGGGCGAGTTCGAGAGCGGCGGAAGCCGAGGCCCACATCTCCGACACGGCGGAACCGGTCACCTGAGGCACGTCTAGGACGATCCGCTGCACCGCCCTGACGATCTCGGCCACCGTGATCTCGCCGGCGGGGCGCAGCAGCGCGCAGCCGCCTCCGGCGCCACGGCGGCACTCGACGATGCCGCGCTCGGCCAGCGCGGTGAACTGCTGCTCCACGAAGCGGCGCGGCAGACCGAGATCGTCGGCGATCTCGCCGGCGGCCACGTAGGCCCCCGGTTCCTGCAGGGCGAGCGCGGTCAGCCCTCGCAGCGAGTAGTCGAGGCGCTGGGAGACCCTCACTCCCCGTATCCCTCCCACAGCGGCGTCGACAGGTAGCGCTCTCCGGTCGACGGCGCGACGGTGACGACGACCTTGCCCGCGGCCTCGGGGCGGGCGGCGAGCCGCAGCGCCGCGGCGACGTTGGCCCCGGACGAGATGCCGACGAAGATGCCCTCCTCGGCCGCGAGCCGGCGGGCCATCGCGATGGCGGTCGGGGCCGTCGACGTGCTCGACCGCGTCGAGGACGTCGAGGTCGAGCGTCGCGGGGATGAAGTTCGCGCCGATGCCCTGGATGAGGTGCGGACCGGGAGTCAGCTGCTGCCCGGCGAGCCGCTGCGAGATGATCGGCGACTCGGCCGGCTCGACGGCGATCGCGAGCGTCCCCGGGCGTGCGCTCCTTGAGGAATCGTCCCGCCGCCGCTGATGGTGCCGCCCGTGCCGACACCGGCGACGAACGCGTAGAGCTCCTCGTCGCCGAGGGCGGCGTCGATCTCCGGCCCGGTGGTCTCGTAGTGGGCCGCGCGGGTTGGCGGGGTTGTCGAACTGGCCCGGGATGAACGATCCGTCGATGCCGCGGCGATCTCCGCGGCCTTGTCGACCGCGCCCTTCATGCCGAGGGCCCGGTCGGTCAGCACGAGCTCGGCGCCGTACGCCGCGAACAGCTTGCGGCGCTCGATCGGAGAACGACTCGGGCATCGTCAGCAGGACCCGGTAGCCGCGGGCGGCGCCGACCAGCGCCAGCGCGACGCCGGTGTTCCCGCTCGTCGGCTCGACGATCACCGACCGGCCGGGCTCGATGAGGCCGCGGGCCTCGGCGTCGTCGATCATGGCGCGGCCGATGCGGTCCTTGACCGAGCCGCCGGGGTTGCGGGACTCGAGCTTGACGTAGACGCGGCCCGGCAGCCCGTCGCCGAGCCGGTCGAGCCGGACGAGCGGCGTGGAGCCGATGGTGTCGACCACGCCGGGGATCATTGCTGGCATCGCAGACCTCCGTGATACGGCGGATGTAGCGGACGTCGTGGCGAATGTACCCGCCTGCCGGCGCGGGTACAAGACGATGAACCGCACCATTCTTCATGCTATACATGCGGTTACTGGCGACGACGCAGTCGACACGGCGGTTGCGGTACCCTTCAGTTGGGCGGACGGACGAGCGAGGGAGCGACCGGTGCGGCCGTGGTTCTGGGCGTGGGTGATCGTCGCGGCTGGCATCGCAGCCGCCGCAGCGCTCGCCCGCGATCGCACCTCCGCGCCCTTCGCGTTGGGGGCCGCCTGCGCCGCCGCGCTCGAGGCCGCGGGCGGCACTCCGGGGGCCGAGTGGCTCGCGTTCCTGGGAGTCTCGAGCGTCGTGTTCGTCGCACGTCAACCGGAAGCGGCACCGTCGTCGCCACGGTTGGACCGGGGCCGGACGCCACAGCATTGGTCGCACCGGCGACTGACAGGTCCGGCGCCCTACCCCTCCATGTGGACGAAGACCTCGCCGTCGCGCACGGCAACGGGATACGTGCGCACGTCGGCGTCGGGGTGGTCGGTGCTCCCGTCCCGAACGTCGTAGCGCCACCCGTGCCACGGGCAGATCAGCGTGTAGCCGTCGACGAACCCCTCCGCCAGCGGGCCGAACGCGTGGCGGCAGAGGTTGGAGAGCGCGAAGTAGTCGCCCTCGATTCGGACGAGCGCGAGTCGCGATTGCCGATCTTCACGTGACGGGCCTGGCCGTCCGCAAGATCGTCGAACGCGGCCACACGCACGTCGACCGGGCCCGACACGGCCTCGACCACTCCGTGCAGCGCGCTGCCGTCCTCGACGTCGGTACGGATGAACAGCCCGCACCAGCACTTCTTCAGCGCTGCGAACTCGCTCAGGTGGAACTGTATGCACGGGCAGATGATGGCCACGTCGGCCTTCGGATCGCCCGTCCTCAGGCGGCAGGGGCAGTAGACGTCGCCGGTCTCGGCGAGGATCTCGATCTCCGAGGTCAGGACCGCGTCGACGAACTCAGCGTCGGTGTTGAAGCGGTAGCCGAGCCGCTCCACGAACGGAGTCATGTAGGCCTTCAGGTCGTCGAGCGTCGTGCCGTCTGCGAACCGCCGCCGCACGGGGTCGCCGCTCACCGGGTGCCGCCCTCTCCGTGAGATGGCCGGACGCACCCGGTCAGGCGCTGATCAGGCGCTGGATCCGGGACTTGTCGTAGCCGACGACGACTTCGTCGCCGATCACCACGACCGGGAAGGAGGTCCCGCCGGACAGCCGCTGTACCTCGTCGATGGCGTCGTTGCGCGCGGCCCCGGCGAGCTTGTCGACCTCGACGACATCGTATGCGACGCCGCTGTCGTCCAAGAACGCTCGGGCCTGATGGCAGTACGGGCACGTCGAAAGGGCGTAGACCTTGATCGGCGGCACGGGAACTCCTTTCGGCGTGCTGGTGGTTCGATGGGACGGCGCTGGGCGGCCTCCTGGTGTATGTTCCCCCTCAGGCGTCTCCGTCACGAGGAGAACCATGGGTCGCAAGTATGAGAAGACGTCGGGCGAAGCGGGCAACGAGAAGCCCGGCACCCAGGCCACGGCGGTCCGGGGCCGGGCACTGCTCATCGTTCTCGGGACCCTGATAGCGCTCATCGCGCTCTCCGCAGGCGTCTGGTGGCTGACGGTGTGGTCCGGGAGCGAACGGCCCTCCGCCACGCAGGCCACGGAGCTCACCGCCCTGTCCGAGCGACTGGACGCCGTGACCGCGGCCATCACACCGATCGCCGTGGCCTTCACATCCGAGGCCGCCACGGCGCCGATCGACGTCGCATCCTACCGGTCCCGCATAGCGTCCGCGCGGCAGGTCGTGGACCAGGTGAACGGGATCGCCGTCGCAGGCCCCGAGGCCCTGCAGGTCCGCGATCTGATAGTCACCGGCGGCTCCCAGGTGCTCGAGGGCCTCGATCTCGCTCTGGATGCCGCCGAGAGCGACGAGGCGAGTGCCACCGGGCCGGCGGCCATCGAGGTCGAGGCCGGCATGCAGTCGCTCAAGGAGGCCCGCGACCTTCTCGACACTCTGCTCGGGCGAACGTCGCTGACGGGATCGGACGAATGCGCTGCGGTGACCTGAGTGGCCGACATCCGTAGAGGCCGCGACTCCCGTCCCGCGCCGCGCCGGCGCAGGAGGCGGCCAGGCCCGGGCCGCCGCGTCCTCGAGGCGCTCTTGGTGATCGGCCTGATCGCAGCCATCGCGGGAGGCGCCTGGGCCTTGGCCGGCCCCGGTGCGGGATCGCTCTCGAGGCTGCTGGCGGGCGCTGCCCCGGCCGACACGACGACCGCGCCGGTAGCGACTTCCACCGCCTCGCCCTCCACAGAGGAGACGGGCGGCACCGTCCCGGCTCAGCCGACCACCGTCGCTCCCGCTCCCGGACTGCCGACCGACGAAGGCGACGGCGTCAAGATCGGAACCTATCTGGGCAACGCGTCGCGCACCTTCTACGGCATCGGCCCGGTCCCGCAGAAGCTCAAGGTGATCTGGCGCAACCGGATCGGCACCGGACAGACCTCGGGGACGAAGCGGTCCCACGGAGTCACCAACTGGTCGGGCACGGGTTGGACCGGACAGCCGACCATCATCCGCGACGCCGGCAAGCTCAGCCTGGTGATCGGCGGCTTCGACCACGGGCTGCGGCGCATAGACGCCAAGACCGGCGAGACGGTGTGGCGCTACGAGTTCCCGGACGTCATCAAGGGCACCAACACCATCTGGATCGATCCGAACGCGACGAGCGAGACCACGCGGATACGTGTCATCGCGGGCTCACGCAGGGGGATGGGATTCACCCTCGCGTCCTCTGGGATCGCCCCGGTGCGTTGCGTGTCGTTCGCCACCGGCCGCGAGCTGTGGCGGCTGCCGGTGCGTCGCACCCAGTCCTACAGCCGCGACGCCGACGCCTCGGCGATCGTTCTCGACGGATCCGTCTATCAGGGGGTCGAGTCCGCGGACTTCTACAAGCTCGATCCGAACAAGACGAAGAGCCTGACCATCGGGGGCCACACCTACAGGCGGCCCGTCGTGCTCGCCTCCGCGCTGCTCTACGAGAAGGGCGACCCCGCGGCCCACGGCGGCAACGTCGTGTTCGAGGCCTCGCCCTGCATGATCGGCGACACGATCTACGCGGCGGCGGGAGCAGGGCGCGTCTACGGCCTGCGCATGAGCGACCTGAAGAAGGTCTGGCAGTACCGAACGGGATCGGACCTGGACGGCACTCCGGCCGCCACGAAGGACGGATACCTGCTGGTGGCGCTCGACCACGAGTACATCAGGGGCCGAGGCGGGGTGATCAAGCTCGACCCACGCAAGAGCGGCAAGGCAGCCGCACTCTGGTATCTGCCGACCGAGAACCGCAACTTCGCCGACTGGAGCGGCGGGATCATCGGGTCGGTGTCGGTCAACGACTCCTACGACACGGACAACACCCGCCCGCCGCTCGCGGCCTGCGTCGCGATCGACGGCAACATCTACGTCTTCTCCCAGAACGAGACGAAGGGCACGGCGATCGTGTACGACGGCAAGACACGGATGCCGACTCCGATCGTCGTTTACAAGCACAACGTCGGAGGCGCGATCTCGACCCCGATCATGGTCGACGACTACATCATCGCGGCCGGCTACGACAGCCGGGTCAAGGTCTACAGGGTCCGATACGACGACCCTAAGGGCGTGGCCCTCAAGACGCGCGACGGCAAGACGGCGCACGTGAGCGTGAGGCTGGTCGACTCGCTGCAACTGGGCGGGACGATCGAGTCGACGCCGGTAGTGTGGAACGGTCGGATATATGTAGGGTGCCGCGACGGGTACTTCTACTGCATCGGAGAGAAGTAGGCCCCGTCGCGGGCGGATGGCGACGATGAAGCGAGGACTCCCGGGATGTGCCAGTTCTGCGTGCAGCACGGTGATGGCAAGTCATGGTATCTCCAGGCCAGCGCCTACGCCTACGACCTCGACAGCGATCTGAAGAGGCGCGAGTACCTGCTCGACTTCGTGAAGGACTTCGGACGCGGCCGCACCTTCGCGCTCACCAACCTCGACCGCCTCGAGAAGCTGCCGGCGCCTCTGCGCGACCTGGGCCGCGGCGTCGCCAGCGCGCGCATGAAGCTCTACCACTACGGGCAGCCGGTGCCCATAGAGGAGTGCGAGGCGATCTTCGATATCGCGACCTCGGTCGTGCGGATCCCATGCCCGTGCCGCTATGAGGCGGGGACCAAGGACGAGGGGTATTGCCTGGCCATCACGACGAAACCGATCGACGGAGTCCTTGACGAAGCCTTCGCGGACTACGAGGTCGGACCGGATCTGGCGAAGTTCGAGCGGCTGACCAAAGAGCAGGCGGTCGCGCTGCTCCAGCGGTCAGAGGGAGAGGGATGCATGCACTCGGTGTGGACCTTCGTCACGCCGTTCATAGGCGCCATCTGCAACTGCAGCCTGGAGTCGGGCTGCATGGCGATGCGGATAACGGTCGAGCACCAGACGCCGATCATGCTGAAGGGCCACTACCTGGCGAGCGCGAACCTCGAGGAGTGCGTGGGCTGCGCCGAGTGTGTCGAGCGATGCCCATTCTCGGCGATCGCTATCGGCCCCGGCCACAAGCGCGCGATCGTCGATGCTGAGAAGTGCTACGGCTGCGGGGTCTGCCGCTCCGCTTGCGAGTACGGCGCCCTGTCGCTGCGCGAACGCGAGGGTGCTCCCGGGGGCCTGCTGGTCGCGAGCGCCGCGACCGCTTAGCCGAGCGGGCCCGCCGGCTCTCCCAGCTCGATGCGGACCGACTCCGGCGCGACGCTGCACAGCAGATCGGCCATCGCGGGATGGCACGTGAGGAAGACGACCTGCCGACGCTCGGAGAGGTCGGCGACGGCCTCGGCCGCGGGCCGCAGCCGCTCGGGGTCGAAGTTCACGAGAACGTCGTCCATCAGGACGGGGAGTCCCGCGGCGACCTCCCCGAGCTGATCGACCAGCCCGAGGCGCAGTGCCAGGTAGAGCTGCTCGACGGTGCCTCGCGAGAGCCTGTCGGGAGTGATCGGGGCACCCGAGGAATCGAACACCTCGATGTCGTTCGTGCCCAGAGGGATCGCGATCCTCGGGTAGCGTCCGCCGGTCATTCGGCTGAGCGCGGCCTCCGCGCGTTTGACGACCTCCGGCTGCCGCTCGAACTCGTAGAGTCTCTGGGCGCGAGACATCAGTTCCGAGGCCAGCGCCAGAACTGCGTAGTCCTGGACGGAGACAGCGATCTTCTCCGTCGCCGTCTCTTCTTCGAGGCGCAACACGGCCAAGCGGTCCTCCCGGCCCTCTGCGGCGATCCTCGCCCGCAGGGTCGCGGCCTCGTCGGTCAGGGCCTCGACAGCCCGCAACGCGTCGTCGGCCTCGAGCCGCGCGACGGACTCGAGTCTGCGCGCCTCCTCGATGCCCCCCTCGGCCACTCCCGCGGCGGCCAGTTCCGCCGAGACCGACCCGACGAGATCCTCCGACCGCTTCGACTCGAGCGACGCCTCCCTGTCGAGACGATCGGCGAGCACGAGCGCCTCTGCCCGGAGGCGCTCCGCTTCAGCCGCTGACTCGACCCGGGCCGAAGCGCGTCCGACCAGTTCGATGCAGCGATCGGCCGACACTGCATCGGGCTCCTCGCCCAGGAGCGGAGCCACCTCCGCTCGCACCCGCCCGACGAAGAGCGCGACACGCTCCCCATCCGATGCGATCCTCTCCCTCACGCTCTTTCGCTCGCGGTCGCCCAAGCGCACCTCGCGCGCGGCCTGGAGGCGGGCCTGTACGGCGGCCGGCCTCTCGACGCCGGTACCCAGCCCCCACGCGCGAACCTGCTCTGACCACGCGGCGGCGCGCTCTTCGAGAGCGCGTGTCGCACTCTCAGCCGCGGCGCCGGTCGTGGCGCAGCGGGTGAGCGCGGCATCTCTGCCCGTGCCGGCGACCGGCCGTGCCGTTCGGACGAACAGGAACGCCACCCCGGCCACAGTGACCACGCCGGCGAACACGGCGAGGCTGGCCTGCCCGAGCGCCAGACCGGCGACGAGACCGGCGACTCCCAGGGCGGCCGCCACGACCGCAGGCAGCGGGAACGTGCGGACGAAACCGGCTCCTCCGTCCCCGTCCGTTCCGCTGCCGGCCGCCTGCGCCGCGGCGCTGTCCCGCGCCTCCGACGCGACATCCGCGCGGGCGCTCAGCTTGTCCAACTCCGCGCGCGCCGCCTCGATCTCCGCGGCGAGGCCATCGTCGGCCGTCGCGGCCAGCGCCTGCTCCTCGGACCAGCCGGCCCCGTCCAGCGACGCGCGGATGCGCCCCTCCAGTTCGATCAGCCTGCTGCGCTGCTCCGCGAGGGCGGCGAGCCGCTCGCCGAAGGCCGGAGCGTCCACCACCAGGCCGCGCACCGCGTCGGCGAGCCGCGCCGCGTCGGCATCGGCCGGCACCGCGTCCGCTGACGCACGCGCTTCTCCGGCCTGTCTTGCCAGGTCCCGTGCCCCGCCGGCGGCGGTTGTCGACTCCTTCACCATGCGGTCGGCCTCGGCCACGGTCCGGGCGAGCAGTTCGGCGCGCGACTGCGTCTCCACACGCGAACGCCTGGCCGACTCGATGCGCTCCCCGACGTCCGCGAGAAGAACGGCGTCCGCTCTCAAGCCGTCCGCCTCGCTCTCGAGCTGGCGGATCCCGGCCCGCACGACGTCCCGGTCCGACTTGGCCTTGTTCACCGCCGACGTGGTTCCACGCCTCTTCCACAGCGCGTCCATCCGTTCGGCGAGCTCCGTGCGGATATCGGCCGGGCTGACCGCGAGACCCGCCCCCGCGGCGTAGAGCCGGGACATCAGGTCGGCATCCTTGCCCTTGAGCTGGTCGAGTTGCTGCATCTCTGAGAGCCCGAAGCCGAGCACGACCCGGTAGGCACTCCGGCTCACCCCGCGGACGAGCTCGTCGACAAGACCGTCGCGCGGAGGGCCGGACAGCGCGTGCACCGTCACCGCACCGCCGTGCGGCCCCTCGATGCGCTCGACGACCCACTCTCCGCCGTCATCGCGGAACACCAGCCTGCCCTGCCGCTTACCCCCGGACGCGGGCAGGTACGGGTTCTCGTCGCCGCGCTGCGTCGGAAAGCCGTAGAGCACGTAGCGCACGAAGGCCGTGAGGCTGCTCTTCCCGGCTTCGTTGGGCCCGACGACCACGGTCAGTTTCGGCGACAGGTCGCCCACGCGGCAGCCGCCGATGCGGCCGAAGCGCTCAGGCTCGATGCGTGCCAGCCTCATCGCGCACCGTCCTCGAGCATCTCGAGGCACAGATCCCGCGCCCGGAGCAGCAGCTCCTCCTGCGACAGATCGCGCTCCACCACGCCGACGGTCGACTCCAAGGGCGCCAAGATCTCTGCGAGCAGCTTCTCCACCCCACCCTGCTCGGCGGCCAGCTCGTCGACCAGGCGGACCAGGTCGCCGGCGAAGTCCTGCGACCCCCGGAGCCGATCGATGTCGAGGCAGGCGGCCGTGTGGTCGGAGACGCGGTCGATCCAGACCCACGGATCGGCGGCGAGCTGCTCCCCGCGCAGTTCCGCGAGCAGGTCGGCCATCTCCGTCCCCCGGACGAGTGCTTCGTGGGCCTCGCTGCGGCCGGTCATCTCGATCCGGGCGATGGCCGGCCGCCCGTCGGCATCCGCGCGCACCTCCTCGCATGCGCGGCGCAGCAGATCCCGGACGTCCTCGGCGTCAGCGCACGTCGAAGCGTCCACGCCGGCGCGGGACCACACTATCGAGCACAGGGGGCGGAACTCGACCGTCGCACCCGACGGACCGACCTCGACGAGGTAACAGCCGTGCGCGCCCGTCTCCTTGGGATTGAGGCCCTGCGGGCTGCCTGCGTAGACGATCGCGGGCGAGGTCGAGAGGACCTCCGGCTTGTGGATGTGCCCGAGCGCCCAGTAGTCCATCCGCGCCCCGCGCAAGGCCTCCATCGAGGCGGGCGCGTAGTCGAGGTAGCCCTCGCGGCCGCCTACATTCGCGTGCAGCACGCCGATCGCGATACCGCCGCCTTCGAGCCGGCGGAAGCCCGAAGCCAGGTCGCGCTTCTCGGCCGCGTGCTCGTAGCTGCGCCCGTAGAGGGTGCAGAGAAGCTCTCCGTCGCGTTCGACCGGCACGGCCTCGACCTCGGCGGTGGAGAAGTACCGGACCGTCCCGGGAAGCGCCGGGCCGGAGGACCAGGCGTCGGCCGGATCGTGGTTGCCGCGAGAGATGTAGACCGGGATGGCGGCGTCGGCCAAGCGCTGCATCGCCGCCTGGAAGCGGAAGCGCGCCGGAGTGCTCTTGTCGCCGCCGTTGAAGACGTCGCCCGCCAGCAGCAGGAAGTCGACCTTCTCTTCAAGGGAGAGCGTGACGATGCGGTCGAGCGACTCGGGGATCGAAGCCACCAGCGCCGCCCGCACGCGAGGGTCGGAAGCGTCGACGCCCGAGAACGGAGCACCGAGGTGCAGGTCGGCTGCATGCACGAATCTGACGGGCCGCATCCGGCTCCCCACTGGCTCAGGTCGTCTGCTACCGGGCGCTGCCCATCGTAGCGCACGCGGCTGACAGCACTCCGCGCGCGTCCCCGCCCGTGGCGGTACGATGCAGGCACCATCTTCTCGGGCAGGGCACCTTCCGACAGCGGTCCGACGGGTCCACGCGCGACAGCGCGCAGAACGCGGTATACAATGCGCGGGCTGAAGTATGCAGGCATGAGACCGCAGCCAGCGCAAACACAGGGAGATGAGCATGGATCGTATGCGGACCGTCATCATGGGCGCCGCCGGGCGCGACTTCCACGACTTCCAGGTCCTGTACCGCGACGACCCCTCCGTGGAGGTGGTGGCGTTCACCGCCACCCAGATCCCGGGGATCGACTGCCGGACCTACCCCGCAGCGATCGCCGGCCCGCTCTACCCCGACGGTATCCCGATCGTCCCCGAGGCCGGTCTGGCCGAGCTCATCCGTGAGAAGGACATCGCGAAGGTGATCTTCGCCTACTCGGACGTGTCGCACCTCGACGTCATGCACAAGGCGTCTATCGTCCTGGCCGCCGGGGCGGACTTCGAACTTCTCGCTGCCGAGCGCACCATGCTCGCCTCCACCAAGCCCGTGATCTCGATCTGCGCCGTCCGTACGGGCGTCGGCAAGTCGGGCATCTCTCGCTACGTTTGGGAGCTGCTCGCCGAGCACGGCCTTCGCGGCGTCGACATCCGCCACCCCATGCCCTATCGCGACCTCACGACGATGCGTGTCGAGCGCTACGCGTCCCTGGCCGACCTGGACGAACTCGGCGTGACGCTCGAGGAGCGCGAGGAGTACGAGCACCTCATCCAGGTCGGCGCGGTCGTGATGGCCGGCGTCGACTACCGCGACATCCTGCGCGCGGCCGAGGCGGAGGCCGACGTCGTGATCTGGGACGGCGGCAACAACGACACGCCTTTCGTACGCCCGGACCTCGAGATCGTCGCGCTGGACCCTCACCGCCCGGGACACGAGAGGCTCTACCACCCCGGCGAGGTCAACTTCCTGCGCGCGCAGGCGCTCGTCATCAACAAGGTCGACACGGCGGACCCGGCCAACGTCGCCGATCTTCGGGAGGCAGCCAGACTCTACAACCCGGGCGCGACGCTGATCGAGACGGACTCGACGGTGGTGGTCGCCGGCGGGGACGAGCAGCTGCGCGGGAAGCGCGTGCTCGTCATCGAGGACGGGCCGACGGTCACCCACGGCGGCATGCCCTACGGCGCTGGAGTCGTGGCCGCGCGGCGCGCGGGCGCCGAGATCGTCGACCCGCGACCCTACGCGGCCGGCTCGCTCCGGGAGGTCTTCGCCTCTTGGCCGCACATCACCGAGGTCCTGCCCGCGATGGGCTACTCCCCTGAGCAGCTGGCCGACCTGGCGGCCACCATCGCCGCCGTCCCCTGCGACGCCGTAGTCATCGCCACGCCGATCGACTTGAGCCGACTCATCGACATCCCACAGAAGGCGGTGCGCGTCACGTACGGCGTCGCCGATCGCGGCGAGCCGACGATACGCGGACTCGTCGAGACCTTCCTGCGCGAGCGCAGGCTGATCGCCTAGTCCCCGGCGCCGCCGCGGACCGGCACCGCGGGCGACTACTCGACGATGACCGTCAGATCGAACGTCCGCTCAGGCGGAACGCCCTTCTCCCAATAGCGGACGTACTCCAGGTCCAGGTCGCCCGTGCCGAAAGCTGCGGCAGTGTAGGTGAGCACCCGCGTGCCGCCGGCGCCGACGACACCTGGAGTGGCCGACGACTCGAAAGCGTCGTCCTTCTCCGTCAGCTGGGGCGGCAGGGACTCGACCACCTTCCAGTCGAAGCCCGTCGAAGGGTTGGAGTCCAGGGACACCACCAGCTCGGCGCCCTGCTTGAGTCGGATCGTCGTACCGTCGGCGCTCGCGTCCACCCTCATCGTGCCGGAAATCGGCGCGGGAGTCTGTGGTTGGGCCGTACATGCCACGACCAAGGCGACCGGCAACACGATCGAGAGCACCGCAACGACTCTCACGGACCTGTGCATCGCTGACACCTCCCCGGTATCGGACATACCCCTTTAGACGCGGCGGACCGGGTAGAGGATCACGGTCTTCGGCACCTTGTCCGCCGGAGGTGGGAAACCACTGTCTTCAGGTTGTTGAACAGTAGCAGCTGCACTTCCAGCGCATCCACTCGTGCTGCTCGGATGGCGGACGGAAGGCGCCGACGCACTAGTACGGCACCCGGATGGCGCTGGGCTGCCGGTCCCTACTTCAGCAGCACGCTCGCTGTGACCGTCTTGGCGCCCAGCCACCAGGAGAACGCCGGCAGCTCCGCCTTGAAACGGTAGACGCCCTTCCGCATGCCCTTCTTGAATGCGAAGGTGCACTTCCAGGCGCCTGCGCCACCGGACGAGTATACGCTGTGGCTGTGATACCGGACCCAGGTGCTGGAGCCCGGCTTCTGCACGTAGACGGTGTAGGCCCGGCCGACCGCCGCCCCCGGCGTGACCACTCCTCGCAGGGTGATTCTGCGTCCTACGTGCGAGTGGCCTGCGCTCGCCTTGATCGTCAGACTGGACTTCGGCCGGACCAGTGAGATCTCGTCGAGGACGGCGGACGTCCCGGACACAGTCTCGGTCGGGCTGAGAGTCGTGGTGCCGCCGGCGAGCCGGACCCAGACGCGAGCCCTGACCGCGTCCGGCGGCGACTTGGTGAAGATCGACATCTGGCGGAACGATGAGGCGTTGGCGCCCGCGACATCGCCGCTCGTGTGGGTCGTCAGCACCGAGGCCCCGACGGCGTCCAGGTACTCGAGGCGGAACTCCAGTCCCGCTGGGTCGCACGTCGTCCGCGCCCACGCCGAAACGCAGTAGCTCGTCTCCGGGCTGATCGTGACGACCTGCGACATCCAGGCGACGGACGACCGGCTGGCGCTCGTGTTGAGCAACTTCGCCGAGTTGTGCGTCGACTTCACCGGAGTCTTGAGGTGCGCGGTCACGGTCGTGTCGTGGGAACCGGAGAACGACCACCACACGGCCTCGTTGCGCCAGGTTATGCGGGAGAGCGCCCACACGTCGAACGACCCGTTGCGCAGGAGGTTCGACGGCGGCGCGCTCGCCTGGATGCGGTTGTAGCGGCAGGCGTGGTAGCCGGCGTCCAGATCGCTGGCGATGTACTTGATGTTCGTGACCGTGCCGGACGCGTTGCTGGAGCTGGTCTGCTCGTATGTGACGTACATCGTGTGCGAGTCGTCCACCCACCCGTAGAAGATCCGGATGTGGCCGACCTTGTGCAGCGCGTCGCCGGGCTGGAGATCGGCCACGGCGATCCTGTGCGTGACGTGGTGGAACGAGGAGGTCGACCAACCCGGCTTCGAGGTGGCCCAGCACATCGACGCGTAGCCGGAGCAATCAGTGCGGTAGCCGAGGTAGGTCCTGTGCTGGCTGTAGTGGACGTGCTTGTCCATCCACGTCTGCGCGCGAGCGAGCACGGTCGCGCGCGTGATGGCGAAGGCGCTCGGCGCGCAGAGCAGGGTGAGGGCCAGAACGAAGAAGATCGCAAGGCCGGCGACCCACGCGTGCGAATGCTGTCTTCCCGCTCGGCTTACCACGCGCACCTCCCGCGACGTTCAGCGTACACCCCCTACCGCCCGTCATCGGCACGCGAGGGCTGACGCGGGAGGGCCTGCGAGCCCGTAAGCGCGCGACACCTCGCGCCGGCGACAGCAGGCCCTCGAGAGCCTCCGGGGATGCCGGCTCCCGCGAGCGCGCGGTCTACCCTTCCGGCTCCGGGAGGAGTTCGCGCTCCATGTCCTCTAGCCGCTCCAGCTCACGAGTGGCCCACGACACCTCTTGCTCGGCCTGAGTGCGACGGGCGCTCACCGCAGCGGCGCGCTCGAGTTCGACCGCCTCGCGCACGCGGGCCTGATCCTCTTCACGCTCGCGTTCGTGTTCGACGTAGGCCTCGATCCCCTCACTCAGGCGTTTGAGCCCCTCCAGCGCTCCGTGCAGCACGTTCAGCGAGGACGCGGTGTCATCCAGCCCGAAGGAAGCCAGCAGTCGCCCGAGCTCCTCCCGGCGATCGCGCTCCTGGTCCCGCTCTGCTTCGACGGCGGCGAGCTCGCGTTCCTTCGCCTTCGTGAAGGCGGACGAGACCGCTCTGCGGGCCTTCAGGTCCGCGATCGTCTGCCGGTATCGCATCGATTCGGAGTGCCGCCGTTCTTCGCTCTGGCGCCTGCGGTCCTTCTGCTCTTGGAGCTGCGACTGCACGCGAGCGAGCTTGCTCTTGAGCTCGTCACGCTCCTCGCACAGGACCCGCAGCACCTCGGGTCTGTCGCCACCGCCGATCTGGATCTGGCCGATCGTTCCAGCCTGCTCCCCAGCGAAGCCCGGGGCCTGCGCGGACTCCGCCGCCTGCGCGTCGAGACCGCCGCGCAGGAACTGGAGCTCACCCTCGCGCTTGACGGGCGACCCGGTGCCTGCGCTACGGCGCAGGCGTCGCTCGCTCCATCCGAACCCTCTCTCGCGGCCGGCCGGCGCCGGGGCTGCTTCCGGCTGGGCATCGAAGGGGCCTTCCGGCTCCTGGAGCTCCCGGGGCTCCTCTAGCGCCGCGGGAGGGTCGGGAACCGCAGCGATGCGCGCCGGAACGCCGCGGTGGCTTGCGGGCTCTGCATCGGCCGGGCCGGAGTCCCCGGCTGCGGCCTGGGATGCGGAGTCGGTCTCCGCGGCGGGAAGGATGGCGCGCGCCGAAGCGTCGTCCGGCAAGTCCGCCCCGACGGCCATCTCGGGGCCGGCGGCGTCAGCCGCTTCGTCCTCGGTCTCCGGTAGCGTCTGCTCGTCCGCCGGAGGATCGTACGGCCGCTCGGCAGTGGCTTCTTCCGAAGCAGCGTCCTCCGCCGGAAGGTCGCCTGCGGCTGCTTCTTCCTGCAGAGCGCCCAGCTCCGCCTCAAGGTCTGACTGGGCCTCATCTTCAGGCTCCTGCACGAAGATGCTCTCCGTGAGCGCGAGCGCACGGTCGAGGTCGCCGGTGGCGATCGCCGCGAAGACCTGATTGACCTGCACAGCCTCCTGCGGCAGGGCATCGAGGTACCTCATGTGACGCTCCCCCGCGCCGGTGGAGCCACGGTCACATGTGTCGCATCCATACTTGCCCTTGATTCCGTCGCCGATTCGGCGAGATTCTGCCCATCGCGGATACACGACCAGTCCTAGATATCGGCCTGGTGCGCGCTTGCCTTGAGCCGAGAACCTCGCCTGCTGCGCCAAGGCGCCCAGACCGGCCCAGACCAGATGAAGCGAGGCCGGCTCGCGGGGTCAGGCGGAGCTTCTGGCGAGCTTCAGCGCCAGATGAGGGAACGCGCTCACGACCATGTCGACCAGCCGACCAGGTGGACGCGTGAGCGCATCCGTCACGGGAATGCCGAGTTCGAGCTCGTAGAGCACGATCGCGGTCGTGACTTCGGCGTCGGTCATGTGCTCGTGATTGAGGGTCAGGCCGATGACCTTCGTGTCGGCGAACGCCTCGATCAGATCGATCTCGCTCCGGGGCGTCGGCATCGGGACGTCGGGGAAGTCGCTCATGCGCGTGCGCGCGGGCGCGTGCTGCAGGATGACGGCTTGAGGCTTGCTGCCGCGCAGGATGGCGCACGACGAGACGTAGGCGGGGTGGATCAGTGCACCCTGGCCCTCGATGACGATCACGTCCGGGTCCTCGCCGTCGAAGGCTTCGACCACGGAGGCTTCCATCTCCCCGGAGCAGAACTGGATGGGGACGGCGTCGAGCGCCACGCCGTAGCGGACGCCCTGGATGAGGCTCGTCTGCCCGGTCCCGACCAGAACCGCCTTGATGCCGCGCTGGTTGAGAGCCCGCACGAGGATCGTCGCCGTCGTGCGCTTGCCGATCGCGCCGTCGGTGCCCAGAACGGCGATGCGCGGACAGGTGACCGACGTCGATGCGCCCGCTCCAGAGCCGCAGGTGCTTCTTGTCTCGCGGGCGCCGCACGTCCAGGATCCTCACCCCGTGCGCCGCGGCCGCCGCTGCGAACTCGGGATCGTCGTTGAGGAACTCGTGGAGCCCGTTGACGAGGTTCATCCCCAGTCCGATGGCTTCGAGCATGACCCCTCGTTCGACGGCGGAGAGCATGCCGCTCGAGGGCGCGATCCCGAAGACGAAGTAGTCGGGGACGCGACCGGCGATGGCGATCGCCTCCTCGAGATCGACGCAAAGCGGGATCCCGTTCGGCGTGCCGTCGAGCACGAACCCCGCATCGAGCCCGGCCTTCTGGCTGTCGATCACCGCGAGGATCTCGTACTTCTCGGAGTAGCGGACCAGACCGTTCGCGGTCTTGCCGTCGATGTCTCCGAAGTTCGCTTCGGCGTACACGACGGCGGTGCCTTCGGTCGCGGGTGAACTGGACATGTCGTCCTCCACATGGGCTGTCGGGGACCTACATGAAGGATTGTCCCACGCTACGCGGGAGTCGAACCGAACGGCAGCTGGTCGCGCAGGAAGTCGTCGGCGTTGGCGAATGCGAACTTCTCCGCGAGGTCTGCTCCGTAGGCGCGGTCGACCGCGACAAGCAAGGCGACCAGGGATGCGGGATCCGCAAGCTCGCCCATGGCCGAGACTCCCCAGTCGCTGCCGATCGAGACTGCGCCTTCGCCGGCCAGCGTGGCGATCCTGTCGACGTGGCCGAGGGCCTCGTCGACGGACCCGTGCTCGCCCAGGAAGTCCGGCGGGAACGCCAGACCGACGAGTCCGCCATGCTCGCCGAGAGCGCGCAGCTGATCGTCTGAAAGCCCCCTGGGATGCTCCACGATCGACCGGCAGAACGAGTGCGTCTCGAGCACCGGAGGCGAGTACAGCTCCAGTGCCTCGTAGAAGCCGGCCTCGTTGAGGTGGGCGAGGTCCAGGAAGAGCGGGCTCGTCTCGAGCTCGCCGAGGAGTCGCCGACCCGCCCCCTTGAGAGGGGCGGCGCCGTCGTCGTAGCAGCTGAACCCGTATGAGGTCTCGTAGTTCCAGGTCAACGAGAGACTCCGCAGGCAGTGCAGTCTCCAAAGCGTGTCGAGCGCGTCGGGCCCAACACCCGGGAGTTCAAGACCTTCGGAGTGTGGAAGCACCCCCGTCCGCGGGTCCTCGGCGTCCAGGTCTTCGACGGTGGTTATCAGACGCAGGTGAGAGCCGTGTGAGGCGAGCAACTCGCCGTGAGCCTGGAGCTGGACGAGCAGACTGCTCTCAGGATGGTGCGGATACAGGGATGACCAGACAGCGGCGGCGCGGTGCGACCCGGAGAGGTAGCACGAACCGTAGACAGGAAAACCCCCATCGAGAAGGGCCACCCCGGACAGGATGTCCTGGTGCAGGTCGATGACCACGGGGGTCGGGCGTTCGCTGTGACCCTGCAAGGCGTGTACCTGCGCGTTCTCTCGTCTGCCGACTGGGCACCGTTCCGGACAGGGTGCGGTCGGACGCGGGACCGCGCACGCGCTTCACTAGCGAGAACGGTTCCAACCGGCACGGATCCAAGCGGGCGCGGCTACGGCGTCAGCAGTCTCGACTCCTTCAGCCGCGTCGCCAGCACCAGGCCCACTAGCATCAACCCGATCAGAACGACCAGCGACGGGGTCATCGAGCCGGTCGCCGGAACCTTGAGGGCGTCCATCGCCAGGATGAACGCGATGCCTGAGACCTGCCCCATGAGCAGCAGCATGCCGTTCGAGGTCCCTTCGGGCGTGGGGCGGGCGATCTCGGCGCCGTACTGGAAGCCTATGGGCCCGGAGCTGAGGAGGAAGAAGCCGAGGACCGAAGAGGACAGCATGAGCATGAGGGTGCTCGTCGCGAACGTGACGCCGGCAAGCCCCACGGTGGCGCCCGCGATCGCGACGACGATGAAGGGCACCCTGCGACGGTAGCGGTCGGACAGGATGGGCAGGACCACCGCGCCGACGACGCCCCCCAGGATCATCAGGCCGCCGGCGTTCCCGGCGTCGATGGCCGTGAATCCGCGCGGGCGAAGGATCTCCTCGATCCAGGTGGTCACGGCGTTGAAGATCCCGAGCCCGATGAAGAAGATCAGCATCAGCAGCACGAAGTCCCGCTTGCGCAGCGCCTGCTTGAGCCCGTCGAACATGAGCGTGCGCTCTTCCTCTTCCGGCGGTCCTATGGGGGTTGGAGGGCGCTCGCGGGCGACGACCAGGAATATGACCCCGGCTATGAGCGCGCCGACCCCGTAGGCGAGCAGCATCCGGGCGATCCCGCCGTGGAGGCTGAGCCACGGGGTGAGCACCAGAGCGACGAGGATGCCGACGTAGACCGCCAACGACCCCATGCCCGCAGCCGTGGCCCGCTCATCGAGCGGGAACCAGCGAGCGGACACCTTGGTCACCGCGTTGAGGATGAAGGGCTGGCCGACCGCGATGCCGATCTGCGCGATCAGCACGAGCGTGTAGTCCGTGGCCACCAGGCCGCGCATGAGCCCGAACACGCCGGTCAGCCCGGCGCCGATCGCCACGGACACACGGAAGCCGAAGGTGTCGATCACCCACGAAGCGGGGATGGAGACGATCAGGTAGGTGGCCATGAAGCTCAGTGACAGCAGACCGATGCTGAGGCTCGAGACGCCGTAGTACTCCGCCGAACTGCTGGTGATCGGCGCGAAGGTGATCCACAGCAGCTGGTTGAAGGCCACGGTGAGCATGAAGGCCGCAAGGACGACCCATCGGTAGCCGTGGGCCTTGTAGGCGGGCGCTTCCATCGGACCCCCGGCTCGTAGTCGAACGGTGCACGTCTCGGCAAGGACGATGGCAGGTCGAGGCGCGCGCGTACAGTGCCAGGACAGCACTACCCGCCATGGTGCGGGGGCGCGCGTCGACCGGGTCACCGGCCGAGCAATCCCAACACAGCGTCGGCTATGGCTCTCGAAGCTTCCGGACGAGCCATCTCGAGCATCCGGGCGGACATCGCGCTCAGCTCGCCGTTGCCGGACCGCAGCCAACGCTCGACCAGCGCCGCGGCCCGCTTCGGGCCCGGCTCGAACACAGCTCCGCCGTTGCGCTCGGCCCACGCGACGTTGTCCTCTTCCTGTCCGGGGACGAAGCCCGTCAGCAGCGTCGGCAGCCCGAGGCACGCGGCCTCGGCGACAGTCCCGGGCCCGGCCTTCGTGAGCAGGATGTCCGCCGCGACCATCCACTCGGCCACGCGGTTCGTGAGCCCGAGGACGGCGACCGGGATCGGCCAGACGGCGCCCTCCAGCCGCCTCCGCAGGCGCTCGTTCCCGCCGGCGATCACTGCCATCTGAGAGGGCACACCACCGTCCGCCAGCCGCTTGGCGACAGCGGCCGCCATCCCTCCGATGCGCCCCATCCCGGCGCCTCCTCCCATGACGAGCACGAGCGGGAGGCCCGTCTCCACGCCCAGGGCGCGCCGGGCCTCGGCCTTCGACAGTCCCCGGGCCTCAACGAAGGCGCGTCGGATCGGCAATCCCGTCGCGACGACGCGGTTCGGCCGCATGCCCGCCTCGATCGCCAGCAGACGGATGTCACCGTCGGAGACGCAGCACAGGTCGGCACGCCTGGTGAACCACGAGACGGGCGGCACCCCGCCGTCGACGACGACCGAGACGAACGGCGCCTTGCACCCGGCCGAGCGCATCGCCCGCAGGGGGACGCCGTTCAGTAGAGCGTGCACGCTGATCACGAGATCGGGCCTGGTGTCGAGGATGGCGCGTGCCATGTCCTCGCGGAGCAGTCCGTACGCCCCTCCCTCGAGGAGCCTGACACCGACAGGAGTCATGACGACGTTGTAGGCGAGCCGGTAGAGGTCGGGCGCGATCGCGACCACGGGAGCATAGGAGTCCGAAACGTGGTTGAACGGGAACCGCGCGTGCTCGTCGAGCATGTTGACGAGCGTCACAGAAGCGCGACCCTCGAAAGCCTCCTCCAGGCTCTGGGCCGAGGCGAGGTGCCCGCCGCCGGCCCCTGTCATCAGGATGGTGATCCTGGGGAGTCCGCCGGTCAGCCCTCCGGACCGACACGATCCGAGGCAGCGCGCTCACAGCTCCCGGCCTTCGGCGGATGCCGCGGCGGATTCGCGGACCGGGCGAACACCAAGGCGCAGCCTCTTTCGTGTCACCTTCCACTCCAGCGGCAGCCCCAGTGCCAGGTTGGTCTGCGCGTCGAGCGCGGGCAGCAGGCCGAACGCGATGCCTGCGACCGGAAGGAGCGCCCACATCTTCGCGATCTCGAGCGCCGCCCACATGAAGTGCCGGTCGCCAGGCGGGAACCGCACGACGTCGATCGCCATCGACGTGACGATCACGACTGTGGAGACCGTGAACAGCCCTGTGACCAGAATCGCGAGCGCGCCGGGCGGGCGAAGGAGCACAGGCATCAGAGAGAGACTCGCCGCCGCGCTGAAGCCGACAACCGGCAGCACGTGGTCGTGAAGGACCTGACCCAATCGGAGCCAGACCGATCTGTCCGTCTTCCCTGAAAGCAGTTGCCCGGCGAGGAAGCCGACATCCGCGGCGCCCCAAGCATGCCGTCGCAACTGCACGTAGCGGTTGCGCAGCGCCGAGAGCCACGTGTCGCCCTCGGCCGAGTCCAGCGACACGGGAAGGTAGACGGGGACAACGGAGACGTCTCCTCCGCGCTGCACCATGTAGTCCAGGTAGATGTGCCAGTCCTCAGCGATGACCGCGGGGTCCCACCAGTCGCACTCCTGGGCGAGGCATAGGCTCATCGTGTACGTCGAGATGGGAAGCGGATCGTATCCGGGAAGGGTCAGCTCGGCCAGGACGTACAGTTGCGTCAACCGCGCTGTGAACCGCACCGGGGCCGGTACCCGCCACATGTTGTTGTGGTAGAGGAGCGGCGCCTGCCAGAAGCGGGTGTGCCGGCGTTCGTCGCGGGCAAAGAGCTCGGCGACCGCGGCGAAGTAGTTCGGATCGACCACGGAGTCGGCGTCGCAAGCGGTCAGCGTGACGAGCGACGACGCGACGCCCATCCTCTCCAGCTCCTCGCGCGCCATCCGGGCGGCCCACCGCAGATTGGCCGCCTTGACCTGCAGCTCGCCCGGAAGGCCGTCGGGATGGATGGTCACGAGGACGTGCGCGAACGCGGCCGCGTACTCGCGCGCGAGCGTGTCCCCTTTCGCAGCCGAGCCGGACTCGCGCTCCTCCATGGCGAGCACGACCACGAGGCGCTCCGGCGCATCGCCCTGAGCGGCGAGCGCGTCGAGCGTCCGGCGCAGGACGGGAGCGGGCTCCGTGTGGTTCGGCACCAGCACCACATGCCACACGTCCGCCGGCGCTATTCCGCCTGGACCGGGAACGTCCCGCGCGGCGCCCCAGTCCTTGAGCCGCCACCGCCGGCAGCGCTGCACGCCGACCGTGTAGAGGAACAGGTGGGCGGTGATCCACACGACGAAGTAGGCGAAGAGGACGGCAGCGATCCACATCCACTGCAGCGGGAACAGCGCGAGCCCGAAGATCATCGCGATGACGACCGTCCAAGAGACGGCCGCTGGGAGAGCTTCCCCCATACGGATCCGCACCGATCGGACCCGGGTTGATGCAGTCACAGAGATCCCCTTCGAGGTGGCCTGAAGACGATGATGAGTGAACGGAGCTTCTTGGGGACAAGACCACACAGGAAACGCACGGCACTTCGCGCGCGTCCAGTGCCTGACCACACACTAGACTGTTGTCTACCCCGATGGTCCGAGAGAGCGGCTGCCCACATGACCGAAGAGACCCCCCACGTTCGCGCGACCTCCGAGAACCCTGAGAACATCGGCGACCAGGACCGCCTCACCATGGAGGCGGACACGGTTCTGCCACCCGCCGTGCTCGTAAGGCGCGGGTGGGTGGCGAGCACGTTCGAGTCCTTCCACTACCGGGACTTCACGCTGTTCTGGTCGGGCGCGCTCGTGAGCAACGTCGGCACGTGGATGCAGAACGCGGCGCTCGCCATCGTCGTCTGGTCGTTCCAGCCCGCGCAGGCGTCGCTCAACACGGGCATCGTCCAAGGCATCGCCGGTCTGCCGGTCCTGTTCCTCGCGATCCCCGCGGGCGCCGTCGCCGACCGGGTCGACCGGCGCAGGCTGCTCATCTGGATCCAGGTCGTACTGCTCCTCCAGGCGGCTGCCATGGGCGTCCTCTACGACGCCAACGTTCTCAGTTCCAGGCAACCCGTCCTCTCGCTCGTGATCGTAGCGACACTCGGTCTCCTAGGCGGGGTATTCGTGGCCTTCCAGGGCCCCGCGTTCCAGTCGATCCTGCCCGACCTCGTCCCGCGCGCGTCGCTCATGAACGGCATCGCGCTCAACTCGGCGCAACTGCAGTCCTCGCGGATGCTCGGGCCCGCGATAGTCGCGGCCATGGTGCTCGCCGGCGCGGGAATGGGGCTGGTCTTCTACATCAACGCGCTGAGCTTCCTGTTCGTGATCGCCGCGCTGCTCGCGATCCGGCCGCGCGCGGAGTTCCGCGCCGGCCGCGGTGCCGAAGCGGCTGACAACCCCGCGGAGACGCCGGGTCCCGGGGCGCGTGGCACGGCCGGAGTGGAGGCGGCGGAGGTCGTGAGCGCCTGGAAGACACTGATGGCCGGCGTCGCATACGCGCGCGAGAACAGCGCCATCGGCGTGCTGATCCTGACCACGGCGCTGCTCGTCTTCCTGGGCTTCCCGTACGTGATCATCCTCACCGCTGTCATCCAGACACGGTTCGCAGGCGCCGACGTCGCGCGGCTCTACGGGATCGTCTACACCTTCAACGGCATGGGCGCGCTCATCGGAGCGCTCGGCATCGCGGGCCTGCCGGCCACGATCAAGCGCAACCGCGTCATACCGCTGGCGCTTCTGGCCTTCTCGGCGCTGATCATCGCGTTCTCGCTCGCTCCAACACTCCTGGTGATGATCGTCTGCACGACGCTGGCCGGCGCCGCGTACATGGCGACCAGCTCGCTGGTCATGACGTCGATCCAAGCAGCCGTCCCGGGCCATCTTCGAGGTCGCGTCATGGCGCTCTTCATGATGTCCTTCATGGGCGTCATGCCGCTCTCCGCGTTCGCCTTCGGCCCGCTGGGCCAGGCGATCGGGCCGGACACGGCGGTGCTCGCCGGCGGCGTGCTGCTCCTGGCGTGGGCGGCGCTCCTAGCGCTGCGGCCGTCGTGGCTGCAGGCGATCTCGCCGGTGCCGAAGGCGTGAAGAGACTCGGCGCCGGAGACGCTGTCCGCGCCTGCTACAAGTCTCGCAGCGTGTCGAGGTAGGTGCGGTATTCGGGGTCGCGCATGAACTCCCGGATGCGGCGCCGGCCCTCGGCCAGGAAGCTCGTGGGCGCGAACTTGTACTGCACGTGCAGCCATGCCCACGACGCCGCGCGCTCCCGAAGAGGCATCCGTGCGAGCTCGGCGAGCTGCGCTTCGCCGAGGCGCCTGAATCGCCCGAGTGCGCCTCGCACCGCGGCCGCGACGATCCGAGGGAGCGAGTAGAAGCGCCGGTACGCGCGTTCCACGTGCCCCTGCATCTGAGCCGCTGTCATGTTCTGGGGACGTATCGCGACGTGCATCCCGTCGAAGAAGCGAAGCCCGTCGAGGGTCTTGAACAAGACCGCCCCCACCGACTCGTGCTCGGCGGTGCGCTTCGTCCCGGGAAGCGGCGTCTCGAACAGGTACTGAAGAGAGCTGACGCAACGTCTCGCGAACTCGCCGTCGTGGCGGATCACTTCTGCAGTGTCCTCGACGAACGCGATGAACATCCCGTGGACGAGCAGGCCCTGTCTCCGCATCGCGCGCAGAGCGCGGGCCGTCCTCGTCGAGTCCGCCTTCTTATGGATCCGTGCGAGGGCTTCGTCGCTCGCGGATTCCACCCCGACGCACACGACGGTCACCGCGGCAGCGCGCTTCAGCAGCCTGAGGAACTCCTTGTCGATGCGGCCGTCCCCGGCGAAGACCGAGTCGGCGCGCAGTTGCGTAACCAAGATCCGTGCGAAGCCGTGCTGAGCGACCGCTCTGAGGAAGTCCTTGAACGCGTGCTTGTCGGCCGCCGCGTTGTCGTCGATGAGGAACGCCGTCCCGAACCCCTGGGCCTGGGCCTCGAGGAGTTCGCCCAGCGCTTGTTCATCACTCCGTACCGTGTAGCGCGGCCAGATCTGGCAGACCTCGCAGAAGTCGCAGCGCTGAGGACAACCCCGCGCCCTCCACACCGCTGCGACGTCGGCCCGGCCGTAGTCGTGGACGAGCGTGCGGTCCACGCGCGGCAGCGCGTCGAGTTCGGCGCGGGTCAGCTGCTCGGACGGCGGACCCTGCAACGTCGTCGCCCCGGTCCGCCACACGAGACCGGGAATGTCGGCGAAACGCTCGTCGCCCCGTCCGCACACGACGGCGAGGAACCGCGGGAGCGTCCGCTCGGCTTCCCCACGCAAGACGAAGTCCGCGCCGATGTCCAAGCTGCGCTCGGGCGCACACGTGGGCTCGGGGCCGCCGAGCACGATCGTTGCCTGCGGATTTAGGGCGCGAGCGTGTTCGAGCAGGTCGCGCGTGCGCGGGAGCGTGCATGTGATCGCCGAGAAGCCGACGACGTCACAAGAGGCGACGTAGTCCCAGTCGGTCGAGTCCTTGCCGCTGACGTCCTCGATGAAGGCGCGCACGTCGTAGCCGGCCTCGCGCACTACGGTAGCCAGTATCGGCGCGCCGCGCCCCATGGCGACGCCCGTGTAGATGTTCAGCCCCGGCGAGCCGGCCTCTATGATGGCCACCCGGCGCCCGCCTTGCCCGATACCCATGGGTCACCCGTCTCATCGTTGGTCGCACTCTGCGGATAGCGGGAATGTACCCAACGCTCGAGTCGGCGCGCCCGCTCTTCGACGCGACCCTCCCGAGATGTGCGTGCCCGCGCGCGATCCCATAGACAGGAGGGCTGGCGAGGTGCCCCATCTCCTCGAACCGCTGACGGACTGCAAGCTCGTCCTCAAGAACCGACTCGTGATGCCGCCGATGGCGACGTCGAAGGCCGACCCCGACGGGAGCATGAGCGGCGCACTGCTCGCGTACTACGACGAGAAGTCGCGCGGCGGCGCCATCGGGCTGATCATCACCGAGCACTGCTACATCACCAGGCAGGGCATGAACCGGGTCGGGCAACCCTCGATCGCGGATGACGGCACGATCGAAGGGTGGAGGGAGCTGACCTCGATCCTCCACGGCAACGGCTCGAAGGCGGTCATGCAGATCAACCACGCGGGGGCCGCCAGCAGCGCCGCGGCCACGGGGCTCGAGGTGGTCGGCCCGTCGAACGTGCCTCTCCCCTTGGGCCGGCCCGAGACACCCCGAGGACTCACGCACCGTGAGATCGACATCTTGGTCGGGCAGTTCGCCGCAGCGGCACGCCGAGTGAAGGAGGCCGGGTTCGACGGCGTGGAGATCCACGGCGCCCACGGATACTTGCTGAACCAGTTCTTCTCGCCGCTGACCAACAAGCGGACCGACGAATACGGAGGCGTCGTGTTCGGCAGGATCCGCCTGCATCTGGATGTGATCGCTGCAGTGCGCGAGGCGGTCGGTGAGGAGTTCCCCGTCCTGTTGCGACTCGGCGCCCGCGACTACATGGAGGGCGGCACCCGCATCGAGGACAGCACGATCGCGGCGGTCGAGTTCGAACGGGCCGGGGTCGATATCCTGGACGTCACCGGCGGCCTGACGGGCTACATCAGGCCGGGACACGACGAGCCGGGGTACTTCGCCGAGTTGTCCGAGGCCATCAAGGGCGTGGTGTCGATCCCGGTGATCCTCACCGGAGGCGTCACGGAACCGCAACACGCCGAGAGGCTCCTTGCCGAGGGCAAGGCCGACCTCATCGGCGTCGGCAGGGCGATCCTGGGCGATTCCTCGTGGGCCCAGCGGGCCGTCAGCTCACTCCAAGGGGGACCGGGCTAGGCGCCCGATCTCGCGAGCGGGCCGATACCGGCGAACACGTGCAGGGCCCGATCGCCCTCGATCGTCGGCGGCCCGCAGACTTCCACCGGACCGGACCTGCCGTCGGCGATCTCGATCCGCATCTGCTCGGCGGGCTCGATGATCAGACCGAGCGGAAGCGCGGCGTGAGCGTGCCACCCCGCACCGTCCGGCGAGCCTCCGGGAGCGTCGGTGAAGTCCAACAGGACGGTGACACCGGACACAACGACCGTCTCGCCGTCGAAGATCGTGGCTTCGACCTCTTCCATCAGCGGATCCCTTCCTTCCCAGGCAGGTCGACGTATATGTGAGTACGTACCCGGGAGGGAGGCGCCGGACCCCACGGGCCGAGTGCCGACGCTACAGAAGGGGAAGAGGAGGCCCCGATCCGGCATGAGGAGGTCCTCATCCCTGGGGGAATGCTGAATGTTTGCCGAACGGCACTCCGGCTCGGCCGCGGCACGGGGCTTGCTCGGCCTCCCACCGTGAAGACCCAGTGAAAGTCCATCGCATCCAGGGCATCGCGTTCTCCAGCTACCTCATCGAGACACCCGCAGCGCTCTTCCTAGTCGACAGCGGCTTCCGCTGGTTCGAGAGTCTCATCACGCGCAAGGTGCGCTCGATCGGGCGCAGCCTCGGCGACCTCAGGCTCGCCGTCCTCACGCACCCGCACCTCGACCACGTCGGCTCGATCCCGGCGCTCCTGAAGCGGGCGGACTTCGAGATCGCGGCGCACCCCGCATCTTGCGAAGTGCTCTCGACCGGCGGCCGCGACTTCTCCCCCCCGACCAGGAACTGGACCCGCGCGGTCGGATGGCTGGCCACGAACGCGATGCCGCTGCTTCATCTGCCCGCCATCGCGCCGACGTTCGCGCTGAACGACGGCCGGCGTCTTGACGACTTCGGCCTTGCCGGCGCTCTCCACTTCACGCCCGGGCACAGCAAGTGGTGCATCTCGCTGCTGCTGGACGACGGGACGGCGTTCGCGGGCGACCTTCTGATAGGGCCCGGCCACATGACCCGCGACGTGGCGCCCCCTGCGATGGCGGCGGACCCGGAAGGGGCGTTCCGCAGCATCCGGAAGCTGCTCGACGCCGGCGCCACGCGGTTCATGCCGGCCCACGGGCGGGCATTCCGCGCGGGCGACGTGAGGGAGATGCTCGCCGATCTCGACACGGGTGGATCGGGGCCGGTGACCTAGCTCGACTCCGGGGTCGCTGCCTAGTGCCGGGTCTCGTCCCACTCCTTCACGGCCATTCCCACGTCCCACCAGTAGGTCTTCTTCTCGGCGGCCTTGCGCGCCTTCGGCGACAGGCTCACTTTGACCATCTCGCTGACCTTCTCCGCCGCGGCAAGCCGGGCGAGGACGCGGTCCAAGGCGGCCTCGGCCGCAGTGTCGGCGATGCAGGACGACTTCAGGATCTCCTCGTCGGTCATCGGATCCGCTCCATCCGTCGTGTCCGGAATCCTACGAGCCCCTGACGACAAGTAGATTACCCGCACGCGCCGCGAGTAGCAGGCCGGAAGGTGCCCGTCAGCCTGCGGCATGCCTCCTGCGCGCGGCGGGCCGGCGCGACGAGAGCGACCACGAGCCGCTGGCCTCATCGCCACTACGAGCGGCGCGCCCGGCCAGGCGGGGAATAGTCGATAGGAGCAAGAGCGCGAAGGGACCTGCCGTGGGTTGTGTCGAGACAGAAGAGACTTTCGATTCGCGGATCTCGGAACTGGACGAGTCGTCTCGGCGCGGGTTGGATCTGCGCGCCCTGACCGTCAGCGTGACGCTACGATGCAACCAGGTGTGCTCGCACTGCCATGTGAGCGCCTCGCCTTCACGAGGCGAGATGATGGGCGCGGACACGATGGCGCGAGTCGTTGAAGTCGCGTCGGACCTCGGTCCCGAGGTCGTCGACATCACCGGTGGGGCGCCCGAGCTCAATCCCCTCCTGCCCGACCTCCTCCGCGCGCTTCGCGCGCACGGACACCGCGTGCAGCTCCGCACGAACCTGACGGTACTCGCGGACCCCGAACATGCAGCGCTGGCTGGCCTCTACGCTTCTTCCGGGATCGAGCTGCTCGCGTCGCTGCCGTGCTACACCGTCCGCAACGTCGACCTGGGCCGTGGCCCGGGAGTGCACGACCTGAGCGTGCGGATGCTGCTCGCGCTCAACGCGCTGGGGTACGGCACGGATGGCGGACCCCGGCTCGACCTCATCTACAACACCGTCGGTACGACCCTCCCCGAGCCGCAGGCCATGCTGGAGGAGCTGTTCCGCGAAGAGCTGGCCGCGAGGTTCGGCATCGTCTTCACCCACCTGCTCACGATGACGAACATGCCGGTAGGGCGCTTCCGCGACCGTCTGATCGCTGAGGGAGGATACGATCGCTACCTTCGCGCACTGCGAGAGGCCTTCAATCCGGAGGTCGTCCCCTTCCTGCAGTGCAGGCACCAGGTCGAGGTCGGATGGGACGGGCGGCTCTACGACTGCGACTTCAACCTCGGGCGGGGGATACCCGTGTCGCACGATGCGCCCCCGACGGTGTGGGAGTTCGACGCCGAGGCCCTGGCGACGCGGCGGGTGGTCCACTCCGTCCACTGCTTCGGCTGCACGGCGGGCGCGGGATCGAGTTGAAACGGCGCGCTGACATGACCGGTCCGGTCAGCCGCACCTGCCGCTACGAGGGCTTCGCCGCCAGGAACGACGCCCAGTAGGTGTAGTCGTTCCGGGGGTTGGGGCGCTCGTCGAGTTGCTCCGCGACGAACCCCACCGACTCGAGCATCGCCTTCAACTCCGCCGCCGGCAGAGCGCCCGAGATTCAAAGCGACCAGCTGTCCGGGTCAGCCGACACCTCGGCCGCCTTCTCGGGCTTCAGGACGGCGTCGCACAGTGCGAGCCGCCCGCCGGCGCGGAGCACGCGGTGAGCCTCGGCGAGGAGTTCCGGCTTCCTCGGCGACAGGTTGAGGCAACCGTTCGACTGGACCGCGTCGAACGCGCCGTCGTCGAAGGGCAGGCGCTCCGAGGCGTCAGCCAGCAGGAAGGTCACCGGCGCGGAAGGCGCCATCGCCGCCGCCTCGCGTGCCCGCCCGATCATCTCGGGAGTGATGTCCACGCCCACGACTTCACCCTCCGGTCCCACGGCAGCCGCCGCCACCAGAGCGTCGAGGCCGCCGCCGCAGCCGATGTCCAGTACTCGCTCGCCCGCGGTGAGCCGCGCGAAGGAGGCCGGGTTCCCGACCCCCACGAACGACTCGAGCGAAACCACCGGGATGCCGTCGAGAGTATCGCCGTACCCCAGGTACTCCGCGCAGCGGTTGCCGGTCCACACGCCGAAACCAGCGTCGATGCCGAGCGCCACCCGGGAGAAGCGCTTGAGGACCGAATCGGTTATCTCGTCCGCCTGCATGGTCTCCCCTTCACCGTGGATGCCGCCAGCCGTCGAGGACCGCCGGGTCGATGCCGAACCGATACCCCGCGATGATCGCGAGGTACGCCGCGGACGCACGCACGACGCCTCCTTCGTTCCAGCGGCGGCTCGAAGTGAGCGCGCGCTGGGGCAGGATCCGCACGGAACCGAGCCGCATGATCCTGCGCGAGAGCTCCCAGTCTTCCATCACCGGCTGCGTGGGGTAGCCGCCCAGGTCCTCGAAGGTGCGCTTGGTCATGAAGAGCGCCTGGTCGCCGTAGGGGACTCGGAAGACGGCCATCCTCATCCGGCCGGCGAGGGTGAAGAGGCGGGCCAGCGGCGTGTCGTACGTCCCCCAGCTGAAGGCACCCCCGCTGGTCCCTTCGGCGGACAGCGCTCGGCACACCAGTGCGGCCGACTTGGCGGGCAGCGTGGTATCGGCGTGCAGGAACACGAGCGCATCGCAAGTCGCCGCCCTCGCCCCCGCGTTCATCTGCCCGGCACGGCCCCGCGGGGCGTCGATCACTCGGGCGCCGGCGCTCCTGGCTGCGTGCGGCGTGCCATCCTGGCTTCCTCCGTCGACCACTATCACCTCGCGAGCGCCTCCGCTGAACGCGCTGCTCACGGCGGCGCCCACGCGATCCGCCTCATCGAGCGCGGGGATGACCACCGAGACCGAGGCAGGGGGAGTCCGCTCAAGACGGCGCTCCGCCTCCCATAGGGGGAGGTCCTCCGGGCGGTCCACGTCGGCCAAGCGGTCGGCGAAGCCGACGGTCAGACCAGCCTGCCCGGCACGGCGCAGAGTGTCGCGGAAGACCGTGTCCGCACCCCACTCGATCCCCTCGAACAGTACCGGGAGTCCTCGATGCGCAGCGCGCGCGCTGACGCCGAGAAGCCAGTAGCCGCCGTCCTCGGCGGGACCGATCACCACGTCGTGCGTCGCGAGTTGTCGCAGCGCCGCGCGCACGTGTGTCGCGCGCGCGGCCGGGCAGTCCGAGCCCACCACGACCGCCGAAGGAGCGCCGGACCGGAAGGAAGACGACATCGCCGAGCGCAGCCGGTCGCCCAGGTCGCCCTCCGGCTGCGGCGCGAAACGCGGCCAGTCGCCCAGCCACGCCGCGACTTCGCCGGGCGACCCGCCATCGACGTGAACCTCGATATCAGCGTCGCCGGAGGCCTGCAGCGGCCTCATCCGCGAGACGCAGTGGGCCGCGAGCTCGCGGTGCAGCGCCGCCGCGCCCTCCGCGCCCAGCCGCGGGATCAGGCGGCTCTTCACCTCGCCGGACCTGGGGAACCGGGCCACGACAGCGACGACGGGCCGCTTGCGGGATGCCGCCGTCACAGCTCGGCCTTGAAGTCGTTGTGTCCCACGAGTATCCGGAGCGCGCCTCTCAGCGCGGGGTTGTCCCGCAAGTGCTCGGCGTACTCGGCGTCCGCCGGTCGCTTCACGGCGTCGGCGAAGGTCGGATAGGCGTGCAACACCGATGAGAGCGAGGAGAGCGGCATGTCGTTGTGGAGCAGGATCGCGGCCTCGTTGATCAGCTCGCCCGCGCGCGGCCCCAGGATGTGAGCTCCGAGGAGGTGCCCGCGATCGTCGAGGACGTACTTCGCGACGCCATCCGTCGCGGCCTCGGTGCGGGCGCGGTCCTGAGTCGAGAAGTCGTACCGGCGAACCCGGACCGAGTCACCGTACGCCTCGTGCGCCTGCGCCTCCGTCATGCCGAGATGCGCCAGCTCGGGCTCCGTGAACAGCACCCACGCGATGTCCCTCCAGGCGACCTTGGGTCCGACCGGCAACAGGGCGTTGGTGGCGGCGGCGATCCCCTCGCGCTCGGCCGTGTGCGTGAAGCGATAGGGGCCGGTGACGTCACCCGCGGCGAAGATGTGGCGCGCTGTCGTCCGCATGTGAGCGTCGGTGACTATGCCGCGTTCTCCGACCTCCACGCCGGCGGCCTCCAGCCCTTCAGGGACGACCGGCATGCGGCCGGCCGCCACGAGCAACCTTTCTGCCTCGAACTCCCTGCCGCCTCCGACCAGAACGACGCCGCCGTCACGCGGTTCGACGCGCTCGAGAGGAACGCCCGTCACGATCTCGACTCCCTGCGACGCAAGCACCGCCCTGAGCCGTTCGACAAGCTCCGGCTCCTCCGCGCGCAAGAGCTCGGAGCGCACCAGCATGGTGACCCGGGTCCCCAGTCTCGTGAACGCGGAGGCCATCTCGACCGCCACCGGCCCGCCGCCGAGGATGGCCAGCGACCGCGGCAGCACATCGATGTCCCACAGGGTGTCAGAGGTGAGCGCCGCGGTCTCGTCCAGCCCCGGGACCCGAGGGAGGAGCGGCCGGGAGCCGGTGGCGATAACAAAGCGGCGTCCCACCAACGTACGACCGCCGACCTCGACCACGCTCGGCTCCACGAAACGGGCCTCGCCCGCAAAGACCTCGAGGCCGTAGCCCGCGAGGACTTCCGCTGAGTCGTGCTGGCCGATCTGCTCCCTCACCGAGCGCACGTGAGCCATCACGCCCGACGTGTCGATCCTGAAGGGCCCGTCCGGCGCAAGGCCGAACCGTTCCAGCTGATCCGGGACCGAGGCGGCACGGGCCGCCGCGAGCAGGGTCTTGCTGGGCACGCAGCCGCGCCACGTGCACTCCCCGCCGAGCTGTCCGCGCTCGACTATGGCGACGCTCGCGCCGAGACCTAGACCCACGAGCGCCGCTGTCCGACCGGCAGAGCCCGAGCCGAGCACCACTAGATCGAATCGCGCCTCTTCCACGCTGCAGCCTCCTCCTCACCTGCACGGTGTGTACCCGAAGACCGGGGGGGTCGTGGCGATGACAGTCGCTCGCGATGGGCATGCGACAGGGCGAGCGCCCGGTGACAGGACCCAAGCGGTACCCTTGCGTCATGCACGTGAGTGCGCCCGCGCGGGTTCGGGCGGACGGATAGACGGGCAGACGGGAGCGCAGACCATGCAGATCGAGTACCTCGCGGATCATCCGCTGCTCGTCCCCGAGCTCGCGCGCCTGCACTTCGAGCAGTGGGGGTACCTCCGGCCCGACGAGACCCTTGAGGACCGGACTCGACGGCTCGAGGCGAGTTGCGGGCGGGGCGGCGTGCCGAGCGTCGTCGTGGCGCTCGAGGACGGCGTCGCTCCGCGGCTCCGCGATGCTCGTCGCGAGCGACATGGCCGAGACGCGGCCGGGACTCACCCCGTGGCTCGCCGGCCTGTACGTCGTCGAGGCGTACCGCGGGCACGGATACGGCTCTGCGCTGGTCGGACGGATCGAGTCAGACGCGTCGGCGCTCGGAGTCGAACGGCTGTACCTGTACACGCCGGACGCAGAGGACTTCTACGCCGCGCTCGGGTGGACGGTCTATGAGAGATGCGAGCACCTCGGCCAACAGGTCGCGGTGATGTCGAAGGCGCTCGGGCAGACCGCCTAGCGCGGCATGGCCTCCAGCACTCGCCGGCCCTCTTCGAACAGATAGCAGGACACGAAGTGTCCGGGAGAGACCTCGACGAGCTCCGGCATCGTCGTCTCACACGCGCAGCCGACGCACCCGCTCCTCGCATAGCAGCGGCCGGCAAAACGGCAGCCCGGCAGCGGATCGATGGGGCTCGTGACGTCACCTTCGAGCAGGATCCGCTTCGTGCGTTGCGCCGGGTTGGTCACGGGGATCGCTGACAGCAGCGCCTTCGTGTAGGGATGCAGCGGGTTGTTGTACAGCTCCCGCTTCTGCGCCACCTCGACCAGCCGGCCGAGGTACATCACGCCCACCCGGTCGCTGATGTGCTTTACCACGTTCAGCCCGTGCGCGATGAACAGGTACGTCAGGCCGAACTCCTCGCGCAGGTCGGACAGCAGGTTGAGCACCTGCGCTTGGATCGAGACGTCGAGTGCCGAGACCGGCTCGTCGCACACGATCAGCCGCGGCTCCATCGCGAGCGCGCGTGCGATGCCGACCCTCTGGCGCTGCCCGCCGGAGAACTCGTGCGGGAAGCGGTTGCGGTAGTTGGCCGACAGCCCCACGGCGTTGAAGAGGTAGCCGACGCGGTCGGCGATCTGCTCGCGAGGCAGCAGGTTGTTGATGCGGATCGGCTCCGAGACGATGTCGCCCACGGTCATGCGCGGGTTCAGCGACGAGTACGGGTCCTGGAAGATCAGCTGGATGCCGCAGCACAGCTTGCGGCGCTCGCGCGCCGAGAGGCTCGCTACGTTGCGCCCCTCGTACCAGATCTCGCCGGCGGTGGGCGTATAGAGGTTCACGAGCATCTTGCCGACGGTCGTCTTGCCGCAACCCGACTCTCCCACCAGCCCGAACGCCTCGCCGGCGCAGATGTCGAGCGAGAGGTCGTCGACCGCCTTGAGCACGGATGTGGTCCGCCCCAGCAGGTCGGTGTCGACCGGGAAGAACTTCGAGAGGTGCTTGAGCTGTACCAGCGGCCCGGTCACGAGCGCACCTCCTCCCCGGCCTCGGGGTCGAAGAGGAAGCAGCGCAGCTTGCGGTCTTCGGCCGCATACAGGGGCGGCATATCGGAGACGCACCGGTCCATCCGCCGCGCGCAGCGGGCGGCGAACGCACAGCCTCTCGGCATGTTGAGCGGGTTCGGCACCATGCCCGGGATCATGTAGAGCGGCTGGTCGACCTCGGTGTCCTCCATCGTGGGGATCGACTCCAGGAGTCCCAGCGTGTAGGGGTGCATCGGGCGCTCGAAGACCTGCGCGGCGGTCGCCTGCTCGACGACCTGGCCGCAGTACATGACGATGACGCGGTCCGCGGTCTCGGCCACAACGCCGAGGTCGTGGGTGATCAGCAGCACCGCCATCCCGATCTTGTCCCGCAGCTCGTTGATCAGCGCCAGGATCTGCGCCTGGATCGTCACATCCAGCGCGGTCGTCGGCTCGTCGGCGATCAGCAGGTCGGGATCGCACGAGAGCGCCATTGCGGTCATCACGCGCTGCCGCATACCGCCCGACATCTGGTGCGGGTAGTCCTTGATGCGCTTCTCGGGAGACGGGATGCCCACGAGATGCATCATGTCGATCGCCCGCGCTGCCGCGGCATGCCTGTCAAGCTTCATGTGGGTGCGGATGCTCTCGGTCAGCTGGTCCTCGATCGTGAACACCGGGTTGAGCGAGGTCATCGGCTCTTGGAAGATCATCGAGATGTGGTTGCCGCGTATGTCGCGCATCTCGTGCTTCGAGAGCGCCAGCAGGTCCTTCCCCTTGTAGAGGATCTCGCCCTTGACGACGCGGCCCGGCGGCTGCAGGAGTCCCATCACCGACAGCGACGTGACGCTCTTGCCCGAACCGGACTCGCCCACGATCGCGAGCACTTCCCCCTTCGCCACGGAGAAGCTCATGTCGATGACGGCATGGACCGTCCCCCGCTTCATCTCGAAGTCGGTGGTCAGGTCCCTGACCTCAAGAAGCATGTCGTCAGTCATCTGTCCGTCCTACTTGACCCGGGCCTTGGGATCGAAGGCGTCGCGCAGACCATCGCCCAGGAGGTTGAACGCCAGCACCGTTGCGGTGATCGCCATACCCGGGAACAGCAGAGCGTACGGCGCCTGGAAGATGAGGCCGCGCGCTCGCCCGAGCATGTCGCCCCACTCCGCCTGTGGCGGCTGCACCCCCATGCCCAGGAAGCCGAGGGCGGCGGTGTCGAGTACCGCGCTCGAGATGCCGAGCGTCCCGCGGACGATGATCACGGACAGCGCGTTCGGCAGGACGTGCCGGAAGATGATCCGAAGCGGGCTGTTGCCCACGACGCGCGCGGCCGCTACGTAGTCGTTCTCCTTGATCGACAGGAAGCTGCCTCTGACGATGCGGGCGTACTCGGGGATCGAGACGAGCCCGATGGCGATCACCGCCTTGTCGATGCCCTTGCCGAGGGCTGCCATCAGCGTGATGGCCAGAAGGATCGACGGGACGGCGAGCATCATGTCCATCACGCGCATGATCACGGTGTCGACCCAGCCGCCGGCGTATCCGGCGATCGCGCCGAGGATGACGCCGACCGTGAGCGCGATGGAGACCGCCAGCAGTCCGACCGTGAGCGATACGCGTGTGCCGGCGATGACCCGGCTGAAGATGTCCATGCCGAGCTGGTCGGTGCCGAACCAGTGCTGTGCGCTCGGGAACTTGAGCGTGTTGGCCATGTTCGTCTCGATCGGGTTGTACGGCGTCAGGTACGACCCGAAGACCGCCACGAGCACCAGGAAGCCGATGAAGAAGAGGCTCACCATCGCAGCCCTGTTCGCTATCAGGGCGTTCCACATCTCGAGCCACTGGTTCTCGGGCTTCTCGTGGAACGTCTCGTCTTCCTCGGGGAACTGCCCCCTGGGCAGCGCCTCGCCGAGTGCCATCGCCTCGTCGGCGATGAGGCTCTCCGAGGGCTGATCGGGCGCCGTACCTGGCGCGGGGGCTGTCGGCCAGTCCATGCGCGCTAGCCCTCCCGCTTCGACGCGTACTTGATGCGCGGATCGAGGTAGGCGTAGATGAGGTCGGCCACCAGGTTGACGATGACGAAGATCACGGCGACGAGCAGCACGATCCCCTGCACGATCGGGAAATCGGACTTCAGGATGGAGTCCACGGTGAACTTGCCTATGCCCGGCCACGAGAACACGCTCTCGGTGAGCAGCGCGCCCCCGAGAAGCGCTCCGAACTGCAAGCCGATGACGGTCGTCACGGGGATCAACGAGTTGCGCAGCGCGTGCTTGCCGACGACCCTCGCCTCCGAGATGCCCTTGGCTCGGGCCGTCCTGATGTAGTCCTGGCCGAGAGTGTCGAGCATCGTCGAACGAGTCATGCGGGTGATGATCGCCATCGAGTACATCCCGAGCGTGAGCGCCGGCAGGATGATGTGGATGGCGGCGTCCTTGAGACCCTCCCAGTTGCCCTGCAGGATCGCATCGATCGAGTAGAAGCCGGTCACGTGCACCGGCTGGAGCAGGACGTTGATCCGTCCACCCGAGGGCAGCAGGTGCAGGAAGCCGCTGAAGAACATGATGAACAGGATCCCCAACCAGAAGATGGGGATGGAGACCCCCACGAGAGCGAGCAACGTCCCCGCCGCATCGAACACGGAGTTCTTCTTCACCGCCGCGATCACCCCGAGAAGGATCCCGACCAGGGAAGCGAAGATGATCGCCACGACAGCGAGCTCGATCGTTGCCGGGAAGCGCGCTCCGATCTCCTCGGCCACCGGGGACTTCGTGTAGTACGACGTCCCAAGGTCTCCCTGTAGCGCGCCCGCCACGTAGTGGAGGTACTGCGTGACGACCGGCTCCTCGAGGCCGTTGGCCTGCCTCCAAGCCTGCATCGTCTCCTCCGTCGCGTGCTGACCGAGCACGACGGGAGCAGGGTCAGGCGAGAACACCCTCATGAGCGAGAACACGATGATGGACACTCCGATCAGGACCGGAATGACCATGAGCACTCTCTTCACCACGTACTTGAGCATCGCGTGCGGCTCTCATGTGGGCCAGCGAAGGTGCAGCCGAAGACCACGACACGTGATCTTCGGCTGCATTCAGAAGTCCGCTGATATCTTGGGTTACTTCTTCACTGCCTTCGAAAGGAACACGTTGCCGGTCACATGGTAAAGGAAGCCGGACACGTTCGGCCGATAGCCGGCCAGCGTCTTCGCGTGCGACAGAGGCAGCCAGACCGCGCGCTCCGCAACGAACTTCTCCATAGCGCCGTAGGCCGCGTTGCGCGCAGGGCCGTTCGGCATGGAGAGGGCCTTCTTGATGTCGGCCTTGTATGTCGGGTCCTGCCACCGCGCGATGTTCATGGTCGGATCCGGGTCGGCGAGCAGGTTGAGGAAGTTGTCGGGGTCGCCGTTGTCACCGATCCACCCGTAGAACGCGATGTCGTAGTCGCCGCCCTTGACCTTCTCCTTGTAGGTGGTCCAGTCGAAGGTGTCGATCGTGGCTGCGACGCCGACCTTCTGCAGGTAGCCCTGGATCGCGGTCGCAAGCGCCGCGCCGGTGGCGGCGTTGTAGGGACGAGGGTTGGTGTAGGCGATCATGTGGATGCTCTTGATCCCGGCCTTCGCCAGGCCCGCCTTCGCAGCCACTGGGTCGTAGCCGACCTGCTTGACGGTCGCGTCGTAGCCCGGAACGAACGTCGGCAGGATCGTCGTGGCCTTCTCGGAGTAGCCCTGATACAGGCTCGTCACGAGCTCGTCGACGTTGATGGCCTGCGAGACGGCGATGCGGGCAGGGGCATTCTTGAACATCTTCGTAGTGGTGTTGTAGGCCATGTAGTTGACGTTCATGCCGGCTTCCTCGAACAGCTTGCTGCCGCCCTGCGTGATCTGACCGACGACCGTGGCGTCGATACCGTCGATCATGTCGACTTCACCGTTGCTCAGCGCCAGGACGCGGGCCGAGTTGTCCGAGATGAAGCGGAAGACGACGTTCTTGATGATGGCCTTGTCGCCCCAGTACTCGTCGTTGCGAACGAGCACGACGTTCTCGCCCTTGTTCCACTTCACGAACTTGTAGGGACCGGTTCCGACAGGAGCTTCCATGACGGAGTTCTTGCCGTCGGTGAGCGCCTTGGGGCTGACGATCGGAGCAGCCAGGCTCATGGCGAGGTTCGCGAGGAACGCGGTGTTCTTCGCCGTGAGGTTGATCTTCACCGTCGAGGGATCGACCACGACGACGTCCTTGACCGAGCCGTAGACGAACGGGCCGTAGGACATGTCCGCGGTCACCTTCGGCGGGATCTGGCGGTCGATGTTGAACTTGACTGCATCGGCGTTGAAGTCGGTGCCGTCGTGGAACTTGACGCCCTGACGGAGCTTGAACGTGTAGCTCAGGCCGTCGGGACTGATCGTCCACGTCTCCGCCAGGGAGGGCAGCACCGCAGTCGACTTGTCCTCGTACTTCAGCAGGCCCTCGTAGATGTTGACGATGATCTTCGAGGACTCGCCGTCGTCCACGAGCGCGGGATCCAGACCACGCGGATCCGCCCCTTGCGCATACGTGAACGTGTCGTTGGCGGCAGTCGTGCCGCCACCGGTCGTACCGGTCGGGGTGCTCGGTGCGGCGCAACCAGCGAGTGCTGCGACGCCGAGCGCTACGACCAGTACGAGTGCGAACGTGCGTACGTGATACTTCATCTTCCACCCCTTCTCCGATGACCTGAACCGTGCCGCCGCGAGAAGCCGCGGCATCCCCTGACTAACCCGGCCCTTCGAGTGTATATCACCTCCGTACAGGTGCGTAGCGCCGGCGCAGGCGACGCGCGCAGAAGGAGGTGGGGCTCGACCAAACGGTCGAGCCCTTCAAGAGACCGCTTGAGCGGATCGAACCGCCGTCGGAGGGGCTCTCGACCCGCGACGGCTTGGGCGGCGTCACGCCCAGGACGCCGGGAACCGCCCTAGTCGATGACGTAGTGGACGGTGCTCAGAACCTGGCTCTCCACGATGTACGGGTCGTCGTCGGGGTCGACGAACGCCCAGGCGTTGTCGTAGAGCTGCGGGAGGATGTCGACGGTGTTCACCTTGAATGTGAACTCCACCGCTCCCGGGGCCTTGAGCCAGCGCTGGTAGAAGACGTTGTCCGCTTCGGTGTTCCCGAAGTCCAAGTCGGCGCCGAACCACGGGCGCCAGTCCCAAGCGGTGGTGTTCCAGCCGACCGTGTACGCCACCGTGATCCACGACTCGGTCCCATTCACCGGCGTCACCGTCATGCCGTTGCTGACTATCGTGAAGCCGACGTCCTCCATGATCGTCGAGTAGGCCGTGCACGGCTTCATGGTCCCGCTTCCCGAATACACGAACTTGTACTTGCCGCGCTCCGGGATGCTGAACGAGATGGTCGAGCCCTTCTTCGACATCAGGTAGCCGTAGACCTCTTCGTCAACGTCCCACCTGTAGACCTTCACGGTGCCTGACAGAGCGTGATAGTGACTCCCGCTGATCCTTCTTTGGAGCTTGACGGTGAGCGAGTACGGCCACGCCGTCGTACCCGCGTCCGGGTTGTGCACGGTGGCTGTCTTCGCCACCACGATCCGTGTCACAGACTTCGCGAGCGCCACGGCTGGCAGCGCCAGCGTGACCGCGGCGATCACCGCGACCGCGACGAGAGCGAGACGTGTCAACCGAGACGAACCTTCGTGCGCTTTCATGACCCCTCCCTGTGACGAGCGATCGCTCGCTACCCTCCAGAGCGCGGCGGCGCCGCGCGCGGATCCCCCACGAATGCTTCCCCGAAAGGGCTCGCGATTCAACCGCCCAAAGGGATGATTCCGCAAGACTCGAAAGGTCCGGGGACGCTCGCTAGACGGGCAGGCGATCCTCGTCGAAGTGCAGGCCTTGCGCGAGCTGTCTCGCCTCCTCGTGGCGCGACTGCCTGTCCAGCAGGTTGACCAGTAGCGACAGAGCCCGGTTGTATGGGCCCTTGCCCTCGGCGTTCTCGTAGATGATCTTGGCCCGGCGCAGGACGCGTTCCGCCTCGTCTTCGCGGGACTGTTGCAGCAGCCCGGAAGCAAGGTCGATCATCGGCTCCACGAGTCGGCGATCGCTGCGCCCGAGAGCGCGCTCGTAGGCGACGACGCTCCGCCGCAGGGACGGCTCGCCCTCATCGATCCTGGACCGGCCGACCAGAAAGAGGCCCAAGCCGTTCAGTGCGTAGGCGAGCCCCGTGAGGTCCTGCGCGGCCTTGGTCTCGTAGAGCGACACGGCGCGGCGATAGGCGGACTCGGCCTCCTCCGGGTCGCTCAACACGCGAGCCAGGCGGGCAGTGGACAGCGCGACGTCGGGCCAGTCCGGATGTCGCTGGGACTCCTTGATCGCGATGCTGGCGCGCCAAACCGTCGCCGCACGGCGCCACTCGCCGTGCTTCACGAAGCGGTCGCCCGCAGCATCGAGCGCCTTGGCCGCCTCGACAGACTCCGGTCCGTGCTCGGCCTCGACGGCGCGAACGGCCGGCAGCGACAGCCGCCGGACGGGAGGGAGGATCCTGTCCGCCAGGCGGGTCAGGCGCCTTCTTGCGGTCCGGGTCCACTTGGGCACTGGCTTCGTGTCCTATCCAGTCCGAGGTTCGCCGACACTGACGCGCCGGACCGGACTCGGTCCCTACGGTATCAGTCCGTGCAACGGGAACAACAGACCCCGCGCTTCCCGGACCACAGCCTCGGTCTGCGCAAGCGCGCCCGCAGCCTCCTCGGCCGGGAGCTCGAAGAGATCGGTCGCGCCGAGGCTGCGGGGAGCGTCCTTTCGGAGCAGCGAGATGACACGCTCGCGCCAACTCTCGGGGATCTCGTCGGCAAGCCCGACACCGAGCAACCTGGCCATGACCCAGGTCCATGCGAGAGGGACCACGTTGAGGATCTGGTAGCCGCCGCCGCCGAGTGCGACGAGGCGACCCTCGCACATCTCGTCGGCGAGCCCGACGACGCGGTCTACGAGGTCCCTGTAGCCGGGCAGGGTCATCCCGAGGTCGGTCAGCGGGTCGGTGTGATGGGCGTCCGCACCGAACTGCCCCACGATGACGTCGGGTTTGAACGCCCGCGTCAGCGGAGTGACGACCCGGTCGAAGGCGAGCCGGTAGCACTCATCCGTTGCGAAACGCGGCATCGGCACGTTGACCGCATAGCCGCGCCCTTCGTCGTAGCCCATCTCGGAGGTGAAACCGGTCCCGGGGAACGCGTACAGACCGCTCTCGTGCAGCGAGATCGTCATGACCTTGGACGTGCCGTCGAACGCCTCCTGTACGCCGTCGCCGTGGTGCGCGTCTATGTCGATGTAGAGCACCCGCAGCTCCGGCTTGGCGGCGCGCGCCACCGCGATCGCGACCGCGGCGTCGTTGTAGACGCAGAAGCCGGCGGCGCGGCTGCGGTGGGCGTGGTGCAGGCCGCCTGCGATCGAGAAGGCACGCGTGCGCCGTCCGCACAGCACCTCCTCAAGCGCCACGATCGAAGCGCCGCAGACCAGAGCCGAGATGCGGTGCATGCCCGGGAAGATCGGGTTGTCCTCCGTGCCGAGGCCCGAACCCGCGTGCAGCCCTGTCCCCCAATCGCTCGCCTCTACGACCGCCTCGATGTAGCCGCTCGAATGCACGAGCATCAGCTCCCGATCCGATGCCGGGCGAGGCTCGATGATCTCTCCCGGCGCGGGAATGCCGTACGCGGCCATGAGATCCACGGTCAGAGTGAGACGCAGAGGGTTGAGCGGGTGCCCGGGGCCCAGGTCGTACTCGGCGAGAGCGGGGTCCCATATGAGCGCTGCTCTGGCCAAGTGCACGCACCCCCGGCTTCCGAAGACACGATCGCGAGGGGAAAGCCCGTCCGAAGGGGAATCCTCATCTTGGAGGTATACCACTATGCGCAGGATGCTTGACCCCAAGACCATCGCGCTCATCGGCGCCACGGAGACCGAAGGCGCAGTCGGCAGGACGATCATGGAGAACCTGCTGGCCTCGACCGGGCGCGACATCTACCCGGTCAACCCGCGTCACAAGACCGTGTTCGGGCTGCCTTGCGTCCCGAGTATCGCGGACGTGCCCGCGGGCGTGGACCTCGCGATCGTCGCGACGCCCGCGGAGGGAGTGCCCGACGTGCTCGACGGATGCGCGGCGGCGCGCGTCGCCGGCGCGATCGTCGTCTCGGCGGGGTTCGGTGAGACCGGCACGCATGGCGTGGTGCTCGAGAGGCGCATCGAGAAGCTTCTGCGCACCTCCCCCATGCGTGTCGTCGGTCCCAACTGCCTCGGCATCATCCGTCCGACCATCGGCCTGAACGCCTCGTTCCTCACGGTGGAGCCGAAGGCCGGCGACATCGCTCTGATATCGCAGAGCGGCGCGCTCGGGACCGGCATGCTCGACTGGGCTGTGAGCGCGAATGTCGGCTTCTCGCTGTTCGCATCGGTGGGCGGCATGGTGGACGTCGACTTCGCGGACCTCATCGACTTCCTCGGCGAGGACCGGCACACGCGCAGCATCCTCATCTACATGGAGAGCATCGGGAACGCGCGGAGGTTCATGAGCGCGGCGCGAGGCTTCGCGAGGAACAAGCCGATCATCGTGCTGAAGCCCGGACGGTACGCCGCGAGCGCCCGTGCCGCACTCTCCCACACCGGCGCGCTCGCCGGCGACGACGAGGTCTATGAGGCCGCGTTCCGCAGGACCGGCGTCGTCCGCGTCCACGAGGTCGCCGACCTCTTCCACGCAGCGGAGGTGCTCGATTCCCACCTCCTCCCGGTGGGCCCGGACGTGGCGATCGTGACCAACGCCGGAGGCCTCGGCGTCATGGCGACCGACTCGCTCATCGAGCTGGGCGGGAGACTCGCGCCGCTGACCGAGAAGACCATGAAGGCGCTGGACGCGGCCCTGCCGATCTACTGGAGCCATTCCAACCCCATCGACGTCTTGGGTGATGCGGGCAGCGACCGCTTCGTAGCGGGAGTCGACGCATGCCTGCGCGACAAAGGCGTCAACGGCGTCCTCGTCATCTACACGCCTCAGGGCAACGCGCGTCCCGACGCCATGGCCGAGCAGGTCGCGGCGCTGGCCGGCAAGGCAGCCAAGCCGCTCATCACCGTGCTCATGGGCGGCCGCACCGTCGACAACGGCCGCGCTATCTTCCAGGCGGCCGGCGTGCCCTGCTACGACACCCCCGAGGACGCGGTCAAGTCGTACATGGGCATGTACCGCTACGCGAGGAACCTCGAGCTTCTCTACGAGACGCCCGCCCAGCTGGCGATCGACGTCGCGCCACCCATACACAACCTGCAGGCGACCTTGCTGCGGGTCGCACGGAGCGGCCGCAAGGTGCTCACGGAAGACGAGTCGAAGCGGTTCGTGAAGACGTATGGGATCCCGGTCATCACACAACGGCTGACCCACAACGTCGAGGAAGCACTGGCCGCGGCGACTCGCCTCGGCTACCCCGTGGTTCTCAAGATCGCCTCCGAGGGCATCACGCACAAGACAGCCGCGGGCGGAGTCGAGACCGGCGTGTGCTCCCCTGAAGACCTGGAGCGCGCGTACGAGCGCCTGCTCGCGCGCGTGCGCAGGAGTTCGCCGAACGCCGTGATCGAGGGCGTCTCGGTCCAGAAGATGGTACGGGCGGTCGACTACGAGATCATCCTGGGACTCAAGAAGGATCCGCAGTTCGGGACGGTGATCGTGTTCGGCGCCGGGGGTGTCGCCGCCGAGGGGCTCGCCGACTTCGCCGTGGCCCTCCCTCCGCTGAACCAGACGCTGGCCCACCGCATGATGGAGGAGACCCGCATCTTCGCGAGGATGCTCAAGCCGCCCGGCGGAGTGACCGCGCCGGACATCGGCGAGTTGGAGGAGCTGCTCGTCAAGCTCTCGAACATCGCCGTGGACTTCCCGGAGATCGCAGAGGTCGACATCAACCCGCTCGTGATCGCGAACGGGAAGGCCTGCGCGGTCGACGCGCGCATCGTGATCGACGAATCGGTGATCGCGGGCAAGCCCAGGTTCCCGCATCTCGTGATCTCGCCCTACCCCACTCGATACGTCACTCCGTGGAAGCTGTCGGACGGCACGGAGGTCCTGCTGCGGCCGATCCGCCCCGAGGACGAGCCGATGGAAGCCGAGATGCTGGCCACTCTGTCGCCGGAGACCCTGCGCGGCCGCTTCTTCGAGCACAACATCGACATCACGCACGAGATGCTCGTGCGGTTCACCAACATCGACTACGACCGCGAGATGGCGATCATCGCCGAGCTCACGCTCGGGAAGAAGAAGCGCATGATCGGCGTGGGTCGCCTGATGGCCGAAGCGGACAGGGGTTGCGGCGAGTTCGCGGTGGTCGTCCACGACGACTTCCAGAGCAGAGGGCTCGGCTACAAGCTGACCGACGTCATCATCGGCATCGCGCAGGAGAAGGGGCTTCGGGAGATCACGGGCTACATCGATGCGGGCAACCACCGGATGCTCAAGGTCGTCTCAGAGCTCGGGTTCGTCGCGGTGAGGACGGACGACAGAGTCACGACCGTGCGGTTGGATCTCATCTGAGGGCGTCTGGTGCCACGATGGCGGACGTAGCGGGCGGTACGCGGGGCAGGCGATACGGAGACAAGTGGCTCGTGCTTGTCGCCGCCTCCGTAGGCCTGTTCCTGGTGGTCGTGGACAGCACGATCGTCAACATCTCGATCCCGGCCATGATCAAGGGTCTGAACACCGACCTCTCGAGTGTGGAGTGGGTGCTCAACGGCTACACGCTCGTCTTCGCGTCGCTTCTGATCCCGATGGGCCGGACCGGCGACATGTTCGGACGCAAGCTGGTCTTCCTGGTCGGGTTGGCGTTGTTCGGGGTCGCTTCGGCCGCCTGCGGTCTGGCGCCGACGATCGGCCTGCTGGTCACGTCCCGAGTGGTGCAGGCGGTCGGAGCGGCCGCGATGATGCCGGCGACCCTGTCGCTCGTTCAGGTGAGCTTCGAGCCGAGTGAGCGCGGACTCGCTTTCGGGGTGTGGGCCGCCATCTCGGGGTTCGGGATCGGGATCGGGCCGACGCTGGGAGGGCTGCTGACCGAGTACGACTGGCGCTACATCTTCTTCGTGAACGTTCCGATCGTGGCTGCGGCATTCGTCTACACGCTGCTGGTCGTGCCGGAGTCGAAGGACGCGGAGTGCCACTCGATCGACTGGACCGGCGGCGCGCTGTGGGTGACCGCGTTCACTGCGTTCAACTACGCGGTCATCGAGGGGCCGGCGGTGAGTTGGGGCGGCGCGATACCGTGGTTGTTCGCTGGGTCGGTCATGCTCATGGCGGCGTTCCTGTGGTGGGAGTCGCGCGCTGCCGAGCCGATGCTCAACCTCGGCCTGTTCAAGAGCTCGGCGTTCTCGGCCGGCAACGCTGCCACGACCGCCCTGCTGTTCGGGATGGTCGGCGGGTTCTTCCTCATACCGCTGTTCCTCCAAGACGGGCTGGGCTTCAGTGCGCTCAGGACCGGGCTCACGCTCGCGCCGATCGCGCTGGTGCTCATGGTGATCGGACCCATCGTCGGCTCGCTCAGTGACCGTCACCCGCCGCGCTGGTTCATGGTGCCGGGCATGCTGACCGTGAGCGCCGCCCTTCTGTGGATCTCGACGATCACCACCGCCGACACCCCCACGTCCCTGCTACCGCGCTTCCTGCTGATGGGCGCGGGAGCCGCCCTCGCGATCTCGCCGGTGACGAACGCGGTGATGGGCACAGTGCCGGTGGAGTTCGCGGGCAGCGCGTCGGGGACGGTGTCCACCGCGCAGCGCGTGGGAGCTGTGCTGGGCGTGGCGGTGTTGGGTGCGGTGCTGCAAGTGACGCTCGCGTCCTCGCTGACGGCCGGACTTGCGAACGTGCCCGGACTGGATCCCGCGGCGGTGCAGAGGATCGTCGCCGCCGACAAGGCGACCGCGACCGGGCTGGTCGGCGGCGTCGTCAGCCTGGAGGAGTCGCTGTCACGGTCGGGGCTGACACCGGCGCAGACTGTGTCACTCAGGCCGCATATCGCGGCCATCGCGAGCGAGGTGATCGTGACCGCGATGGCGATCGTACTGAAGGTGGCGGCTGCCGTCGTGTTCGCGGGTGCCGGCATCGCCGCGTTCGTGGTGAGGCGGAGGGACTACCAGCCGGAGCAGGGCGCGCCTGCCGGCGGGTAGGCGGGAGGGCGGCAGGGACTTCCTCCCCGGTCCGACCGCACAGCGCCGTTGTATGTCAAGCCAGTCCCGGGGATACACGTCTCGGAGGTGGTTCTCATGAGTGGACCCACGATCGTCACGGTCGGACCGGCAACCGTCGCCGTGCTCCGCATGACTGGATCCTTCACTCAGATCCCGGAGGGCTACGGGCGCCTGTACGGATGGGTCTCAGAGCGCGGGCTGAAACCTGCCGGCATGCCGTCCGCCGTGTACCTGACGATGCCGGAGACTCCCGAGGGCGAAGCGGTCTGGGAGCTGTGGGCCCCTCTCGGCGGCCATGTTCCCGAGGCCGGGGCCGACGAGTCCGGCATCGCGATCACGCGCGTAGCCGGCCGCGAGGCGCTCTCGACCATGCACATCGGGCCGTATGAGTCGATGCCCGCCACCTACGAAGCGGCGATGCAGTGGATGGCTACCCACGGGTACGAGATGGACGGGCCGCCCATGGAACGCTACTACTCGGACCCGGACAAGGTGCCTCCGGAGGAGTACCGGACCGAGGTGCTGCTGCCGGTCCGCAGGGTCGGGTAGCGCCCGACTGAACGACTCCGCCTGGAGCGGCAGCGTGCCGCCGTCGGAGCGTGCCGTCACGAGAAATCGAAGCCGCTCTCACGGAACAGCGCGATGCACGTTCTCGACACCTCGGCGTCATAGAGAGAGCCCGGCGCCCTGCTCGATCTCTGCCAGCGCGGCCTCCATCCCCAGCGCGGGACGGTAGGGACGGTGCGACATCATCGCCTCGACGACGTCGGCCACGGCGAGCACCTTGGCCCCCAGAAGCATCTGGTCGCAAAGAAGCCCGCGAGGGTAGCCGGAGCCGTCGCAGCGCTCGTGATGCTGGTAGATCAGCTCGGGGATCGGTTCCTCCATGTGGGCGGACAGGGCGATCCGGTACCCCGCCTCGGCGTGGCCCTTGATGAGTTCGAACTCAGTCGGCGAGATAGGCCCGGGCTTGCTGAGTATCTCGGCCGGCACCCCGACCTTGCCCATGTCGTGAAGCAGCCCGGCCACGTTGATGTCTGCGACCTCGGCATCCGACATGCCGAGATCATGCGCGATCCTCGCCGCGAGTTCGGCGACGCGCCGCTGATGGCCGGTCGTGTAGGGATCGCGTGCCTCGCCGATGCTGCCGGCGACGTCGATTGCCGCGGTGAGCGCCCTTTCGATGCGACCCGTTTGCCGGGTCAGCAACTCCTCGGCTTCCTTGTCCGCCGTGATGTCCTGGATCATGCAGACATGCTGCGGATGCGCCTCGTCACCGACCAGCACCGGGGCGTCCGTCATGCTGATCCAGACCGTGGAACCATCAGGCCGGACCAGGCGCCTCTCCGTCTGGACGGTCGCCGCCGTGTCGTTCAGAAGGGCGATGCTCTCAAGGCTGGCCCGCATGTCGGCCGGGTACGTGATGCTCATCCAATCGAGTTCCAACAACTCCTCGACCGTCCGGCCGGCGATCTTCGCGTACGCAGGGTTCGCTTCGCGTATCTGCCCGGTCACCGTATCGATCAAAGCGATCCCCGACGGCGCGCCGTCGAACATGGCCTTCAACCGCGATTCGCTTGCGGCCAGCGCCTCCTCGACCTGCTTGCGTTCGGTGATGTCCGTGAGGACGGTGATGTTGTAGTCCGGAGTCCCGTCCTCCTTGCGGATCGCAGCGACGTTGAGGTGCACCCAGATGATCGAACCGTCCTTGCGAAGATAGCGCTTCTCAGCGGCGTAGGTGTCCTCGTCGCCCGCCAGCATCCTGCGGAGATGGCTCATGTTCTGCTCGACGTCATCGGGATGGGTGACCGCGGCGAAGGTGGTCTGCATCAGTTCTTCGCGGGTGTATCCGAGCAGGTCACACAGACGCTGATTGACCCTCAGCCAGGTACCGTCGGCGCTGTTGACGTGAGCGATCCCGACATTCGCGTGTTCGAACGTATCCCGGAAGAACCGCTCCGCTCGGGACTGTTCGTTCTGCGCGTGCTTGAGTTCGCTGATGTCGTGAAGCACCACTTGGATCGCGGCGACTCCCTGATCCAGCAGGGCCGAGCCGGTCACCTCCACCGTCGCTCTCGTGCCGTCGAGCCGGACGATCTCCGCGTCGGCGAGCGAAACCTTCTCACCGGCCTCACGTAGGCCCCCGCGCATGAGCGCCCGGGAATCGAGATCGAACAGCTCCGTGGCCGACTTGCCGATGAGATCCTCGGGCGAGGACGCCCGGAACAGCTTCACGCACGCGGGGTTCACAAGGACCACCTCGTCGTTGTCCAGCTCGTTGCGGTAGACGAAGACGGCGAGTGGGGAAGTCTCGGCCAGAGCCCGGTACCGTGCCTCACTGTCCTTGAGCTCCTCGGCCGCTCGCTTCTGCGCGGTCAGGTCGCTCACGAAGCTGAGCAAGGCGGGAGTCCCTCCGAGAAGGACCGGGACGGAGCGGACTTCCGCGGGAAAAGGCGAGCCGTCGCCACGGAGGTGCACCGCTTCGAAGAGCACCCCGGTCTTGGCGGCTTGCCGCATGCGCGTGTCGAGGTCCGTCTGGTCCCCGGGAGCTCGCAGGTCATGGATGCTCAGAGTGAGCATCTCGGCGAGGGAGTGCCCGTAGCAGTCCAAGGCGGCGCGGTTGGCGTCGAGGATCGAGCCGTCCAGCCCCAGCACGACAGCGACGCTGTCGAGTGCATCGAGCGCGTCGTGCGTCATCGCGACCTGATCGGTACTCACTGTCGCCGACTCTCGATACAGCAGTACTGGTTGGCGTCGTCGTCAGGTTGCCTAGTGCGCGCATAACGATACACCCGGTATCCCCAGACCGCGAGGGCACGCGGGTGAGAGCACGCCGACCGATGCCTCGCGCACTAGTCGCCTATCGAGCCGGGCGACCTGCCTGCCGATACCCTTTGTGACCGCGGTTGGAGCCTTATGCCCACCGCCATGCCGCGGCGGGTATGCCCACGGCCCCCGCCGCCAGTCCAAGGAAGGGGGCACGATGGTGCAGACCAGACACCTCGGGACCCGGCTCACACGTCATGTCGTCGCGATGGTGAGCCTGGCTGTCGTGATGGTCCTGTCGGGCGCTGGGGCCGCGTTCTCGGCACCTGCGCAGGGCGCGGCCGTCAACGTCATCTGGAGGAACGAAGGCTATCACCCCCAGAAGGGCTGGACCACGGGTGAGGTCGGACCCTATGCGGAGGGTACGTCGGTGCCGTTCCGGTTCATCGTCACCAATCCGAGCACGAGCAGGCCGGCCATCGTCGGAGGGTTCTCGCTCCAGGTGACCGCCGAGGCCCACGGCGTGCGGGTGTTCGACGCCACGTCGGGCTGGACCGGACCCATCGCTCTCAGTTCCCAGGACGGCCTGGTCGACGGCATGCTGCGGACGACCTTCCCGGCAGGTCTGGAACTCGCCCCCGGCGAGTCCGTGACCTTTGAGTTCAAGGCGCACTTGGCCGTGTCGACACCGGCGTATCCGGCGGCCGGCATGCTGAACGGCAACGGAGTGAACGGGTTCTCGGAGCTCGACGCCGCCGGCGCGGGCACCTTCGGCAAGCGGGTCCCGGTGAAGGTCGCGGGACGCGAAGGCACGCTGGGCACCCCGACCGTGGGGATCACCAAGACGTCCGACGCACCCGTGACAGGTGTCCGGGCTGGCACGGTCGTCACGTACACGTACCTCGTGACCAACCTGGGCGACGTCGCGCTGCTGGATGTCGCCGTGACCGATGACGTCCTCGGTCCGATCGGGTCGTTCGCCGGCCCGCTGGCGCCTGGCGCGTCGGTCTCGTTCTCGAAGAGCGCCACGCTGAATGAGACCACGACCAACATCGGAACCGTCGCGGCGGTCGACGAGTACGGTCGCGATGTCTCCGACGCTGCGGAACTGACCGTCCCGCTGGTCACCTCCGCTTCCGTCTTCGGTCACGTGTTCGACGACCGGCGAATCACAGCGGAGGTGCAGGACGCCGACGAGCCCGGACTGCCGGCTGGACGATCGAGCTCCTCGACTCGGGGGGCGTCACCATCGGAACAACGACTACCGACTCCGAAGGCGGGTACTCGTTCACCGACCTCACGCCCGGGCAGACGTACACCGTGCACGAGGTTCTGGAGGGGGGCTGGGTGCCGGTGACCCCGACCTCCTACATCGTCACACCGACTCCTGGTCAGGAAGCCGGGCCATACGACTTCGGTAGCTTCTATACCGGGTACTAGACACGAGCAGCTTCGCGCTGCTCGTAGTGTCGCCGCTACACCGAAGAAGCCCCGGTACCACCCGGGGCTTCTTCGCGTCGCCGCGGCGGTCCGCGCCCCGCCTTCTGGCCATGCTAGGATTGCCCCGCCGTCGAACGAATCGCACGCGAATTGTCCGGTCTCCGCTCGGGGGTGGAGCGTCTATGGCTCGGAACATCTTGGTCACGGGGGACGTCGTACTCGATCTCGACGTATACGGCGGACGGCGTCGCACACCGGCGTCGCCCGAGAACAGCGGCATGAGGTCGATCCACAGCCCGGGCGGCGCGATGCTGACCTTCCGCCTCCTCGATGCGCTGCGCCAGCTGCTCGCTCCCGCCGGACGCGGCGAAACCGGCCATGGTCGTCCCCGATCTCACATTCGGTCTGGAGTCAGACCACGGAGAAGGCGCTGCGGACGTGGCCGTCCCAGTTCGAGCGGGGAGCCGTCTGGGACCAGTACGAGGGGCGGAAGAGGGGCGAAGCTACGTGGCGCCTCTCGAAGGACCTCGGGTACGGACCGGTTCAGAGCGGCGACTACCCGGCGGATCCCGCGCCCGGGCTGGACGCGGCGAGTCCCGACATCCTCGTCATCGACGACGGCGCTCTGGGATTCGGACTTCAGACGGCCGCCCGCTGCTGGCCGCCAGTGATGGGGGACGCCCGAGAAGGTCACGGGCCCGAATGGATCGTGCTGAAGATGTCGGCTCCCTTGGGCCGCGGCGACCTGTGGCGGAAGGTGTCCCGGCGCTTCCGTGACAAGCTCGTCGTCATCGTCACCGCCGAGAACCTCCGCCGGGAGGACGCTCAGGTCGCACGCGGTTCCTCGTGGGAGCGCACCGCGGACGACATCGTCGAGGAGATACGGTCCAACCCCACCATGCGCGAGCTTCGTGAATGCCGCCACCTTCTCGTGACGCTTCGCGGCGACGCCGCCGTTTGGCTGGATCAGCCGAGCTCCGGACAGTACACCTGCAAGCTGGTGTTCGATCGCGAACGCGGAGAAGGCGAGTGGGAGGACGGACAGCCGCAGGGAGACGCCTTCGGCTATCACGCGGTGGTCGCCGCATCGGTCGCCTGGGGGCTGGCTGCCGCCCCCGAAGGCGCTGCCGACCCCGACCTCGTGGCGTCGCTCAGGGCAGGGCTCTCGGCGTCCCGCTTCCTCCGCGAGCGCGGCCACGGGCCGGTAGGTCAGGGTGAGCCCGGATTCCCGTTCGAGCCTGTGGCACGGGAGATCGTTCGGCCGACGCACCGCTACGCTGTGGCGGACGTGCCCTGCCCCGGCACTTCGGGCGCTCCGTCCCGGTGGACCATCCTGCGCGAGGGCGGCCACTCCGACGTGTTCCCGGGCCCCCTCTTCGGGCCCGCGCGACGTTTCGCGCTCGTCGGCCCCGCGGCGCTCTCGGAGGTGCCGTGCGCCCGCTTCGGCAAGCTGTTCACGATGGACCGGCGCGAGATCGAGGCGTTGCGCTCTCTCCGGCAGCTCATGCTCGCCTACCGCAAGAGCGGCCCGCAGAGAGCAACCGCTGTCGATAGCGGTGTTCGGGGCGCCGGGTTCCGGGAAGTCGTTCGGGCTGAAGCAGATCGCGCAGGGCGTCTTCGGTGAAGACAACGAGGTCCTCGAGTTCAACCTGTCACAGTTCAAAGGACCCGAGGACCTCATCGGTGCGTATCACCAGGTGCGGGACAGCATCCTGGCGGGCAAGACGCCCGTGGTGTTCTGGGACGAGTTCGACTCGAGGGACTGCTTCTGGCTGCAGTACCTTCTTGCGCCGATGCAGGACGGGCTCTTCCAGGAAGGGCAGCTCACACACTCGATCGGCAAGTGCGTGTTCGTCTTCGCGGGCGGAACGAGCAGGGACTTCGCGCACTTCGGTCCTCCGGAGGAGGCTTCGCCGGACGAACCGGAGCCGCAACGCCGGACCCGGGCGGAGTTCGTGATGGCGAAGGGGCCGGATTTCAAGAGCAGGCTCGCCGGATTTCTGGATGTCCTCGGTCCGAATCCCGGACAGGTCTACAACGACCAGAAGGCGGCAGCGGCTCTCAACCCGTGGGAAGACGACCCGACCGACGTCGAGTTCCCCGTGAGGCGCGCGGTACTGCTGCGCGCTCTGCTCGGCCTCGTGAAGGGCGATGAGGGCAAGGCACTCGAGATCGACAGGGGTCTTCTTACCGCGCTACTCGAGATCGGGCACTACCGTCACGGCGCCCGGTCGATGGAGAAGCTGATCTCACAGATGCGCGACCGGGGCGGCCTGCCTCTGCGGCGCGCCAGCCTGCCGCCGGACGAGCTACTTGCCCTGTACGTCGATGACGTGGAGCGCTTCAAGGCCCTTGTCCGCCGTCCGCACCGTTTCCTGGCGCAGGCGGAGAGGCTGGCGCCCATATTCCACGCGGATTGGCGGGCGAGCCTGTCACCCGAGGGACAGCGGAACCCGAACAACGTCCCCTACGAGGAGTTGACGCCCGAGAAGCAGGCGGCGAACGTCGCCGCGGCTGTCCGGATGCCCGAGATACTCGCCCTCGCCGGGTTCACGCTGGTCGAGGGGGAGGCCACCAAGAGCGAAGAGGCGGATGTGGTCTCGTTCCTCGACGAGCACAAAGAGACCCTGGCCGAAGCGGAGCACGACGGATGGGCCGACCAGCAGCGCTTGGAGGGCTGGGCAGCCGGCGGCGTGCGGAACGATGAGGCGCGGATCCACGATCTCCTGGTCCCCTACGCCGACCTGTCTGAGGAAGAGAAGCAGAAGGACCGCCGGACCGTGGACGACTACACGAAGTACGCGCGCTCGGCGGGGTTCAAGGTCGTGCCCATGGCTGCCGCCGGTGACAAGACGGCGTGATGGAGCCCATCCCCTTCCGCCTCCGCATCGGCGTCACAGGGCATCGCGTGCTGATCGACGAGGACGCACTGGCTCGGCAGGTGCGCGACGTCCTCCGAACGCGGCTCTTCGAGCTGTTCGACGAGAAGTCGCGGCGGATCGTCACCTCCTCAAGTCACACTCCCGTGGCGCTCAGCGTCCTGACCCCGCTCGCCGAGGGAGCCGACCGCCTGATCGCCCGCGAGGTCCTCGCGCTGCCTCTCGGCGCGATCGAGGCGGTGCTGCCGTTCCCGAAGAAGGACTACGAGGACGACTTCGAGACGGCCGAGTCACGCCGTGAGTTCGAGCGGTTGCTGGCCAGCTCCGTTCGACGATCGGTGCTGGGGAGGCGGCTCGCGTCGGCGGATGCGACCGGAGCGGAACTGGCGGAGGCCAAGCGGCAGGCGTACGCGGACGTCGGACTCTACACGGTGGACCACAGCGACCTGCTCATCGCGTTGTGGGACGGGCAGCCGTCCCGCGGCGAGGGAGGGACAGCCCTGGTCGTCGAGTACGCCAAGGAGATCGGGCGGCCGCTGATCGTCATTTCGACCGAGGCGCCCTACGGCGTCACGCTGTCTGCGGGACGGGGCCTGTCCGCGGAGGCCTTCTCCCGCTTGGACGCCTTCAACTCGTTCTCAATCACGGAGCCGCAGCAGACCGCCTACGTCGAGAACGCATACCGCGACCTGTTCGGGGAGGAGGAAGCGCCGGGCGTCTGCGACCGGAACAAGGCGGAGATCCGGAGCCGCCTCCTTCCCGTGTACGTCCGCGCCTCGCTCAGCGCGAAGGGCAACCAGAGGCTCCACGAGCTGACCGGTCGGATGGTGTACGCGTCGTCGCTTCTGGCTCTGTCGAGCGTCGCCGTCGGCACGCTCTTCCCGGAAGTCGCGCCGTTCGCATTCGCGCTGGAGTTCCTGCTCCTGCTCTTCGTGCTCGCCACGGTCGTCTTCGCCGACCGGCGCCGAGTCCACGCGCAGTGGATGGAGAATCGCTTCCTCGCCGAGCGGATCCGTTCCGCGGTCTTCTTCGCCGCTTGCGGGTTCCAGCCGTCGGCCTTGCGAGTGCCGGCGCATCTTGGTCCCATGCGTTCCTCCGGGAAGTGGATGCTGGCGGCCTTCGACGAGGCGTGGGACGGGTTGCCACTGGCGAGGCAACGAGATGACGACTCCCAGAAGCTCGCGGCGTTCGTGCGCGAGCACTGGATCGAGGACCAGCTGCGCTACCACGAGTCGAAATCGCGCGCGGCGGGAGTGATCAGCCGTCGGCTCGAGGCGGGAGGCATGCTCGTCTTCGCCGTGGCGCTTCTCGCGCCCGCCGCCCACCTGATCCTCTTCCGCCCGGGGCTCGGACTCGAGGTGAGGTGGCTCGAGGTACTGCTGACCATCGCCGCGATCATCCTGCCCGCTCTCGGCGCCGCGCTCGAGGGCATTCGCTCGCACGGCGAGTACTCGCGCATCGCGAAACGCAGCGAGAACGTGGCCGACGCGCTGCGGGAGTTCGACCAACGGATCCGTCAGGTGCGCGACCTGCGCGGCCTGCGCGACCTGATGTGCGAGATCGAGGAACTGATGCTCGTCGAGGCGGCGGACTGGCTGGCCCTCATGCGGTTCGCGAAGCTGGAGACGGTGGCCTAGGCTACTTCGAAGGCAGGGCTTGGACGGCGAAGAGGGAGGCCGTCTGTCCCCCGACGTAGGCGACGCCGCCGTCCAGGGTGGTCTGCGTGATCAGAGGATCTCCGACGACGCACTTGAATCGCTGCTCGCCGGTCTTCGCGTCGAGCCCGTAGACCGACGAGTCCTGACTGCCGAAGCACACCATCCCCTGGCTCACGGCGGGCGGGGCGATCGGCTCTTGGGCCTGGAACGTCCAGATCTGCTTGCCGGTCGCAGCGTCGAGCGCCACGAGCGAGTTCCCCGCCCCCGGGAAGCACACGATGCCGTCGCCCGCGGCGGGTGACGGAAGCACCATCTCCTCCTTGCCGCCCCACGCCTCGATCTCGGCCGACCAGCGCTGCTTGCCGGTCTTCAGATCCAGGGCCGACAGCGTGCTGTCCGTCCGGAAGTACGCGACCCCGGCGTCGATGCATGGGAGGCCATCGAACTCCGCGCTGAGGTCCTTGCGCCACAACAGCTGGCCGGTAGAGGCGTTGACGGCACCGACGTACTGGCTGTAGCTGGCGAAGACCACCACTCCGTCGGAGAGGCGGGCATGGGGAGGCACGTCCTTCGCGCCCGCCATCAGCGTCCACCGCTGCTGTCCGGTCGCGACGTCGAAGGCTCGCAGCATCCCGTCCGCGCTGCCGAACACCACAAGACCGGACGCTGAGACCGGTTCGGACAGCTGCGGGGTCGTGTTGGACGGCGGCATCTCGACCTTGGTCTTCCACAGCGGCTTGCCCGTGTCGGCGTCCAGCGCGTAGAGGTACTTGTTCTCGGCCGTGACCAGGACGGTGGTCCCGGAGATCGCCGGCGAGCCCTCGACGTCGCCACCCATCTGCACGGCCCACTTCTGCTGGCCGGTCTTCAGATCCACGGCGACAGCCGAGTGGCTCACGTTCCCCGTGTAGACGGCTCCGTCAGCCACAAGGGGCGCGCCATAGAAGGACGCGTCGGTCTGGAAGCTCCACTTGATCTGTCCCGGCGCCGTCGCGACCGAGGGGTTGGCCTTGACCTCCGGGGCGGCTCCCGCATCGACCGTCGGGCCGGCGTTGATCCCGGGCCCTTGGGGTGTGGTCACCGCCTGCAGCTGGCTGATCAACTGGAAGATACCGAATGCGACCACGGCGAGCACCGCGACGAGCAGCAGGCTCGCGACGGCGAGGAGCGAAGGGGAGCGCTTGCGCAGCCTGCCCACGAGGCCGAGACGCTTCTTGCCGCCCACCTCCGGCAACTCCTCAACGGCTCCGAGCAGGGCGGCGAGGCTGTCGCGGAGCGCGTCGGCGTGCCGGTCGATAGGCCCGGGAAACGCGTCCACCCACTGCTGCAGCCGCAGCAGGTATGCGAGCGACCGGGCGGGCTGCACGTCCTCGACCCGTATGGGCAAGATGGCCTTGTGCGCGTCGAAGGCGGCGCTGACCTCGTTGGCCACATGTCCCGAATCGTTGGCGGCTTGCGAGACGAGGATGACCATCGCCCGGGACTCTTCTATGGCCGACATGATCTGCTCCGGGTACGTGCGAGGCCCCTTCACATCGTCAGGGGCCATCCAGCATGAGTACCCCTCAGCCTCGAGGTAGGCGCGAAGCGCCCTGGCCACGTCGTTGTCCTCGCTGCTGTAGCTGATGAAGATGTCGGCCATGTGCTACTCCCGGTAGTCTCCGACCTTGCGTGTGCGACCAGATTACGCCGTCGGGCCGCGATCGGCAGCAGGAACGCACCCGCCTACACGACGCCGGCGTCCTGCGTGGCGAACTGCGTCCGGTACAGCTCGGCGTAGAGTCCGCCGGCCGCGAGCAACTCGTCGTGGCGGCCGGCCTGCACGATGCGTCCCGCATCGAGCACGAGGATGCGATCGGCATCGTGGACGGTCGAGAGCCGATGCGCGATGACGAGCGACGTGCGGCCTGAGAGGGCGTTCTTCAGGGCGATCTGCACCGCGCGCTCGGATTCGGAGTCCAAGTGCGCTGTGGCCTCATCTAGCACCACGATGTCGGGCGCCTTCAGAAGCAGCCTCGCGATCGCGACACGTTGCTTCTCCCCACCCGAGAGGCGGTAGCCGCGGTCACCCACGAGGGTGTCCAGCCCTTGCGGCAGCGATTCGACGAGCCTGAGGACCTGCGCGGCTTCCACAGCGGCGAGCAGTTCCTCCTCGGTGGCGTCGGGCTTCGCGAACAGCAGGTTGGCGCGCATGGTGTCGTGGAACATGTGCGCATCTTGCGTGACGACCCCGACCGCATCGTGGAGGGACTCGAGCGTGAGGTCGCGCAGGTCCGTTCCCCCGATCCTCACGCTGCCCGAGACCGGGTCGTACAGGCGAGGCACGAGCTGGCTGATCGTGGTCTTGCCCGCGCCCGAAGGACCGACCAGCGCCACCAGCTGACCGGGCTCTATCGAGAAGGTCACGTCATGCAGCACGCCCTCGTCCTGCGCGAGACGTTCGCCGATCGAGATCGACTCCAGTGACTCGATGGAGACCTCGCTCGCGCTCGGGTAGGCGAAGCTGACGCGGTCGAACTCCACCCTGAGCGGGCCCCGGACCAGCGCCACGGCGTCCGGCTTCTCTTGGATCATCGGCTGCAGGTCGAGAAGCTCGAACACGCGGTCGAACGAGACGAGTGCCGACATCACGTCGACGTTGACGTTGGACAGCGCCGTTATGGGCCCGTAGAGCCGGGCCAGATAGGCCGTGAGCGCCACGAGAGTGCCGATATCGAGCGCGCCGCGCACCGAGAGCAGACCGCCCCACCCGTAGACGAGCGCCGTCGCCAGCGAAGCGGTCAGCGTCAGGGCAACGAAGAAGATCCTTGCGTACATCCCTCGAGCGATGGCGATATCGCGGACGCGCCCCGCACGCGCCCGGAACGTCCGATCCTCGTCACCGGGGCGCCCGAACAGCTTGACCAGCAGCGCCCCCGCGACGTTGAAGCGCTCGACCATGGTGGTGTTCATCTGGGCCGCGAGCTCGTAGCTCTCACGCATGATCGACTCGAGTCTGCGGCCCATCCACCTCGCGGGGATGAGGAAGGCGGGCAGCAGCAGGAGCGCCACGAGGGTGAGCTGCCAAGACAGCACGAACATGACGGCGAGCACCAGCGCCACGCTGATGAGGTTGCCGACCACCGTGGACAGGACATCGGTGAACGCTTCCTGAGCACCCTGCACGTCGTTGTTGAGCCTGCTGACGAGGGAGCCGGTCTGAGTCCGCACGAAGAACGCGAGCGGCATGCGCTGCACGTGGGAGAAGAGCTGTGACCGCATGTCGTAGACGAGCCCCTCGCCTATGCGCGAGGACACGTACCGCTGGACCAGTGACAGCGCCCCGTCCGCCACGGCGAGGCCCGCAACCAGCAGGGCCAGTCCGACGATGAGGTCCGCCCGATGCGCGAGGATGCCCTCGTTGATGATCTGGCGGTAGATCAGCGGGTTCACCACGCCCACGACGGCGTCGACCACGACGACCACGAAGAAGGCTGCGAGCAGTCCCGTGTACGGGCGGACGAACGCCATGATCCGCCGCGTGGTGCCCGGCTTGACCTTCGTCGCGTTCCTCGACGGATCGCGCCGCAGCGAACGCAGGATCGCGCCGGGGTGCGGCGCAGCCATCAGGCCGCCCCGCCTTCGCCGACGTCCGGCGCGTTCAGCGCCTCGAGCAGTTCGTGCAGTCGAGCCAGCTGCGGCTCGTCCAACTTGCCGAACAGCGCCTCGGCGCTCGCGCGCCGCGCCTCGACCACCCTGTCGAGCAGAGAGACGCCCGCGGGGGTCAGGCTCACCAGGACCGAGCGCCGGTCGCCGCGATCGGATTCCCGAACGGCGAGGCCGGCCTCCTCCAGGATGTCCATCATCGAGGTCGCCGAGCGCGGCACGATCTCGAGTCGCGCCGCCAGGTCGCCGATGCGCATCGGGCCCTTCTCGCGCCCGAGCACGCGCAGCACGCGCGCCTGCGCGAACGTGAGCCCGAACGGGGCGAGCTCCTTCGCGGCGCCACGCCGCATGCGCCAGAAGGCGCGTGTGAACTGCTCTGCGACTTGGGAGATGGCGTCTGCGCCATTCGGCTTCGCCATGTGGGCTCCTCACGACGGCGGATGCCTGCGAATACTTCGCTTCCATCTTATTGAGTGCGATGATATATCCGCAAGAACGGAGCGTCGAACGGCGCGCGACGACGAGCGCACATCGAAGGTCGTGCGGGGGCGCTACGAAGCGTTGCGGATGTCCTTCGACGCAGGGCCGTAGATGACGTCGCCGTGGCGACCGTAGCGCGAACCGTGGCACGGGCAGTCGACGGTTCCCTCTGCCGTGTTCCACTTCGTCTCGCAGCCCAGATGCGTACAGGTTCCACCTGCCACGGAGTCCTCATGCGCCTTGCCTCGGCGCGACGTCAGATGACCTCCGGCGAACTCCCGGCCCACGATGGCGTTCTCCTTGGCGAGCACCACCGACTCGTCGAGACCCGGGACGCGCGAGGGCAAGACCACGTGAGCCACGGGGTGTGCCCGTCCTTCGACCGCGTCTGCGATGACGCCGGACGCCACGACGCCCTTCGTCATGCCCCAGCCAGCGAACCCGGCGGCCGTAGACAGGCTCCGCCGAGAGGCGCCTCGCCTATGAACTGCAGGCCGTCCGGCGTCTCGTGATCGTGCGCCGACCAGTGGCGGACGACCCGGCACTCACCCAGCAGTGCGGTCACCGACGCCCCGAGGTCCGCGTAGGCCCCGAGATCAGTTCGAGAGCGGCAGCGGATAGGTGAGGCGATCGCCGTCCGCCTGAGCGAAAGCGGTCAGGAGGTGTGGACGCGCGGAGCCGGAGCCGATGATGTCGCTCACGGCGATCCCGCGCACGATCAGCGCGTCTCCGATCAGGGACCGGTGGCAGCGCCAGGGCACGGCTTCCGCGCACATGACTGCCAAGACGCTCCGACTCGCTTCGAGCACAAGGTGCTCCATCGCAACGCCGAACTCGGGCGTCTGCATGTAGTCGGCATACCCTCGGAAGGCGTCGTTGTGCCAGCCGAGATTGGGTGAATCGGCTGTCGTGTGACGAAAGCCGCCGAGCCCCGGCATGTGCTCGTACGCGATGCCGGCATCGGACAGCCAATCGGGCATCACCGAGATGTCGAACTGAGGATTGTGACGCGAGCGAGGGATCGTCCTCACGTCCGCGATGCGTGTGATCCCAAACTCCCCGAGCAGTGCGACGAACGCGTCGGCAGACCGCGTGGAATGCCCGATGGTGTGAACGAGAAGGCTCACGTCATTCCGCCCGCTTGACCGGTGAGATGCTATTGCGCGGGGACGGCCGGCATGGACGGCGCCATCGCAGCGGCCTCGATCCGCTGGATCTTGCCTCGTAGCCGCAGGGAGTTGCCGACCACGAGCAGGCTGCTGGAAGCCATGGCGGCCGCCGCGACCGCGGGCGTGATCAGTCCAAGCGCGGCGAGTGGCAATGCGACCGCGTTGTAGCCCATGGCCCAGCCCAGGTTCTGACGGATGATATGCCGTGTGGCCGACGCCGTAGAGATGAACCACGGCACAAGCTTCAGATCGTCGCGACTGAGCACCACATCCGAGGTCTCCCCCGCGATGTCGGTGCCGCCGGCCACGGTGATGCTCAAGTCGGCCCTGGCGAGCGATGGTGCGTCGTTCACGCCATCGCCGACCATCGCGACCCACTCCCCATCCGACTGCAGCCGAGCGAGTTCCTCGGCCTTGAGCTCGGGCGTGAGCCGCGAAGCGTGCCGCTCGATGCCAAGTTCCGCTGCTGCTGCGCTCGTCGTCTCCTCGCTGTCGCCGGAGAGCAGCACGGTCCCGAGCCCGCGCTCGTGCAGCGCGGCCACCGCTTCGCGTGCGTCGGGGTCGAGCTCGTCGCGCAGGGCAAGGAATCCCAGAACGTGGTCGTCGCGCCCGACCCACACGACGGTCTCGCCCTTCTGCGCGTGCGAGAGCGCGGCTTGCGCCACGCCCTGCTCGGGCTGCCGAGGCATCAGCTCCAGCCTGCCGACCATGACGCGCGAACCGTCCTCCAAGGTCGCGGAGACACCGGCCCCTGATCGCGACTCGAAGTCGTGCGCGGCGTCGGGCGGCGAAGTCGCCGAGACGATCGCGTTTGCGAGCGGGTGCTGCGAATACTGCTCGACAGCGGCCGCCGCTCGCAGGAGCTCGGCTTCGGGACGCCCGCCGGAACCAGCGACCTCCAGCCTGCCGAGCGTGACCGTCCCCGTCTTGTCGAGGGCCACGAGCGTTGTCTTGCCCGCATTCTCCAGCGCGGCGCCGTTGCGAACCAGGACCCCCTCGCGCGCGGTGTTGCCGAGCGCGACGCTGATCGCAAGCGGCGTCGCCAGCCCCAGCGCACACGGGCAGGCGACCACGAGCACGGCAACGGCGGTGATGAGCGCCTGAGATGCCGGTACGCCCGTGAGCGCCCACCCGATACCGGTCGCGAACGCGAGCGTGATGACGCCGAGCGTGAGGTAGAGCGAGACCTTGTCGGCCAGCCGCTCGGCGGGCGCGCGCGACGAGAGCGTCGTCTCCACAAGGGCCCGGATCCCCGATAGCCGCGAAGCGTCGACACCGTGTTCGACGCGCGCCGTGAGCGCCCCGTCAACGACGAGCGTGCCGGCCCAGATGGTGTCACCGTCATGCTTGGGCGCGGTCGCGGACTCGCCCGTGAGGAGCGACTCGTCGGCGTGCCCGCTGCCTTCGACCACGGTCGCGTCGACCGGCACACGCTCGCCCGGCTTGACCACGATGGTGTGACCGGGTTTGAGCTGCCAGGCCGGCATCTCATGGATCGCGCCCGACGGTCCGAGCACCCACGCCTGCTCGGGCTGCAGTTCCATGAGCCCGCGCACGTCCTTGCGCGCACGCGCGCCGCCGGCCATCTCGATGTACCTGCCCAGGATCACGAACTGCACGATCATCGCCACGGAGTCGAAGTACGTGGGATGGCCGCCGAAGATCGTCGCCCACGTGCTGTACGCGAACGCAGAGAGCGTCCCCAGAGCAACGAGCGTGTCCATGCCCGGCGTGCGCACACGAAGCTCCTGCCATGCCCCCCGCAGGAACGTGACCCCGCCCCAGAACAGCGCGGGCGTCGCCAGGAGGAGGGCCAGCACCTGCAGCATGCGCACCTGCGATGACGCGAAGTCGCCCGCTGCGTAGGCGGAGTACAAGGCAACGATGTAGAGCACCATCTCCTGCATACCGAAGGCAAAGGCCACGAGGACCTGGATCAGCAGCCGCTCTTCGGCCTTCCCCGACTTCTCGGACTCGGGGCTGCCCGCCATCGTCGGGATGTAGCCGAGCCGCTCGATGCGGTGCACGAGTTCCTTGAGGTCGGTTACCCGAGGGTCGTAGTCGATGCGCCCCTTGCTGGCTGCGAAGCTCACCTGCGCCCCGATAACGCCATCACCCTGGCGCAGGACCTTCTCCACCACCTTCGCGCACGCAGCGCACCACATGCCGTCGAGAGTGAAGAAGGCGGTCTCGTGATGCAGGCCCAGACGTTCGATGATGCCGCGCCGGTGCTCCGGAGGATCAGCGAGGACCTGCTCCAGCATGCCGGCCTTCGCCGCGCGTTCGTAGAGCAGGGCGCAGTCCTCGGTGTCGAAGCAGTGCTCGGAGCCCTGGACGACCCGGACCACCGGGTCGCCCATGATCATCATCCCGCACAGTTCGCAGTTCGTGCATTCGCTCATCGGCGTGCCGAGAACGGGCCGCTGCCCACCTCGGCGTAGGTCCTGATCGTCACGTTGTCCTTGTCCACGTGAGGGCCGAACTCCTCGAAGAGGTGGTCTTCGAGGATCGACGACGCACGATGCTCTTCGACGTCGGCCCAGTCGCTCCACTCGCTGCGTGCCACGACGCGAGTCACGTCGGGATCGTCCACCGTGTACCACGCATCGGCGACCACGAACCCGCTCTGGACGGGAAGCCGGATCTTCAGGTAGCCGACGAGCCGTTCCAGTGATTGGCCGATCTCGAGCTGCGACATCTGGTCGTGGCGGATGTTGAATGAGACCTCATAGAGGTAGGGCATCTTCAACGTCACCCCTTCCAGAAGACGATCAGATAGACGAGCCAGGAGATGAGCGCCGTGACCATGATGATCGACGCCATGAACGGGATGCCGCCTCCGGCTTCCGAGATGACGCCGGAGAAGCTGTCGATGAATCCGTCGGGGCGCGCGATCTCCGCTTCCCTCGTCTGGTCGGCGGGACGGTGGCCCCTCTCCCCGGCCTTGTCCGACGTCGCGCGGTACTTGAACGCGAACGCCAGGGCGGCGCCGAGGAGCACGATGGTCCCCGCGATCACGGAGAAGAGCTCCGGGCCGAGCTGCAAGACGTTGTCAGGCACGATCAGACCCCCTTCCCGACCGCGGGCGACCGGGCCAGCCCTCGGGTTCCTTCTCGTTCGAGGGGGATGCGGTTGAGAGCTTCAGCGTCATCGAGCTGTCCGGAGTAGATCGCCCACGCCAAGGTCGACAAGCCGAAGAGCGCGACGAACGCCATCCACCCGGCCACTATCTGCAGTCCCAGCGTCATCGGCGCATCACCCTCCCCATTTCCCGCCGGTCAGCTCGACCGTGTATGCGGTCACGTTCCAGATCTCCAGCTCGGTCAGGAGCGGCTCGAAGCCGTACATGTGCGTCTTGGGGATGCCGCCGCGGACGGCGCCGAAGATGTAGGGCAGGTTCATGTCCTTCGGAAGCGGCGCCGGATGGCCTCCCAGCAGGCCGGCCGCGCCCGGACCGTCTCCCTTGCCCGTGGCACCGTGGCACGTCACGCAGTACTTCTCGTAGACGGGCTTGCCGGCGGCGGGCACGATCGTCGCGATCTCGGACTCGAAGATGCCGGTGTCCGTGCGGACGTACGGGAGCGGCACATCGCCCTTCCCGTAGTGCGACTGGTTGCCGGCGCCGGGCAGCCCCGTCGTGTACGAGTCCTTGAGGTACTTCACGTCCTCCCAGCGCATCCGGGTGTTCAGGAACTCGCCCCAGGTGGGCATCGCCGTGTCACGCATGCCGTTCGTGACCTTCGAGAACGTGATGCCGTCGTAGTGGTCCATGATCCCGGGGACCGTGGGCGCGAGCTTCTGCTGCAGATTCGCCGGCTTGGGATTGAGGAACGGCGCGTTCCAGCCCTTGCCGTCGCCGGCCAGCCCGTGACAGTGCGCGCACTGGACGAGGAACTGCTGCCGGCCGGCGTCGTAGCTCGCACTCGCGGGGAGTTGTCAGCGCCTTCATGACAGCGGTCGGTCGTGATCTTGTCCACTTCCGTCGGCTGCGGTGGCTGAGGAGTCGTCTTCGTGAACATCGTCCGGATGTAACGTCACGAGCTGCCAGCGCTCGGTCTCGTTGTAGACGAGCTTCCACGTCGGCATCGCGGTCCACGGGACGCCTTCGCTGATGCGCCAGAAGTAGTCGCCGTCGGTGAAGGGCGCCGTAGTCGGCCGGCGTCGTCGAAGCTCGGGCGGGACCGGCTCGATCCCCTGCCGGAAGATGCCCTTCGCCCTGCGCGGCGTCGCCGTGGCAGACGGCGCACTCGCGTGTCCAGATCCGCTTGCCCGGCGTCGATGTTGTCGAGCGTCACCGGAAGCGGGTTCGTCTTCGTCGTACTCGGCCGGCGGATCGCCTTCGTCGGGGTCGCGCTCGAACGGCGCCGCGTAGACCTGCTGGACGTAGTGGATGACGTTCCAGCGCTGGCCGACGGTCAGGCTCTCCTTCCACGGAGGCATCACCGAGCCCTGGATGCCCTCGGACACGTGCCAGAACCACTGTTCGTCGGGCATCGTGCGGAAGGGGTCCACCTTGAAGTTCGCCGGGGTGACGATGAGCGTGCCGCCGTAGGTGCCCAGCCCGTTGCCCGCACATCCGTGGCACGTCAGGCAATGGGAGACGTAGATCTGCTTGCCGTCGTACAGACCGGATTCCTTGAAGGTGGGCCATCCCTGAGGGGCCGCGCTCGGGTCGGTGCTCTGCACGGCGGTGGTGTAGTCGGGCCCCGTGGACGCGGAGTAGGGCTCGGGCGGCTCGACCATGAACTCGGCGGCGTTGCGGTCGCCCAGGTAGTACAGGTACTCGGAGATCGCGCGCAGGTCCGTGTCGGGCAGGAAGGTGAAGCTCCGGCATCAGGGACAGCGGCGAGAACTGCCGCGGGTCCTTGAGGTGATCGATCTCCCACTGCTGGCTGCGCTTGCGTCCGATGTAGGCGAGGTCCGGACCCGTGCGGATCGAGCCGAGGATCAGCGGCTGGTCGTAGCTGTAGTCGCCGCCCTGCGACACCGGTCCCATCGCGTTGTCGACAGCCCGAACGTACTGCGTGTGGCAGTAGTTGCAGCCGTTCGAGTAGAAGAGCTTCCGGCCGCGCTCCTGCTCGGCGGTGTAGGGATGAGCGATCTCGGTGGTCGGCGGCTTCCAGACGGCGGCCGGCGTGAACACGACGACGGTGACCACCGCGAGGACCACGACGATCGCACCCCACAGAACGATCTTGAACGACATCTTCATCGGGTCATCACTCCCCCGCGATCGCCGGGGCGGAAGCCGGGACCGTGGCGGTCCTGACCTTCACGTCCGGCAGCTCGAAGGGGCGTCGGACGACGACCGTGGCGATGACGTTGTAGGCGAACATCACGAAGCTCGTCACTACCAGGGCGCCGCCCATGATGCGGACCGCTCCCCACGGACGCAGGGCCGGGAGCACGGTCCAGATGGGCATGCCTCCGTGGACCCACGCGACGCCCTGGATCGCACCGTTCACCACGAAGGTCAGGAAGAAGGCCGCGAAGCCGATCACGTAGAGCGCGTACTGCGCCCGTGCCAGCCTGCGGCTGTAGAGCGAGCAGCCAAGGGCTCTCGGCAGGACGTAGTAGGCGCCGGCGATGCAGCACGAGGCGGAGAAGAACAGGAGTCCGAGCATGGCGTGTCCGGGCACGTACTGCGTGAAGTGAGTGAGCTCGTTGACCCCTCGCAGCGCTTCATTCGAGCCTTGGAACGACACGAGGATATATGCGGCCCATCCCGTGAGAACGTAGAGCAGAGGGACACTGGATCGCGTGTGCGACCAGTTCCCTCGCATGGTCAGCAGGATGTTGAACATGGTCGCCAGGACAGGGATCACCATGCCGATGCTCTCGGCGACCGCGATCGTCTTGAGCCAGGGAGGGATGGGTGCCCACAGCAGGTGATGGGCGCCGACTCCCGTGTAGAAGAACAACGTGCCCCAGAACGCGATGAGGGACAGCGACGCGCTGTACAGCGGCGTCCCGGTCTCCTTCGGGACGATGTAGTAGATCACCGCGAGAAGCCCCGTCGTGAACCACAACCCCAGCACGTTGTGCCCGTAGAACCAGTTGATGGTGGCATCATTGATGCCCATCAACGCTCCCGTGGCGGGTTGCCACATGACGTTGCCGATGAAGTACACGAACGGGAAGAGCACCACCGTCGCGATGATGAACCACAGGCTCGCGTACAGGTTGGGCTCGACCCGGCGGCGGATGGTCATGAGGACGTTGAACGCGTTGGAGATGAGCACGATCATGACCGCTACGTCCACGACCCAGAGCATCTCGGCGTACTCGCGGCTCTGCGTGTAGCCGTACATGATGGCCACGATCCCGAAGGCCACCGATATGTTCCAGGCGATCGCGCCGAGGTTGCCCAGAAGCTCGCTGTAGATCTTGCGGCCGGTCAGGCGCGGGACGATGTAGAGCCAGATCCCCATCATCGCCCCCGACAGCCACGCGAAGAGCACGGTGTTGACGTGCGCCTGACGCAGCCGTGGGAACACTATCTGCGCGATGCCATGCGCGAAGTCCGGGAACACGAACTCGATGGTGAGCAGAAGCCCGAAGATGGTGCCGATCACGAGCCATACCGCCGCCGAGACCAAGAAGGTCATTGCGGCGCTGTTGTCCCGTTTCAGAAACTGCATAGGACGACCCCCTCACCCGCAACACGGTTCGTGAACCCCAAAGCAGCGCTGTTTCAGAGGTTGTACCCACTCCGAAACACCGTGTTGCCGGAGGGACGGCTCCGACGCGCCGACGAGGGCTTCATCGGGGTCGACGCAGGCCGAGGACGACGACGGGGGCCGGGTTCGAACCGACGACCTTCGTGGGGTGGAGGCGACGGTCAGGTATCACCTGACCATTTCGTGATGGCGTTAACCCATCGTGATGGATGCGATGAGGAGGCGCGTCGGCTGCTGCGCGAACTCGACGTGCGCGGCGTGGAGGAGTAGGCGGCCCCGCCCGGCCCGGGCGCTCGCCTCGGCCTACCCGGTCTCCCACCAGAAGTGGTACGTGACCGTCGTCCCCTTCGGCACGAGCGTCCCCGCCCGGGGCCTCTGCCGATAGGCTTCGCCGATGCCGCGGCGTCGGATTCGATCGGCCCGTGGATCGCGATGCCGTGCGGCACGAGGCCGAGGCTCCGCAGGAGCGGATCCGGGTTCATCATCCCGTGGATGTTCGGGACTCGGACCATCACCACGCCGGTAGAGACCGTGATAGTCACCTTCGTCCCCGGCGGGGCCTGCGAGCCGGCCTTCGGAGACTGCGCCGTCACCGTGCCCTTCTTGGCCTTGCTGGACGAGTTGACCGTCTTGACCAGGAAGCCGGCAGCCTCAAGGCCAGCGGCTGCATCCGTCTTCGACTTGCCGACGACATCCGGCACGGCGACGGGCTGGGGCCCCGTGCTGACGACGATCGCAACCGCGGAGCCTTTCTGAACCCCCGCTCCGGCCGTGGGGTCCTGAGAGACCACCGTGCCGACGGAGGCGGTGGGATCGTAGGACTCGGTCGAGCCTCCGACCTGCAACCCGGCGGCAGTGAGAGCGACCGCGGCGTTCTCGCGATCGAGCCCGACGACCTGCGGTACCGGCACCGGGACGGTCCCCGCCACCGTGAGACCGACCGCGTCACCCGCATTCCTGAGTGTGCCGGCTACCGGATCCTGAGCGACCACAGAACCGGGCGCGCCACCGGCGCGCTCGTCGTAGACCAGCTGACCGACCTTGAAGCCAGAGGCCGCAAGCGCCTCCGCGGATTGGTCCACGGTCTTGCCCTTGAGGTCCGGCACGGCCGTCCCGCACCCGGTCAAGAGCGCCAGAACTAGCATGCATGCGCAGACAAGGACCAGTCGCTTCGTCAAGATGCACCCCCATGCAGGCAGTCGGTCTTCCCCTGAGCGGAGTCTACGCCGGCGCCGCGCCTGTTGCTGCCTCGACCCCAGTTCAGTGCCGCACCCGATCCCCCAGCCAGTCGAGCAACGTCCCGACTGACAGCGACCACCGCGGGTCCTGGCCGTCGCTGTACGCCCGTTCTGGCACATTCCGCTTACACCACGCTTACGGAGACGAGGCGCGAGGGTCAGATCGGAAGGCGAATGCCCTCCGACCTGTACGTCCTTTCGGTAGCCGAGCGGAATCGTCAGTTGAGGATGAACCAAGCGAAGTAGACCTTCGCTGCGGCCGACTTGCTCAAGTAGACCCTGAACGATGTCGCGCTGACACGTCTGGCGTAGCGAACGTACCTTCCGGTACCGGCGGATCCCTGCAGCGTCACCAGTATCAGTGCACCCGTGGAGACGCCCGACGGCACATTCACGGTGGCGCTCGTGTGCCCCCTAAGGATCGCTCCCTTGCCGGAGCGCGAGAATCTCGCGGGGCCGTCCACCTGCAGCGCCACACCCAAGGGCGCGCTCGCCTTGAGCCCGATGCCCCCGACCTCATTGTTCTCGGCGACCACGCCGAAGCCGTCCCCGGTGCCCCGCCCCCACACTCCGGCCGATCCCGCACCGGCCACGGTCCCTGTGTTGCCCCAGACCCCGTAGCACGTGGTGCCGTCCGCACCGTTCAGTCTCGCGAGGGAATTGAAATCTCCGCCCCAGCCCCCCGAGGGCGAGCGCAGCAACCATGTGGACTCCGTGCCGGACATCGTGCCCCCGACGTGCATCACGTCGCCGTCGGCCGCCCGTGCGGTGTCAGGCCTGGTCGCCAGCAGCGTCCCCGCCGCGAGCGCGAGCGCGCCGATGATCGCGTCCCTGCGCGACAGGACGGCGGGCTCGGATCCGTTCCCAGTCATCCCCATCACTCCCTTCTCGGACGAGCGATGGCGCCCGTGTGGCGTCTCACCCGGCTTCACTTGTTCGGCGATGTCGTTCAGTCCAGCACGATCCACGCGACCTTCACCTGCTTGGCGGCCGCCTGGTTCAGGTAGACCGTGAACGACGTCCCGCTGACCCTGGCAGAGACCTGTCCGTCCAGAAGCCCAGTCGCCCTCCTACACTTCGAGCAACACGACCGCATCCACGAACAGATCGTATTCGTTCTCCTCGTCAAGGTCGTGAACGCGCACCCTCTCGACTTCCCCTTCGCCGCCCACGGACAGTAGCCGCGACTTGTAGAGGACCTTGACGTCCGAGCGCTTGATCTCGCCGATGAGCTCCTCGGGTAGCCCGAGAGTGTCGAGTTCCGTGAGGAAGATCACCCGCGGCGTGACCTTGGTCAGTTCGAGCGCGAGCTTCGCCGTCGCCGGGCCCTTGTCGAGCACCAGCACGCGCTTGCCCTCGAACTCGGCGACGTCCCTGACCTGCTTGTAGACACCGATACCGACGTACTCGTCGGCGTGCTCGACCTCGTTGAGGCCCGGCATGTCGCACCCGCCGAGCGGCGCTTCTGCTTCCTCCGCTGTGGCGGGCTCGAGGTGGATGCCGGCGCGCCAGTTCTTGATCGCGTCGTGCAATGCATCCGCAGCCAGGTTCGAGCAGTGCATCTTGATCGGTGGCAGGCCGCCGAGCGCCTCTGCGACATCCTTGCGCGTGACCTCGAGCGCCTCATCGAGCGTCATGCCCAGGACGAGCTCGGTCGTCATGCTCGAAGTCGCAACCGCGGAACCGCACCCGAACGTCTGGAACTTGATCTCGACGATGCGGTCGTCCTTGATCCGCAGATACATCTCCATGATGTCGCCGCATACGGGGTTGCCCACCCGCCCGACGGCCACGTCGTCGCCCTCGAGCCTCCCGACGTTGCGCGGGTTGCGGAAGTGGTCGAGTGTCGTCTCGGAGTAGCTGGTCGACTTCACGGAGGCCTCCTATGACTTGCGGTACAGCGGCGACATACGCCGCAGCTTGTCGACGATCCCGGGCAGGACTGCGAGCACGTGATCGACGTCGCTCTCCTTGCTCCAGCGCCCGAACGTGAACTCGAGCGAGCCGTGTGCCTCCTCGTGGAGCAGACCGCAGGAGATCAGCGTGTGCGATGGCTCAAGGGTCTTGCTCGAACAGGCCGACCCGGTTGCGACCGAGATCCCCTCCTCGCGCATCAGCAGCACGAGTGACTCGCCCTCCACGCCCTCGAACCGGAAGTGCGCGTTGCCGGGCAACCGCTCTGTCGGATGTCCGTTGAGGTGCGCATCCGGGATCGCAGCCAGGACGTCGCGAACGAGCCGGTCTCGCAACGCTGCCATTCGCACGGCGTCGTCCGTGAGCTCGCGCGTCATGATCTCGGCGGCTGCGGCCATGCCGACGATGCCGGCGAGGTTCTCGGTGCCCGACCGCAGTCCGTTCTCCTGGCCGCCGCCGAAGGCGACCGGCGCGACCTTGACGCCCTTGCGGATGTAGAGGGCGCCGACGCCCTGCGGGCCGTAGATGTCGTTGCTGGAGAGGGTCAGCATCCCGACCCCTACCCGGTTCACGTCGATCGGGAGCTGGCCCTGCGCCGCAACCGCGTCAGAGTGCAGGGTCGCACCCGTACCTGCGACGACCTCGGCTATCTCGGCCATGCGCTGCACCGTGCCGATCTCGTTGCTCGCCCAGCCGACCGAGACAAGGATCGTCTCGGGGGTGATCCGTTTGCGCAGCTTCTCCGGGTCGATGCGGCCGAACTGATCCGGCGGCACCTTGCCGATCCCGAACCCCGCCTTCTCGAGCGACTTGCCGAGGTTGTGGATCGAGATGTGGTCGACCTCCGAGATGAGGATGTGGTCGCCCGCGCGCCGGTTGCGGTTCGCATAGCCGAGAAGTGCGAGGTTGCTCGACTCGGTAGCGCCAGAGGTGAAGACGATCTCCTCGGGCAGCGCCCCTATGGATGCCGCGACCTTCGCGCGCGCGGTCTCCAGCGTCGCGGTCGCGTCATCACCGACCCCGTGGAGCGAAGCGGGGTTGCCGAACCGCTCCGTGAAGTACGGCGTCATGATCTCCACGACGCGAGGGTCGACCGGCTTGGCCGACTGGTGGTCGAGGTAGACCTGGCCCCTGCCGGGAGCCCCCGCCCCTGCCATCAGAAGCAGATCGTCGCGCTGGCATCGAGCGCGAGATCGTTGAGCGTGGCTGCGCCGACGACCTTGGCGCCGTCGATGAGCTCGACCGTGTCCCAGCCGAGCATCTGCTTGCTGGCCTCGCACGCGTACAGCGGGATGCCTTCGGCCAGCGCGGCGTCCATCATCTCGCGAGCGCTCGGGAAGCTGCCGAGCTGGACCTTCTCGAGCGCGCCAGGCTGCAGCATCGTGAGCCCCATGCCGAGGTAGTAGAGCACCGGGTTCTGGCCCATCGCCTTCGCCGATCGCGCGAGAACGAGCGGCGAGTACTGGCGCTCGGGAACGTTGCTCGTCTGCACGTACAGGATCATCTTGTCGTCCTTCATGGCCTCTCCTCATGTCGGATGCGGGCGTCCGACCCGCGTCGTACCGCGATCGTGCCGAGCAACGCGCAGCGCGGACGTGCCTATGCGCCGCGACGGATCAGGAAGCGCTTGTAGTCACCCTCGTCCTCGACCGCAGCCATCTCGTGGCCCGCGCGTTTCGCGAAACGAGTCAGGTCCTCCTCGGCGGCGGGGTCGTCGGCAAGCACCTCGAGCACCTCTCCTGGCTCGAGCGCGTCGATAGCCGTGCGAGCTTGAAAGAGCGGTTCGGGACAGAGCAGCCCGATCGCGTCGAGGGTATCTGCGGGGGTTTCAGTGCCGGGCACAGTTGACCTCCAAGTCCTCGAGTGCAGCGCGCGGATCCGGTCCGCTCCCTAGAGGGAGTGTTCCCTCCCGCGGCCTCTCACAATTCGGTCAAGCTGCCAGCCGTACTCACCACAGGTGATGCACCTGCGCACGGATGTTGCGATCGTAGATCGCTCGGATCTCATCCATCGTGGAATCCGAGAGTGGAGGCAGGTCCGCCGCACTGATGTTGTCTTCGGCCTGCGTCGGGCGCCTGGCTCCCGGGATCGTGCAGGTCACCGTATCGAACATGAGGATCCACCGCAGGGCCAGCTGCGCCATCGTTGCTCCCGCCGGAACGAGCGGGCGCAGTTCCTCGACGACCCGAAGCCCGGTCTCGAAATCCACTCCCGCGAACGTCTCGCCCCGATCGAACGCCTGACCTTGACGGTTGTACGAACGGTGGTCGTCCGGAGAGAAGGTGGTGGCCGGCGTCATCTTGCCCGTGAGCATGCCGGACGCGAGGGGCACGCGCGCGAGGATCCCCACGCCGCGACTCTTGGCTTCCGGGAAGAAGCTCTCGGCCGGACGCTGGCGGAAGATGTTGAAGATGATCTGGACCGACTGGATGCCGGGGAACTCAAGGGCCTTCTCGGCCTCAGCGATACGCTCCACGCTCACGCCGTAGTGGCGGATCTTGCCCTGCCCCACCAGGTCGTCCAGGATGCCGAACACCTCGGCGTTGTAGGCATCGGGCGGGGGAACGTGCAGCTGCATGAGGTCGATCGTCTCGACGCCCAAGTCCCGCAGACTGCCCTCCACCGAGGCCGTCATGTTCCGGCGGTTGTAGGCGCGGGGATCGGGGTTCAACTTGACGCCCAACTTGGTTGCGATGTAGAAGGGCTCGCTGCGTTGCCTTCGCAGTTGACCCAGCAGCGGCTCGCTGCCGTATACGTCGGCGGTGTCGAAGAAGTTGACGCCGAGATCCAAGGCGCGGTTGAGGGTGGCGAGCGACTGGCGGTCGTCCACCGCTCCCCACGAACTGCCCATCGCCCACGTGCCGAGACCGATCTCGGATACCTTCCAGCCGGTGCGCCCGAGTTCGCGGTATTCCATGCGCCCTGCTCCTCTTGCTCCGGGCGAGTGCACACGGCGCCCGCCGTGCAGGTCGTCGCGGAGCTCACTGCCGTCTGGTAGTGGAGCGACGTGACCCTGATCTGTACGTTCCCGCCTTGGGCCGGTGAGTAGTCACGCCTCGATCGAACGATCGGCGGCCGGGGCCGGTCTCCACTCACCTGCTACTGCAACAGCGCATGCGCTGGCACGCGTCTCGCTGTGTATCGCGACAGATACCGATATATCGTTTCGTCACAGCGAAAGGAACCGACATGCACGGTCACAACTTCAACGAACAGTCCTGCGCTCCCGGCGCTCGCGGTCACCACCCCGAAGGCGTCCGCGGGTTCAAGATGGCGTTCGGCGGTATGGGCGGCATGCACCGCGGCTTCGGCGGCCCCCACGGATCGCGCGCACGCCGCGGCGACGTCCGCCCCGCGATCCTGCGCCTGCTCTCCGAGCAGCCGATGCACGGCTACCAGATCATCCAGGAGCTCTCCGCCCGCAGCGGCGGCGCGTGGAGCCCGAGCGCCGGGTCCGTCTACCCCACCCTGCAACTGCTCGCCGACGAGGGTCTCGTCACCGCCGAGGAGACCGCCGGCAAGAAGGTCTTCAGCCTCACCGACGCCGGCAAGGCCGCGGTCGCCGAGACCGCCGACCAGCCCGCCCCGTGGGAAGAGGCCGCTCAGGGCGACTCCGGCGTAGCCGACTACCGCGAAGCGGTGGGCAAGTTCATGGCCGCCGTCTTCCAGGTGGGCAAGAACGGAACGAAGGCCCAGATCGAGGCAGCACTCGAGGTCCTGGACGAGGCCCGCAAGAAGCTCTACGCGATCCTCGCCGAGGGCTAGGTTCCGGCTGGCCTGTGTCCGAATGGCCGGCCCACGCGCGCACCCGCGCGCGTGGGCGCTCGCGGCCTTCCTGACTCCCCGTCCCCCGGAGGATCGATGAAGGCGTCACAGCTCCGCGCCCGCTACTGGCGCATCGTCTTCTTCTTCGCCCGCGTGACCGCCGGCTTCCTCTTCTGGGAGCTGGTCATGCGCCGCATCGGCCTCGGCCGCATCGCGGACCGCACCGGAAGCGAGCGCAACCGCGCCACGGCCGCCCGGTTCCGCGCGCTCGCGATCCGCATGGGCGGGCTGATGATCAAGGTGGGCCAGTTCCTCTCGGCGCGCCTCGATGTGCTGCCGCCCGAGATCACGGAAGAGCTGGCGGGGCTCCAGGACGAGGTACCTGCCGAGAGCTTCGAGGCGATCCGCACGTACGCGGAGTCCGAACTCGCACTCACACTCGCGGAGCACTACGCCTGGTTCGACGAGACCCCGCTGGCCGCCGCTTCCCTCGGGCAGGTCCACCGTGCGCGTCTGCGCGAGGCCGACGCCGCCGAGATCGGGTTCACCGATGTGGTGGTCAAGGTCCAGCGCCCGTACATCGAGCGGGTGGTCGAGGTCGACTTGGCCGCGATCCGAAGGGTCGGCGGCTGGCTGCAGCGCTACAGACCCGTCCGCGAACATGCGGATGTCAGCGCGCTCATCGACGAGTTCGCCGCCACGACGCGCGAGGAGATCGACTACCTCGCCGAGGGCAGCAACGCCGAGACGTTCGCCGCCAACTTCGCCGATGACCCCTACGTGGGCGTGCCGCGCGTCGTGTGGGAACTGACCACGCGTCGCGTCCTCACGCTCGAGGACGTCTCGGCGATCAAGATCGGCGACTACGAGGCGATCACCGCGGCCGGCATCTCGCGCGCCGACGTCGCCGCGACGCTCGCCGACACCTATCTCAGGCAGATCTTCGAGGACGGCTTCTTCCACGCGGACCCGCATCCCGGCAACCTCTTCGTCACGCCGCTTCCCGGCGTCGACACGGACGGCGACCGCAACTGGAAGCTGACGTTCGTCGACTTCGGCATGGTGGGACGGGTGCCGGAGAGCCTGCGCGAAGGGCTGCGCGAGACGGCCATCGCGGTGGGCACGCAGGACGGAGCGCGGCTGGTGCGCGCGTTCAAGACGCTCGACGTGTTGCTGCCGAGCGCCGACCTCGCCCTGATCGAGCGAGCGAGCATGGCAGTGTTCGACCGGTTCGGCGGCCGGAGCATGGACGAACTCAAGGGCATCGACCATGACGAGATGATGCGGTTCGGCCTGCAGTTCCAGGAGCTGATGCTCAACCTGCCGTTCCAGCTGCCGGAGAGCCTCCTGCTGCTGGGCCGCTCGATCGCCATCCTTTCCGGCATGTGCACCGGGCTCGATCCGGAGTTCAACCTCTGGAATGCGCTCGCGCCGTACACGGCCTCGCTCATCTCCGGCGAGGAAGACGGCTCGACCTTCGACACGATCCTGTCGGAAGGCGGCAAGATCCTGCAGACGGTGATCGCGCTCCCGGCGCGAGCCGACCGCGTGCTCACGCAGATCGAGCGCGGGGAGCTCGGCGTCCAGACGCCGATGCTCGACCTGCGGATCCGGCGGCTGGAACGCTCGGTGGGCCGGATCGTCAGCGGACTCGTATTCGCGGCGCTGCTCATCTCTGGTGCGATCGTCCGCGCCGGCGACCCCGGCCTGAGCAACGTGCTCATGGGCGCGTCGGTGCTGCCGCTGCTCGCGATAGTGCTGGGCGGGCGCGGGCGTCACCCGGGCAGGTAGTGACCTTCGGGGGGAGACTCCTCAAGACGAGAAGTGTGAAACCTCCTATGATTCGATCGGGGCTGAGGAACCAAGAAGGTCACGCGCTCGAACACCGGGGAGGTAGGCATGAAACTCCATGTCCCGAAGCCGATCACGTTCTGGATCGCCGTGGCGATCGCCGTCCTTGGAGTCGCTGCCAGGTGGCTCGTGACCATCCCCATGCTCTCAGGGCATGCGGGTTGGGTGCTGGGGATCGCGTTCGTCGTCTTGGCCTTGGGCAACGTGATCAAGGGCCTGTAGCGGGACAGCGGGCGGCGCAAGGTGTGAGCAACAGGGGGGCCCGTGCTCGTCGCTCATCCAGTAGCGGGCCTGTTCATCGATGTCGGACCTCCCCCTCTTGTCGCCTGTCGGTCTCATTTGCCCCGTGGACCGCTACCAGCGGACCTCTTTCCAGATGGAGCTTCGGTATCGGTGCACCGGCTTTCGGACAGGCGTCAACTACCGTCTTCCACGCCGCCTTGTGGTGGATGATGAGGTAGGCGTAGTTGTGCCTCACGGCCACGTTCCACTGCTCGATCGTCACGAGACGCTCGATGCGTCCACACCGCACGCACTCGAACTCCATGTCCGCGGTCGCACGGTTCGCGCGCAGGACCCATGCGTGCCCGGTGTCGGGGTCCGGAATCACTTGGCTGAAGCGGATCAGGTCGCCGTCCCATTCCATGGCGTACTCCTTCTTGTCTCCGCCATGGGTGGCCCCCATGACGCTTTAGCAGTTGGTGTCGCGGCTGCAAGCTGTTCTTCAAATCCCGCGTGCCGCACGTAGCGGCAGATGACGACGCGAATGTACCCTACGGGTCTGACATCGGTTCCGGCCAAGGCGCGCGTCAGCGCGAAGTTGGCTGGTTCCAATCGGTGATGGGAGGCGAGACGGGCGGCGCAGCCCAGCCGATGTAGCCCGACATGTGGTGGATGGAGATGATCTTCACCCCTGCGTTGCCGAAGTCGTTGATCATGGTGCCGTTCCCGAGCGAGATCCCGACGTGCCCGAGATCGGTTCGGCCGTGCCACGAGTGGTGGAACACGAGCGCGCCCCTTGGAGGGTTGGTGCCCCGGTGCGCCGCTGCGTGAAGCGCGTCAGCCGCCTGCTTCGCGGTCCGGTAGCGATAGACGGTTGCCCCTGCGCCGCGCTCGTAGCAGTCGCTGACGAACCTCGTGCAGTAGTGATCCCAGCGGTGCGACCCGAGCCTGCGTCTGGCCCAGCTGATCGCCGCTTCTATGCGCGGGTCTCGGACCACGAACGCACTCACGGTCGAATTGCACGGCTCGTAGTCGGCCGAACCCGCGTAGGCGACCTGCGCTTGCCACTTGCCGGCGTAAGGCAGCTTGTACGCGACGGAAAGACCCTCCGCCGAGTAGGCCCGCATCGCTAGCGTTCTCCGAAGCCGCCAGTAGTTGATCCTCACCGTCTTGCGCGTGCCGCTGATCTGCTGGGTCACGGTCTTGGTCTCAAGGTGGTAGAGGCGGAGCTCCGCGGTGCCCGAGGCTAGCGCCGACTGCGGTGCGAGATCGGCGGTGAAGGTCACCGACTTCCCGTACTTGGCTGCGGAGACCGGTACGAATGGCCGGGACAGTCCCGCGCGCTGCGGCTGGTATGCGACACGCGCGCCGCAGCCCTTGAGTGCGGAGATCACGGCCATCGCGGGTGACCCAAGGGCCAGATCGAGTTCGTTGCCGCTCGCGTCGAGCTCAGTCAGGTTCCTGAGTCCTGCTAGTGGAGTGATGGTCACGATGTCGTTGCCGCCGAGGTCCAGTGACGTGAGATTGGCGGCGTATTGCAGCCCGTCGAGCTGCACGATGCCTTGGTCGGCGACCGACAGCGTCTTGAGCGCCAGCATGTCGGACGCCGTGACGGTGGTGCCATCGGAGCCGGGCGCTATCACGCCCTGGTCGACCAACCGGCTCGCCACCGCGGCCCTCAGACTCGGGTCGCTGAAGGCCACGAACGCGTCTGCCCGGGCTACGGCCACCGCTCCGAAGAGGAGAGCCCCTGCGACCGCGAGAACGGCAAACGAATGCCACAACTGGCGATGCGCTGCCCAAGATATGCACGGCCAGCCGGCACTCGAGCCAACACGGGCGTGAGACGTCAGCTCATGGACACGGCGCTCGCGCGGCAAAGAACACCCCCCGTTTGGCTTGTCGGCCAAGGCTCCAGGGCAACGGGGGAATCATACCTGACCTCGCCCCGCAGATGGCATACCTGTGAGTCGGCGACCCAGTCCGCAAGTCGGACAGCAAGAAGGCCCCGCCGCGAAGGCAGGGCTTTCGTCATCGCTATGGCGTCCCTGCAGCAGAGGCTCCATGTGGATCCCCTCCCCGCGCGGCGTGACCATCGCGCTCGGCTACGCGAAGTACGTGCGGGTGAAGCAAGCCAGGCGAGTAGGGGCCCTGACGACCGGTCCCCCGCGGGACTATTCGCTGTACGGTTCCAGGGGGATGCTCACGACCCTGCCCCCGCCGCCCCCGGCGGCATTGCCGCCGCCGTTGTCGGCGGTGACGCCGACGTTCACCTTGATGCCGCTGAAGTCCAGCGTCGGGGCGTCGCTGGTGCCGCCGATCGCCACGTGCTCGAAGGTGTACGAGGCGTTCATGGTGAACGTCGAGCCGTCGTCGCTGCCGGTCCCGGTCCCGACGATCGTGAACTGCGCGTCGTCGCGGCGCAGGTCGACCTTCGACGCGCCGGTCATCGGCATCTCCCCGTTGAGGGAGCCTTCGAACTTGACGTCCCAGGTGCTCACGAGTCCCTCCTGGCTCGTGAAGACCGTCCTCGTACCGTTGAGGTTGTCCAGCACCCCGCGCCAGCGGTTCTGCTCGTGCCATTCGACGGGTATGTGCGCGACCACGCGCTTCGGGAACCACTTGTTGATCCAGCCCTTCATCACCTCGGTGATGCCGCCCTTGGTGCCGCCGAACAGCGTGGAGGCCATGATCTTGCGACGGGTCGGGCTTGTAGGTCGTGACGTCGGCCTGGATGACGATCTGGTCCTTCTTGAGCTTGCCGCGCTCCTTGTCCTTGGCGTCCTTCTCCTTGGACATCGTCAGGTAGAGCGTGGCCTTGCCGGAGTCGTCGACGGCCTGCACGAACGCGCTCGCGACCCGGTCTCCGCCGAGCTGGTCCATCTTCGCGTGCTTCGGCGTGCCGTGAGAGCGGGATCCACTGCACCCGGGCGTTCTTGACCGAGTCGGAGGTCGGCTTGTCGATGCCGGCGAACTTGAGGCACTTGAGCGTGGCGTCGTCGGCCTGGGGCCGCACGGATACGGTGGCGGTGACCTTCAGCTTCTCGTTGCCGTGGCCGCCGTCGAAGCCCAGGTAGTGCGTCGGGTCCGGCTCCCAGTCGACAGTGATGCTGAAGCCGCCGTACAGCGAGATGTAGGAGAAGAGCAGGTTCGCCCATTTCATGGGGCCGGCGAGGCTCTTCATGCCGCCGACCAGGTCACCCATGCCCCGCGATGTCATCCAGTCGCCTACCTTGCCGGTGGCCAGGTTGTATATCTTGTCGAGGCCCTTGCGGCCGAAGGTGTCCGCGTCCTTGCCCCACTGGTCCGCGATGAAGGAGCACGGGTCCTCCGCATAGGCCTTCTGGACCGCGAAGGGGGAGGCGACCGCGTCGAGGATCGAAGCCAGCGGCGACCCCGCGGGCGTGTCCCGCCAAGACGTGCTTCCGACGTCCTCCGAGGCGAACGCTCCTGCGGTGAGCACCGTGAGCTCGAAGTAGGTGAGCTCGACCTGGTCGGGGGTGATCGTACCGGTCGTGAAGTCGGAGTGCCCGCCTCGCGCCTTCGAGATCTCGGCCAGCAGCAGCGGTGCGAACGACGACGGATCGTCGGGATTGCGGGCGGCCTCGGCCGCCCATTCGCGCAGCAGGATCCCGAACGTCTCCGGGGCCTTCTCGACGAGCCCGGCACCCGGACCCTCGGGATGCTCCGCGATCGCCTGCGTGAACGTGGCCAAGGTCCAGCCCTGATGTTCGACGAGGTCGAGCGTCAGGTTGTTCGCCTGCTCCTGGAACAGCCACAGCGTCAGCCGGCGGTCACCGGTGATCGACAGCGGGTCGCCGTTCACGGCCTTCACGGCCACGCCGGTGCGCGCGAGCGCCTCGTACACCGCGTCGCGGGCCTCGTCGCCCGTCTTCGCGGCGGCGAGCACCTTGCCGAGACGCGCGGCGGCCTCAGCCGGCGACTCCTTGTAGTCGATCTGGACCCTGCCGCCGGCACCGCTCGTTCCCGTACAGCCCACCGGCAGGACGCTAAGGGCGAGTACTCCGGCCAGCAGCAGTGCTGTGGCGCGACGTCGCCGCGCCCCGGCTACCGATCTGCGCATCGTCTCTCTCCTTCGCGTCAGTTGAGGACCTCGACAGACGTCGTGCCGCCGGTTGAACGAAACCCCATTGCGTAGAGTACCGCTGCCCTGGCTCATGAGACACCGTGACGCCGATGACCCCGCGAGTAAATGCAGGTCCGGCGCGGTGCTCGTGGTCATCGACGTCCAAGAGGGACTCAGGGCCGAGGCCTTGTCCGCATGTGAGCTCGGTCGTTCAGCCTCCATGCTCAGCCAGAGTGAGTGGTTTGAGGTCATGCCTGCGAACCGACTTGTTGCCGCAATTGAGCGGCCAGCGCCGTCGATTCTGGATGACGTGCTGGAGGAATGTTGGAAGAACGGCATGAGAGCGGCTCTTGGAAGGACCGCCTTCATCCCGTCCACGGCTGACTAGCGCGGCCGCGGCGTCGGGTTGTCCACCCTGTGACCCTCGAGGGGCGGAAGCGAAGGCCCTCTGCGCCGGGTTGCTGTGCTCTTGTGTTCTCCCCATTGCGTGGTGTAATATTCACCACCAAGCGGTGATATCTACACGATTGGATGAGGATCATGTACAACCGGAACCTGACGCCGCGCGTGATCGAAGCCCTCTCGGACCGTCCCGTCGTGGTCATCAACGGCGCACGGCAGACCGGCAAGACGGTTCTCGCGCGGGACATCATCGCGCCACAACATCCCGCCACCTTCATCTCGCTCGATGATGGCGCGACGCTCTCCCTCGCGGCCGCGGACCCGTTCGGCTTCATCGCGGCACAACAGGGTGCCGTCGTCATCGACGAGATCCAGCGAGTGCCCGAACTCCTGCTCGCGATCAAGCACGCAGTGGATCGCGACCGCACGCCGGGCCGATTCCTGCTGACCGGTTCCACGAACGTGCTCCTGCTCCCGAAGTTGGCGGACTCGCTCGCGGGACGGATGGAGATCGAGACTCTGTGGCCGCTCTCGCAGGGGGAGCTCGATGGGCATCGAGGAGGGCTTCCTGCCGGCGATCCTATCGGAGGTCCTGCCCGCCCTCGCCCCATCCGCCGAAGGTCGTCCGCAACTCGCCAAGCGCATGACTCTCGGTGGCTACCCTGAGCCCCACGGCTTCAGCGAGGCGCGGCGGGGTGACTGGTTCGGCTCCTACCTGACCTCCATCCTGCAGAAGGACGTCCGGGAGCTGGCGGACGTGGAGGCGCTGTCCTCGTTCCCGCGCCTTTTGCAGGCGATCGCAGCACGCACGTCGTCGCCCGCGAATCTGAGCGACCTGTCGAGGACGCTGGGGATCCCCTGGACGACGCTTCAGCGCTATGTCGCCTTGCTGAAGGCGACCTTCCTCGTGGTCGAGCTGCCCGCGTGGGCGGCCGGCGAGGCGAAGCGCGGGGTCCGGGCGTCCAAGCTCTACGTCTGTGACAGCGGGCTGCTCGCCCATCTGCTGCGGGTCGATTCCGCCCGTCTGCTGTCGGATCCGGAGCGCTTCGGCAAGGTTCTGGAGTCCTTCGTGGTGTGCGAGGTGGTACGGCAAGCCGCGACACGACCCGAGCGCTACTCGCTGTCGCACTACGGGAAGCACCAGACGGCCGAGGTGGACATCGTCGTCGAGGGACCGCGCGGGACCATCGCTGGAATCGAGATCAAGGCTGCGACGAGTCTGGGGCCGCACGACTTCAAAGGGCTGCGATACCTTGCCGATGCCGCAGGCAAGCGGTTCGTGCGAGGCGTCGTGCTCTACGGCGGAACCGAGATCATCCGGGCGTCAGCGCCGCCGGTCGAGTTGTTGGCGATGCCGATCGACGCTCTGTGGCGGCTCGGGGTCTGAGAGAGCGGCGGGATCGCGCTGGTGACTTCCTGCGCCAATGACCTTCGGGGGGTGGAGGCGGGAGTCGCCGACGGAGTGTTTGCATTCAGACAGTTTCAGTAATATTATTACTCAACGATTCTGGCATCGACAGGAATGAAGGTCCGGACATGGTCGGCGAACTCAAGATGGGACCCGAGGAACTCCGCTCACGCTTGATGAAGTTCGACCAAGCGGTGGGCCTGTTGTCCCCCGGCTGCCGCTACGAGCTCCTGATCGTCGGTGGCGGAGCGCTCATCCTTCTCGGGGTTCTGGACCGACCCACCGATGACCTTGATGCCATCGACTTCCCGCGAGACCTGTACGACCTGATGGCGCGGTACGACATCCGGGGCCACATGGGGCCCTACGAGCACAACTTCCCGTTCAACCGAAGCGATCGTCGAGTGCCGCTCGACGTTCCCATCGAGAACGGGGTCTGCTACACGGCATCACTCGAGGACTTGGTGGCCTCCAAGCTCTGTTCGCCTCGGACGGAAGACGAATCGGACATCCCGGCGTCGGCGGTGCTGGCAGCGCTCGACTGGGACAAGCTAGCGGCGGTGGCCGAGGAGATGCCGCTGAATTGTCTGAACGAGCGGACGCTCGGCGAGTTCCGGCATAGCTACCAGCGCTACGTGAAGGAGTGCAAGCCATGCAGCGGCTGACGTTCAAGGGATTCCTGAGTACGTATGTTGCGTACCTCTCCGGTGCGGACACACTCGATCCGGTGCGCCTGGCGGCGCTGGCTCGCACACGGCCGCGCCTGAGGGCGCCGCTGGTGTTGTGGGCGGTGGAGACCGGCCGTGCGGAACGTCTCGAGCACCTGCTCGCAGACGACCCCTCGCTGGTGGCGGAACTGCGTGCGACCGAACGGCTGTGGAGCGATGGCCGCTTGGAGCAGGCGCTCGAGAGCCCCGCCTCCACTCTCCGCCCCGAGTACGCCAAGGCCTGGCGAAGCTACGTCGCACGTCGCGACGCCTCTGCGCCGTGACGCGCGACTCAAGCTCGTCGCACGCGACGAGGCGCTCGCGCTCGCGGCCGGAAGGGTGTGTCGCGATACCGCTCGCCACGGACCTGGGTCTGAACCCTGGCAACCTGCACGCATTCCTCGCGCAGGGCGATCCCGAGGGCGCTTCGCTCGACAAGGCCGTACGGCTGGTGAAGTACCTCGAGGCCGCCTAGGCGGCTAGCGGGGTCGAGTCCGGCCGGATGACCTTCGGGGGGTGGAGGCTACGACGGTCGACCGAATGGCCCGCGCTCTTGCCGCGCATCCTCGGTTTCGTTACCATGTGATAACGGAATGGAGGCGAGTGTGGTCGCACGCGATCAGGTCATGTTGTTCCTCGCGCTCATGCGCGAGTGCGCCGCGCGCAGCTTCCGACTCGAGCGGCGCGACAAGAACATGGCGACGCTGGCTCGCCTCGGCATCACGCAGAAGGATGCGAAAGCCCGCATCCTCGAGCTCACCCCCTGCGGACTACGTCGAGGGCCCGACGCCACGACCGGGCCATCCGTCCCAGGAATCCTGGGTGTTCGGGCTTCGGATCGAAGACACCGACGTCTACGTCAAGCTGGAGGTCCGGCTCGAACCCGCGCGCTGCCTGTGCGTGTCGTTCCATGACGCCGAGCGGCCCATGACATTCCCCTACCGTGAGGGGACGAGGAGAGGAGGCGACAGGTGACTGAGACATGTGAATGCTTCGAGTGCGGCAGAGTTGTAGAGCCGCGGATAGAGGAGCGAAAGGAAGTCCTGCCTGTTCGCGGAGAGGACACGGAGGTTCTGGCGCGGGTCGGTGTGTGTCCGGAGTGCGGCGCGGACATGTCGATCGAGGAGTTGGACGACTCGACTCTGGTCGCCGCCTTCAACATGTATCGCCAGAAGCACGGCCTGATGGCGCCGGAGGAGATGAAGCGGCTGCGGGAACGCTACGGGCTGAGTGTCCGGGCATTCTCGCTGCTGCTCGGGTGGGGCGAGATCACCGCTCACCGATATGAGAGCGGTTCGCTGCAGGACGCCGCCCATGAGGCTGCGCTGCGGCTGGCCGAGGAACCGGCGAACATCCGCGTCTACCTGACGGCGAACGGTCACAAGCTGACGCCGCGGCAGCGCGCCGGCCTGGAGCGGCATCTGCAGGCGCTCGAGGCCGAGACTGTCGTCTGCGCGCCGGTAGATGAGGAACGCTTCGTCGTGCGGGAAGAGAGGGATGTGTACGGGGGTTGGGCTCCCATGCAGCTGTCGAAGATGCGGGAGATGATGGTGTTCTTCGCCACGCTTCCGGACATGTACGCGACGAAGCTCAACAAGCTGCTCTTCTACGCCGACTTCGGCCACTTCCGGGACTTCGGCGTCTCCATCTCAGGGTCGCCGTATCTGGCCATGCAGTTCGGGCCCGTGCCACAGCACTATCCATGGATCGAGGAGGACCTGATGGAGGGCGGCGACTTCTCGGCCGAGGAGATCTTCTTCAGGAACGGCGATTCACACATCACCCTGTGCGCGGCGAGAGAGCCCGACCTCTCGGTCTTCTCCACGGAGGAGATTGAGACCCTCAAGCGCATCGAGAGAGTGCTGGGGCACAAGACGAGCAAGAGGCTGAGTGAGCTCTCGCACGAGGAGAGGGCTTGGGCGGAGACGCCCAAGCGGTCGATGATCCCGTATGACCTGGCGCGGGACCTAGGGTTCTAGTCGGAGCAGTGCGCGACGTTCGACCTTCGGGGGGTGGAAGCGAATAGCCGCAGTTCAGGCGCTCGTGGCCGACAACCGGACAGCCAAAAGGGTCAGAAGCCGATGAGCCTCTGACCCTTTGTGTTTCTTGGTAGCGGGGGCCGGATTCGAACCGACGACCTTCGGGTTATGAGAGCGTCCCGTGGGGCTTCATAGCCCTCTTTGCCGCCTGACTGGCGCGCCTCCCGGTGCCGTTGAGTTCCCCTCAGTCGCCCACGTTCCGCCGAGTCCGTTGGACAGAATGTTGGACAACTTCTCGGCGCGACTCCTCCCCAGAGGAGTGTCGGGGCGCTGCTCGGGTGCTGGAGGAGGCGGTGGGTGCGGAGGTCAGAGAGCTGGAGACGCCCTCTGTCACAACTGCTGCGTCTGGGTCTATGTACAGCTCCTGATACTCACTGTCGTACACCCGCTGGGTCACACGGGAACGCAGCGCAGCGATGTAGTTGCGTACTGCATAACGCTCGCCGTCATGGTGCCGGATGTCGGCGGCGACCGTCATCGGGTCGCACATCACTTCCGCACCGTATCTCTCACAAGCCTCGCTCGTGATGCTCTCCATGAACGCAACGTTGTCCGCGTCGGCCGAGCCAATGAAGTAGACGGTCTCTATCTTGCGCCCGAGCAGCTCGTTCACATGACCTGAGGTACGGCTCAATGTCTCCAATGACCTCTCGCTTGTATTTCTTGGCGATTATCACGATGCCGCAACGAAGGTAGGCTCCACCGAAGTTCGTTGGCGTCGTCGTGTCGCCGGTCTTGCGGTCAGCGTATTCCTCGAGGAAGCCGACGAATCGATTCACCTCATCGATAATCGCTTCACGCTTTGGCTTGAAGTACACCTTCTCGCCGAGGTGCTCAAGCTCTTGGACGAGTACGGGGAAGAACAGCCCGACCTTCTCAATCATTCCGTATCGCTCAAGCAGTGCCGCCACCCTGTTGTTCTCGTCGGCAACAGGGGCGAAGTAGTCATCGAAGAACTTGTCCGCAAGGTGGGGCTTCTCTCGCTCAAACAACTCTTTGGCGAAGAAGAGGTCTAGCGACTCTGCTTGGGCCTTGGATAGGTACTTCTTCGTCTTCTTCAAGAACTCGCATGCGATGAACACCATGCTCGCTTGAACGAAATTGCGGTCTTGGTCTCCATGGGGGCGCACGCGGATAACCAGACGACCCTCCTCGCGCAACGGAGACTCCTCGGCAGCGGATGTTACCCAGCGGATTCTGACCCCCACCGCTTCGACGTGCGGAGCCTTCTTCTGGATTTTCCTTGACGAACTCGTTCATTCGCCCCTGAATGTCCAGCGCGGCGTACTGCTTCTTGCCGACCTTGAGGAGCGCTGCTACCCAGCCGAACGTGATGGAAAGCCACTTCTCGGTCTTCTCGGGGTTCAGGAAGAGGACGAATCCGATGACGGCGAGCGTCCCCAGTGAACTGACTGCCCCTATTAGTGCCTTCTCCATCTAGAGGCTCACCTCGCCGTTCCTGAGCATGAGATACAGGGCGTTCAGGCATTCGGGGGCGTCGCATACGAACTTGATGTCACCCGACTGCCGGAACATCGAGGCGAGGTTCGCAAAGCCGACTGGATTGCGGCAGAACTTGCACTTCTCCTCGCCGCGTTCGAACTTCTTGCGAGCGCCGAGGTCGTCCAAGAAGGTTCAGAAGGTCGTCGTCATATACGGCGTTGAGCTGCTCACGTGGAATCCTGGCATAGCAGCCCCCACTTCCCCATGACTGTCCTGTGGCGACATTCTCCCACACGCGCACCATCGCGGCCGGACGCGGCTGAGGCGTGACATCGAGCCACACGTGGGCACACGTGGCGCGTGTGGGGCAACACGTTTGCGCGTGTCACACCAAGCGGTGATGATGGGGGCGCACGCAGGGGGCGTCTGATTCTTCGGGGGGCGAAGATGAGCACCTACTACCTGACTGGCATCTGCGAGGAATGCGGGGAGAGGGTCTCGGTCACCTCGACGGCTCGTGTGCGAGTGGGCACCCGGACTCATCGGTCACCCAGCTTGAACGTCCCGTAACCCCGAACAGCTTCGGGGCGAGGCATTCGCGCCTGAGCCGCGGGGAGCAGATGACCCCTCGCCCACATGTCCATCACTGAGGCCCCTCGGGCAATCTACGACCGCTTTTCCGCGATGGAGCCGAACGTGACCGATCCCGTCACGCTCCACTCTGTCTACAACTGGTTGATTGACGCGACCTATCGCATGCGTGATGAGCATCCCAACTGGTTGGACTGGTGCATCGAATACTGCAAGCGGGATATCGCGCTGTTCCCACAGTTCAGGATTGGCTGGATAGCCGATGAGCGGAGCAGGTACCTGAGGGCCGCCGCCATCTTCCTCGGCGAGGGGGAGCGAGAGAAGGCAGCGGACGCGCTCGAGGGAGCTTCCTCCCACTTGGAGGTCAACGTGCTGGTTCCATCATTCAAGCAACTAGCCATCATCTACGAGAAGCAAGGAAGGTTCGTCGAAGCGATTGAGGTCGTTGAGAGCGCTCTCGCATACGGCCTCAGCGACCAGACGAAGGGCGACTACGCAGGGCGGTTGGAAAGGTTGAGGTGCAAGGCGGCTGGAACGAAGTGACGAAGTCGCTCGAGCCTTCAGGGTTCGGCGGTTCGGCAGCACCGAGGGTAAGGCGCTCGCGGCGTTCCTGTCAGATGCCATCACGCGAGGAGGGCGTCCAGACCGATTCACGTGGCATGCGGGCGACGTCGACATAGAGCTGCCCGCCAAGGGGGAGAGGAAGACCGAATGAGCAAGTACGCACCGCTGGGGGACTACCTGCGCAAGCAGGACACCGACCGAGTCACGCTCTCGTTCGACGACGTCGCGGACATCATCGGAGACGTTCTGCCTCCATCGGCACGCAAGTTCGCGCAATGGTCTT
>CAVSCJ010000006.1:0-62500 GCA_963726435.1 uncultured Coriobacteriia bacterium
AGACGTTCGCCAGCGCGAAGAGCGCCATGATCGCGACGGTCGCCCACGCGATCCCGTTGATGTACCACGAGCTGGTGTTCTCGCCCATGACTCCCTTGTCGTTGGCGAGGCGGATCACGAAGAACAGCACGATGGGCATGAGGGTGCCGCCGAGTACCTGCGAGTAGAAGAGCAGCTGGATCGGGCTGAGGCCCAGCAGCGACGCCGCTCCTCCCACCGCGATCGCGCCGAAGATCACGTAGTAGAAGCCGCGGGCCTCGTTGAACTTCCTGTCGAGTCCCTCCTGGCCCCGCAGCGTCTCCATCACGACGTAGCTCGTCGAGGCCGCGAGCACCGGTACGGCCAGCGTCCCGGCGACGATGATCCCGGCTGTGAACAGCAGGAACGCCAGGTTCCCCGCCAGAGGCTGGAGGGCCAGCGCCGCCTGGTCCGCGGTCTGGATGTTGCGCAAAGCGGGGTGCGGATAGAGCACCGTGGCGGTCGCGATGATGATGAAGTAGGAGACCATGTTGGAGTAGAACATGCCGAGGGCGACATCGACGCGACTCGCTTTGAGCTCGCGGATGTCGGTGCAGGCCTCCACCTCCTGGGTGGTCTGCCAGAACAGCAGGTATGGACTCACGGTGGTGCCGAGCAACCCCACGGCCGCGAGCAGGAACACCGTGGTCCCCGAGAGGTGCGGGATGACGGTCATGTGCAGGGCCAGGGGCCAGTCCGGGCGCGCGAGGAATCCCGAGATCACGTACATGAAGAACAGCGGGGTCAACCACAGGAAGATCCGGCTCGCTGTCCGGTAGCTTCCTCGCCACAGCAGGAGGCCCATCCCGAGCCCTATGGGCACGACGAACCACTCCCAACGGACCCCGGTGACGAGTTCGATCGCGGCGGACAGGCCCGCGATGTCAGCGCCGATCGTCGCGACGTTGACTCCGACCACGAGTGACGCGCACAGCCACGCCGCGACGGGGCCGAACTTCTCGAGGATGAGGCCCTGCAGGCCTCGTTTGGTCGCGCTGCCGATCCGGGCGCTCATCTCCTCGACGGCGTAGAGCATGGGGAAGGCGAGCACGATGAGCCACAGCAGCGAGAAGCCGGTGGATGCGCCGATGACCGAGTAGGTGGCGATGCCGGCGGGGTCGTTGTCGGCCTGACCGGTGATGATGCCGGGGCCCAGCGCGCGGAGGTATCGGCGCAGGCCGCTCAGGCGGGAGGTGCCCTCCGGTCGATCGGACGGGTGCTCAGACACGGGAGGCAGGCATCCGGGAGGCTCCGAACGTCACTCGCTGACGATGGTGATGGCCTCCACGGGGCAGATCTCGGCGGCCTCGCGTGCGCAGTCGTACTCCTCGTGCGGCACGGGGTCGACTATCGCGTGGGCGTAGCCGTCGTCCATCATCGCGAAGATCTCGGGGCACGTATCCGCGCACAGCGCGCACCCGATGCACTTGTCAAGATCGACGACTGCCTTCATGGCCCGCTCCCTCCGTGGACTTGGGAAGACGTGTGACCGTTGCCCGCCTGCGTCAACGATACTCTATGCGCTACATACCCCGGCCGATCGAGGGGAAGCCCTTCATGCCGTCGCAAGGAGCCGCTCCCGACTACACGATCCGCGTCTCGCCACGGGCGCGGCGGGTACGGCTGGTCGTGACGCCCGAGGACGGACTCGTGGTGGTGGTCCCGCGCGGGTTCCCGCAGGCTCGGGTGGGCGCGGTGGTCCGGGAGCATGCCGCTTGGATCGAACGGACCCTTGAGCGCACGTCCGAGCGCCGCGCACACCTGGCCGCGTTCGCGGAGGCGCCCGTGCCGGGGACGATCGACATGCCGGGGATCGCGGCGAGGTGGCGGGTCGATATGCAGCCGAGCGCGGCGAAGGGCGTTCGAGGGGTCGCCGGCGAAGAGACGCTCACACTCACAGGTCACGTCGCCGACAAGGAGGCCTGCTACGGCGCTATCCGCCGGGCTGTCGCCCGGGTGGCGCGCGAGCGGCTGCCGATGATGCTCGGCAGCGCGGAGGCAGAGACCGGATGGTCCGCCGCCAAGGTGACGGTGCGCAGGCAGCGAAGCCGCTGGGGGAGCTGCACGGCCGAAGGCAACTTGAGCCTCAACGAATCGCTGGTCTTCCTGCCCCAGCACCTGGTCCGCTACGTGATGGTGCACGAGCTCGCTCACACGCGCCGCATGGACCACTCTCCGCAGTTCTGGGCGCTGGTGCAGGCCCACGAGGCGGCCTGGAAGGAACGCCGGGCCGAGCTGCGCGACGCGTGGCGGCGCGTGCCGCCGTGGGCGGGACCGGCGTAGGAGCCGTTCCTAGGGCCGCTGGTAGAAGCGCCTCTTGGCGAGCTCCGCGCCGGCCATGTACAGGGCCAGGATCACTGCGAGCATCAGCAGGAACGGCCACGGCAGCGGCACGAACTTGAAGAGCGTGCCGAGCGGCGTGTAGGGGATGCCGAGGGTGGCGATCCAGATCGCGACGGTTGCGATCGTGAGCAGGTTGCCGGGGCGGCTGCGCCACACGGGTCTCCGCGTGCGGATGACCAGCACGACCATCGAGGCCGAGAGCACCGACTCCACGAACCACCCTGTCCTGAAGAGCGCCTGCGCGTAGGTCGTCGCGGCTCCCGGCGGTCCCCACACCGGCAGCTTCATCACCCACAGCAATGCGGCGAAGGTGGCGTAGTCGAACACGCTGGAGAGCAGGCCGAACACGACCATGAACCTCCGGATGAACCGGATGTCCCACCTGCGCGGCTGCTCCACGAGTTCCGGGTCGACCCGGTCGGAGGCGATCGTCATCTCGGGGAAGTCGGTGAGCAGGTTCGTCAGCAGGATCTGCGTCGGCAGCAGGGGCAGGAACGGCAGGAACAGCGACGCCCCCGCCATCGAGAACATGTTGCCGAAGTTCGCGCTCGTGGCCATGAACACGTACTTGAGCGTGTTGGCGAAGGTGGCGCGACCGTCGCGGACGCCTTGCGCGAGCACGTCGAGCCCGGGTTCCAGAAGCACGATGTCCGCGGCTTCCTTGGCGACGTCGACCGCGGAGTTCACCGAGATGCCGACGTCGGCCGCGTGCAGCGCGCTGGCGTCGTTGATGCCGTCGCCCAGGTAGCCGACGACGTGTCCGGCCTTCTGGAGCAGCGTCACCAGGTACTCCTTCTGGTTCGGCTCGATCTCGGCGAAGATGTCCACCGCCCCGACCCGGCGCACCAGCGCCGGCTCCCGGATCGCGTGGAGCTGGCTCCCGGTCATCACCACCGGCTCGTCGAGCCCCATCGACCGTCCGGCGGTGCGCGCAACGAGCGCGTTGTCGCCGGTGATGATCTTGAGGCGTACGCCCAGTGCGCGCAGCTGCTCGACGGTGGCCGCCGCCCCCTCCTTCGGCGGGTCGAAGAGGGCGAGGATCCCGACGAGCGTCATGCCCGCCTCTGCCGTCGCGTCGATCTCCTCCGGCGCGTCCTCGCGGACCGCGACTCCCAGCGTCCGGATGCCCTTGGCCGACAGGTCGCGGAAGAGCTTCTCGACGTCTGCGCGCGCCTCGTCGACCGGGACGGTCGAGCCGCTCGGCATCCTCGCGCGGGTGCAGACGGCGAGCACGTTCGCGAACGCGCCTTTGGTGATCATCAGAGTGCGCCCGTCGCGCCTTACCAGGATGCTGAGCCTCTTGCGCGCGAAGTCGTACGGCACCTCGTCGAGCTTGGTGACCTGGCCCAGGTCGAACGTGCGCGAAGCCCGGACAGCCACGTCGATCGGGTTGGTGAAGCCGGTCTCGAAGCACGAGTTGATGTACGCGTAGAGCATGACGTCCTCGGACTCGCCGCCGCGCACGTCGTAGCCGCCCGAGACCGTGACCACTCCCTCCGTCAACGTGCCCGTCTTGTCGGAGCACAGGACGTCCATCGACCCGAAGTCCTCTATGGAGTCGAGCCGCTTGACGATGACGCGCCTCTCGGCCATCCGCCTGGCTCCATGGGCGAGGTTGATCGAGATGATCGCGGGCAGCAGCTGAGGCGTGAGGCCCACTGCGAGCGCGAGCGAGAACAGGAACGCGTCGATCGCGGGCTTGTGGAGCAGCACGTTGATCGCGAAGATCGCGATCACGAGCAGCAGGGTGACCTCCATGAGGAGGAAGCCGAACCTCCGCACGCCGTGCTGGAACTCCGTCTCGGGCGGAGCTTGCGCCAGACGCTCGGATACGGCGCCGAACTCGGTCTTGCGGCCGGTCGCCACGACCAGCACCCTGGCGACGCCGGACACGACGTGGGTGCCCATGAACGCCGAGTTGGTGCGCCTGGCCAGCGGCGTGTCGGCCGGCAGGACGCCCGCGGCCTTCTCCACGGGGAAGGACTCTCCAGTGAGCGAGGCCTCGTCGACATAGAGGTCCGTGCTCTCGAGGATGAGGCAGTCCGCCGGGATGGTGGCGCCGGCGGACAGCATCGCGACGTCGCCAGGCACGATCTGGTCGTGCGGCAGCGCGATCTCGCGCCCGTCGCGCAGCACCTGGGCCTTGACTTCGACGACGGCGAGAAGCTTGGCGACCGCGTCGGCGGCTCCGCGTTCCTGCCAGAAGGTCAGGCCGCCGCTGATGAGCACGATCGCGATGATGATCCCTGCGTCCACCCTGTCCCCGAGGAACGCAGAGAGGATCGCTGCGGCGACGAGGATGAGGATGATCGGGCTGCGGAACTGCGACAGGAACAGCGCGACGTCCCCGCGCTGGCGCTTGGCGCGAACGGTATTGGGGCCGTAGGTGGTCAGGCGCCGCGCGGCTTGTTCGGAGGTCAGCCCGTCGGGCGCGACCCCGAGCTCGGAGATCTGCTGTGCGGCGGTACGGCTCCAGAACGCATTCGTCGTGTCGGGCATGCGGTGCGGCTCCCGGTCTCGGCCTGCCGTCCGTCGTATGCTGAAGTTCGTACCCGAACGGGCCGAAGAGGAGGGCGAGGTGCAGAGCGAGGCCGTCGAGCGGTTCGGCCGCGCACTGACCGGCGCGCAGGTGGAGCCGGTGGTGGAAGGTCTTGCGTTCGTCGACCCCTCACTGCTGCCGGGAGTGGGGACGCCCGCTCGCGAGCCGGCGCTCGCGCTCGCGCGCGCGGCGGGCGAGCTGCACCTCGACTTCGCCTTCGTGCCGTCGTGGGAGACGTGGGCGGTAGAGGCGGTCCCGCGGCTGAGAGAGGCCGGAGTGGCCACGGCGTGGGTGGTGCCCGGAGTGCTCACGCCCGCGGTCGGACGGACCGGTGCGGTGGAGGCGCTTCGGATCATCGCCCGCGACCCGTCGCGGATCGCGCCCGCGCTGGAGGCGGCGGCAGAGTCGGCCGCCGCCGCTGTGGACGCGGGCATCGCCGCGGGGGTCGACGCCGTCGTCGTGGCCGACGACCTGGCGGGCACGACGGGCCCGATCGCGTCGCCCGGCTTCCTGGAGGCGGAGGTGTTCCCGCGCCTGGAGGCGCTGGCAGGCCGGGCCGCGGCCGTGGGCCTGCCCGCGCTCCTGCACTGCGACGGTGCGGCCGAGTTGCTCTACCCGCAGGTGTGCGCCGCGGGCTTCGCGGCGGTGCACGGCGACCTCGGGGGGCGCACCGCGGCCGCCCTGGCGGCCGCCCGCCGGGCCGGCATCGCGCTCGTCGGCGGGATCGCCGCCGCCGATCTCGGCGGCGGCCTCGCGCGCGCCGTCGCGGCCGGCACGGCGGCAGCGGTCGTGGCCTCTGGGGGCGGCTTGCTGCTCTGTGACGACGGTGGCGTGGCCACGGCCGCTGAGTGCGCCGCCCTGTTCGCGGCGCTGGGGGCCGCGCGCAGGTAGCGCCGCGCCGGGGCCCGGTCCGCGTCCCCCGGCGCGGGCCTCCCCAAGACGCGCCCCGCTATACTGGGCGCCATGAACGACGCGCCCATCGGCATATTCGACTCCGGTCTCGGGGGCCTCACGGTGGCCTCCGAGGTGATGCGCGTCCTTCCGCACGAGTCGATCCTGTACGTGGGCGACACCGCCCGCTGCCCCTACGGACCTCGCGATCTCGACGAGGTGCGGCGCTTCGTCCTGCAGGTCGGCACGTGGCTGGCAGGTCGTCGCGTCAAGATGCTGGTCATCGCCTGCAACACCGGGACGGCTGCAGGGCTCGCTGCCGCGCAGCGCACCTTCGACGTGCCGGTGGTGGGCGTCGTCGAGCCGGGCGCGCGCGCCGCGGTGCAGGCGACGTTCAACCGCAAGGTCGGAGTGATCGCGACCACCGGGACGGTGGAGTCGGGCGCCTACTCGAACGCGGTGCGGGCCTTGGACGCCGGAGTGACCGTCTTCTCGGTGGCGGCGCCCAAGTTCGTCGACATCGTCGAGCAGGGACTCCACATGGGCCCCGGCACCGTCGAGGGCTGGATGGCGGATTCCTCGGAGGTGTTCGTGCGGCCGACCTTCTACGAGATAGCGCGCGACTACCTCGACCCGCTCAAGCGCACCGGGGTCGACACGCTTGTGCTCGGTTGCACCCACTTCCCCCTGCTCTCGACGGCGATCGGCCAGGTCATGGGCCGTGAGGTCCGCCTGATCTCCTCCGCTCAGGAGACCGCTCGCGAGGTAGCCGGCGTTCTCGGCTCTCGAGAGTGGCTCGCCCCCGACGGCAACGTGCCGCGCCACCGCTTCTTCACCACAGGTGACGAAGAGGAGTTCGCACGCCTCGGCTCCGCGGTCCTGAGGCGGCCGATCAAGAAGGCGGAGCGCTTGGCAGTCTCGGATCTCGAGCGGATCGATGTGCCGCCGATGCGAGCCGGGTCATCCGACGCAGCGACCGAGGAGGACATCGCATGCAGCTGACGATCCTCGGCCGCGCCGCCTCGTGGGCGGGCGCAGGGCAGGCCTGCTCGGGCTACCTCGTCGAGGACGAGGGGACCACGCTGCTGGTCGACTGCGGCAACGGCACACTGGCCAACGCGGCGACGGTCACCGACGTCACTTCGCTCGATGCGGTGCTGATAAGCCACATGCACCCCGACCACTTCGTGGACCTGTACTCGCTGCACGCCGCGCTGCGCTTCTCGCCCGAAGGCCCCATCGGCAGCCTTCCGCTCTACCTGCCCGAAGGACTCTGGGATCGTCTCGGCGCGCTGCTGTTCGAGCGCGGTCGCAAGCAGTTGGCCGAGGCGTTCGAGCCGCATCCGCTGGCGTCGGGCTCGTCCCTCACCTTCGACGGCATCAAGGTGACGCCGCACTCCGTGGACCACGACGGCCCCACCTTCGCATTCACCTTCGAGGCCGGCGGCGCGAAGCTGGCCTACACCGCCGACACGCGCGACGGTTCCGCGGTGCGCGAAGCCGTCGCGGGCTGTGACGTGCTCCTGGCCGAGTGCACGCTCCCCGAGGGGTACGAGGGGATGGGAGCGCACCTCACGGCCGCCGAAGCCGGCCGGCTCGCAGAGGGGGCGGGCGCCGGCATGCTCGTGCTGACCCATCTGTGGCCGACCGCCGACCACGCACGCATGCTGCGCACGGCCTCGTCGGTGTTCTCCGGGCAGGTGCACCTCGCCGAGGAACTGATGACCATCGAGATCGCACCGGTGCGTGGCGCCGGGGAAGGAGACAGAAGGTGACCACCCGCGAGAACGGGCGAGCCGCCGACGAGCTGCGAGCCGTCAAGGCGACCCGCGGCTACCTCAAGCACGCGCACGGCTCGTGCCTGATCGAGATAGGCGACACGGTGGTGCTGTGCGCGGCCAACGTCAGCGACGGTGTCGCGGCGTGGCGGCGCGGCAGCGGACAGGGCTGGATCACCGCGGAGTACGCGATGCTGCCCTCCTCGACGCACGAGCGCAAGCGCCGCGAGACCGGTGCCGGCGGGCCGGGCGGCCGCACCCACGAGATCCAGCGCCTCATCGGGCGCAGCCTGCGCACCGTGACCGACCTCGGAGCGCTCGGCGAGGTCACCGTCAACGTCGACTGCGACGTCATCCAGGCCGACGGCGGCACGCGCACCGCCGCCATCACCGGGGCGTGGCTCGCGCTCAGTGACGCCTTCGCGATGTGGAAGCAGGCCGGAAAGCTCAAGTCCTCGCCGCTGCTCGACCAGGTGGCCGCCACCTCCATCGGACTGGTCGACGGCGAGCTGCTGCTCGACCTCGACTACGCCGAGGACTCGCGCGCCGAGATAGACATGAACGTGGTCGCCGACTCGCACGGGCGCTTCATCGAGGTCCAGGGCACGGGCGAGCGCACGCCCTTCGACCGCGAGCGTCTCGACTCGATGCTGGATCTGGCCATCTCGGGCACCACCCGCCTCATCGCGATCCAGCGCGAGCTTCTCGAGAAGGGTTCGCTCACGTATGGCCGCTGAGAAACGCAGGATCGTCGTCGCCACGAACAACGCCGGCAAGCTGGCGGAGATCGCGGCGGAGCTCGACATCCCCGGATTCGAGTTCGTGACCGCGGCCGCTCTGGGCGCCGAGCCGATCGAGGTGGCGGAGACCGGCGAGACCTTCACCGACAACGCCTATCTGAAGGCCGAGGCGTACCGCAAGCGCTTCGGCCTGGCCGCCCTCGCAGACGACTCCGGTCTGGTGGTCGACGCGCTCGGCGGGCGACCCGGCGTGCGCTCGTCGCGCTACGCCGGCGAGAGAGCGACGGACGCCGACAACACCCGGCGCCTGCTCGAGGAGCTCGACGGTTTCGGGCCCGAGATGCGCGCGGCGCGCTTCCAGTGCGTCGTGGTCTTCGTCGACGAGAAGGGTGAGCCCATCTCGGCCTGCGGCACGTGCGAGGGACAGATCGCGTTCTCGCCGCGAGGCAACGGCGGCTTCGGCTACGACCCGGTCTTCCTGCCCGAAGAGGCTGCCGGGGCGACCATGGCCGAACTCCAGATGGGGGAGAAGAACGCCATCAGCCACCGCGGGAAGGCGCTCAGGGCGCTGAAGGAAGAGCTGCTCTCCGAGGGCTGAGATCGTGCGTTCCACCGGTGGTTTGCCGCCGCGGGTGGGCCTCCCTATACTGATGTGCGCTGCCCGCCGGGGCGGCGCGTGGCACGCATCCGGTTCGGGCCGTGGCGCAGCCAGGTAGCGCACCTGCTTTGGGAGCAGGATGTCGCCGGTTCGAATCCGGCCGGCCCGACCACACTGCGGGCGTAACTCAATTGGTAGAGTGTCAGCCTTCCAAGCTGAATGTTGCCGGTTCGAGACCGGTCGCCCGCTCCATTGACAATGATTCGATGCCGCAGGTAGTGTGTGTCCTCGCGCCGGGGCGGCATCGCGACATATGCGCCCGTAGCTCAGCTGGATAGAGCGGGAGACTTCTAATCTCTAGGTCGGGGGTTCGAATCCCTCCGGGCGTGCCAGCTCACTCATGGTGGGTATAGCTCAGTTGGTTAGAGCGTCGGACTGTGGCTCCGAAGGTCGCGGGTTCGAGCCCCGTTACCCACCCCATGTGCACAAGACGAGAGCCCCGCGGGTAGCGGGGCTCTCGCGCGTCGAAGACCAGGACGTCACTTGCGCCGCAGCGCCTATTCGCTAGAATGGGCGAGCGTTTCGGGCCGTTAGCTCAGCTGGTAGAGCAGGGGACTCTTAATCCCAAGGTCACAGGTTCGATCCCTGTACGGCCCACCATCGCGAACACGAGAAGCCCCCGGGGTACTGGCCGGGGCTTCTTGGCATTCGGGGCAGTAGCCGTCTTGGGGCTGTCGCAATACCGTGTGCCGCCGCCTCGGATCCCTTTGGTGCTGTGGGACATCCCGATGGTCCGAGACGTTCCGCGCGCTATGTGCGTGCCGGAGCCGGTCAGTAGCCATACCCTCCGCCGGTCGACGGGGCAGGCGAACCGCCACCGGTGTTGCCGGAGGCGGGCACGTTCGCTCCGCCGCTACCGACTGTGATCTGAGCGGTCATCGACGGATGGATGAGGCACTTGACCCCGATGGTCCCCGCGGTGTTGGCGGTCCAGGTGAGAGTCTGACCGGGAGGCTGCACGCCGAGGTCGTCGGTGCCGACCACGACGTGGTGCGGAACGCTGTCCTCGTTCATGAACGTGACCGTATCGCCGACGTTCACGGATAGGCTGGTCGGGCTGAACGCGAAGCCCTTCTCGACGATCGTCTTGCCGCCGGACGTTCCGGTCGCGCCGCTCGAGCAGCCGGCGACCGCCAAGACAGCCACCAGGAAGACGAGCCCGAGTACCACCGAGTGTCTTCTGTCTCTGATCACGTCAGTCCCTCCTTGGGGGCCGTGTCCGGCCGATGGTGTCTGATTCCCCATTTGTCCGCCCGGAGTACCCGCGGCTGGGGCAGCTGCTGCCCGCCGCGACTAGTCGGTTCCAGCCGGGCGGCTTGCGTCCGCGGCTACTTCACGATGATCTTCTGCTTGCCGGTCGTCTTCCCCAGACGCACGTCGTTGCTCTGTACCACCCAGCGGTAGTACGTGGTGGAGCGCTTCGTCGCCTTGAACGCCTTCGAGACGACGCCCGAGGGGTTCGTCGTGAGCGTGTAGACTTTGTGCCACCCCGTCCTGCCGTTTCTGCTGTGCTGCAGGTAGACGCGCGCTCCGGCGATCCTCACGCCGCGCGAATCCTTGACCGTCGCGGACAGAGTGAACCTCGCCACTCCATGGGTGCGTCGGTAGGTCCTGATGGACGCCGACGGCGATCGGGTGATGCTGATCGAGAGCCTGCCGCGATCGGCGAGGAAGACGTCGTCCTCGCCGTTCGTGTCGTTGGCGACCAGGTTCGTGGCCACCGAGTCGAACACCACGCAGCGCCCGTTGGCGGAGATGGCCGGGAAGCTTGCGCTGGAGCTGTCGGCGTTCCCCTGTGCGCCGTCCGTGGCCACACTTACTCGCTCGGTGATTCCTGCGAGCCGATCTCGCACGAATATGTCGGTTCCGGCGTTCGTGTCACCGGCCACGAGGGTCGTGGCGTTCGACGCGAAGGCGACGTAGCGCCCGTCGGCGGATATCGAGGGAGTCCAGCAGTCGCCGCGAGCCTGTCCGCCGGCCGTTGTCAGGCTGACGCGCCCGGTCGTGCCGAGCTTCCGGTCGCGCACGAAGACATCGGACACCCCGTTCGTGTCACCGACCACCAGGGCATCCGACTCCGACTGGAACGCGACGTAGCGCCCGTCTGCCGAGATCGAGGGGTAGCCGCTCCACGCGTCCGTCTGTCCTCCGTCCGCGGCCACGTCGACCCGCTCGGTCGTAGCGAGCTGCCGGTCACGCACGAAGATGTCGGCGAAGCCGTTGGTGTCCCCGGCCACGAGGGTGGTCGCCATCGACGTGAATGCGACGAAGCGCCCGTCGGCCGAGATCGAGACGTCCTGGTTGCGGCCCCCCGCCTGCCCTCCGTCCGCCGCGACACTCACCCGCTCGGTAGTGCCGGAACTCAGGTCACGCACGAAGATGTCGACGAAGCCGTTCGTGTCGGCGTCCACCAGGTTCGACGCGTCCGACGAGAAAGCTACGTGGTGCCCGTCGGCCGAGATCGCGGGGGAGCTGCACGAACCGTTGCTCTGATCTCCGCCTGTGGCCACGCTCGCGCGCTCGGTCGTGCCGAGCAGCCGGTCGCGCACGAAGACGTCCCACGTGCCGTTCGAGTCACCGTCCACCAGATTGCTGGCGGCAGAGTAGAACGCGACGAAGCGCCCATCGGCTGAGATCGAAGGGCTGTAGCAGTCGGCGTCGGCCTGTGCACCGTCCGTGGCCACGCTGACACGCTCGGTCGTGCCGAGCAGCCGGTCGCGCACGAAGACGTCCCACGTGCCGTTCGTGTCACCGGCTACGAGTGTGGTCGCGGCCGATTCGAAGGCCACATAGCGCCCGTCGCCCGAGACCGCCGACTCCTCGCTGGCATCACCCGCCTGCACTCCGCCGGCGCCGAGACTGACGCGATACGTGGTGACAGCCCCGAAAGCCATCGCCGGCAGCGCGAACACCACGAGAGCTATCACAGCGACCACCGCGATCGAGCGGAGCCCTGAGACTCTCATCGGGATCCCCCTCCCCCTGCTCATCCGGCCCTCGGGCCGGTGCAAGCCCATTCAGCGAACCGTGCAGCGAGTGGGACGACCACATCTCGGAACCGGCTGCGCCGCTGGCCTTCGATCGTGATTGTACCCAGGGCGGTCCGCGCCTCTCGGCTGGAAAGCAGCCCCTTTCAGGTCCACGCGAGCCCATATCGTCATACGATGGCGCCCATCGAGGGCGCCGCACCTTCTTGAGCTGGGGCCGCGCCCCCGCGTGGGGGAGCGCCTGTTGTATAGTTGTTGACCGCGCGCGGGCGTGGCGGAATTGGCAGACGCGCCGGGTTTAGGTCCCGGTGAGGCGACTCATGGAGGTTCGAACCCTCTCGCCCGCACCACCGTATGGCCAGACTCGCGGCTCGGTCGTCCTTCCGGGCACGCCCAGTCTTTCTCCGCGAAGCGAACCCTGGATCTCGGATAGCAGGAGGACTCTTGGAACCGACCGTTGAGAAGCTCGAAGGCAACCGCGTTCGCGTCACCGTGTCTCATTCGGCAGCCGAGGTGGACGAGGCCGTGGCGGCCGCGTACGCACGCGTCTCTCGCCGGATCGATCTGCCGGGCTTTCGCCCGGGCCGCGCCCCGCGTCCTCTGATCGACGGGCGCGTCGGACGGGAGTCGGTGCTGGCCGAGGCGCTCGAATGGCTCGTGGAGTCAGGTTATCCTCTCGCGCTCGACACGCTGCGCCTCCACCCCATGGGCGCGCCCGATACCGGCGATCTCGACCAGATCGAGGAGGGCGCCGACTATACCTACACTGCGGAGGTCGAAGTCCGCCCGAACCTCACCGTCACCTCGATCGAGGGCCTGAAGGCCGAGGTCCCGCCCACCAGCACGACCGATGCCGAGATCGACGCCCAGATCGAGTACCTCCGCGACCGATTCGCTACCCTCGAGGTCGTCGAAGACCGGGGCATCGCCGCAGGCGACTTCGCGCTGCTCTCGTTCAGCGGTACGGTGGACGGCGAGCCCGCCGACGATCTCACGGTCGACAAGTACCTCTACGAGATGGGCCGCGGCATCATGCCGGAGGAGTTCGAAGCCGGCATCATCGGCGCCAAGGCCGGCGACACCGTGCACGTCGAGTTCCGCATCCCCGACGACGCCGCCAACCAGGAGTACGTCGGCAAGACCGCCTCGTTCGAGGTCCAGATCCACGAGATCAAGGCGAAGGTCCTGGCCACGATCGACGACGAGCTGGCCGCCAACCTCGGGTTCGAGACGATGACGGAACTCCGCGATGACATCCGCACCAAGCTCGATGAGAACAAGGCGGCCGCGCACATGCGTCTCGTCGAGCGGGGAGCCCGCGCAGCGCTCTCGGAGCGGCTTGAAGGCGAGATCCCGAACGAGCTGTTCGCGGACCGCACTCAGGCGATGACCGAGGAGTTCTTCGATTCGCTCAAGGATCAGGAGATCTCGATCGAGGATTACCTGGAGCAGGCCGGTGTCACCGGCGACCAGATCTGGTCGGACATCGCGCGCGAGGCAACGCTGCGCGTCCGAGACGAGATGGCACTCGAGGCCCTGTTCCGACAGGCCGGCCTCGAGTACAGCGAGGAGGAGCTCGAGGCAGAGATCGCGAGCTTCGCGGAGTCCGACAAGGTCCCGGTCGCGCGCATGCGCGAGCGCCTGCTGCACTCGGGCGTCATGGGACTGCTGCGCGAGCGGCTGATGCATCGGCACGCCACGCGCTACCTGATGGAGAACGTCGAGGTCGTCGAGGTCGATCCGGCCGCTGCGCTCGCAGAGGAGAAGCCGAAGGCCAAGCCGAAGAAGAAGACCACCGCGAAGAAGCCGTCGAGCAAGTCCGGCGACTCCAGCGAGACCAAGGAGTAGAGAGCAATGACACATCCGGACATCCAGGCGCTGGTGCCGATCGTCGTCGAGCAGACGAGCCGCGGCGAGCGAAGCTTCGACATCTACTCGAGGCTTCTCAACGAGCGCATCGTGTTCCTGGGCCACGAGATCGACGACCAGATCGCCGACCTCGTGATAGCGCAATTGCTGCACCTGGAGTCCGAGGACTCCGAGAAGGACATCCAGCTATACATCAACTCGCCCGGCGGCGGTGTGACCTCCGGTCTGGCGATCTACGACGCCATGCAGTACATCCGTTGCGACGTCGCCACGAGCTGCATCGGCCAGTGCGCCAGCATGGCCGCCGTCCTCCTGGCCGGTGGCGCGGCCGGCAAGCGGTTCGCTCTCCCCAACAGCCGCATACTGATCCATCAGCCCTGGGGCGGTACGCAGGGGCAGGTCACCGACATCGAGATCCAGGCCAAGGAGATGCTGCGCCTCAGAGCCGGCCTCGACGTGATACTCGCGAAGCACACGGGCCAGCCGGTCGAGAAGATCCACCTCGATACCGAGCGCGACAACATCATGACCGCGCAGGAAGCGGCCGACTACGGGCTCGTGGACGCGGTCTTCACCCACCGCGACAAGAAGTAGGACAGGCGCATGCCCGGCATCGTGGACGGCCCCGAGCACCTCAATTGTTCGTTCTGCGGGAAGCCGCAGCGCCAGGTCCGCAAGCTCATCGCGGGCCCGGGCGTCTACATCTGCGACGAGTGCGTCGAGCTGTGCAACGAGATCGTCGACGAGGAGCTCGAGGATGAGGCCGGCGAGGCCTTCCTCGCAGGCGACCTTCCGACTCCGAGGGAGATCTTCGCCGTCCTGGAGCAGTACGTCGTCGGCCAGTCCGACGCCAAGAAGGTGCTGTCGGTCGCGGTCTACAACCACTACAAGCGCATACGCGAGGTGTCCTCCGAGAACCTCGATGAGGTGGAGCTGGCCAAGAGCAACATCCTGCTGCTCGGGCCCACGGGTTGCGGCAAGACCCTGCTCGCGCAGACGCTGGCGCGCATCCTGAAGGTGCCCTTCGCCATCGCCGACGCCACGTCGCTCACGGAAGCCGGATACGTCGGCGAGGACGTCGAGAACATCCTGCTCAAGATCATCACCGCGGCGGACTTCGACACGGATCGCGCCGAGCTCGGCATCATCTACATCGACGAGATCGACAAGGTCGCGCGCAAGGCGGAGAACCTGTCGATCACCCGCGACGTGTCGGGCGAAGGCGTGCAGCAGGCGCTGCTGAAGATCCTCGAAGGCACGGAGGCGCACGTTCCGCCGCAGGGCGGGCGGAAGCATCCACAGCAGGAACTGATCAAGATCGACACCACGAACATCCTCTTCATCCTCGGCGGCGCTTTCGTCGGTCTGGAGAAGATCGTCGCCAACCGCGTCGGCAAGAAGGGGATCGGCTTCGGCGCCGACCTCACGGACGCGACAAAGCACGAGACCGGGCTGCTGCTCGGTCAGGTGCTCCCGGAGGATCTGACCGCCTTCGGCATGATCCCCGAGTTCGTCGGACGCGTGCCTGTCGTCGCGCACGTCGAGGAGCTGACGGAGGACGATCTGGTCCGGATACTCACCGAGCCGAAGAACGCTCTCGTGAGGCAGTACCAGCGCCTCTTCACGATGGAGGGCGTGCGCCTCGAGTTCACCGAGGGGGCGCTGCGTGCCATCGCGCAACAGGCGATCACCCACGGCACCGGTGCGCGCGGCCTGCGCTCCATCATGGAGACGCTGCTGCTCGAGCTGATGTACGACCTGCCGGGTCGGGTCGACATCTCCGAGGTCGTGATCACGGAGGCGGCGGTTCGCGACGGTGCCGAGCCGACTCTGGTCCACGAGGGCGGGGAGTCCGCGACCGGCGCGTAGATTCCGCCCCTGTTTGGGTAATAGTCAGATGGTCCGAGGCCGCGGTGGAGCAACGTCGCGGCCTCGTTATGTGTGGTCGCGGCCGTACCTGCTCGCCCGCCGCTCCTCGCCCGCCACGCACGCTTACCGTAGAATCGGGGACACTCGCCGTGCCGCGTCATGCGGTTCCGGCGGCCGACGCTACCTGCGAGGAGCGACGCGTGACCAACGATCTTCCGAAGGCCTACGATCCCAGGGCCGTGGAGGGCCCCGTCTTCAACTCGTGGACGGAAGGCCGCTACTTCGAGTGTCCCGTTCCTGAGGACACGTCCGTGACGCCATTCGTGGTCGTCATCCCGCCTCCCAACGTCACGGGCTCGCTCCACATGGGCCACGCGCTGAACAACACCATCCAAGACGTCGTGATCCGCCGGTCGCGCATGACGGGGCGTCCGACGCGCTGGGTGCTCGGTACCGACCACGCCGGCATCGCAACACAGAACAAGGTCGAGCAGAAGCTCGCGGAGCAGGGACTGACGCGCTACGACGTCGGCCGCGAGAAGTTCATCGAGCTGTGCTGGGCGTGGAGGCACGAGCACGGGAACACGATCATCACGCAGCTCAAGGCGATGGGATGCTCCTGCGACTACTCCGACGAGCACTTCACGATGGACCCCGACTACCAGCGCGCGGTCAAGCGCGTGTTCGTGAAGTGGTACGAGGAGGGGCTGATCTACCGCGGCAAGCGGATCATCAACTGGTGCCCGCGCTGCTCGACCGCCCTCTCCGACATAGAGGTGGAGCACGAGGAGCTCGACAGCCACCTGTGGTACTTCCGCTACCCGCTGAAGGAGCCGTTCGGTGGCGCGGATTCCGTCGTCGTCGCCACGACGCGACCGGAGACGATGCTCGGCGACACTTGCGTGGCCGTGAACCCGGCCGACGCGCGATATACCGCGCTCGTGGGGGCCACCGTCGTGCTGCCTCTCCTCGGGCGCGAGATCCCGGTGGTCGCCGACGAGTACGTCGACCCGACCTTCGGGACCGGCGCGGTGAAGGTGACGCCCGCTCACGACCCGAACGACTTCGACATAGGCGAGCGCCATGGCTGTCCCAAGGTCAACGTGCTCGCCGCCGACGCGACGATCACGTCCGAGGGCGGCCCCTACGTCGGGCTGGATCGCTACGAGGCCAGGAAGCGCGTCGTCGAGGACATGGAGGCGGCCGGCCTGCTGGTCAAGGTCGACGACCACCGCCACTCGGTCGGCCACTGCTACCGCTGCCACACCGTCGTGGAGCCGTGGCTCTCCGATCAGTGGTTCGTCGACATGAAGCCGCTCGCCGCCCCGGCGATCGAGGCCGCCCGCGACGGCAGCGTGGTCTTCCATCCGAAGCGCTGGGAGAACGTCTACTTCCACTGGATGGAGAACATCCGCGACTGGTGCGTCTCGCGCCAGCTGTGGTGGGGGCACCAGATCCCCGTCTTCTACTGCGACGCGTGCGGAGAGATGCACGTGAGCGAGGAGGAGATGAAGGAGTGCCCCGGGTGCGGCGGCCTGGTCCGCCAGGACCCCCAGGACCCGGACGTGCTCGACACGTGGTTCTCCTCGGCGCTGTGGCCTTTCGCCACCCTGGGCTGGCCGAAGGACACGCCGGAGGCGGGGTACTTCTACCCGACGACGGTGTTGTCGACCGCGCGCGACATCCTGTTCCTGTGGGTCGCGCGGATGATCATGACCGGTATCCACTTCATGGGCGAGGTGCCCTACCGCGACGTCATCATCCACCCCACCGTGTTCAACGCGGAGGGCAGACGGATGAGCAAGTCGCTCGGCACCGGCGTCGACCCGCTCGATCTGATGGAGCACTACGGCGCCGACGGCATGCGGTTCGGGCTGATGCTGCAGGTGACGGGCAGCCAGGACATCAAGTTCTCCGAGGACAAGCTGCTTTCCAGCCGCAACTTCGCGAACAAGATCTGGAACGCGAGCAGGTTCGTTCTGATGAACCTCGAAGGCTACGAGCCCGGCCCGCCGAAGGCTGAGACCGTCGCCGACGCTTGGATCCTGTCGCGCCTGGCCGACCTGGCGGCCCGCGTGGACGAGGGACTGCTCGCCTACGAGTTCGGCGAGACGGCCCGCGCCCTCTACGAGTTCTTCTGGAACGAGTTCTGCGACTGGTACATCGAGCTGTCGAAGGACCGGCTGGCAGCGGGCGGGGAGGGGCGCGCCACCGTGCAGCGCAACCTCGTGTTCGTGCTCGACCGCGCGCTGCGCCTGCTGCACCCGATGATGCCCTTCGTGACCGAGGAGATCTGGCGGCAGCTGCCGCTGTCGGAGGAGGACTCGGCCGAGTCGCTGATGGTGGCCGCATGGCCCGACCCGGCCGGGCTCGCAGGCTGGCGCGACGAGGACGCCGAGGCGTCGATCGCCGTCGTTCGCGAGGTCGTGTCCGCGGTTCGGGGCGTGCGCTCCCGCTACAGCGTGGCGCCGCGCGCGAAGGTGGACGTCATCGCCAAGGCCTCGGGGGTGAGCGCGCTGCTGCTGGACAACCAGCGGGCGCTGATCGGCTCTCTCGCCGGGATCGGGGAGTTCACGGTCTCGCCGGACGCCTCCAAGCCGGCGCACTCGGCCGTGGCCGTCGCCGCCGGGAGCGAGCTCTTCGTCCCCCTCGAGGGTCTCGTCGACTTCGATCACGAGCGCGCGCGCGTCGGCCGGGAGCTCGAAGCCGCCCGCGCCGAGCTCCAGCGCCTGACGGGCAAGCTGGGCAACGCCGGCTTCCTCGCCAAGGCCGCACCGGAGATCGTCGAGAAGGACCGCGCCCGCGCGGAGGAGGTCACCGAGCAGGTGGCAAAGCTCGAGAGCCAACTCGCCGAGCTCTCCGACTAGGGTCCAGCCTGTGGACTACGCTGCGGCCATGCGGGAGCTCGCGTCCGCGACGAGGTTCGGCATCGAGCCGTCGCTGGAGGGCACACGGGCGCTCACGGACGCGATGGGGCGGCCACAGGACTCCTTCGTCTCCGTTCAGGTCACCGGCACCAACGGCAAGTCCTCGACCACTCGGATGATCGCCGCGCTGCTCGCCGCCGAGGGACTGAGCGACGGGCGCGTTCACATCTCCGCACCTCGAGTCCTACACGGAACGGATAGAGCTGGGCGGAAGCCCGGTGAGCGAGCAGGACTTCGCACTCGCCATGACCGCTGCCGTCGAGGCCTCGCACGCGGTCGGGGGCGGGCGGACCTTCACGGAGTTCGAGCTGCTGACTGCGGCGGCGCTTTGGCTGATGCGCGAGCGCGGGGTGGAGGTCGCCTGCCTCGAGGTGGGCATGGGCGGCCGGTGGGACTCCACCAGCGTGGTCGATCCCGCCGTGGCGGTGGTCACCGGAGTGGGATTGGACCATACCGAGAGGCTCGGCTCGACCGTCGAGGCCATCGCGGAGGACAAGTCGCGGATCATCAAGCCGGGCGCGTCCGTGGTGCTGGGGCCCGGCACCGCCAAGGTGGTGACGATCTTCCTCGACCGTGCCGCGGAGTTCGGGAGCCACCCGCTCTTCGTCGCGGAGGACGGTTCGGCGTCCCCGGTGAACGACGCGCTGACGGTGCGCTACACCCTTCGCCGGCGCCCCGACCGTCCCGGGGGCGCGATCGAGCTCGACGTGCGCGGGATCCACGCCGAGTACGCGGATCTCGTGCTGACCGCGCCGGCCTACCAGGCACCCAACGTCGCCGTGGCGGTCGCGGCGACCGAATGCGCGCTGGGTCGGGCCCCCGATGCCGACGCCTCGCGACGCGCGCTGGCCGCGATGACGTTCCCGGGCCGCTTCGAACTGCTCGTGGCGGACCCGCCGCTCGTGATCGACGGCGCCCACAACCCGCAGGCGGCCGGGGTGCTCGCCGAGGCGGTCCTCGATGCCTGGCCCGACGACCGCTCGCGACCGCTGTGCGTCCTCGGCGTGCTGACCGACAAGGACGCCGACGGGATCGTGCGCGCTCTGGCGCCGGCGGTCGACGGCTTCGTCGTGACGCAGCCGGACTCGATCTCGGGCGCGCGATGCCGCCGACTTGGCGGCCGTCGTCGAGCGCGAGACCGGTTCCTGGCCCGAGATCCGCCCCGACCTCGCGGATGCGATCGCGCACGCGCGCGAGCACGCGGGGGCGCGGGGACTCGTTGTCACAGGCAGTCTATACACTGCGGGGCAAGCTCGGACGCTCGTCGACGCGGATCCGTGAAACCGCTAAAGAGACCGGGCGCGGTGTTCGATAACTCGTCCGGGTGGACTACTGCGCAGGTGCGGCGGTACACTACCGGCCCCGGTCTGTTCGTTCGAAGCCCGGGGCAGCGAGGTCGGATGACCTAGCGCTGGAGCCGATCCGTTCGCTCGGCTCAGGGGGGTGTCATGCATTCTGATGGACGATCGACCCACGGTCGCCCCGAGGACATCGCAAGGCTTCGTCCTACCGAGACGGCACAGCGTCGCGCAGCCAGCATCAATCTCCAGGAGCGCGAACGCGTGCGCATCGGGTTCGATCTGCACGACGGTCCCGCTCAGACGATGTCGGCGGCGCTGCTGCAGGTCAGAATGCTCGACGACCTGAGTGGCGACCTGCTCAAGATCGGTCTCAGGGAGCTCCGCTCCACCCTCGCGGTCGCACTCGAGGAGATATACGAGCTGATCGAGAGCCTCGGAGGCCGGGGCTCGGCCGGCGACGATCTCGTCTCAAGGGTCAAGGCGTGCGTCGAGGGCTTCGCCGCTCGCAGCGGCATCGAGCCGACGCTCGTCATCGAAGGCGACATCGGATCCGAGTCCCCATCGCTGCAGATCGCGGTGTTCCGGATCGTGCAGGAGGCGCTCTCGAACGTCGTCCGTCACTCCGGGGCCAAGCACGTCGACATCCGTTTGGAGATGTCTGACGAGGGCGTCGTGTGCGAGGTTACCGACGACGGTCACGGGTTCACGATGAGCGAAGCTATGAGTTCCCATCGCAACCGCGAGCCGTATGGGCTGCACAGCATGCGGGAACGAGCGCGGATGCTCGACGGGAAGTGCCTCATCGACAGCACTCCCGGAAGCGGCACGCGCGTCCGCGTCGAGATACCGGCGTGGCAGGCATGACGACCGCGCTGCGCAACACGCGCGTGTTCCTGGTCGACGATCATCCGGCGATGCGCGCCGGTGTGCGCAGCGTGCTGGAGAAGGCCCCGGACATCTGCGTGGTCGGCGAGGCGTCGACGGGCGCGCAGACGATGTCGCTGCTCGACGACGCCAGGGCCGACGTCATGCTTCTCGACATCGGTCTGCCCGACGTGGACGGCATCGCGCTTGCTGCAGGACGTGCGGCTCGCGAGCGCCGAGACGAAGGTCATCATGCTGTCCTGCCAGGCGGACGAGTCCTCGGTGCGTATGGCGGTCGACGCGGGCGCGAGCGGCTATCTCACGAAGAGCAGCGGCCCGCGCGAGATCGTCGAGGCCGTGCGCATGGTCCGGCGCGGGCAGGTCGCCCTCTCGCCCGACGTGGCGACCCACCTCGTCTCGGCCATCCGCGGACAGCGGCGCGCCGGCGAACCCGTCCTGACCGCGAGGGAGCGCGAGGTGTGGCGCGCCGTGGCGCAGGGGCTGACGAACGCTCAGATCGCCAGCTCGCTCTTCCTCTCCGAGCACACGGTCAAGTTCCACGTGCACAACCTTCTGCAGAAGCTGGGCCTCAAGACACGGGCCGAAGCGATCTGCGCCGCGCATCGTCGGGGCATGGCACTCGGCTGACCTGATCGTTCGGTCAGGTCTATTCCGTCCTTCCTGTAGCCACTGACCGGCACACCGCCGGGTTCCTTTGGCGCGCCCGAAGACGAGCATTGTCCCCACGCGGGGGTGCGCAGAGGGGGCGGTGCGATCGTGGGGCGGACGCGGGTGCTCGTCGCCGACGACAACGAGATCTACCGGCAGCAGATCGGCCGGTTCGTGTCGTCCCAGGCCGACATGGAAGTCGTAGGTCTTGCGTCCGACGGAGGCGAGACGCTGCGCTTGGTTTCGGAGCTGGAGCCCGACTTCGTCCTCATGGACCTTCGCATGCCGGGGATCGATGGTATCGAGGCCACGCGGATGCTCGCGAGCACACACCACGACATCAGGGTGATCGCCCTCACCGCGCACATCTCGGACGACTCGGAGCAGCGCAGTCTCGAGGCGGGCGCTCGCGCGTTCATTCGCAAGGCGGACGTGGACTCGCGTCTCCTGGACGTGATCCGCGGTCTTGCTGCAAGCGATCGACAGGTGATCCCGCCGGGGCCAGACGGGGGAACGGCCCCGGCGTGACGGATTGTTGCGCCGGTGACGGCTCAACAGAGAGGGGGTGTATCGAGCAGACGGTTCTCCATAAGTTTCACGGTTCTTCGCGTCCTACTCATTAGAGGGGCACTGCACCGAACAAGAGTGGAGAGAGGTAGATAGAAATGAAGCGCATCCTGCTCAGCTTGGTATTGATCGCGGCCGTGTCGGCTGCCGTTGTCAGCACCGGCGCGTATTTCGTAGACAGGGAGACGTCAACCGGCAACACCTTCAATGCGGGCAACTTGGACCTCAAGGTGGACGGCGGAGACGTCAACGTCGTGAAGTTCACGACCGGAATGCTTAGTCCTGGCAGCCAGCCTAACGGGACATGGAAGCTGGAGAACGTGGGCAACGTCGCTGGCTACCTGGACCTGCACAACATCGTCGTGACTGACGACGAGAACGGGCGCATCGAGCCTGAGGTGGAGGCCGGAGACCCGACTGAGGGTGTAGGTGAACTCAGCTCGGTGCTCGACTGCCGGATCATGCTGGACCAAAACGGGGACGGCTGGCTCCAGACCGGAGACGTCATCCTCTACGAGGGGAAGGCGTCCGGCATCCCGGCGGATCTCGAGTCCAACATAAGCATCCCCGCTGGCGGCACGGTCTACATCAACGCCATCTTCAACTGGTTCGACAACGGCGAGGTCGCCGACAGCCGGGCTATGACCGACATCATGAATCTCGGTCTGAAGTTCGAGCTGGGCCAGACGACAGGGCAGTAGCAGTCTGCGTTTCAATGCAGGTGGTTGGCGGCCGCCGGAGGGTGGCCGCCAACCACCTGAGGCCGTGAGAGGTCCGAGCATGCGCATCTTCAAGAACGCGGCGCCGATCGTCCTGTGCGCTCTGGTGATTGCGGCGGCTATCCTCGGGACCGCGGGCTACGCCCTCGGATTGAGGCCGGTGGTCGTGGCTGGCGGAGAATGGAACCGACGATCCATGTCGGGAGCCTGCTCCTCCTCCTCAAGCCGGCGGACCCCTCCTCGATCGAGCCGGGCGACGTGATTACGTACTCTACGACCACAGACCCGGACGGGATGACGACCCACCGAGTGATATCAGTGGCCACCGTCGACGGCGAGCCGGCGTTCCAAACCCAGGGGGACGCGAACGATTCACCGGACAGCGGCGAGGTCGCTGGCTCGGACGTTCTCGGTCGCGTGGTGAGCGCCATCCCGTACGTCGGCTACATCTGTGCGATCGCACGCAGCCGTGCTGGCTTCCTGGGCCTTGTCGCGCTGCCGGCGGTGCTCCTCGTATGCGGGGAGCTGTTCTCTATCGCGGGAGAACTGCGGGGGAAGAAGCTGCGAGCAAGGGGAGAGCGGGCGAGGGAGATCCTGTGAGTCGACGTGACCCAGTGACCATCGCACTCGCGGCGTGGATCGCCGCGGGCATCGTCGCTTGCGTCATGTCGTCGCAGATCACTGGAGCGTCCTTCTCGGACTCCGAGTGTGTCAGCGTGTCGCTTGCCGCCGGTTCTTGGCTGATCGAGCCGCTTGTTTCGGAGCCTGCCGGTCTCGACGAGCAACTGCCCAGCGCCCCCCGGGCCTCTGCTGCCCCACCCGCGGCGCAAGAGCCTGATGCAGTTGAGACCGCCCCGGGCGTGCCGCCGTTGGATGTCAAGCCAGATTCTCGGGAGGACGCCACGGACACCTCCCTCGAGCCAACTTCGCCGGTCGACCTGCAGCCGTCGGGTGAGCCGTCGAGCGAGTCATCCGTTGAACCGTCGAGCGAGCCGTCCGTTGAACCGTCAGCGGCGCCCGCTCCCGGCCCGGCGGACATCCCCGACGTGGCATCTCTGAACGACCAGCCTCCGACTCCAGGCTCCGAAGACGCGACACGGACTGTCGATCCGGTCGCTGGGCTGGCCGATGATGCCCCGGCAAACGAAGAGCCCGACCCGGCCGCCGTGACCGATCCCGGTCCGGACGATGCCGACGGGCACTTCATCGACGGAGTTCCCCCCGATGCCCCCGGCGTCATGGATGAGCCGCCCGCCGACATTTCTCCGCTCGATGGCGAACCATCGAAGGACACCACGGCCGCCATCGGCGGAGAGGAGGTCGCACCGGATGGAACCAGCGAAACCGGCGCCGCCGATCGAGTCGCCCGCGCCATAGCGCAGGCGACTCGATCGTCGCTCTCGGGATCGCGATCATGCGCCGCCGCGCCACGCCCGGCCTGTTGGTCGCAACTGTCGCGCTCGGCGGCTATCTCGCCGCCGCCGCGGGTCCCGCAAGCGCCTGCTCGTCGGTCGCATTCGGGACTCAGGCGAGGGGGCACGGCATCAAGGTCGCCCAGGCACCCGGCGGGCCATGGTACGAGAACGCGATCCCGCCGCTGACGGATCAGATCCGCTCCCTGACTCGCAACCTGTACCCGGGCGTGGCCGGCGGGATGGTCGCGTACGTTCGGAACACCGGTTCCGAGTCCGGAGTCCCGAGCATCTCCATCGTCGACCTGTACGACACGGGCGGCGCGTACACGGAGCCCGAGAGCGAAGTCCAACCTCGTGGCGACGTCGGCGACCTGAGCGCCAGCGTGGCGCTCACCGTCACGTACGCGTCCTCGTTGCGCCCCCTCGAAGTGCCGCGCGTCGTTGCGCGAGGCACGCTGCGCGACCTCGCAGCCCGCGGTCGGGTGTTCTCCGCACCGATGCCACTCAAGCCCTACGCCGCGCGAGGCGCGGAGCTCGGCATCTGGCGCATCGGTCTCGTGGTCCCCGTTGTCGCTGACAACCGGATCCAGGGCGACACCGCGCGCTGCACTTTCTCCTTCGGCCTGAGCGAGTCGAGGTAGCGCCTCGGTTGAAGGTCCCCCTGCTTGTTCTCAGTCGCTCAACAGCTGCCGCCCCAGCCCGCGGCATTCTCCCCCTCGTCTGCTAGAATCCGATGCGACCAGTGACCGGTCCCGCGCACTGAAGAAGCGCGCCGTCGTCGAAGGGGAACCATGACCGACCTTCTTGGGCCCTACAAGCCCTACCTCGATCTCGCGATCAACCTCTGCGGCGTGTTCTACTTCGTCTTCCGTGTCGCTCTGGTGTTCTGGGTCGCGCGCGACGCCCAGCGTCGCGGTGCGATGACCTGGTTCTGGGGCGTCGCCACCCTGTTCTTCGGCGAGCTGGCATGGATCGTCTACATGGTCGTCCGTCCGCCGGAGACGCTGGACGAGGCGCACGAGCGGGAGCTCGAGATCGCCTCACGCGAGGCCGAGCTCCAGCGCGTCGGAGCGACCTGCCCTCACTGCTTCAAGCCGGTCGAGCCCGACTTCCTGATCTGCCCCACGTGCATGAAGCAGCTGAAGAAGCCGTGCGCGACATGCGGCCGGCCGGTGAAGTCGTCCTGGACGGTCTGCCCGTATTGCAGGTCGCGTCAGGTGCCCGCCGAGCGCGCGGCCGACACTCCCGAACCACACGTCGAGACCGTGGCCGAGGCCGCGGCGCACGCTGAGACGCTCGAAGCCGCCAAGACCTCCAAGAAGAAGAAGCCGGCGCCCGCCCCCAGACGAAGCGTAAGAGACGAAGCCGAGAGTGCCTGACATCACCGTCACCCTGCCCGACGGCAGCGCGAAGGCCGTCGCCGAAGGTTCGACCGTCCTGGACGTAGCCGCGCAGGTCGGCTCCCGGCTCGCCGCAGCAGCGGTGGCCGGGCGCGTCGACGGTGCTCTCGTCGACCTCTCGCACGTCGTGACCGACGGCTCGGCCGTGGCGATCGTGACCGAGGACAGCCCCGACGGACTGCAGATCCTGCGGCACTCGGCCGCGCACGTCATGGCCGAGGCGGTCCGGGACCTCTTCCCGACCGCCAAGTTCGGCATCGGCCCCGCGATCGAGGACGGCTTCTACTACGACTTCGACGTCGAGCGCCCGTTCAACCCGGACGATCTTGTCGCCATCGAAGCGCGCATGCGGGAGATCGTGACCGCGGCCGTGCCCTTCGTACGCGGAGAGCTCGACCGTCAGGCGGCTCTGGACGCCTTCGAAGGGCAGCCGCTGAAGCGCGAGCTCATCTCCGAGTTGCCCGAGGGCGAGACGATCTCCACGTACACGCAGCAGGGATTCACCGACCTGTGCCGCGGGCCGCACGTGCCCGACACGAGCCGCATCCGCGCGTTCAAGCTCACCAAGATCGCCGGCGCCTACTGGCGCGGCGACTCGACACGCCCGATGCTGCAGCGCATCTACGGCACCGCGTGGTACTCGGACAAGGACCTCGAGGCGTACCTGACCCGCCTGGAGGAGGCCGAGAAGCGCGACCACCGCAAGCTCGGCAAGGAGCTCGACCTCTTCAGCTTCCACGAGATCGCAGGCGCCGGTCTGCCGCTCTACCACCCCAAGGGCGCGCGCGTCCTGCGTCTTCTGCAGGAGTGGTTGCGCCGCGAGCTCTACCGCCGCGGATACGTCGAGGTGATCACCCCGCACATCTACAAGACCGATGTGTGGAAGATCTCGGGGCACTACGACTTCTACGGCGACAACATGTACTTCTTCAACATCGACGAGGGCGACGGCCGCGTGAACGAGTACGCGATCAAGCCCATGAACTGCCCCGGCCACGTCATGATCTTCGACAACGAGGTGCGCAGCTACCGCGACCTGCCGATGCGCATCTCGGAGTTCGGCACGGTCTACCGCCACGAGATGTCCGGCGTCGTGCACGGGCTCATGCGCGCGCGGGGCTTCACCCAGGACGACGCGCACATCTTCTGCGAGCCGTCCCAGGTCCACGGCGAGGTCATCGGCATGCTCGACCTGGTCGACTACGTCATGCGCGACGTCTTCGGCTTCGAGTACTCGGCCGAGGTCTCCACGCGCCCCGAGAAGTCCATCGGCGACGAGGAGTTCTGGCGCATCGCGACCGAGAGCCTCATCGCCGCCCTCGAGGAGCGCGGCATCCCCTACGAGATCAACGAGGGCGACGGCGCCTTCTACGGCCCGAAGATCGACATCAAGCTGAAGGACGCCATCGGCCGCACGTGGCAGTGCTCGACCATCCAGGTCGACTTCAACTTCCCATCCAGGTTCGGGCTGACCTACCGCACGGCGGAGAACACCGAGGCCCAGCCGTACATGCTCCACCGCACGATCCTGGGTTCGATGGAGCGCTTCTTCGGCATCCTCATCGAGCACTACGCCGGGGCGCTGCCGACCTGGCTCGCGCCCGTCCAGGTGGTCGTCATCCCGATCGCGGACCGGCACCTCGACTACGCTCAGAGCGTGCGCGCGACGCTGGAGGCCCGCGACCTGCGCGTCGAGATCTACTCCGACAACGAGCCGATGCGCATCAAGATAGCCAAGGCACAGCAGCAGAAGGTCCCGTACATGCTCGTGGTGGGCGACAAGGAGGCCGAGTCCGGCCAGGTCGGCGTCCGCGAGCGCACTGCCGGCGACCTGGGCGCGCGAACCATCGACGAGCTCGTCGCCATGGTCAAGGAAGGCGACCCGCTGGCCCGCTGAGGCCGCATCGCGAGTGCTAGTCTGAACCCATGACTTGGTCCCGCCTGTATACGTACCGCGGCGGCTATCCCTTCGCCGTTCTCGCCGTCATCGCTACGACCGCGCTCCTCCTGCCCTTCAGGGCTCTCCTGCACCCCGCCCAGGCGATGCTGCTCTTCCTCCCGGTGATCGTGGCCATCGGCAGGCTCGTCGGCGTGCGGGCCTCCGCGCTCGCGGCGCCGCTCGCGTTCCTGGCCATGGACTTCCTCTTCGTGCCGCCCTACTACCGTCTCACGGTGGCGTCTCCCGCCGATTGGATCACCCTGCTCGTCTTCCTGCTCGTGGGCCTTTCGGCAGGTCTGCAGACCGGCTCCATGAGGCAGCGCGAGCAAGCCGCCGTGCAGCGAGAACGCGAGATGAGGCTGCTGATCCGCCTCACTTCGCGGCTGGTCTCCGAGGAATCTCTCGAGGACATGGCGGCCTTCATCGTCGGCGAGGTGGTATCCGTGCTCGGCGCCGACAGGGCCGCGCTGTTCGCCTGCGCGCCCGGAGAGCGCGCATCGTTGGTGGCGCAGGCGGGGGGGCCGTCCTCCGGAGTGCCCGAGGAGGCGTTCGCCGACTGGGTCATGCGCAACGACAAGGCGGTCGCCCTCCCCGTGCCCGGCGGTCAGCCGACCGGGTCCCATCCGGTCTCCGTGGGGGCCGACGAGGCACTGCCCGGAGCCGTAGCCGACGGGATCTTCCTGCCGCTGCAGACCGGGGAGCGTCTCGAAGGAGTCCTCTATGCGCGGCCGCTAGCCGGCGCGCAGGTCTCGGAGGAAGGCGTCCGTCACCTGATCGCGGTCGCGAACCTGGCGGCGGCCTTCATCGAGAGGCGCCGGCTCGAGGACGAGGCCGCTCGGACGACCGCGCTGCGCGAGTCCGACCGTCTCAAGGCGACCTTGGTCTCCTCGGTGTCGCACGAGCTCAAGACGCCGCTTTCGGCGGTGACGGCGCGCATCACCGGCCTCCTGGAGGAGGGCGAGGGGTGCAGCGCCGCGCGCGTCCGCGAGGAACTGGGGGAGGCGGCCGAGGATCTGAGGCGCCTGAACATCTCGATCGGCGACCTTGTGGACGTCTCACGGCTCGAGTCCGACGCGTGGCGCCCGCAGATCGAGGAGTACGACGTCGGGGAGATGCTGGGCACCGTCGCCTCGAGTGTCCCCAAGTCGTCGCGGGCCCGGGTCCGCTTCGAGATCCCCGACGGCCTTCCTTCGGTCAGCGTCGACTTCCGCCAGATCGCGCGAGCCATGTCGACCATGGTGGACAACGCCATCTCCTACGCTCCGGGGAGCGACCCCATCGTCGTGGGAGCCGGCGTGCTGGGGACCGACCTGTTGATGTGGGTCGAGGACCGTGGGCCCGGCGTGGCGGACGAGGAGAAGCAGAGAGTGTTCGACAAGTTCTACCGGGGTGCCGCTTCGGCTTCCGTTCCGTCGGGGACGGGGCTCGGGCTGACGATCGTGCGGGAGATCGCGCGCGCGCACGGCGGGCGCGCGTGGGTCGAAGACGCGCAGCCGCACGGCGCTCGCTTCGTGATATCGTTGCCGCTCCAGGGGGTCCTTCCGTGAACATCACGCAGCCGAGCACGCCTGAACGCAGTCCGCGGATACTCGTCATCGACGACGAGGAGCAGATCCTTCGCGCGCTCAAGTCGATCCTGCAGGCCCGCCACTACACCGTCGATCTGGCCGCGACCGGCGCGGCCGGCCTCGAGGCGGCCGTGGATCGCACTCCCGATCTCGTCGTGCTCGACCTCTCTCTGCCGGACGTGAGCGGGCTCGTCGTCTGCGAAGAGCTCCGCACCTGGTACGAAGGCCCCATCCTCGTGCTGTCGGTGCGCGACGCCGATGCCGACAAGATCGCAGCGCTCGACTTGGGGGCGGACGACTACCTCACGAAGCCCTTCTCGGCCGGCGAGCTTGTGGCGCGCATCCGGGCGCACCTGCGCCGGACGTCGGGCGCCGAGGCCTCCATCCGGGAGATCCGCGCGGGAGATCTGGTTATCGATCTTCCGAAGCGGTTCGTCACAGTGGGCGGGCAGCCCGTGCACCTCACTCGCACCGAGTTCGACATCCTCGCCGAGCTGGCTCGCAACTCCGATCGCGTTGTGACCTCGCACGCCCTGGTCCGCACGGTGTGGGGTCCCGACTACTCCTCGGACACGCAGACGCTGAGAGTGCACATCTCCCATCTGCGCCAGAAGATCGAACCCAAGGGTGGAGTGGCTCGCTACATCCTCACCGAGCCGGGCGTCGGCTACCGCTTCATAGGCAGCGACGAACCGGGTTCTTAGCGGAATCTTCACACCAAGAATCGTGGGATTCACGCACGGTGAACGTCTTGGGCGATACCATGCTCGGACGGGCCGTCGCTCAGACGGCCTTTGCTATGAAAGCCGCGGGGTCGCGGACCAGTGAGAAGAACGGGAGCTGAACTGCATGGCGGACGTCGTCTTCTACGGCATCGCGTTCGTGTTCCTGGGCCTGTGCCTTCTGTACGTGCGCGCCGCGGACAGGCTCTAGGGGGCGACGCAGATGGCCGAGTACATCGTCGTCGGGGCGATAGCAGTGGGCATCCTGCTCTACCTCGGGTACGCGCTCCTGTTCCCAGAGAAGTTCTGAGACGGAGGCGCGCCCATGGCTCTGGACATCGCACGCCTCGCCGGCTACGGCGTAGTCCTCCTCGCGATCGCGTACCCCTTGGGCCTGTACATGGCCAAGGTGTTCGCCGGCGAGAGGACCTGGCTCACGCCCGTGCTCGCCCCTGTGGAGCGCGTGGTGTACCGGGCAGCGGGGATCGACCCGAGCAACGAGATGCCGTGGACCGTCTACGCGGTCTCGCTGCTCCTCTTCAACTTCGCGTGTTTCACGATCCTGTACCTGATGCTCCGGCTCCAAGGCGTCCTGCCTCTGAACCCGACGCACGCCCTGGGCATGTCGCCCGAGGTCGCGTTCAACACCGCCGTGAGCTTCGTGAGCAACACCAACTGGCAGGCGTACTCGGGTGACACGGGCGCCAGCCATCTGATCCAGATGGCCGGGCTCACGTGGCAGAACTTCGTCTCCGGCGCGACCGGGATCACGGTCGCCATCGCACTCATCCGCGGGCTGACCCGCAGAGAGGTCCGCGCCATCGGCAGCTTCTGGGTCGACCTGACCCGGGCTTGGCTCTACGTTCTGCTGCCTATCTGCCTGGTCCTGGCTCTGGTGTACGTGTCACAGGGCGTGCCGCAGACTCTCGCGGGGCAGGTCAGCGTCACCACGGTGCAGGGCGCGGCGCAGACCATCGGAGTGGGTCCGGTGGCGTCGCAGGAAGCCGATCAAGCTCCTCGGAACCAACGGCGGCGGCTTCTTCAACGCGAACTCGGCGCATCCGTTCGAGAACCCGACCCCCTTCACGGACCTTCCTGCAGGTCCTGTCCGTCCTCGCGATCCCTGCCGGGCTCACGTTCACCTTCGGGAAGATGGCCGGGAATATGAAGCAGGGGGTCGTCGTGTTCGCGGCCATGGCCCTACTGTTCGCGACCAGCGTCGCGGTCATGTACGGCTTCGAGCAGGCCGGCAATCCGAACCTGACGCGCGCCGGAGCCGATCAAGTCGCCTCCGCCACTCAGACCGGCGGCAACATGGAGGGCAAGGAGGTCCGCTTCGGCATCGAGTCATCGGCGCTGTACGGCAGCGTCACCACTGTCGCGTCCAACGGCGCGGTCAACGGCTCGATGTCGAGCATGACGCCGCTATCCGGCGGCATGGCGATGCTCAACATCGCTCTAGGCGAGGTGGTCTTCGGCGGTGTCGGGGCCGGTTTGTACGGCATGCTCATCTTCGCGATCATCGGCGTCTTCATCGCGGGGCTGATGGTCGGACGCACGCCGGAGTACTTGGGCAAGAAGATCGGCCCCAAGGAGATGAAGCTGGCGATGTTCGCCGTGCTGGCGCTCGAGGCGGGGATCCTCGTGCTCTCGGCGATCGCTGTGGTCACGCCCGCCGGACTCGCCGGTCGCCTGTCCGTCGGACCGCATGGTCTCTCCGAGATCCTGTACGCGTACACGTCCGGCATCGGCAACAACGGCTCGGCGTTCGCGGGGCTGGCCGCGGGCTCCCTCTTCTACACCACGACCGTCGGCATCGCGATGCTCGTCGGGCGCTACCTGTTCATCGTCCCGGTGCTGGCCATCGCGGGTTCCATGGGCCTGAAGAAGCAGGTGCCGCCCTCGGCCGGCACCTTCCCGACAGACACGCCGCTGTTCGCCGGTCTCCTGGTGGGCGTGGTTGTGATCGTGGGCGCGCTCACGTTCTTCCCGGCCTACGCGCTCGGTCCGATCCTCGAGCAACTGCTCATGCGGGCCGGCCAGCTCTTCTAGGAGGAGGTGCAGACGTGTCCGATCCGACCATCGATATGCACGTCGAAGCCCCCGCCGGAGGGTCCGCGCCCCGCAAGCGCGAGGGGGTGGCGAACTCCCGCGCGCTCATCCAGGCCGCGGTCCGCGAGTCGTTCGTCAAGCTGAACCCCTTCAAGCTCTGGCACAACCCGGTCATGTTCGTGGTCGAGATAGGCGCGGCGATCGTCACGTTCTACATGTCCGCCGAGCTGGTCGTGACGGTGACGCGGACGTTCATGGCCGAGAACCACCTGGCGTTCCTGTTCGCGATAGCGTTCTGGCTCTGGTTCACGGTGCTCTTCGCCAACTTCGCCGAGGCGATGGCGGAGGGCAGGGGCAAGGCCCAGGCCGACACACTCCGCAAGACCAAGACGGACACTCTCGCCAACCTCATGAAGGGCGAGGTGATCGAGCAGATCCCCGCCGCACAGCTGCGCAAGGGCGACGTGGTCGTGGTCTCCGCAGGCGAGACGATCCCGGGCGACGGCGACGTCATCCAGGGGATCGCATCGGTGGACGAATCGGCGATCACCGGTGAGTCGGCTCCCGTGATCCGCGAGAGCGGCGGCGACCGGAGCGCCGTGACCGGCGGCACGAAGGTGCTCTCCGACCGCATCGTCGTCCAGATCACGTCCGAGCCGGGTCAGACCTTCCTCGACCGCATGATCGCGCTGGTGGAGGGTGCGAGCCGGCAGAAGACGCCGAACGAGATCGCGCTCGACATCCTGCTCGTGGCGCTGACGATCATCTTCCTGCTCGTGACGATGACGCTCGAGGCCTTCGCGATCTACTCCGGGCAGCCGGTCTCCGTCTCGGTCCTGATCGCGCTGCTCGTGTGCCTCATCCCGACCACCATCGGCGGTCTGCTCTCGGCGATCGGCATCGCCGGCATGGATCGTCTCGTCCAGCACAACGTGCTCGCGATGTCGGGGCGCGCGGTCGAGGCCGCGGGGGACGTGAACACGCTCCTGCTCGACAAGACAGGCACCATCACGCTCGGCAACCGGCAGGCCTCCGAGTTCCTGCCCGTCAAAGGCGTGGAGGCCAAGGAGCTGGCGGACGCGGCGCAACTCGCATCCATCGCCGACGAGACGCCCGAGGGGCGCAGCATCGTCGTCCTCGCCAAGCAGTTCGGGATACGCGAGCGTCACCTCCACGCCGAGGAGACCGTGTTCGTCCCCTTCACGGCGCAGACGCGGATGAGCGGGGTTGACTGGCAGGGCCACAAGATCCGCAAGGGGGCGGTCGACTCCGTCCTCGCGTGGGTGGAGAGCCTCGGCGGCGAGCTGTCGCAGGAGGTCAACGACCTCGCCCGCGGAGTGGCCGAGCAGGGCGGGACCCCGCTGGTCGTGTCCATGGACGACCGCGCCCTGGGCGTCGTCCACCTCAAGGACATCGTCAAGGGCGGCATCAGGGAACGCTTCGACCAGCTGCGCGCCATGGGCATCAGGACGGTGATGATCACCGGCGACAACCCGGTGACCGCCGCGGTCATCGCGAAGGAAGCCGGAGTGGACGACTTCCTGGCTCAGGCCACCCCGGAAGCGAAGATGGACCTCATCCGCAAGGAGCAGGCGCAGGGCAAGCTGGTGGCGATGACCGGTGACGGCACCAACGACGCCCCGGCGCTGGCCCAGGCCGACGTCGGCGTGGCGATGAACACCGGCACGACCGCCGCCAAAGAGGCCGGCAACATGGTCGACCTGGACAGCAACCCGACGAAGCTCATCGAGATCGTCGAGATCGGCAAGCAGCTGCTGATGACCCGAGGAGCGCTCACGACCTTCTCCATCGCCAACGACGTGGCGAAGTACTTCGCGATCATCCCGGCGATCTTCATGGTGGCGTACCCCGAGCTCGGAGCGCTGAACGTCATGGGCCTGCACTCGCCGAACAGCGCCATCCTGTCGGCGGTCATCTTCAACGCCCTGGTCATCGTCGCTCTCATCCCGCTCTCGCTCAAAGGCGTGAAGTACCGGCCGCTCGGCGCAGCGGTCGTGCTGCGCCGCAACCTGCTCGTCTACGGGCTCGGGGGCATCATCGTGCCGTTCATCGGCATCAAGCTCATCGACCTGGTGCTCGTCGCGCTCGGTCTGGCCGGATGAGGAGGCGGAGAAGATGAACCGGTACGTGGTCGCATCGATCCGCATGGCCCTCGTCACGATGGTCGTGCTCGGCTTGGCCTACCCGCTGGCGATGACCGGTCTCGCGGGCCTGCTCATGCCCGGGCAAGCGGGCGGCTCACTCGTGACCAGGGGAGGGACGGTCGTCGGCTCCGCGCTCATCGGGCAGAGGTTCACGGACGCGAAGTACTTCCACGGGCGTCCGTCGGCAGCTGGGGCCGACGGCTACGACGCCACCGCTTCAGGCGCATCCAACCTCGCGCCGACCAGCCAGGACCTCTTCGACGCCGTGGGCGTGCGTGTGGCAGCCGCCATCGCCGAGAACCCCGGCCTCACCCGCGGCAAGGTGCCCGTCGACATGGTCACCGCCTCCGGAAGCGGGCTGGACCCCGACATCACACTCGCCAACGCGTATGCGCAGGTGCCGCGCGTCGCGAAGGCCCGGTCGATCGCCGAGGCCGCCGTTCGGGGTATCGTTGACGCGCAGTCGATCGGACGCCAGTTCGGCGTGCTGGGCGAGCCGCGCGTGAACGTCTTGCTTCTGAACCTCGCTCTAGACGCCGCCAAGTAGCCGGAGGTCCTTCTTGACGCCGGAGGAACTCGACCAGATCAACGCGCATGTCGCCCGCACCCGCGGTCGTCACAAGATCTTCCTCGGCTACGCGCCCGGCGTGGGCAAGACCTACACCATGCTGTCGGAGGCCCAGCGCCGGCACATGCGCGGGGAAGACGTCGTCATAGGGTTCGTCGAGCCGCACGACCGCCCCGAGACCATCGCCCTCATGCAGGGCCTCGAGAAGATCCCCACCAAGAAGATCGAGTACCGCGGGAAGATCCTCCAGGAGATGGACACCGCCGCGGTCATCGCGCGGAAGCCCGAGTGGGTGCTCGTAGACGAGCTCGCTCACACGAACGCCCCGGGCGCTTCGCACGACAAGCGCTGGCAGTCGGTCGAGGAGATCCTCGACGCCGGCATCAACGTGATCTCGAACGTCAACGTCCAGCACTTCGAGTCGCTCAACGACACCGTGGCTCAGATCACCGGCGTGACCGTGCGCGAGACCGTGCCCGACAGGATCCTGGACGACGCCGACGAGGTGGTGCTCGTCGACATCACGCCCGAAGCGCTCGTCAACCGCTTGAACCGCGGGGTCGTGTACGCGGCCGAGAAGGTCCCCCAAGCGCTGTCGAACTTCTTCCGGCGGGGCAACCTCGTCGCGCTGCGCGAGCTGGCGCTGCGTCGAACGGCTGACGAGGTCGACGACGACCTGACGCGGTTCCTGCAGGAACACGACGTGGACAAGACATGGGGCGTCAACGAGCGCGTGCTCGTCGCCGTCACTCCGCGTCCGCTGGGATCGAAGCTGGTCCGGCGCGGGTACCGCCTCGCCCAGAGGATGAACGGGCGCTTCTGGACCCTCTACGTGCGACCGCCCGGCATCGCTCTCTCCTCGAAGGAGGAGCAGGCGCTCGAGGACCTCAAACTCCTGACGCTCGACCTGGGAGGGGAGTTCGTCGAGTTGGTGGGCTCCGATCCGGCGGCGGGAGTGATCGGCTTCGCGACGAGCAACCAGGTGACATACGTGGTGATGGGCCAGTCCGCCCGCAGCAGGGTCGACGAGGTGCTGCGCGGCTCCATCGTCAACCGCATCATGCGCGAGACGCGCAACGTCGACATAGTCGTGGTCGCCGAAGCCGAGCGGGGCGAGGCCGGATTCGCCGGGTAGTCCGCTTGTCCGTCCTTGCGCGGTGCCCGGTCGGCCCGTATACTCGCACGGCCAATCGAATACCGCTCACAAGCGGGACCGCTCACCAAGGTCCCCACCAACGCGGCGCGAACGCAAAGCAGCTGCCAGGTCGAGAAGATGATGCGCGAGGGCGTCCCGCAAGGCGGGCCGCGCCCCAAGCGGATCGTTTCCCGTCCGGCAGGCTGTTCCTCGAGCCGCCGGACTCTTTGTTTGCATGTGCCTGCTCCAGACGCACGGAGGTGAATGCGATAACTGCGATCGAGACTCGCGTGAACGAGCGCATCCGCGCGCCGCGCGTGCGGCTCGTCGGAGCCGACGGCGCTCAACTCGGCATCTTCGTCACGAGTGATGCCCAGAAGATCGCCGACGACCAGGGGCTCGACCTCGTCGAGGTCGCGCCGAACGCCGATCCGCCCGTCTGCCGGATCATGGACTTCAGCAAGTGGAAGTACGAAGAAGCCATGAAGGCGAAGAAGGCACGGAAGAACCAGACGACTGTCCAGGTCAAGGAGATCAAGTTCCGGCCGAAGATCGGCGACCACGACTACGACACGAAGAAGAAGCATGTGGTCCGCTTCATCGACGCGGGCGCGAAGGTCAAGGTCACGATCATGTTCCGCGGCCGCGAGATGGTCCACGCGGAACGCGGGCTGGCGATCCTGGAGCGGCTTGCGGAGGACATCCGCGACATAGCCCATATCGAGAACCAGCCGAAGGTCGAAGGCCGCAACATGTTCATGCTCGTCTCACCCTCCCGCAAGGAGGTCAAGCCGGCGACCAGGGCCGAGAAGGGCATCGCAGAGAGCGAAGTCGCGGAGACGGAGCCCGTCGTCGCGGAGGCGGAGCCCGTCGTCGCGGAGAAGAAGGCCGTGAAGGCCGCAGAGCCCGAGCCCGCCAAGGCGGAGGCCCCGGAGACGAAGCCGGCAAAGGCGAAGGCCGTGAAGACCGAGGCCGCCAAGCCGAAGACCGTGAAGCCGAAGGTGGCGAAGACCGAGACCGACCAGAGCGTTGCCGAAGAGGGCTAGAGAGCACGGCACGCCCGAAGAAGGAGTCGCAAGAACACCATGCCGAAGATGAAGACGCACAAGGGGACGGCCAAGCGGTTCAAGCTGACCGCCACGGGCAAGATCAAGCGCGGCAACGCGTTCAAGAGCCACATCCTCGAGAAGAAGAGTCCGAAGACCAAGCGCGGTCTCGCGCAGCCGTCCTTCGTGGACAAGGCCGACAGGGCCGTCATCCGAAAGAACCTCGGCGTCTAGCCGCTGCCGACAATCCCGTAACCCCGAGGAGTTGACCCGATCAGATGCCCCGCGTAAAGCGTGCCGTCACCGCCAAGAAGAAGCGTCGTACCGTACTCGACCGCGCCGCCGGCTACTACGGCAACAAGTCGCGTTCGTACCGCGCCGCGAAGGAGCAGACCCAGCACTCGCTGGCCTACGCCTACCGCGACCGCCGCGTCAGGAAGCGCGAGATCCGCAAGCTCTGGATCACGCGCATCAACGCGGGTGCTCGCCTGAACGGCCTGTCGTACTCCGTGTTCATCAACGGGATGAAGAAGGCGGGCATCGAGCTGGACCGCAAGGTGCTCTCCGACATGGCGATCAACGATCCCGCCGGGTTCGCCTCGCTATGCGAGGTTGCCAAGGACGCGCAGGCAGCCTAGAGGCGCACTCCTCGCACGACCGACCCGAGGGTCCCGTAGCTGCACGCGACGGGGCCCTCTCGTTTGCGGGGCCTCCGGCACGCTTGCTTACCCTCGACTAACTCCCATCCCTGCTCTGGACTAACACCCGAGGGCGGCCCGAGGATTGCACGAACGCCGCGGGCAAGGGTCCGCGGCGTCTGATTCCCCAGTCGACCGCGACACCGGAGGTCTGAGTGTCAGCCGCTCCTCTCGACATCCGCACGCTGACCGGCCTGACCGCGGACGAAGCCGCGAGACGCCTGGTAGCCGACGGCCCGAATGAGATCGCGTCGGAGAAGCCGCGCAACGTGTTCCAGATCGCTTGGGCGGTCGTGAAGGAGCCGATGCTCCTGCTGCTCGTTGCAGCGGGCTCGATCAACCTTGCCATCTCCGTCATGCGACCCGAGCAGAACCGTATCGGCGAGGCGCTGCTGCTGTTCACCTTCGTGCTCGTCGTCATCGGCATCACCTTCTACCAGGAGCGCAAGACCGAGCGCGCCCTCGACGCACTCCGCGACCTGTCCAGCCCGCGCGCTCTGGTTCTCAGGGACGGTGTCCAGGTCCGCATCCCCGGTCGCGAGGTGGTCAGAGGCGACATCATGCTGCTGGCAGAGGGCGATCGTGTCCCCGCCGACGCCGTCTCTCTCCAGTGCACGAACCTCAGCGTGGACGAGTCGCTGCTCACCGGAGAGTCGGTCCCGGTGCGCAAGTCCCAGTGCGCGGCGAACATCGAACGGGTGCTAGGTCCGCCGGGCGGCGACAACACCCCATACGTCTTCTCCGGGACGCTGGTCGTCAAGGGGCAGGGGATCGCCGAGATCCTCGAGACCGGCGCGGCCACCGAGCTGGGCAAGATCGGTGTCGCGCTGTCTTCGGTCGAGACCGAGCGGACGCCGCTGCAGCGCGAGGTCGGTCACCTCGTGCGCAATCTCGCCATCCTCGGGCTTTCCCTCGCCGCGATCGTGGTCGTCATCTTCGGGTTCACGCGGGGCGACTGGCTCGAGGCCTCGCTCGCGGGCATCACGTTCGCGATGGCCATGCTGCCCGAGGAGTTCCCGGTCGTGCTGACCGTGTTCCTGGCGCTCGGAGCGTGGCGCATCTCGAAGAGCAACGTCCTCACCCGGCGCATGCCCGCGATCGAGACGCTCGGCTCCGCGACCGTCCTGTGCTCGGACAAGACCGGCACGATCACCCAGAACCGGATGACAGTACGTCAGCTGCAGGTGGGAGAAGTGCGCTTCCAGGTGGACGGGGAGCCGCTTCCTGAGGCGACGCACGGGCTGGTGGAGTACGCGGTGCTGGCCTCGCCGGTCGACCCGTTCGACCCGATGGACGCCGCGTTCAAGACTCTCGGAGATCGCTTCCTCACCGAGACCGAACACATCCATTCGGACTGGACGCTCGTGAAGGAGTACCCGCTCTCGGACAGGCTGCTCGCTCTGTCGCACGTGTGGCGCTCGCCTGACGGCGGCGACTTCATCATCGCGGCCAAGGGCGCGCCCGAGGCGATCGCAGACCTGTGCCACTTCGACGAGGCCCGGACCCGATCGGTCAGCTACGAGGTCTCCTGCATGGCCGACGATGGTCTCAGGGTGCTCGGAGTCGCTCGCTCCGCCTTCAGCCAGCGTGAAGGCCTTCCCGAGATCCAGCACGACTTCGAGTTCGAGTTCGTGGGACTCATCGGTCTCCAGGATCCGATCCGCAGCGACGTGGCCGGGGCAGTGGAGCAGGCGCGGTCGGCGGGCATGCGCGTGGTCATGATCACCGGCGACTACCCGGGAACGGCGCTCGCCATCGCAAAGGAAGCGGGGCTCGACGCCGAAGGCCACGTGCTCACGGGCCCGGAGCTCGACGGGCTCGACGACGAGACTCTTGCGCGCCGTGTGGGGACCATCAACGTCTTCGCGCGAGTCGTCCCCGAGCAGAAGCTTCGGATCGTGCGAGCGCTGAAGGCCACCGGCGAGATCGTAGCGATGACCGGCGACGGCGTGAACGACGCGCCGGCGCTGAAGGCTGCCGACATCGGGATCGCGATGGGGCAGCGCGGTACGGACGTCGCTCGCGAGGCCGCCGCGCTCGTGCTGACCGACGACGCCTTCTCGTCGATCGTCGGCGCCGTCCGGCTCGGCCGGCGCATCTACGACAACCTGCGCAAGGCGATGGCGTACATCCTGGCAGTGCACGTCCCGATCGCCGGGATGGCGCTGCTGCCCGTCATAGTGCCGCGGTTGTTCGGCCAGCCGAGCACCCTTGTGCTCATGCCTGTGCACATCGCCTTCCTCGAGCTCATCATCGACCCCGCCTGTTCGGTCGTCTTCGAGGCGGAGAACGAGGAGGTCGGGATCATGGACCGGCCGCCGCGGGGGGCCGACGAGCCGATGTTCGGCCGCCGCATGATCGGCGTGAGCGTGGTACAGGGCGTCGTGGTGCTCGCCGCTGTCTTGGGCGTCTACGTCTGGAGCGCCTTCGCCGGGCTCGGTGCTGCGGGGGGAGTAGGGGATCAAACGGTGCGTACGCTCGCATTCGTGACGCTGGTCACGGGCAACCTGGGCCTCATCTTCGTCAACCGGTCCTGGACGCACACGGTTCTCGGCGGGCTGAGCATGCGCAATTCCGCGCTTTGGTGGGTCGCGGGCGGCACGGTGAGCGTCCTCGTTCTGCTCCTGTCGTTCGCCCCGACGCGCGGCCTGTTCGGGTTCACGGTAGTGTCGCCCGCGCACATGGCCGCCGCAGTCGGTCTGGGGATCGCCTCGGTGGCCTGGTTCGAGGTGTACAAGCTCATCGCCCGCGCGCGCCGGGCTCACGTGGCGTAGGAGCGCTCCACCGGAAGAGGTTGTTCGGATCCCGGTTGGCGATCGGCAAGCGCCGAGAGGCACCATCCCCGAAGGGGTCGCGCGCCGCCGCGTCCCCTCAGCAGAGCAGGAGCAAGCCGCCCACCCCTCGGACGGCACGACAAGACCGGGGGTGTTGGGAAATGAAGAGGATCGTCCTGTTCATCATCGGGTGCTACGCCGTCCTCACATTGGGGGCGGCGGGCGCCTACTTCACGAGCCAGAGCCAGAACTCGGAGAACGTGGTGCGGGCGGGCAGTGTGGCCATCTCGACCGAGCCGACCGCGTCAGCGATCAACATCGAGGCTCTCGCGCCGGGCGCCACGATCACCCAGCCGATGACGGTCGTCAACAACGGGAACCTGCCCGTCAGCGTGGTCGTCACCGCCGCCAAGAAGGCCGGCATCACGGAGTTCTACGAGGCGCTGACGTGTCGAGTCATCGTGGAAGGGCGCCGCGATCTACGACGGGCTGCTCTCGGGACTGCGCACGGCGCCTCTCGAGATGAGTCCCGGGTCGCGCATGCAGTTCCAGTTCGCGGTGGGGCTGCCCGCAACGGCCGGCAACGAGCTCGCGGGGGACTACGCGAAGCTGACGCTGTACGTGGACGCCGAGCAGGTGAACTAGCGTGGGAGTCCGCACGGTCGCGGTCAGGGTGGCTATCGTCGCTCTCGCGGCGGCCGCAGCCGTGTGGGCCGTCCGCGGCCACCGCGCTGTCTACGTCGGCGGGGGATCCATGGCCCCCGCTCTCAGGCAGGGCGACCTGGCGGTCCTGAGTCGGGGGGCTTCGGGCGTGGGGGAGGGCGATGTCGTTCTCGTCGCCAAGGAGGGATGGCCCGCCGGCGTGCTGCATCGCGTGGCGGCCGTCAACGCCGACGGCACGCTCGTACTGCGAGGCGACTCGAACCCGATCGCCGACAGAGAACCCGCGGATCCCGGCTCGGTGCTCGGCATCGTCAGGCTGGTAGTGCCGACGGGGCGGGTGCTCGCAGCCGTGGAGGGTGCGAGGCGCTGATGATACAATCTCGGCTCACATGACGAATAGGACGGCGACGACGGAGAGGCGCCCGAAGCGCGGCTTCGACGTCGTGCTCAGAGAGGGTCCCGAGGTGCTGTGAGGGCCCCGCACGGCGGACGCTACAGGCGGTTCACTCTATCAGCCGCACTCCTGAAAGAGGCCTCGAGCAGCGGCCGCGACTAGGGATGCCGGATCCCCCGCTACCGGGACACCGCGCCTGAGAGGGTGCGGGGACTCGCGTCCGCAGCGGCGCGATCGAGGTGGGCCAAGGCGCGTGCGCTCTCTGGTCAACCGGGGTGGTACCGCGGAAGCCGACCTTCCGTCCCCGGGCATTGGACATGCCCGAGGCGAGGCGTCGGCTTCGTTGTCTGGTGAGTGCGGAGTGCGTGAGGCTCTCGAGAGGATCTCGGATGGCAGTCATCGACGAACTTCAGGACCTGCGCGCGGATGCGCTGAGCAGGATCCGGTCAGCGGGCGACCTCACCGAGCTTGACGCCGTACGGGTCGCTCTGCTGGGCAAGAAGGGGTCGCTCACGCGATACCTGCGCAGTCTTGGGACCCTGCCGGCCGACGAACGCGCGACCGTCGGCAAGGCGACCAACGAGGTCCGGGCCACCGTGGACGCGCTGCTCGTGGAGCGCAAGGCGGACCTTTCGGCGGTCCATCTCCAGGATCGGATCGAAAGAGGGGCCGTCGATGTGACCCTGCCTGGCAGGAGGCGTGCTCCCGGCAGGCAGCACCTCATCGAGAGGGTCACCCGCGAGATCTCGGACATATTCATCGGACTCGGCTATCGCATAGCCGAGGGGCCCGAGGTCGAGCTCGACTACTACAACTTCACCGCGCTGAACACTCCGCCGGACCACCCGGCGCGCAACGCCTCCGACACGTTCTACGTCGAGGACCTGTCGGGCGATGCCGCCGCGGTGGCGGGTGAGTCGGACGTGATGCTCCGGACGCAGACCTCGCCAGTGCAGATCCGGGTCATGGAGAGCGCGGCGCCACCCATCTACATCCTTGCGCCGGGCAAGGTCTACAGGCGCGACGTCGCCGACCCGTCCCACCTGCCGCAGTTCACTCAGATCGAAGGTCTCGTCGTCGACGAGGGCATCACCTTCGGGGACCTCAAGGGCACGCTCGAGCACTTCGCGCACGCGATGTTCGGGCCGGAGCGCGCCGTGCGGCTCCGCCCGCACTTCTTCCCGTTCACGGAACCGTCCGCAGAGGTCGACGTCAGCTGCCATCTGTGCGCCGGCGCCGGCTGCCGGATGTGCAAGGGCTCGGGATGGCTCGAGGTGCTCGGGTGCGGCATGGTCGACCCGAACGTATACGCCTACGTCGGGATCGACCCCGAAAGGTATTCGGGCTTCGCTTTCGGCATGGGCGCGGAGCGGATCGCCGCGCTCAAGTACGGAGTCCCGGACCTGCGGCACTTCATCGAGAGTGACATGCGCTTCCTCAGGCAGTTCTAGGCCGCCACGACGAGCGAAGGACGGACATGCGCGTATCGATGAAGTGGCTGCGCGAGCTGGTCGACGTGAAGCTTCCGGTCGAGGAGCTCATCGACCTTCTCGACATGACCGGCACCAAGGTCGAGGCCGTACACACGCTGGGTTCCACGCTCGAGGGCGTGGTCGTCGGTCGCATCCTGAGCAAGGTCCGCCACCCGGACGCCGAGACGCTGTGGGTCACCACGGTGGACGTGGGCGGAGGGAGCCCGCTGAACATCGTGTGCGGCGCTCAGAACTTCGAGGCCGGCGACGTGGTGCCGGTGGCGATGGTCGGGGCGACCCTCCCGAACGGCGTCACCATCAAGAAGGCCAAGCTGCGCGGCATCGTGAGCGAGGGCATGAACTGCTCTCCCGCGGAGCTGGGGACCGGCTCGGACGCCTCCGGGCTGATGATCCTCCCGGCCGATGCTCCGGTCGGTATGCCGTTCGCGCAGTACTACGGGATGTCCGACACGGTGCTCGAGCTCGAAGTAACCCCCAATCGTCCCGACTGCTTGTCCATGGCTGGCGTGGCTCGCGAGGTCGGCGCCATCACGGGCGCGCGCGCGAACGTGCCCGCGAGCACACCCGAGGAGTCCGGCGCGCCTGCGGCGGCATCCGTGAGCGTAACGATCGAGGACCCGGCTCTGTGCCCTCGCTACACCGCGCGGCTCGTCCGCGGCGTGAGGATCGGCCCCTCGCCCGATTGGCTCGCCCAGCGGGTGGCGGCAGCGGGCGCTCGCCCGATCAGCAACGTGGTCGACGTCACGAACTACGTCATGTTCGAGCTCGGACAGCCTCTGCACGCCTTCGACGCCGCCACCCTGGCCGAGGCGGAGGGCAAGCGAGCGATCATCGTGCGCCTCGCCCAGCCGGGCGAACGGCTCGTAACCCTCGACGGCCAGGATCGCGGGCTCGCCGACGACACTCTCGTCATCTCGGACGCGAGCGGCGCCGTCGCGCTCGCCGGAGTCATGGGGGGAGACGCGACCGAGGTCTCCGACTCCACGGTCGATATCCTTCTCGAAGCCGCCTGCTTCTCGGCGCCCTCCGTCGGGCGGACCAGCCGCCGGCTGTCCCTTATCTCCGAGGCGTCGAGCCGCTTCGAGCGCGGGGTCGACCCGAACGGGTGCGTCGCGGCTCTCGACCGCGCGGCGCAGCTGTTGGCGGAGGTGGCGGGCGGAACCGTCGCGCCGGGCGTGGTCGACGCGTATCCGGTTCCGATCGCGCCCGCGGTGGTGCCCCTGCGCGTGTCGCGGCTGGATTCGCTCCTGGGCATCGACCTGAGCCGGGACCGGGTCGCGGAGATCCTCGAGCGGCTCGGACTCGTGGTCGAGGGCGACGGCGACATCCTGGCGGTCACAGTCCCCACCTTCCGGCCCGACTTGGAGCGTGAGGTCGATCTGATCGAGGAAGTGGTGCGGGTCCATGGGATGGGCGAGGTCGCCTCGACGCTGCCGGCGGGACGAGGCCGGATCGGCGGCCTGACGCCCGAGCAGCGCCGCCGCGAGCGGGTCGGCGCTGCCCTGCGGGGAGCGGGACTGAACGAGGCGATCACCTGGTCTTTCGCGGATCCGGCCGACGTTGAGCGCGTCGGATGGGTGTTCGGCCCCGACGAGCGTCCCGTCCGCCTTCTCAACCCGATGAGCTCCGAGCAGTCGCTGATGCGGTTCACCACGCTTCCCGGGTTGATCCGGGCCGTGGCAGACAACCGCCGCAAGGGCGTGGCCGACGTGCATCTCTACGAGATAGGCACCGTGTGGCGGACGGCTCCGGGCCGCAAGCAGCCAAAGGAGCGCTCGGTCGTCGCGGGTGTTCTCTCCGGGTCGTGGAACCCCCCCGGCTGGAACGACCCGCCCGTGCAACTCGACCTCTTCGACGCGAAGGGCGCGGTGGAGTCGGTCGTCGAGGAGCTGGGGATCGCCCGTTTCCGCTTGCGTCCGAGCGACCTGCCACACCTCCAGCCCGGCCGCAGCGCCGAGGTGATGATAGGCGGGGACGTCATCGGATGGCTGGGCGAGGTCCATCCCGGCGTCCTGGCAGCCTACGACTGCGATGACGGAGGCCCCGTAGCCGTCTTCGAGCTCCAGCTCAAGTCACTGCTGAAGGCCGCTCGCGACGTGCGTCCCTTCATCGACCTGCCAAGGTTCCCGGGAGTGAAGATGGACCTGGCGATCGTCGTGGCTGACGGCGTGCCAGCGGAGCGTGTGGAGCAGGCCATATGGTCGGCGGGCGGCAAGCTGCTCGATGACGTCCGCCTGTTCGACGCCTACCGGGGCGAGGGGGTGGCCGCCGGGCATACCTCGCTGGCTTTCGCGCTCGTATACCGCGATCCCGGTCGGACGCTGACCGACGAGGAGGTCGCGGCCGTCCACGACAAGGTCGTGCGCAAGGTCACGTCGGCAGTCGGCGGGGAGCTGCGCTCCTGAAGGCGGCCTGGGCTGCCTCCCGGACGAGGCCGCGACGTCGAGCATCAGCCGAGTCAGCTGATACAGATATATTGCATATTGTTTGACCTGTATGCCTTTCTTGATGTAGGGTGCAGATACGCGACGCACGTCGACGGCCCGTGCAGGCAGCGCGGGCCGTCGGCATACCGGGAGGCATCCATGCTCAGGGCGGCGGTCATAGGAGCGGCCGGCTACACGGGGATCGAGACCGTGCGGCTCCTGCTCGGTCATCCCGACATCGAAGTGACCGTCGTCACGTCGGCCACGGACGCGGGTCGAGCGTTGGAGGACGTCTATCCTGCGCTCGCCGGCAGCGGCCTCGTCTTCGAGGACCCGGATGCCTGCGACATCTCGGGCAGCGCCGACGTCGCGTTCCTCGCGGTGCCTCATACCGCCTCGCTGGCGCTCGCGCCCGCGCTGCTCGACGCCGGACTGACCGTGATCGACCTCTCCGCGGACTTCCGGCTCAAGGACGCGGCGGTATACGAGTCGTGGTACGGCACTCCGCACACCGCGCCCGAGCTGCTGGAACGCGCTGTCTACGGCCTGCCGGAGCTGACGCGCAACTCGCTCGGCGGCGCCAGGCTCGTGGCGTGTGCAGGCTGCTACCCCACTGCATCCGCGCTGGCAGCGTCGCCCGCGATCGAGGCCGGGTTGTTGGCCGCGGGACCCATCATGATCGACGCCAAGTCCGGCGTTTCGGGCGCAGGCAGGAAGCCGGAGCCGGGGACTGCCTACTGTGCCGCCGACGAGTCCGTCTCCCCCTACAAGGTGGGTTCGCACCGGCACACGCCGGAGATCGTCCAGACCCTCTCCGCCGTCGCGGGCGGGCCGATCTCCGTCTGCTTCGCACCGCACCTGGTCCCGATGAGCCGCGGGCTTCTCGCGACCGTGTACATGCGCGCCGCCGAGGGCCTGACCGCCGCCGACGCGATCGACGCCTACAGGGCCCGCTACGACGGCGAGCCGTTCGTGACAGTGCACCCCGATGGGCGGATGCCGTCGACCCGCGAGGTCTCCGGCACCAACCGCGCGCACATCGGCTTGGCGATGGACGCGATGTCGGGGACGCTCGTCGTCGCGTGCGCCATAGACAACCTCGTGAAGGGCTCGGGCGGCCAGGCGATCCAGTGCGCGAACATCGCCCTGGGGCTCGACGAGTCCGCTGGTCTCGCCGCCTTCGGCCCGGTCGTCTAGGAGGCCTGACGATGGCGCCGTCTTTGGAGACACCCGGATTCGAGCCCGTCGAAGGCGGCGTCACCGCGCCGAAGGGCTTCGTCGCTGCCGCGGCCGCGGCCGGGCTGAAGAAGTCCGGTCGCCCTGACGTGGCTCTCCTCGCGGCGTCCCGCGCGGTTCCGGCTGCGGCCGTGTTCACCACCAACCTAGTGGCGGCGGCGCCCGTGCTCGTGAGTCGCGAGCACATCGCGAGCGGGACCGCGCGCGCTGTGATCACCAACGCGGGCAACGCGAACGCATGCACGGGCGCGCAGGGGCTGGCCGACGCTCTGTCGATGGCGGAGGCGACCGCCGACGCGCTCGCCTGCTCCCCGGCGGACGTGATCGTGGCCTCGACCGGTGTGATCGGAGTCCCCCTCCCGGTCGGGATCGTGCTCTCCGCGGTCGCGGAGGCGGCCGCGGCTCTCGACGCCGACTCCGGCCGCGATGCCGCCGAGGCGATCATGACGACCGACACCTTCCCCAAGCAGTCCGCGTTCACCGTCGTCACGGGCGGCAACCTCTACACCGTCGGCGGCATGGCCAAGGGCTCGGGGATGATCAAGCCCGACATGGCCACGATGTTGGCGTACGTCACGACGGACGCGCCGCTGACCTCACAGGCGTGCGATGCCGCGCTGCGCGCGGCCGTCGGACGCACGTTCAACCGCATCACGGTCGACTCCGACACCTCGACCAACGACATGTGCATCCTGATGGCCTCCGGCGCGGCTGGAGGGGACCCGATCGGCCCTGCGGACGAGGCGTTCGCTCCCGTCGCGCAGGCGATCCACATCGTCTGCGGCGAACTCGCGCGCATGATCGTCCGAGACGGCGAGGGAGCGACGAAGTTCGTCGAGATCACGGTGAACGGAGCGCGCAGCGAGGAGGACGCCGAGCTCGCGGCCTTCGCCATCGCGGATTCCCCGCTGTGCAAGACCGCGATCTACGGCGGGGACGCCAACTGGGGCAGGGTCGCGATGGCGATCGGGAAGTCGGGCGCCTACGTGGACCCCGACGCCTTCGACGTCGTGTTCGCCGGCGTGCCGACGTGCCGGGCAGGCGCCGCCCTGGACTTCGACGAGGACGCCGCGGCCGCGGCCCTGGGGCGGCACGACGTCGACATCTCGGTGGACCTCAACGTGGGGGTGCACTCCGCGACCGTTTGGACCTGTGACCTGAGCTACGACTACATCCGCATCAACGGGGACTACCGCAGCTAGAGGGCCGCACCGGCACATCGACGATTCGGAGATCGAAGTGGAAGTCGAGCACCTGTTGAACAAGGCCGAAACGCTCACGGAGGCGCTTCCCTGGATCAAGTCGGCTTGGGGATCGACCGTGGTGGTCAAGTACGGTGGCGCCACGATGACCGATCCCGCACTGCGCGAGATGGTCGCCTCCGACCTCGTGCTCATGAAGCTCGTCGGTGTCAACCCGGTCATCGTCCACGGGGGCGGACCGGAGATCACCTCGTACATGGAGCGGCTGAACATGCCGGTCGAGTTCCATGACGGACTGCGGGTGACCGACGACGCGGCCATGGAAGTCGTGAAGATGGTGCTGGTCGGCAAGGTCAACAAGGAGATCGTCTCCGCCATCAACCGGCACGGCCGACTCGCGGTCGGCATCGCGGGCGATGACGGGAACCTGATCAAGGCGCGGCCGGTCTCGGAGCGTCTCGGGCGGGCCGGCGAGGTCGAGTCGATCGACACCACGGTGGTGGCGAACCTCATCGAGGACGGGTTCATCCCAGTCATCGCGACGGTGGGCTACGGCGAGGACGGCGGTTCCTACAACATCAACGCGGACCTGGTGGCGGGTGAGATGGCGACGGCGCTCGGGGCCGCGAAGGTCATCTTCCTCACCGACGTCGACGGCCTCTACGCCGACTTCGAGGACAAGGGGTCGCTCATAAGCGCACTCTCTCTGGCCGAGGTCGAGACGCTGATCGCGGAGGACCGGCTGTCGGCCGGCATGATCCCAAAGGTGGGCGGGTGCGCGGTGGCGCTGCGCGGCGGAGTCCCTCGCGCGCACATCCTCAACGGCAAGCTGCCCCACGCCCTTCTGCTCGAGGTGTTCACCGACGAAGGCGTGGGCACGATGATCATCGCCGACGGCGAGCCGGCCACTCCCTCGCCCGACTTCGAGGCCGGAAGGAGATGAGCTAGCATGGGCGCCCGGCTCGAGCAGATCGCGGCGCTGGACGCCGAGTTCCACATGCACACCTACTCCCGCAAGCCGGTGCTGTTCGTGCGCGGCAGGGGCATGCGTCTCTACGACGAAGACGATCGGGAGTACCTGGATTTCGTCTCGGGCATCGGAGCCGTCAACCTCGGCCACAGTCATCCAAGAGTGGTGGAGGCGGTGCGCGAGCAGATCGGCTTGCTGACCCACGTGAGCAACCTCTACTACGTGGAGCATCGCGACGAGTTGGCGCGGGACATCGCGACGCTCTTCGGCTCGCCGTCGAGGGTGTTCTTCTGCAACTCGGGCACCGAGGCGACAGAGGGAGCGGTGAAGCTGGCCCGGCGGTGGGGGCTGGCCCAGCGCGGCGAGAAGTGCCACCGCGTGGTCACCGCCGAGCGCTCGTTCCACGGCCGGACCCTTGCCGCGCTGGCGGCCACGGGGCAACCCAGCAAGCAGGAAGCCTTCGAGCCTCTGCCGTCGGGGTTCGCCCACGTGCCGCTGAACGACCTCGCGAGCCTGGAGGCCGTCGTCGACGAACGCACCTGTGCCGTGCTGCTCGAGCCCGTTCAGGGCGAGGGCGGCGTCTACCCGTGCGATCCGGACTACCTGACCGCGGTCCGCGCTCTGTGCGACCAGCGCGAGGTGCTCCTCATGTTCGACGAAGTGCAGACGGGGCTCATGCGCTGCGGGACGCCCTTCGCATGGCAGCATTTCGGCGTGGCCCCCGACGTGGCCTACCTGGCGAAGTCGCTGGCCAACGGGCTGCCCGCCGGAGCGATCGTGGCTCGCGAAGAGGTGGCCGACGCCTTCGTGCCGGGAGACCACGGGTCGACCTTCGGAGGAGGGCCGGTCATCGCCGCCGCTGCCCGGGCCTGCTTGAAGGCGCTCTCCGACGAAGACCTCGGGAGCAACGCGATCGCCGTCGGCGCCTACCTGCGCGAAGGACTCCGCTCGCTGTCCACCGGCATCCACGCCGTGACGGAGGTGCGCGGGATCGGCCTCATGAACGCCATCGAGTTCTCGGAGCCGATAGCCGCGGACGTAGCGTCGTCCGGCCTGGCGAAGGGGCTCGTGCTCAATAACATAGGCTCGCATATTCTGCGTATTCTTCCACCGTTGATGTGCTCGCGGGCCGAGATTGATACACTACTGGCCGGACTCTATGAGGTATTGTCGTGACACCCTCACAGAACGGGGAAGTGATGGAGGCACTTGTGGGTCGGGATGTGCTCACCCTGGGTGAATTCACGCCCGACCTGCTCCGCTTCTTCCTCGAGCGCGTGGAGATCCAGAAGCGGATGGCGGTCACGACCGCGGCGACCTCCAAGCCTCTCGCCGGCAAGTCGATCGCGATCATCATGCTCAAGCCCTCGCTGCGCACGCGGGTCAGCTTCGAGCTCGCGGTGACCCGTCTCGGGGGGACCCCGGTCATGCTGGTTGGAGAAGGCAGCGTGTTCTCCCGCGGCGAGTGCGTGAAGGACACCGTCAAGGTGCTCGAGCGCTACGTGGACGGCATCGTGCTGCGCACGCACGCGCAGGCGCACATCGAGGAGGTCTCCGAGTTCGCTTCGGTACCTGTCATCAACGCGCTGACCGACGACTACCACCCGTGCCAGGTGCTGGCCGACCTGGTGACGATCTCCGAGCACAAGGGCCGAACCGCCGGCATCAGGGCCGCGTACTTCGGTGACGGCAACAACATGGCGAACACCCTTCTGATCGGAGCGGCTCTTGCGGGGATGCACCTGACCGTGTGCTGCCCCGAGGGGTCGGAACCGCTGCCGGCCGCGCTCGCTCGAGCGCAGGAGATCGCGCCGGCCACCGGCTCGATACTGTCGGTCGAGCGGGACCCGAAGACCGCGGTGGACGGCGCAGACGTCGTGATCACGGACACCTGGGCTTCGATGGGCCAGGAGGACGAGCATGCGGAGCGTGTGAAGCGCTTCGCCCCCTATCAGGTGAACGCGCAGCTCATGGCGTTGGCGGCGCCGGGTGCGCTGTTCATGCACTGCCTACCCGCCCATCGCGGCGAGGAGGTCACGGATGAGGTGATCGACTCGTCCGCTTCCGTGGTGTACGACGAGGCCGAGAACCGGCTGCATGCCCAGAAGGCTCTGTTGACGATGGTGATGGGGTGACCGGGATGAGGAAGCGGGCCGAGCGGCAGGAAGTGATCAGGCGCATCGTGCGCAGGGAGCGCGTGCGAACCCAGCGCGATCTCGTCGAGCGCCTGAAGGAGGAGGGCTTCGTCTGCACCCAGGCGACGGTCTCGCGCGACATCACGGAGATGGGCCTCCGCAAGCTGCCCGAAGGCGTCTACGTCCTGGCCGAGGACCTGCACCTGCAGCGGATGATCTCGGAGTTGGTCATCCGCGTGGTGCAGGCTGACACCATGCTCATCGTCAAGGCCTCGCCAGGGACCGCTCCCGGGGTCGCCGCCGCCCTGGACGACGCGGGTCTCGACGAGGTCCTGGGCTCCATCGCGGGCGACGACACGATCCTGATAATCACGCGGAGTGCGGCTGACGCAGCGACCGTGGCCGACACCGTCGAGAAGTACCGCGGGCGCCCCTAGAGGGTGGCCGGCTGCAACACCGCTCCTCCTGACACACCAAGACGCAAAGGAGGGACCCACGTGGCCAAGGCCAAGTGCGTCCTCGCATACTCCGGGGGTCTGGACACCTCGGTGGCCATCCAGTGGATCCGGGACCACTACGATCTCGACGTCGTGGCGCTCGCTATCGACGTCGGCCAGGAGCGCCAAGACCTCGAGACCGTCCGCCTGAAGGCGCTCGACATAGGCGCCTGCGAGTCCGTGGTCAGAGGACGTCCGCGAGGAGTACGTGGGTGAGTTCCTGAGCCGAGCCCTGTGGGCGAACGCACTGTACGAGAACAAGTACCCACTGCTCTCCGCCCTCTCGCGCCCGATCATCGTCAAGCACCTCGTCGAGGAGGCGCACCGCACGGGTGCGACCTGCATCGCTCACGGCTGCACCGGCAAGGGCAACGACCAGGTGCGATTCGAGGTCGGCATCGCGGCGCTCGACCCGGTCCTCAAGGTCCTGGCGCCCGTGCGCGAGTGGGACCTGTGCACGCGCGAGTTGGAGATGGACTACGCGGCGGCTCACGGCATCCCCGTCCCGACCACCAAGGACAACCCGTACTCTATCGACGACAACCTCTGGGGACGGGCCATCGAGTGCGGCGTGCTCGAGGACCCATGGGTCGAGCCGCCCGCGGACATCTACACGATGACCAACGACGCGCGCACCGATGAGTGCGGCACCCCCGAGTACGTCGTGATCTCCTTCGAGCAGGGCCTGCCGGTCGCTCTCGACGGCGTCGCCACCTCCTTCCACGACGTCATCCTCGCGATGAACGACATGGCGGGCCGGCACGGCTTCGGGCGCATCGACATGATCGAGAACCGGCTCGTGGGCCTCAAGAGCCGCGAGATCTACGAGGTGCCCGGCGCGCTCACGCTCATCCAGGCGCACAAGGCCCTCGAGGACCTTTGCCTCGAGCGGGACCTGCTCCACTACAAACTCGGGATCGAGCAGAAGTGGGCGGAGCTGGTCTACAACGGCATGTGGTACTCGCCGCTGAAGGAGGCTCTCGACGGGTTCGTCGAGACGACCCAGCAGCTCGTGACTGGCGACGTGCGCCTGCGATTCTTCAAGGGTTCGTGCGTGGTGGTCGGACGCCGCAGCCCTTACTCTCTCTACGACTACGATCTGGCGACCTACGACGCGACAGACACGTTCGATCACAAGGCGGCAAAGGGCTTCATCGACCTGTGGGGGCTGCCCACGAAGGTGTGGGCGCGCCAGCGCCGCAAGACGGGTACGGAGGGAGAGGTCTAGCTCCGCGCGGTCCGCGCCCTCCGTAGGGAACGAGGAAAGCCATGGACAGGGGCAACAAGGCCTGGGGCGGCCGCTTCGAGGGCTCGATGGACGAGTTCGTCACCGGGTTCGGCGCGTCGCTGCCCGTGGATCGCCAGATGTGGGCGTCCGATATAGAGGGCTCGATCGCGCACGTCCGGATGCTGGGGCGCCAGGGCATCCTGTCGGCCGGAGACGCCCGGACCATCGAATCCGGTCTGAATGAAGTGGCGGCGGACCTGGAGTCGGGCGCGTTCGTCTTCGACAACGCGGACGAGGACATCCACATGGCCGTGGAGCGCGCGCTGACGGAGAGGATCGGCCCCGTCGGAGGCATGCTGCACACCGGGCGCTCGCGCAACGATCAGGTCGCCACCGACGTGCGGCTGCATGCCAAGCGCCTCGCAGTGTCTCTCGCCGGCGGCGTCGCCGACCTTCAGGACGCGCTGATCGCACGCGCCGATGAGCACTTCGGCGCTGTGATGCCCGGCTACACCCACCTGCAGAAGGCTCAACCGTTGCTTCTCTCGCACCATCTGCTCGCCTACGTCTGGATGCTGGACCGGGACGTTCGGCGCCTGCGCGCGGCCTTCGACGCGGCCGACGTCTCGCCGCTCGGGTCCGCCGCGCTCGCCGGGACGACGCTTCCTATCGACCGCCGGACCGTGGCAGAGGAGCTGGGCTTCTCTGGCGTCGCGCCCAACTCGCTGGATGCCGTCTCGGACCGGGATTTCCTGCTCGACCTGGCCTACGCATGCGCGGTCGCGATGATGCACCTCTCCCGCCTGTGCGAGGAGCTCGTCCTGTGGTCGAGCGACGAGTTCGGGTTCGCCGTGATGGACGACGCCTATGCGACAGGCTCGTCGATCATGCCTCAGAAGAAGAACCCCGATACCGCGGAACTCGTGCGCGGGAAGAGCGGGCGGGTCTACGGCGACCTGGTAGGGCTTCTCACGGTCATGAAGGGCCTTCCGCTCGCGTACGACAAGGACATGCAGGAGGACAAGGAGGGTGTCTTCGATGCGGCCGCGACGCTCGAGGGCTGCCTGCGGGTGACGGCGGGGATGATCTCGACGCTGCACTTCGACGAGCAGCGCATGCGCGCAGGTGCGCGCGGGGGCTTCATGGCGGCCACGGACCTCGCCGACCATCTCGCCGCCTCGGGCGTGCCGTTCCGGGAGGCCCACGAGGTCGTGGGGCGTCTCGTGCTGGAGTGCGAGCGTTCCGGCCGCATGCTGCAGGACCTGACCCTCGAGGAGCTGCGAGCGGCCTCACCCGCTTTCGGCCCCGAGGCGCTGGACGCGCTGGACCTCGACCTCGCGGTCTCGCGGCGCACGAGCGAGGGCGGCACCGGGCACGACGCGGTCCGTGCCCAGCTCGTGCGAGCGCGCGACGCGGCGGCGGCGGCACGCGCCTGGACCGAGACCCATACGGCGTGAATCCGGACGTCCTCGGCCCCGGGTTCTACGCTCGGGACACGGCGACCGTCGCGCGCGACCTGCTGGGGCACGTGCTCGTCAGCACTGCCGGCGGCGTCACGACTTCGGGCCGCATCGTGGAGACCGAGGCCTACCTCGGGGCGGACGACGCGGGCTCGCACGCGGCGACGAGCGGGGTCACGAAGCGCAACGCGGTCATGTACGGGCCTGCGGGTCGGGCGTACGTGTACTTCACCTACGGCAACCACCACATGCTCAACTTCGTCACGGAGCTCGAAGGTACGGCCGGTGCGGTCCTGATCAGGGCGCTGGAGCCACTCGACGGGATCGACACCATGATGCGCCGCAGGCTCGCCGGCAGGGGAGAGGGGTCGCCCCTTGCGCTGCGGGACCTCACGAACGGCCCGGGCAAGCTGACGGCGGCGCTCGGGGTCGACCTGTCCGACAACTGCGCATCGCTGGATGGAAGCGCTAGACTGACCGTGCTCGGGCGGCGGGGGGCCGCTCCGGCGATCGTCACCTCGGGCAGGATCGGGCTGTGTTTCGGGCACGAGGCCCAGCTCCGGTTCTACATCGAGGGGGACCGGTACGTGTCCGCCGCGCGCCCGGGACGCAGGCTCCCGAAGCGCTCGCAGAGGAGGGGCGTGTCCTGAGATGAAGCTTCGCGAGATCTACCGCACCTGCGTCGAGGCCGGCATGGAAGCCGACCCGCGCTCCCCGGCGGAGTTGAAGCGGGTGCTGGCCGCGTCAGCGCGCGACTACGACAAGCTCGACGAGGCGGAGCGCCCGTACTTCGACACGGAGCGGCTCACCAACCCCTACGCCGACACCCGGATAGCCGCCGGAGACCCCGATCTCGAGGTGCGCGGGCTCATAACCGGCGTCGACATGGAGACCCCCGAGGTACTCCTCGCCGATCGTCTCCGTGAGAAGGGCGCGCCCATCGACCTGGTGTTCGCGCATCACCCCGAGGGTCCGGGCTTCGCGCGCCTCGACGAGGTCATGCGCATGCAGGCCGACCTTTGGGCGGCCCAGGGAGTCGGCTTGGGGGCCGCGGACACCCTGATCTCGAAGCGCTCCGCCGAGATCCGGCGCCACTTCATGCCGTACAACCACTACCGCGCGATCCAGGCCGCCGAGTCGATGGGGTTCGCGGTGATGTCGTGCCACACGCCCGCCGACAACTCGGTGCACACGTTCGTACAGCGCTTCCTGGACGAGGCCGCACCCGAGACTCTCTCCGACCTGGTGCGCGCGCTGCGGACCATTCCCGAGTACGACGACGCCGCTCGGAAGGGCTACGGCCCCGAGCTGGTCTTGGGCGAGGGCGCGCGCAGGCCGGGCCGCATCGTCGTGGACATGACTGGCGGGACCGAGGGCCCGACCGATGCGCTGAACCGTCTGAGCGCGGCTGGCGTCGACACCCTCGTGGGCATGCACTACGGGGACGAGCACCGCAAGCGTGCCGAGGAACTCCACATGAACCTCGTGATCGCGGGCCACATCTCGTCCGACACGCTGGGCATGAACCTGATCCTGGACCGCATCGAGCCGCAGGGCGTCGAGGTTCTCTGCACCTCCGGCATCGTGAGGGTGCGCCGCTGCTGACGGTCCCGGCAAGACCACAAGGCCCCGCTCCCGTTCGCCGGGAGCGGGGCCTTGACATGTGATGGGGGGATTCCTAAGGGTTCGGCGTCGTCGTCGGGGGCGGGGTGGGGGGCGGGGTAGGGGGCGGGGTGCCAGTCGTATCTCCGCCGCCAGGGTGCGGCTTCGGCTTGGCCTTCTTCTTCTTGGCCGCGGCGGCTGATGCGCTCGCTTCCTCGGTCCAGGCCGCCTTCCAGATGTAATGGGGAGCCGCGGCGCGCGCGAAGTGGAGCGATGGGCGGCCCTTCAGCGCCGACGCCATGAACGTGTGCCAGATCGGGGCGCAGAAGGTCCCGCCGAAGGCCCGCATGCCGTGCACGTTGCGCATCGGGATCGAGCCCTCGGAATAGCCCATCCACACGGCTGTCGAAAGCTGTGGGGTGTAACCGACGAACCAGGCGTCCTGGTAGTTCTGCGCGGTCCCGGTCTTGCCGGCGACCTCCCGTCCGGAGAGGTGGGCCCGTGTCCCGGTGCCGCCGCTGACGACTCCCATCAGCTGATTGGTCGCGGCCCAGGCGATCCTCGCGCTCAAGGCGCGGGTGCCCGAGGTCTTGTTCTGGTACAGGACCGCGCCGTCCGGGCCCACGATCTTCGCTATCCCCGTCGGCTTCACGCGCACGCCTTCGTTGGCGAGCGTGCCGAAGGCCGAGGCCATCTCGAGTGGGCTGACCGGGGCGGAGCCCAGCGTTATCGACGGAAGTGCGGGGATGGGCGAGGTGATCCCCATTCGCTTGGCGGTCGACGCGACCTCGTCGGCCCCGAGTTCCCAGATGAGGCGTGCGAACACGCAGTTCACCGAGGAGCGAGTCGCCGCGGAGAGCGTGATGTACCCCCTGCCCGAGCCCTCCGAGTTGTTCACGCGCCATGGCGGGTGGGTCGGGATGTACGCGGGCGAGGAGGCGTTCATCGGCCGGCTCGGCGGGATGCCCTTCTCCAGAGCCGTCACCAGCGTGAACACCTTGAACGCGGAGCCCGGCTGTCTCTTGCCCTGCGTCGCGTAGTTGTAGCTGCTCTTGGCGTAGTCGCGCCCCCCGTACATGGCCACGATGTGGCCGTTGTGCGGGTCGAGGGACACCAGCGCGGCATCGGGATCCCTCTTGTAGGGAAGGGTCTTCTTCACTGCCCGCTCCGCGGCCCTCTGCAGCCTGGTGTCGATGGTGGTGTAGACCTTGAGCCCGCCCTTGAAGATGAGCGAGTCGGGGTACTGGGTCAGCAGCTGCTTCCGGATGTAGGAAACGAAGTACGCACAATCGTAGATGCCCTGGTTGGGATCCGTCTTCTTCGACAGCACGATCTTCTCGGAGGCAGCCGTGTCCGCCTCCGCCTGTGTTATGTAGCCGTTCGCGGCCATGCGTCCGAGCACCCAACGCTGCCGGGACCTGGCGCCCTCCATGTTGTAGTAGGGATTGAGCCGCAGCGGCGACTGCGGCAGTCCCGAGAGCAGGGCTGCCTCGCCGATCGTGAGCGCACTGGCGTGCTTCCCGAAGTAGGCGAGCGCGGCGGCCTCGGCGCCGTATGCGCCGTCACCGAAGTACACGGTGTTGAGATAGGCCTCCAGCACCTCCGACTTGCTGTGCCTCTTCTCGAACTCGTACGCGAGGTACATCTCACGTATCTTGCGCGCGGCGGTGATGTCGTAGCGCTCGGACACCAGGATCGTGTTGCGCACGTACTGCTGCGTGATCGTCGACGCGCCCTCCTGGGCGGACATCGTGGTGATGTCTATCGCGATGGCGCGCGCTATGCCCACGAAGTCGACGCCGTTGTGCTCGTAGAAGCGCTCGTCCTCGACCGCGACCACAGCATTGGCCAAGTCGGTCGAGATCTTGGAGATGGGGACGATCTCACGGTTCTCCAGGTAGAAGTTCGCGAGCAGCTTGCCGTCGGCGGAGTAGATCTTGGTCGGTTGGGCCACCTTGAAGGCGGTCGGGTCGTCGACGTTCGGGAGGCCCCTGAGCGAGTACGTGACATATGCCCAGGCAACGCCGGCACCGACGAGGACTGTCAGGAGAGTGAGAACGACGGCGGCCGCGAGGACGATCGGGATGACGCGACGCCAGCGCGACTTGCTCTCGCGTCGTAGCCTGCTTGACATCATCTCACCCTCGCTCGTAGCGTGACCGTCGGTATAGGGTACCTGCTCCGGTGCCGGCACGCTCGCCTGGCCGCCGAACCGTTACATACATGTTAGTGTCGCCTACGGGCGCGATATACCCGCGGCGTCGATCGGGAATCCCTTGGTGAGCAACCCTATCATCCCGCGCACAGTGGAGTTGCTGGCACCCGCCGGCGGCTTCGACGCGTTGCGGGCGGCCGTCCGCAACGGCGCGGACGCCGTCTACCTCGGGACCACTGAGCTCAATGCACGACGCGGCGCGCAGAACTTCGCCCCGGAGGCTTTGATCGAGGCGTGCCGCTACGCGCACCTGCGCAAGTCCAAGGTCTACCTCGCCGCGAACGTCGTCGTGCTCGAGGAGGAGATGCGCTCCGCGCTGGCCATGGTCGCTCGCGCCTGGGAGGCGGGCGTCGATGCCGTAATCGTCCAGGACCTGGGTCTGATCGCGGCGATCCGCAGCTCACTCCCTACGGTGAGGGTGCACGCCTCCACCCAGATCGACGCGCACAACGCCGATTCCGTTGCAGCGCTCGCGGACCTGGGGGTCGCCCGCATCACGCTCGCCCGCGAGCTCTCGGTCGCCGAGATCGCGGCGCTCGTCGCCTCCTCGCCCGTCGAGCTGGAGTCCTTCGTCCATGGCTCGCTGTGCTTCTGTCACTCCGGCCAATGCTTCATGTCCTCGATGGTGGGCGGGCGCTCCGCCAACCGCGGGCTGTGCGCACAGCCCTGCCGGCTCCCCTACGACCTGGTCGGCACCGATGGCGTCGCCGCCGATGCGCCCGGACGCTACCTGCTGAGTCCGAAGGACCTCGCGGGGGTCGAACTGCTCCCGGACTTGATCGGTGCCGGGGTCGCGGCGCTCAAGATCGAGGGGCGCATGAAGAGTCCCGAGTACGTGGCTTCCGTGGTCTCCGTATACCGTGCAGCGCTCGACCGGGCGCTCGCCGATGCCTCGGACTACTCCGTCCGGCCTGCCGAGACGGAGCGTCTCGAAGAGGCGTTCAACCGCGGCTTCACCACGGCATACCTGGCGGACATCCGCGGCGACGCGATGATGAGCTACACGCGCCCGAACAATCGCGGAGTCCCGATCGGGCGCGTGGCCGCCACCGGTCCGGGAACGGCGACCATCGAGCTGGATCGCGCACTGGAGGCGGCCGACACGGTGGAGTTCTGGACCGCCACCGGGAGATTCGCCCAGGTGGCGGGGGAGATGGACGGCGGAAGCGGTGGGCTCACGGCCGCGCCCGCGGGAGCACGTGTGACGGTCGCTGTCCAAGGCCTCGTGCGCCCCGGGGACCGGGTCTTCCGCGTGGTGAACGCCGCGCTCAACGACGCCGCGCGCCGCTCGTGGCAGTCGGTCGACGAGCGGAGGCCGGTGCCCGTGAGCATGTCGGTACGGCTGCACGTCGGCGAGCCCGCCGCGTTGGAGCTCGCCGCCGAAGGCTTCCGTGTCGACGTGTCGGGTCCAGTGGTGGAGACCGCGCGCACGAAGGCCGTCACGGCCGATGAGGTCGTCGAGCACCTCGGGCGCCTGGGCGGGACCCCGTACGCGGCTCAGGACGTGGCCGTGCACCTGGACGCCGGTGCCGGACTCGGCTACTCCGTACTGCACCACCTGCGTCGTGACGCCGTCGAACTCCTCGACCAGCAGCGTCTCTCCGGCTGGGCCGGTCGGGTCCTGCCCGGGTCGCCGGAACCGCCAGCCCTCGAGCCCCGACCGAAGGCGGCCAAGCCGCCACTGCTCGTGGCGGCCGTGTCTTCGCGCGCCGCGGCCGAGGCGTGTGCCGGAGCCGGCGCCGACCGCGTGCTCCTGGCCTGCGGCCCGACACTCCGCTCCTCCAGGGACTACGGCGCGTTGCTGCCGCGCATCGTCCACGAGTCGCGCTTCGGCGCGGCGTTGGCGTGTGCGGGCGCTGGGGAGGGGACTCCGGTCGCGGGGAACCTCGGGGAGGTCAGGAAGCTCGGCGGTGCCGGGCATGGCGTGGAAGCGGACTGGGGCCTGAACGTGACCAATCCGTGGTCGGCGGCGGTGCTGGCGGGCATGGGGGCAAGCGGAGTGTGGGCGTCTCCCGAGTTGTCCGGGAGGCAGCTCGCCGCGCTGGTCGCGGGTTCACCGGTCCCCGTCGGCGCTATCGTCGCGGGCAGGCTCGAACTGATGGTCGCGGAGCACTGCGTGCTCCAGTCGGCAGGCGAGTGTGACCACCTCTGCGCGGGCTGCGCCCGTCGCGGCCAGGCGTGGGTGCTGCGGGACCGCAAGGGCTACGAGATGCCGGTGGTCACCGACGCCGGTGGGCTCGCCCACATCTACAACGCTGTCCCGCTGGACCTGTCCCGCGCTCTTCCGGAGATCCTCGATGCCGGCGCGGCCGCTCTCCGCCTCGACCTGCAGTCCTCAGACGCGCCGGAAGCGGCACGCATCACTGACGCGTGGCGTCACCGGCTGGATGCCGCTCTGGAGGGCACCCCGCTGCCCGACACGCCGGTGACGGAGCCTTCGACCTCAGCGCACTTCTTCAGGGGCCTCCGCTAGCCGACCGGCACCCGGGCTTCGCGACTCTAGAGGACCGTGACGGTCTTGGTGAGCGCGACCGTCGTTCCGCCGTTGTCGGTGATCCACAGCGTGACCTCATGCGGGCCGGCGGTCGTGAACTTGTGGATCGCGACCTTGCCGGACGTGGAGTCCGTTGTCCCGTCGTCGTACTCCCAGACCCACTTGACGATGGTGCCGTCGTCGGTGCTGGCTCCCGCGTCGAAGCGGATGTTGGCGCCGGCGGCGGGGTTCGCCGGAGACCAGGAGAACGCGGCCGTCGGGGGCTTGTTGGTCGAGGTGCCGCCGGTGCTCACCGTCAGCACCACCACCGTTGCGCTCGTGATCTTGCTGCCCTTCAGCGGGCTTTGGCCGGCGACTACGCTCTTCGCCACACCCGGGACGTCCTCGTCGACGACGGTGTAGTGGAGCACGAGCTCGTCGAGCTTGGCCAGCGCGTCGAGCTTCGTCAGTCCGACGAGGTTGGGCATCTTGAGGCCGACGGCGGTGACGTGCACCGTGCAGACCTCCGGCAGCTTGCCGGTGAGGAAGAGAGCGGTCCCCGTCTTCGGACACAGCGGCGTGGCCAGCCCCCCCGAATCCAGGCAGATGGTCTCGCTCACCAGCCCCGGGGGGCGCCGGAACTGCGCTTGGGGCCTGTTCTTGAGCGCCGCCTTCATGAAAGCGGCCCATATCCGCGCGGGGAACGAGCCGCCGGTCACGCGGATGCCGTGGACCGACGTCATCGGCCTTTGGGAGTCGGCGTAACCCACCCAAACGGAGGCCGCCAGGTCGGGGGTGTAGCCGCAGAACCACGCGTCGGCGTTGTTCTGGGTGGTCCCTGTCTTGCCCGCAGCCGGCCGGCCGATCCCGGCAGCGGTCCCGGTTCCGTGCTGGATGACGCCTCGCAGGATGTCCGTGGTCAGATACGCCACTGCCGCGTCGATCGCTCGCTTCGTGACAGTCTTGGCTGTGAAGAGCTCCTTGCCGTCCTTGTCCGTCACCTTGAGGATGCCGTAGGGCTCTGCGTGCATGCCTCCGTCGGCCAGTGTGCCGTACGCCGACGCCATCTCGAGCGGGGTCACGCCCTCGGCCATGCCCCCCAGGGCGACGGCCGGAACGGGGGTGATCTTCGTCGCGATGCCCATGTCGTGAGCCGTTCTCACGACGTTGTCGGGGCCGACCTGGAGCACGAGCTGGGCGAAGACCGGGTTCAGCGAGTGCCAGGTCGCGACGCGCAGACGCGTCATGCCCTTGTAGCCGCGCTCTCCGGCCACGCTCCAGGTCTGGCCTCCCGGGATCTTGAGCTTGATCGAGTCCGCCTTGAAGGTCTGCTCCGGCGAGATCCCCTGCGCCAGTGCTGTGGCCAGCACGAAAGGCTTGAAGGCCGACCCGGACTGCCTGTGGCCCTGGACCGCTACGTTGTATTGCTGCTTGGTGAAGTCACGTCCGCCGACCATGGCGAGTATCTGACCGGTCTTCGGGTCGAGGGCCAGCAGGGCCGCAGACGGGTCGGTCTTGTGGTCGAGGGTCTTTGCGACCGCCGTCTCAGCCGCCGTCTGCATCGTAAGGTCGAGAGTGGTGGTGACCCGGAGGCCGCCCCGATAGACCATGTCCTCGCCGTACAGCGTGACGAGTCGCTCCTTCAGGTACTCGACGAAGTACGGAGCCTTGGTCGCGGCGTGCTTGAGCCCGGCTGTCTTGATCGGGGTGGCGACGGCGGCGGCGTAGGCCGCCTCGTCGATGTAGCCCTGGTCGCGCATCTGGCCGAGCACGGTGTCTCGCCGGTCCTTCGCGGCCGTGGCGTCCAGGTAGGGCGAGTAGCGCCCGGGGGACTTGATGACGCCGGCCAGCACCGCCGACTCTGCGAGGGTCAGCTGCTGCACCGGCTTGCCGAAGTAGGCCTTCGCAGCCGTCTGGACTCCGTAGGAGCCGTGCCCGAAGTAGATGGTGTTCAGGTACATCGCGAGGATCTCGTCCTTCGAGTACTGCTGCTCCAGCTTGTAGGCGAGCAGAGCCTCGGAGATCTTGCGCTTGATCGTCACCTCGTCGCCCACGAAGGCCTGTTTGACGTACTGCTGAGTGATGGTGGAACCGCCCTGGACCTGTGCTCCGGCCCTGACGTCGGCCACGACTGCGCGCGCGAGCCCCAGCAGATCGACGCCGGGGTGCTCGTAGTAGCGCTGGTCCTCCGTCGCTATGACAGCCTCGCGGAGCGACCGGGGTATGTCCGCGAGGGTGACCAGCTGGCGGTTCTGGTCCGCGAACAGGTCGGTGATCGTCTTCCC
>CAVSCJ010000006.1:67500-664270 GCA_963726435.1 uncultured Coriobacteriia bacterium
CCGGTGGTAGAGCACTGGATGGCCTAGGGGGCTTCACCGCTTACCGAAGTCAACCAAACTCCGAATGCCGGTACTCCAGAGATCGGGAGTCAGACTGTGTGGGCTAAGCCGCATAGTCGAGAGGGAAACAGCCCAGACCGCCAGCTAAGGTCCCAAAATTACAGCTAAGTGGCAAAGGATGTGCGTTTGCTCAGACAACCAGGATGTTGGCTTAGAAGCAGCCATTCATTTAAAGAGTGCGTAATAGCTCACTGGTCAAGTGGACATGCGCCGACAATACACGGGGCTCAAGCTGTATACCGAAGCTGCGGACTTCACCTCAGACGTGGAGTGGTAGGGGAGCATTCTGTTCGGGCTGAAGTCGGCGGGTAACCGTCGGTGGACTGGACAGAAGAGAGAATGCTGGCATGAGTAGCGAGAGAAACGCGAGAAACGTTTCCGCCGTAAGCCTAAGGGTTCCTGGGCAAGGCTAATCCCCCCAGGGTCAGTCGGGAGCTAAGGCGAGGCCGCAAGGCGTAGTCGATGCACAACAGGTGGACATTCCTGTACCACTGGTAGCGCGCTATTACCGATGGGGTGACGGAGAAGGGTAGCTGAGCCGGGCGTTGGTTGTCCCGGTGAAAGGGCGTAGGGCGTTCCGTAGGCAAATCCGCGGAACACATGCCTGAGACCTGATGACGAGCCGATCGAGGCAGAGTCAGTGATCCCATGCTTTCAAGAAAAACCTCTAGGGAGTTCTATCGGTGCCCGTACCCCAAACCGACACAGGTAGGCAGGTAGAGAATACCAAGGCGATCGAGACAACTATGGTTAAGGAACTCGGCATAATGGCTCCGTAACTTCGGGAGAAGGAGCACCTAGACTGGTGATCGTCCATGCGGCGTGAGCCGGTTTAGGTCGCAGTGAAACGGCCCAAGCGACTGTTTACTAAAAACACAGGACTCTGCTAAGTCGTAAGACGACGTATAGGGTCTGACGCCTGCCCGGTGCTGGAAGGTTACGAGGAGGGGTTAGCCGCAAGGCGAAGCTCTGAATCTAAGCCCCAGTAAACGGCGGCCGTAACTATAACGGTCCTAAGGTAGCGAAATTCCTTGTCGGGTAAGTTCCGACCTGCACGAATGGCGTAACGACTTGGGCGCTGTCTCAACCATAGACTCGGCGAAATTGTATTATTCGTGAAGATGCGAATTACCCGCGGTAGGACGGAAAGACCCCGTGAACCTTTACTACAGCTTGACATTGATCTTTGGTTTGTCGTGTAGAGGATAGGTGGGAGGCTTTGAAGCCGGGACGCCAGTTCCGGTGGAGCCAACCTTGGAATACCACCCTCGGCAGGCTGAAGGTCTAACCCCGTTCCGTGAATCCGGGCGGGGGACCGTGTCAGGTGGGTAGTTTGACTGGGGCGGTCGCCTCCTAAAATGTAACGGAGGCGCGCGTAAGGTCCGCTCAGATCGGTTGGCAATCGATCGTAGAGTGCAAGAGTATAAGCGGGCTTGACTGCGAGACCTACAAGTCGAGCAGAGACGAAAGTCGGCTCTAGTGATCCGGCGGCTCAGAGTGGAATGGCCGTCGCTCAACGGATAAAAGGTACTCCGGGGATAACAGGCTGATCCTCCCCAAGAGTCCACATCGACGGGAGGGTTTGGCACCTCGATGTCGGCTCATCGCATCCTGGGGCTGTAGTAGGTCCCAAGGGTATGGCTGTTCGCCATTTAAAGCGGTACGCGAGCTGGGTTTAGAACGTCGTGAGACAGTTCGGTCCCTATCCACCGTGGGCGTAGGAGATTTGAGGGAATCTGTCCCTAGTACGAGAGGACCGGGATGGACGAACCTCTGGTGTACCAGTTGTCACGCCAGTGGCACCGCTGGTTAGCTACGTTCGGTCGGGATAACCGCTGAAAGCATCTAAGCGGGAAGCCCATCCCAAGATGAGATCTCCCACTGGGTCAACCAGGTAAGGGCCCTCGTAGACTACGAGGTTGATAGGTCGCAGGTGTAAGCACAGCAATGTGCTCAGCCGAGCGATACTAATCGCCCGAGGTCTTGATCATCTGTTCCTGGTGCGTGACGTCGCTATGCAGCTCTCAGGGTGCGGAAACGCACCCTGCTCGAGCGTGCTTTGACAACCTCATATCGCACCGACGTGCGATGTCACTCGATCTTCGTGACGAAGCCGTCGGATGTGCTCAGTGGCTTTGGCGGAGGGGGTACACCCGATCCCATTCCGAACTCGGAAGTTAAGCCCTCCAGCGCCGATGGTACTGCGGCAGCCGCCGTGGGAGAGTAGGACGTCGCTGAGCACATCCGACGGCTTCCTGCGTTGGCTGGACCTTTGCTGCTGGGTCGGCTGTCCCGGAGCAGCGAGGAGAACCGGGCAACGACTATCTTGACTGAACCAGTAGGGATTGGGTATGCTGCCCTGCGTCAAGCACCGCGGGCGAGCCGGCGAGGGCCGGCTCATACGTGAAGGACTACGAAGATGACCAAGGAAGAAGTTCAAGCCGTTCTCGATCAGATCCGGCCCGCGCTGCAGGCCGACGGCGGCGACGTGGAGCTGGTGGCGATCGAGGGCGGCGTCGTGAAGGTCGCTCTCCAGGGTGCCTGTCGCGGCTGCCCGATGTCGCAGATGACGCTGGCCAGCGGTGTCGAGCGCGTACTGAAATCTGAGCTACCCGAGGTGGAGCGAGTCGAGGCCGTGTAGGCCCACCGGATCGCGACTCCCGACGAGCGTCCCGCGGCTACCCGCAGGACGCTCGCTTCGTGTCAAGAGTCATGCGTCGGGCGAGCGGCGCCGTTCGGGACGCTACGGCAACCGCTCGGCATGGGTGCGTTGACGCACTATATGTCGGGGTCCTACTATCAACAAGCGCAACATCTTGTGCGCGACGGCAGATCACAGGGGCGGCCGCGGATCGGTCTCCACACGGGGGCTTCTCTTCACAGCTCGAGGGAGGATCGATTCGAGATGGCAAGAGCGAGCAAGTCGACGTACTCACGGGTGATCGACGAGACGCTCTCGCCCAACTCACTCAAGGTGCTGCAGCGGCGCTACCTGATGCGCGACTGCGAGGGTCAGGCGATCGAGCGGCCGTCGGACATGTTCGTCCGCGTGGCCGAGAACATCGCCCAGGCGGAGCGGCTCTACGGGGCGGACGACGCGGCGGTCTCGGAGACCGCCCGCGACTTCTACGACCTGATGACTTCGCTAGACTTCCTGCCGAACTCGCCGACCCTTATGAACGCCGGTCGCGAGTTGCAGCAGCTGTCGGCCTGCTTCGTCTTGCCGATCGCCGACTCGATGGACTCGATCTTCGGAGCTGTGCGCGACACGGCCATCATCCACAAGTCCGGGGGCGGCACAGGCTTCTCCTTCTCGCGCCTGCGACCGGCCGGCGACCAGGTGCGCTCGACGCAGGGCGTATCCTCCGGCCCAGTGTCGTTCATGCGCGTCTTCAACCAGGCCACGGAAGCCGTGAAGCAGGGAGGTACGCGCCGCGGCGCCAACATGGGCGTTCTGCGGGTCGACCACCCGGACATCCTGCAGTTCATCAAGTGCAAGGACGGCGGCGACTTCGCCAACTTCAACATCTCAGTTGCTGTGACCGAGGAGTTCCTGAAGGCCGTGGAGAGGGGAGAGACCTACGCGCTGCGCAACCCTCGCGACGGGGAGCCGATGGGCGAGCTCGACGCGCGCGAGGTCTACAGCCTGATCATCCAGATGGCTTGGGCCACGGGGGATCCCGGCATCATATTCATCGACCGTATGAACCGGGACAATCCGACGCCGCTTCTCGGCGAGATCGAATCGACGAACCCCTGCGGCGAGCAGCCGCTGTTGCCCTACGAAGCCTGCAACCTGGGCTCGGTCAACCTCTCGTCCACGGTCACCGCGCGCGACGGTCAGCCCGAGGTCGACTGGGATCACCTGGCCGACACAGTGCATCGCGGAGTACGCTTCCTCGACGACGTGATCGACGTCAACGAGTACCCGCTGCCGAAGATCGGCGAATTGGCGCGCGGCAACCGCAAGATCGGCTTGGGCGTCATGGGCTGGGCCGACATGCTCATCAAGATGGGGATCCCCTACGACTCTGACGCGGCCGTCGGTCTGGGCGAGAAGATCATGGGATTCATCGACGCCGAGGCCAAGGCGGCGTCGCGCAAGCTCGCCGAGGCCCGGGGCTCGTTCCCGAACTTCGAAGGCTCGGTCTACGACAACCCCGATGGGGGACCGATCCGCAACGCGACCGTGACGACGATCGCGCCGACGGGAACGTTGTCGATCATCGCCAACTGCTCCAGTGGCATCGAGCCCCTCTTCGCGGTCAGCTACGTGCGCACCGTGATGGACAACGACCGGCTCGTCGAGGTCAATCCGATCTTCGAGGACATCGCGATCAAGCGCGGGTTCTACAACCGTGAGCTGATGGCGCTGATCGCCGACCACGGTTCGGTCCGCGATATCGAGGAGGTGCCCGAGGACGTCCGTCGCGTCTTCGTTACCGCGCACGACATCGCCCCAGTGTGGCATGTGAAGATGCAGGCGGCGTTCCAGAAGCACACGGACAACGCGGTGTCGAAGACCGTCAACTTCTCCCGCGACGCAACGCCCGACGACGTCCGCGAGGTATACGACCTGGCGAATCAGCTCGGGACGAAGGGTGTCACCATCTACCGCGACGGCAGCAAGGACAACCAGGTCCTGACCACGGGCAAGTCTGGGCAGGCGGGCGCGCCGGCCGACCAGCGCCATGGCGAGATAGAGCCTCGGCCTCGTCCCGCCGTCACCGTCGGCCGGACCGAGAAGATCAAGACCGGCTGCGGCAATCTCTATGTGACCATCAATGCCGACGAACAGGGCCTTTGCGAGGTCTTCACCTCCATGGGCAAGTCCGGCGGTTGCGCGGCCAGCCAGTCCGAGGCTCTCTCCCGGATGATCTCGATGTCGCTTCGGGCCGGGGTGGACCCCGAGGCGGTCGTCCGACAGCTGCGGGGCATCCGCTGTCCGGAGCCGACCCGGACCCAGGGCGGGAAGGTGCTGTCGTGCGCGGATGCAGTCGGTATCGCTCTGGAGCACTTCGTCGCTTGGCAGGAGACGGGCGAGATGCCGATCGCAGTCGTGAAGAACACCGACACGTTGGACAACCTTGCGGGGGCATGCCCCGAGTGCGGAGGCTCTCTCGAGCATGAGAGCGGATGCGCGGTATGTCGCGCTTGCGGCTTCTCCAAGTGCGCATAGCCGGAGTCTGAGGTTCCAAGCGCGGGGCGGTCCGGGGAAGCACCCCGGTTCGCCCCGTGTCGTTCCCCGGCCATCGTCCGCCACTCGATGGCGACCGAGGCCGGTGTCCGGAACGGAGTCCCTACAGCCCCCGGGTGATCCAGCTGACGATCGGCGTCGGGACGAAGCCGGCGACGTACTTGCCGGCGCGCGACTCCATGAGCGGCAGCCAGCGCAGGCGGCGTGCGGTGTCGGCGCGCATCGGCGCCATCGCTGCTGCGAAGGCGTCGACGGCTTCGGCGGGGGTGTTCCGGCCGATCGCGCGTCCTGCCTCGATGCCCGAGCGCAGTGCGTAGGAGATGCCCTCTCCCGAGGAGGGCGACATGCACCCGCCCGCCTCGCCTGCGAGGAGCACACGTCCCTGCCCGGGCACGATGTCGGAGGTCGAGCGAAGATAGAGCGCCGCGCACGCCTCGCGTTTGGTGCTCCGGCCGAGTTCGGGCATCGCGTCGCGCAGGATCGTCAGGAGTTGGTCGGCCTTCTCCCAAGGTCGTTTGGTCTTCGGGTAGAAGACCGAGCCGACGAGCGCATGGCCGTTCTTCGGCACGACGTAGCCGTAGCCGAATGAGTCGCCCAGCCCGCGAGCGTAGATGCAGTCGAAGAACGGCTCGATCTCGCCCTCGAGTTCGACGAAGTCCTGGACCGTGACGTAGGTGCTGGTGGCGCCGACTCCCAGAGCCCGACGTACTGCGGATCGAGCTCCGTCGGCCCCCACCAAGTTGGCGCAGCGCATCGTGACGTTGGTGTCGGAGACCCTGCAGTCGACGTCGACACCCTTAGGGTCCTGCCGGAAGGCCGTGACGAGGCACGAGCCCGCGACCTCCACGGTCTCGGGCAGCAGGGAGAGAAGCCAGTCGTCGAAGCCGGCCCGGTCCACGTTCAGGAACCGCAGCTTCGTGGGCTTGCGGATGGCACGGTCCCAGTCGACGTAGCGGAAGTTGACCTGCCTCGGGGACGCCACGATCCGCTCGGGGAGTTCGCCGTAGGGCGCAAGGGCCTCGAGGCTGAGCTCGTGGAGCATGCCCCCGCAGCTCTTGTCGCGCGGAAGGGTCGAGGAGTCGACAAGCAGGACACTGCCGCGCTCGGCTGCGTGCAGTGCCGCCATGGCGCCCGCGGGACCGGCCCCGACGACGATCGTGTCGTAGCTTGCCTTCATCGGGGGCGTCACGCCGCTCAGAGCCTCTATCCGTACGAAGTGTCTTTCGTCCCCGGCGCGCGCGTCCATGTCGGGCAAGGCGGACGCGGCGGAGCGCCGCAGCGGTGCTACCATGGCGCGGGCGCAAGTATACCAGCGAAAGGGATCCGCATGGCGAAGTGCTGGGAGGCGCGTGGCTGCGACGATGAGATGATGTCGCGCTGCCCGCACAACCACCCGGGCGAGAAGTGCCCGTCTCGCTGCGCCTACGCCCAGTGCGACCGCCCCTATCACCGCGCGAGCTCCGACCCCACGCTCGTCTTCGAGCCCTCGATCGATCGCGGCGCCGCCATGAAGGAGCTGTGCACGTTCTGCGGCTTCTTCCTGTCGAACGGCCCGCGCAACTCGGCAGCCGAGTAGGCCGCGTGCGCGCGAGCGCGGCCACGCGGGCGGCGGTCGCCGCAGCGCTCGTGGATTTCGGAGAGGAGCTCGCGTCCACGGGCGCGGCTCAAGTGGGGACCTCCTTCACGGACATCCCCGAGGCCGACGAGCTCGTCAAGTCCTCACCCGAGGCGTTCTTGCTCGCGGTCCTGTTCACGCAAGGGGTGCCCGCGGAGCGAGCCTGGGCCGGCCCATACCTTCTGAAGCGCAGGCTGGGCCACCTCGACCTCGGCAGGCTGGCTACGGAGCGTGACGCCGTGGACGAGGCGGTGTGCCGACCGCCCACGCTGCATCGCTTCAAGCACACGATGGCGGGCTGGATCAGCGATACCGCCACCCGCCTGCTCGAATGCTACGGCGGCGACGCTTCGGCGATCTGGACCGGCTCGCCGACCGCGATCGAGCTGATGGAACGGCTCTGCGCCTTCCGGGGCATCGGGCGCAAGAAGGCCGCGATGGCGGTCGAGATCCTGTCACGCCACTTCGGCGTCGACGTGCGCGACCTGGAGAGCGGCACCGTCGCGTACGACGTGCACGTCAGGCGCGTGTTCCTGCGCACCGGTCTGGCGGACGTGGACACCCCCGACGAGATCGGTCGAGCGGCCGCGCGCGCGTGCCCGGCCGCACCCGGCAGCCTGGATCTCGCCACTTGGCTCGTTGGGCGCCAGTGGTGTCACCCGGCCGTCCCCGACTGCGGTGCCTGCCGTCTCGGCGCGGTCTGCCCCCGCTTCACAGGGCGGAGCGTCGAGGGCGTCGGGGCGCGGCCTGGCCGTTCGCGGAGAGCGGGGTTCCCCCGCTAGAGCCGGTCGAGCGCCTTGAACAGCAGCCCGGACAGAAGCTTCGGATAGAAGTACGTGGACTTCTGCGGCATCGTCTCGCCCGCCGACGCGACGGCCGCCACCTGATCCATGCGGGTCGCTCTCAAGACGAAGACGGCGTCGTGCTCGCGGGCCGAGCCCATCGCGGCGCGCGCGTCCTTGGAAAAGGACAGCCGATCGAGCGTGGCGGGCCGGTCCGGGTGCACGTCCAGAAGGGGCGACATCACCAGCTCCTGCAGCGCCGCGACGTCGAGGTTGCGCCAGTGCTCCGAAGTCCCGGGCGGGAACGCGGCGGAGTTGTCGACGTCCGATCGCAACTGCGCCAGCATCGTCACGCCGTCGCGCGTGCGAACGATGAAGGAGGGGCGGTCCGCCGCGGCCCCCAGCGCCCTTTCGAATCCCTCCGGCGGCACTTCGCTGAGCTCGAAGCGACGCGAGATGGACTCTCGCAGCGAAGCCGGGTCGAGCGGCGCAGGCGCGTCGACGATGCGGTGAGTCGGGTACACGACCAGCCCAGGGTCGTCCATGTTCACCAGCGCCATCATGACCGTCCGATACGCGTGATCCTCGGCGGGGTCTCCCGTGGGCTCGGCCGCCTCGCGCTCGTCGCGGTACGCGAGCGCGGTCGTGTAGCGGTGGTGCCCATCGGCGATGAAGATCGGGCATTCGGCCATGAAGGAGGCGAGTGCTGCCTGATCCGAGGCGCGTGTGAGCGCCCAGACCGTGGAGGTCACGCCGTCGTCATCGGTGGCGGTGACCAGGAAAGGAGTGCTCATCGCTCGGTCGAGGAGCTCGTCGGTCGAGTGCGACGGGTCGGCGAACATCCCGAAGACCTGGCTGAGGTTCGCAGCAGTCGCGCGTGTGAGGTTGAGGCGGTCTTCGATCGCCCTGGGCAGCGTCCGCTCGTGAGGGAGCACGATGCCGGCTGAGAATGGCTCGAGCTCGACAGCGGCCACGAAGCCCCGACGCGTGATCTCCTTGCCTGCCTGCCGGTAGCGTTGCTCGAGCGCGTACACCGCGGGGACCGCGTCGAACGCCAGCACGCCGTCCGCCAGCCACCGGCGCCAGCGCCGTCCGCCGGTCTCGTAGCGGTTGCCCGGGGCCGAGGGGTCGAGAGGGCCTTCGGGCAGCTCCAGCGCGACCACGTTGTGGGGATCGCGCGAGAGCAGGTCCTCGCGCAGCGCGGGTGGTATCACGTCGTACGGAGGGCCGGTGAGTGGCGTTATGTCGGATCCCGGAGGGGCTGAGTAACGAACCGCACGGAATGGGAGAACCCGAGCCACGGCACCTCTCCTGAGATCGACAGCGCGCGCGCCGGACCGGTGCACGTCCCGGAGTCATGCTACCCGAGCAGGTAGCGCAGCGCGAGGAACGACACGACACCCGCTGCCGTCGCCCCCAGGAAGCTGCGCGTGAAGCGGAATACGACGGCGGTTGGGATCGCCGCGAGCAGGTAGGGGTTGAGCGGGGTCAGCATCCAGCTGCCGCCGGGCCGCAGGACCTGCGTCGCCACTATGGCGGCCATCACCGACACCGGCACGAAGCCCAGCCATCGGTGTACCAGCTCGGGCAACTCGAGACGCGAGATCGCCGCTATCGGCACGAGGCGGATCACGATGTTCGTGACGGCCATGCCGATGACGAGTCCCCAGGCGAGGGCCGGCGTCACTTCGACACCGCCGTCATGACGGTCGCGGCGACGATGGCGGCCGCCACCACCGGCCACTGCCCGGCGAGCACGGTGGAGAGCGCCAGCGCCAACGTAGCGGCCAGCCCGCCGGCGATCAGCTCCCTCCGCCCCGTGGCCTGGCCGACGAGAAGCGCCACGAACATGGCCGGCATCGCGAACTCGACGCCCCATCTCGACGGGTCGCCTATGGCGCTTCCGGCGGCCGCGCCGATCAGGGTCCCGAGCGTCCATCCGACCCAGGAGATCAGACCGACGCCCGTCATCGAGAAGCGTTCGGCCCGGCCCGCGCGCGCATCGTCGATGTTCACTGCAAAGGTCTCATCGGTGAGTGTGTGGGCGAGCAGGACCTGGTGCCAGCGGGGCACGCCTTTGAGGTGCGGAGCCATCGTCGCGGAGAACAGGAGGTAGCGGAGATTGACGACTCCCGTGGCGACAAGGGCGGCCACCAGGTTGCCACCGGAGGCCAACGCAGCCACTCCGATGAACTGCCCGGCACCGGCGAGCACGAGCGCAGAGCATGCGGTCGCCTGCGCGACGGTGAATCCCACCGCGGTCGCCGCCAGTCCGAAGGCCGCGCCTACAGGCATGTAGCCAAGGAAGATCGGCAGCCCCAGCCGCGCGCCTCGCGCCACGAGCGAGCTGCGGGAGGGAGCTGAGGCAGTGGCGGAGGTCGGTTCGGACATGCGGGTGAGGATACTACAAGCGCAAGACGCATTCACGGGTATCATCGATGTAGCGACTCTCGGAGGTGGGAGCGATGAGGTTCACGGTGTGGTGCGCGGTCGACGGAGCGGTCGAGGTGTCCGTCGACGACGTGACCACTGTCATCGTTCGTTCCGGATCCGATGTCGAGGTCGCGTTCACCTGCCCGGCCTGCGGCGCTCCGATCGCGGTGCGGGCCGAGGTCCCGCCCGGTCTTGCCGATCTGCTGGGTGACGCCTGGGGAGACCTGCAGTCAGGGCACGCCGAGGCTTGGACGGTGCCGTCGCTCCACGGCCGCGAACACTCTCCCGGCATGGATCCCGCCCGCGCGGCCCGGATCGATGCCTACGTCGAGTACTTCAGGCGCGAGCTGGCGGCGGCGGACACCGTCGAATCCATGGTCGCGTTCATGGATTCCGGCACCGGTCGCTGAGGCCCGGCTGACTGCCCGACCGCTATCGCCAGCCCGCGAATCGAGTGCGTTCCCGATCGGCTAGCCAAGCCGGCGCGATCAGGGCCATGCCCATCAGGAAGCCTCCGACGTGCGCGAGATAGGCGACTCCCGCCGACACGGTCTGGCTGCCGACGGTGCCGATCCCGGCGGCCAGCTGCAGCAGGAACCAGAGGCCGATGACGATCCAGGCCGGGATGCGCGCCAGCTCGACGACGAAGACGATCAGCACTGCCGTGACCACCCGCGTCCTGGGATAGAGCAGCAGGTAGGCGCCGAGGACCCCGGCTATGGCGCCGGATGCACCCAGCACCTCGGCGTGCGGGAATCCGGTGCCGAAGGCCTGCGCCAGCGAGGCGACCAGGCCGCACACGAGGTAGAACGCGAGGAACCGCCACGGCCCGAGGCGGTCCTCGATGTTGTTCCCGAAGATGGCGAGGTAGAGCATGTTGCCGCCCAGGTGCACCCAGCCGGCGTGCATGAACATCGCAGTCAGGAGAGTCAGCCAGACACGAGGGGAGCCGGGGGCGGCCGCGAGCGCCGCGGGGTCGAAGGCGAATGCGCCGAGGAACGCGGTGAGCGCGGCGTCGCCGCCGGTCACCTGGACCCGCAGCTCCCAGGCGAATACCGCGATGTTGGCCGCGACGAGCAGCCACACCATCCACGTGATGCGTGAGGTCGGGTTCTCGTCTCGCAGGGGGAACATCGGCAGGGCGCTCCTGGTCGTCTGTCGGCGGGAAAGGTCGCGCCAGTCGTCGGCGCGAAGTGTATCCTAGTCGCCGCGGCCTCTAGCGAGCCCGCGAGCGCTCTCCCAGTGACTTCGAAGAAGGAGTTCGGATGCTCTTGACCGAGGGGATCACACTGCTGGCCATCGTGGTCGTCGCGGCCGTTGCGGTCGCGGCTGTCGCCGTGGCCCTGATGTACAACCGTCTCGTCACCCTGAGGAACCGCTGCGACAACGCCTGGGCGCAGATCGACGTGCAGTTGCGCCGGCGCTACGACCTGATCCCGAACCTTGTGGAGACGGTCAAGGGGTACGCGGCCCACGAGCGCGAGACGCTGGAGAGGGTCGTGGCTGCCCGTACCGCCGCGATGTCAGCGCAGGGCACCGAGGGCCGCAGCGCCGCGGAGAACGCCCTGACGGACACTCTCAAGTCTCTGTTCGCGGTCGCGGAGGCCTATCCGGACCTCAAGGCCAACGCCTCATTCCTGGACCTGCAGGCGCAGCTCACCGAGACCGAGGGCAAGATCGCATACGCGCGTCAGTTCTACAACGACTCGGTCATGACCATGAACATGGCGGTCCAACAGTTCCCCGCCAACCTGGTCGCGTCGCTCTTCGGCTTCCGCGAGCGCGTCTACTTCGAGATCGAGGCCGTCGCCAAGGAGCCGGTGTCCGTTTCGTTCTGACGCGCCCCGCGCAAGTGCGAACCTGAAGCGAGAAGGAGAGTCGGCCGTGGCCGCGTTCGCGTTCCCGTCACTCGACCCTGTCGCCTTCCACCTCGGCCCTCTCGCTGTGCGGTGGTACGGGCTCGCGTACATGTTCGGTTTCCTGGCCGGCTGGTTGATCCTCGCCAGGCTGGACGTGCGCTGGAAGCTCGGCCTTGGATCGGACGGCAGGGCCGCCACGGTGCTCGCGGCCGTCATCGGCATCATCGTCGGCGGGCGGCTCGGCTACGTGCTCTTCTACGGCGCCGGCGCGTACTGGAGCGACCCGATCCGGATACTGCAGATGTGGGACGGCGGGATGTCGTTCCACGGAGGGCTTGTCGGGATCCTGCTGGCGGGCATCTGGGTCTCCCGCAGATACCACGTCCCATACCTGCGCCTGTCCGATGCGGGCGCGATCGCGGCCCCCATAGGGCTCTTCCTCGGACGCGTCGCCAACTTCATCAATGACGAGCTCTGGGGGAGGGTGACCACGGTCCCGTGGGGCGTGGTGTTCCCGAACGCCGCCGTCGCAGGTGCCGTGAACCTCCCCCGGCACCCCTCACAGCTCTACGAGGCGGGACTCGAGGGGATAGTCCTGTTCGTAGTGATGCTCCTCATGGCGCGGCGCGACCGTCCGGCGGGGGAACTCACCGGGTGGATGCTCACCCTGTACGCGGTATTCCGCATCTTCGTGGAGTTCTTCCGGGAGCCGGACATCCAGATAGGCTTTCTGGCCGGCGGGATCACCATGGGGCAGGTGCTCACCGTCCCGGTCCTGCTGGGCGGATTGTGGCTGACGTGGTACTCGCGCCGCTCGCGGTCGGAGAAGGGCTGAGCGCGGAACGACAGCCCGCGGCCCTAGACGGAAACGGTACGGCACCGACGGCCGCCGCCCGGCGCCGTGGGTCGGCAAGCCCGTGATATGCTCCTTCCGCACCCCTCCACGACCGAAGAAGGCGCCGTCGCAACATGAGCTCCCGCATCCGCTCGACACTCGTCGTCATCATGGTCGCCGCCCTTGCGGTGATGGTCGGCTGCACTGGGTCGACGGCCCTCCAGGCGTTCTGGCCCGCCGCCTCGAGCGAGCGGGTGGTGCCCAAGCCCGCCGGTACCCCACGCTGGCCGCTCACGGGCCTCGATGCGCCTTCGTTCGACGCGACGACCATCCGCGTCGTGTCCGTGAAGATCGAGAACGCGCCTGCGGCGCGCCCGCAGACCGGGCTGGACCAAGCCGACGTCGTATACGAGGTCATCGCCGAGGGCGGGATCACGCGATTCCATGCGCTGTTCCAGTCGCAGACGCCCAAGGTCGCCGGGCCGGTGCGCTCCTGCCGCCCGCCGGACCTCTTCGTGATCCAGCAGTACCGCTCGCTGCTCGCCCACGTCGGCGGACCGCCCCTCATCCGCAAGATCCTGGCGTCGGACAAGACGAAGTACAACGACATGGACCAGTTCTTCAATCCGTCCGCGTACTACCGCGTGTCCAACCGCGCCGCGCCGCACAACATGTACATGAGCGTCGACAAACTGCGGCAGAACGCTATCGCCAACCGCGGTTACCCCGCGACCGAGACGATCACCGGGCTCGAGTTCGCCCGGGCGTCCGCTGTGGCCACGCCCGTGGTGACGCAGATCACTTGTCCGGTCTCGCCGTCGAACAAGTCGCAGTGGAAGTACAACGCGACCACGCGCCTCTACGCGCGCTCGATCAACGGCAAGGCCCACAAGGACGCCGTGACCGGCAAGCAGCTGACCGCCCGCAACGTCGTGGTCATGTGGGCCAAGATCAGCCTCTACCCCGGCCTCCACAAGAACGTCGTGCAGATCGGGCTCACGGGCAGCGGAAGGGTCTCCGTCTTCATCGGCGGCCAGCGGATCGACGGCACTTGGAAGGCGGGGACCGACGCGCCGCCGACCTTCAAGTCCGCCGACGGGAAGCCCATCAAGCTCGCTCCGGGAAACACCTGGATCCAGGTGATGGGCACCACTCAGAGCATCACGACGAAGTAGCCAGTAGAGTCAGCGCGAGCGGGCCGCCGTGGCGCACTCCCGCACCCTCGCGAATGCTTGTTGGCCCGTTCGCTGAAAGGGTAGACTTACGTCCCCGCAGACAGTCACCGCACCAAGACGCGAGCGGACCGCGCCGGCGGCCGCTCGTCTTGGATAGAAGGAGAGCGACGCGACCATGAGCGACAGCAACCTCACCGGGACCCCGAGGGTCAAGACCGGGCTTGCCGAGATGCTCAAGGGCGGCGTGATCATGGACGTCGTCAACGCCGAACAGGCGAAGATCGCCGAGGACGCCGGCGCGGTGGCGGTCATGTCGCTGGAGCGCGTCCCTGCCGATATCCGAGCGGCGGGCGGCGTGGCACGCATGGCCGACCCGACCATCGTCGAGTCCATCGTCGCAGCCGTGTCGGTCCCCGTCATGGCGAAGTGCCGCATCGGCCACTTCGTCGAGGCCCAGGTGCTGCAGAGCCTCGGCGTCGACTACATCGACGAGTCAGAGGTCCTGACGCCAGCCGACGAGGAGCACCACGTCGACAAGTGGAAGTTCAAGGTCCCGTTCGTGTGCGGATGCCGAAACCTCGGCGAGGCGCTGCGCCGCATCGGCGAGGGCGCTTCGATGGTGCGCACCAAGGGCGAGCCCGGCACCGGGAACGTCGTCGAGGCCGTGCGCCATATGCGGGCCGTGTCCGATCAGATCGCGTGGCTCTCCGGCCTGCGCGGCGAGCAGCTGTTCGCGGCCGCCAAGGACATCCAAGCGCCGTACGATCTGGTCAAGTGGGTCGCCGAGAACGGGAAGCTGCCCGTGGTCAACTTCTCGGCGGGCGGCATCGCGACCCCGGCCGACGCCGCGCTGATGATGCAGCTCGGGTGCGACGGCGTGTTCGTCGGTTCGGGCATCTTCAAGAGCGGCGACCCGGCGAAGCGCGCCAAGGCGATCGTCGAGGCGACCACGCACTTCGAGGACGCCGACATCATCGCGAAGGTCTCGCGCGACCTCGGCGAGGCGATGGTGGGGATCAACATCTCCGACATCCCCGAGGGCGAGCGGATGCAGGAGCGTGGCTGGTAGCGTGAAGGTCGGGGTCCTCGCCCTCCAAGGCGCGTTTCGCGAGCACATCGTCACGCTCGAGGCGCTCGGCGTCGCCACGCTGGCCGTGCGCCTGCCGCATCAGCTCGACGGCTGCAACGGTCTCATCATCCCGGGCGGCGAGTCGACTGCCATCGGCAAGCTCATGACCACCTACGGGTTCTACGAGGCCGTCACGCAGAGTCACGCCGACGGCATGGCCGTCTGGGGCACGTGCGCGGGGGCGATACTCATCGCCCGCGAGGTCCTCGACGCGGTGCCCGGTCAGCGGACGCTGGGACTCATGGACATCACCGTGCGGCGCAACGCCTACGGACGCCAGGTCGACTCCTTCGAGGCCGACCTCGAGGTGCACGGGATCCAAGACCCGTTCCGGGGCGTGTTCATTCGCGCTCCGTGGATCGAGGAGGTCGGCGAGGCCGTCGAGGTGCTCGCGCGCCACGACGGCCGTATCGTGGCGGCGCGCCAAGGCGATCTGCTGGCCACGACCTTCCACCCCGAGCTGACGGGTGAGACCGCCTTCCACCGGCTGTTCGTGGAGCAGGTCGTCGGAGCGCACCGGAGGTAGACCTCCGGTGAGCCGCGGCCCTTCGCTTCCGGCCGCCGGGCCCTCGGTCGGGTCAATCGGGTATCCTTCAAGCGGTGGACCTCCCGCGCGCACGGGCGCGCATGCGAAAGGCACAAGAGCAGATGTCCGGTCACTCCAAGTGGGCAACGACCAAGCACCGCAAGGCCGCCGTCGACGCGAAGCGGTCGAAGCTCTTCAGCAAGCTGTCGAAGGTCATCACCGTGGCCGCGAAGACCGGCGGCGACCCGAACCCCGAGAACAACGCATCGCTCGCCGCCGCCATCGACAAGGCGAAGGGCTACTCGCTTCCCAAGGACAAGATCCAGTCGGCTATCGACAAGGCGTTCGCCGCGGGGGCCGGGGCCAACTACGAAGAGGTCATCTACGAGGGCTACGGCTCGGGCGGCGTGGCCCTCTACGTCGAGGCGCTCACCGACAACCGCAACCGTACCGCCGCCGACGTCCGCGCGGCGTTCACGCGCGCGGGCGGTTCGCTCGGTGCGACGGGCTCGGTCGCGTTCCAGTTCGAGCGCAGAGGCGAGATCGTCATCGACAAGGCGACGGCTCCCGACGAGGAGGAGCTGCTGATGGCCGTCATGGACGCCGGCGGCGAGGACCTCGAGGACAACGAGGATGTCTTCGTGGTGGTGACGGGGAGCAACGACCTGGCGGCCGTGAAGAAGGGCCTCGAGGCCGCAGGGGCGACCGTCACCGGAGCCGAGCTCGTCATGCGGGCGAAGACCCCCGTAGCCGTGACCGCGGATACGGCCAAGAAGGTCTTCCGCCTCATCGACAACCTCGAGGACAGCGACGACGTCCAAGACGTCTACCACAACATGGGGATCACCGACGAGATCGCGGCCCAACTCGACCTGTAGGGCACGGCCGCCGTAGACTGAACGTATGTTCGATTGGCGACGTCGATCCGGGGGTGTGCTGTTCGGTGATCATCCTAGGCATCGACCCCGGACTGGCCAACACCGGGTGGGGCATCGTCGATTCACAGGGCAGCGGTTTCCGCTGCGTCGCCTACGGGTGCGTCCGGACCGCGGGAGGCGAGGACATCGCCCGCCGCTGCAAGTCGATCCGGGACGCGCTGGCGGAGCTCATCGGGCGCTACGGGCCGGCCGAGGCAGCGATCGAGAGCATCTACTTCAGCCGCAACGTGGCGACCGCGATGACCACGGGACACGCCCGCGGCGCCGCGCTCGTCGCCGTTGCGGACGCCGGGATGCCCGTATCCGAGTACGGCCCCGGCGAGATCAAGCTGGCGGTGGTCGGAACCGGGTCCGCCGACAAGATCCAGGTGACCTACATGGTCCGGACGATCCTCAGGCTCGACCACGATCCGACCCCCGACCACGCAGCCGATGCACTCGCGGCCGCCATCTGCCACGCCAACCTGCGGGTCGCGCGGGCGCGCGGGCGCGAGGCGACGGGGTCCGGCCGATGATCGCCTTCATCACAGGCAGGGTCGCGGCTCGTGCGGCCAGCCACGCGGTCGTCGAGGCCGGCGGCATCGGGTACCGGCTCCTCATGTCCACCTCTTCGCTCGCGGCCCTTCCCGCCGAAGGTGACGAGGTCACCATCCAGACGTATCTGCACGTCCGTGCGGAAGAGCTCACCCTGTACGGTTTCGAGAGCGAAGAGGAGCGCGAGCTCTTCGAGGCGCTCATCGGGGTGTCCGGGGTCGGTCCGAAGGTGGCACTCGCGGTCCTCTCAGCGCTCAAGCCCGAGGCTCTGCGCACGGCGCTCGCGCGGGACGACGTCGCGATGCTGTCGAGCGTCCCGGGGGTGGGGAAGAAGACGGCGCAGCGGCTGCTCATCGACCTGAAGGACAAGATTGGGGCACCCGAGCTGGGAGGGGCGGGCGTCGGAGGATCGTCACGTGCAGCGATGGAAGCCCGCGACGCCCTACTCGCGATGGGATTCTCGGCGGCCGAATCGGCGGCTGCTCTTCGTGACATTGAAGGTGGGGCGACGGCCGAGCAGATGCTCCGCGCCGCGCTCAAGGCACTGGGGGGTGCTCGATGATCGACAGGGAGCTCGCGGGGCGCGAGGGATCTCCGGAGGCCGCTTCGTGACCGACCGCACCTCATCCGAGTGGTCTGCTGACGGTGAGCGTCTGGTCTCGGCGCGTTACACGCCCGACGACCTGGAGATCGACCGCTCGCTCAGGCCGAAGCGCCTGGTCGACTACCTGGGGCAGCAGAAGGTCAAGGAGTCGCTCTCAGTGCTCATCGAGGCGGCGGCGGCGCGCAACGAGCCGCTGGACCACGTGCTGCTGTCGGGACCCCCGGGGCTGGGCAAGACCACGCTGGCGGGGGTGATCGCCAACGAGCTCGGGGTGGCGATGAAGACTACCAGCGGGCCGGCCGTAGAGCGGGCCGGCGACCTAGCGGCCATCCTCACGAACCTCGACGAGCGCGACGTGCTGTTCATCGATGAGATCCACCGACTCAACCGTCAGGTCGAGGAGGTGCTCTACCCGGCGATGGAGGACTTCGTCCTCGACGTCGTCATCGGCAAGGGGCCTGCCGCGCGCAGCCTACGCCTGGCGGTGCCGCACTTCACGCTGGTCGGCGCAACGACGCGCACGGGGCTGCTCACCGCTCCGCTGCGAGACCGCTTCGGGATGTCCTTCCGCCTCGACTACTACGCGCCTTCCGAGCTGGAGGCGATAGTCAAGCGGTCCGCCTCCATCCTCGGCGTCGACATAGACGACGAGGGGGCGGCGGAGATCGCGCGTCGTAGCCGCGGCACCCCACGGCTGGCGAACCGGCTGCTCAAGCGCGTGCGAGACTACGCACAGGTGCGCCACGACGGCCGGGTCACCGAGGACATAGCCGCCGAGGCTCTGGCGTTCTTCGAAGTCGACCACCTGGGACTCGACAAGATGGACCTGCGGATCCTGGAGACTCTGATCGTGAAGTTCTCGGGGCGGCCCGTGGGGCTGAACACGCTCGCCACTTCAGTGGGAGAGGACGTCGATACCCTCGAGGACGTCTACGAGCCGTTCCTGCTGCAGCTCGGGTTCCTCATGCGCACCCCGAAGGGGAGGCAGGCGACGCCGCGCGCATACGAGCACCTGGGACTGATCTCACCGTCCGAGGACACGCCGCAGGGAGGGCTGTTCTAGAGCCGAGGCGGTCAGATCGTCACCTCGTACGCCCACAGCCCGTGAAGGTTGCAGTGCTCGACGGCGCGCACCACCGTGTCCGGCGGCAGCGACACCGGGATGCTCACCTTCGGGTGCGTGACCACGGGGCTGAGGTCGACCCTCGCTATCGGGGCCCCGTTCGCGTAGAGCTCGATGAACGTGATGTAGTGGTCGGTCCCGTTGGGATGCGGCACGACGTGGCCCACCTCGACGGTGACGACCAGCCGGTCCAGCTGCGCCTCCAAGGTGATGAAGGGAGTGTGCTTCTTCTCGAAGTCGCTCGCCGCGTCGAAGTCGGCGACGACGTTGATGACGGGTGCGTCGGACATGGATCCTCCTGACGGGTAGGTGTGCACCAGCTGGCAGTTCCTGTCGGAGTATCTACCCGAACATCCGGAGCGCGCTCGCGGCCATGGATCATCGGCGGGCAGTCCTCGGGGTTCCTCGGCATGCGGTGTTGTGTGCCATCATGACGATGCTCCGCCCGAGGCGACCAAGACTAAGGAACGCGCGCATGGCCCCGCTGATCATCGATGGCAAGGTGGTATCCGCCGCTCTGGAAAGCGAGACTATCGGCCGGGTCGGCGCGCTGCGCGCGCGCGGCGTCACCCCGGGTCTCGCGGTGGTGTTGGTCGGTGACGACCCGGCCTCCCTCTCCTACGTGAGCATGAAGGAGAGGGACTGTGCGCGGCTCGGGATCCGCAGCTTCGACACCCGTTTGGCGGCCGACACCTCCCAAACGGAGCTCGACGCCGTCATCGCGGGCTACAACGCGGACCCCGAGGTGCACGGCATCCTCGTTCAGCAGCCGTTCCCGCGCCATCTGGACGTCGAGCGGGTAGTGGCGGACATCGCGCCGATCAAGGACGTGGACGGCTTCCATCCCGAGAACCTCGGCCGACTCATGCGGGGTCTTCCGGGTCACCGCGCGTGCACCCCGTGGGGCGTGATGCGGATGCTCGACCACTACGGCATCGAGCTGCGCGGCAGGAGTGCGGTGGTCGTCGGCCGGTCTCTTCTTGTGGGCCGACCACTTGGCCTGATGCTACTGGAGCGAGACTGTACCGTGACGTGGTGTCACTCGAAGACCGTCGATCTGCCTTCGGTGTGCCGAGGCGCCGACATCCTGGTGGCGGCGATCGGGCGCGCGAAGATGATCGGGGCCGAGTACGTGCGCGACGGCGCGGTCGTGATCGATGTCGGGATCACGCGCACCGAAGCAGGCCTCACGGGTGACGTCGATTTCGAGGCTGTGGCGCCGAAGTGCTCCGCGATCACGCCCGTTCCCGGCGGCGTCGGCCCGATGACCCGGGCCATGCTCATGTCGAACACGGTGGATGCAGCCGAGCTGCAGACGGCCTGACCTGCATGTTCTACGCTTTCGCCGTCGCCACGGTCCTCATCGCTCTAGCCGAGCTGGGAGACAAGACCCAGATCCTCGCACTCTGCCTGGCCGCCAGCTACCGCTGGTGGCAAGTGCTGGCAGGTATCTTCGCCGCGACGCTCTTCATCCACTTCTTCTCGACCCTCGTGGGGCAGTTCGTCGGTGGCCTGCTGCCCCAGCTGTGGCTCGGGATCATCACTGGGGCGCTCTTCGTGGGCTTCGGCATATGGACGCTGCGAGGCGACAGCGACGACGGCGACGGCGGTGCCAAGGCGCGACGCTTCGGCCCCATCATGACGGTCGCGGTCGCCTTCTTCCTGGCCGAGCTGGGCGACAAGACGCAGATCATGACGATGACGATCGCGGCCGATCCGGCGGCCGTCCTCCGTGCCTTCGGGGCCGCGGGACCGGCGATCGCGGGTGCTCTGGCCCGAATGGGCCTGAGCGCGGAGGGCCTCACGCCCACGACCGCCTTCTGGGGGGTGTGGATGGGCTCAACCGTGGGGATGATGATCGCTGACGGCGTCGCGATCGTCGTGGGCTCGGTGCTCGGCCGAAAGCTTCCCGAACGCCTCATCACCCGCATCTCGGGCTGGGTGTTCATCCTGTTCGGGGTGGTGACCGCCGGCGCGGCGATCGCCAAGGCCTTCTGACAGCTGCGAGGGAGGCACGATACGGATGAAGGTCATGCTCCACGCATGCTGCGGACCGTGCCTGCTAGAGCCCTGGGACGCGCTCTCATCCGAGTACGAGGTCCGTGTCGCGTACGCCAACCCGAACATCCACCCGCGCTCGGAGTACGAACTGCGCCGGGACACCCTGCTTCAGTGGGCGGGGTCCCAGGACATCGAGGTCGACGAGCTTCCCTACGATCCGGCCGTTTGGGATCGCGCGGTCGCCGGACTCGAGCATGGTTCGCGCGAGCGCTGCCTGGCCTGCTACGGCCTGCGTCTGGGGATGGTCGCCCGGCACGCGGCGGAGCAGGGATTCGACGCGGTCGCGACGACGCTGACGGTGAGCCCCTGGCAGGACCCCGAAGGGATCCGCAAGGCCGGCATCCAGGCCTGCGCTGAACATGGCGTGCAGTTCTTGCCGACCGACTTCCGGGACCGCTACGCCGAGGCCACCAGGCGAAGCCGGGATATCGGGATGTATCGTCAGAACTACTGCGGCTGCCGCTACTCGGAGGAGGAAGCGGCGGGCCAGCGTGAGCGGAGGCGCGCGCAGCGCGCGGCCCGCAAGGCCTAGCGGCTCTTGCGATCGACGGACTTCGGTTCGCGGATCCCCAAGTCGACCTCGCGGGCCTTGCGTTCGCGGTCGCTGCGCATGATCTTCGGCACGTGACGGGCGTATCTCCAGTTGCGCCGCGGACTGAAGCCGGGGCGCGACACGGTGGTGATGCGCTCGTCGAGCGCCGCGCGCAGGTCGGCGGCCGTCTCTCCCGGGAAGTACGTCCGGCTACTGCCGATCACCGACAGGATGTGAGCGTCGCTGCCGCCCGTGCACGCGAATTGGTCTCCGTGCGAGATCTGGTAGAAGCGAGCGAACCAATTGGCGAGGAACAGGAGGGGGGTCGAGTTGGCGATCTCGATGCCGTCATAGTCGACGTTGTTGTACACGCCCCGGTTGCCGCGACTCAGCCCCGCCTTCGACCATATGCGCGGCGCGAAAGGGTGCGCCGCGACGGCGAACCCTCCCTGCTCGTGGATGGCGATCACCGTGTCGGTGGCGCTCATCTTCGGGGGCACGATCCGCGGGGTCCAATAGCCAAGGATGTGGCCGTCGGCGCTCTCAACCTCCTGAGCGACTATCACCTCGATCGGCAATCCGCCGTCGGCAGCCAGTGCGGCCGCCTCTATCGCGCCAAGGTTGGTGTTGTGGTCGGCTATCGCGATGACTTTCAGATCGGTCTTCGTGCAGACCCAGTCGAGTACCTCCGAGGGGGTGGCGACGCCGTCCGAGGCCGTCGTGTGGATGTGGAGGTCCGCGGCGGACCAGAAATCGCTTTGCATGGTGGTTCATGGTACCCGAAGCGCCGTGCCCGCGACAGCGCGCAGACGACCAGTGGACCCCTTCCGACGCGCTACACTTGGCCCTGGTCGGGCCGGCGAGAACCGGGGAGGGCCAAGCGTGCGAACCGACGATTTCGACTACGCTCTGCCATCGGGTCTCATCGCCCAGTCGCCGACCGTGCCGAGGGACGGCTGCCGGCTTCTGGTGCTGCATCGGGAGTCGCGTGCCGTCGAGCACCGGCTCTTCTCCGATATCGGGGAGTACCTGCGCCCGGGCGACCTGCTGGTGGTGAACGACACCCGGGTGCTGCCCGCGCGCCTGCACGGCGTCAAGGAGGACGGCGGAGCCAAGGTCGAGGTCCTGTTGCTGCGCGAGCGCGGAGCCGACACGTGGGAGTGTCTGGTCCGCCCTGGCCGACGGCTGAAGCCGGGCGCTAGGGTGGTCCTCGGCGGCGGCGAGGCGTCCGCTACCGTTGTCGGAGCCTTGGACGATGAAGGCACCCGGCTCGTGCAGTTCCAGGCTCGCTCGGGGCGCTTCATCGACGCGCTGCATCGTGTGGGCGAGGTCCCTCTGCCGCCGTACATAACGCGCCGTCTCGAGGATCCCGACCTGTACCAGACGGTCTACGCAATGGAGGAACGCTCGGCTGCCGCCCCCACAGCGGGGCTGCACTTCACCAGCGAGCTGCTGGACCGGCTCGTGGGGGAGGGGGTGCACGTGGCGCGAGTCGAACTCGATGTCGGTCTCGACACCTTCCGTCCGGTCAGCGAGGACGACCCGGAGCTACACCACATCCATACGGAGCACTATCGGGTGGGCGGACAGGCCGTCGAGGCGGTGGCGGAGTGCCGCGCGAGCGGAGGTCGCGTGGTGGCCGTAGGCACGACCAGCGCGCGCGCTCTAGAGAGCGCGTGGAGCGAGCAGGCCGGCTCTGTCCGAGCGACCGAGGGGAACACGGACCTGTTCATCCTGCCGGGCTACGAGTTCCACGTCGTCGACGCGTTGATCACGAACTTCCATGTGCCTCGGTCGACCCTGATGATGATGGTCTGTAGCTTCGCCGGGCGTGGCAACATCATGCGCGCGTACGAGACAGCGAAGGCCGAGGGCTATCGGTTCCTGAGCTTCGGTGACGCGATGCTGATCGTCTGACCCCAGGGGGCCTTGGCCGCGAGCGATCACGACGTCTGAATCGGCTCCCACCACGTCCAGTTGGGGTTGGACGCCGCGGGGTCGGTAGCTCTGGTGCCCGGCGCGATCGCGAACCCCTGCGACTGCGGGACTCCCTTCGCCTTGTAGGTCTGGACCCCCAGAGCGTCTCCGCCTGCGATCGCGAACGTGGGGAAGCCGTCGGGAGAGGTGGGCGCCTGGAACCGGGCCGGCAACTGCGGCCACTCCCCGAACCTTTCGATCGTGTTGCCCGCCGCGAGCTGGTACTCGAGGCCGGTGAACGTCCTCACCACCGGCTCGTAGATGCGAGACCCGTCGGGGCCCGGGACGACGATCGAGCCGTCGGTCAGGGGAGAGCGAAGCACCGCGACCTGCCGCGGCGCGCCGGCTCCGTTGAAGGCGGTGGTCACGGTCCCGATCGTCGGGCTGGCCACGGCCGAGTCCGTGAGCAAGGAGCCCGGCGAGTAGACGTGTTCCTTGAACACCAGGTAGTCCGGCGCACGGGCCGGTGCCGGCGTCGGCGCGGGCACCGCGGGAGTGGCCTGAGCGGGCTCCTGGCCAGAGAAAGTGTTGTCGGCCGACGCACCCGCTGCCACGGTCTCGCGCGCCGGGCCGCTCTGTGGTGTGGGACCCCGGGCCGAGAGTGCGACGACCAGCACCACCCCCGCCGCGGCCGTCGCGATAGCCCCGTACGTGCCCCAGCGGGCCTTGCCGGTGAACCATGTCGATCGCGATTCGGTCGGCTCGGCGCTCGCTGGCTGGGCCGGCTGCCGCCCGGAGATCTCGGCCGCCTTCTGCTCTTCGGAGCGCTCACTTGCGAGGGCGGCGATGTCGACCATGACGCGCCCTATGAGTTCGGGAGGTGCAGCCGGCACTGGGATCGCCTGCAGCGATTCCAGGTCGTTTTCGAACGTGCGGCACTGCTCGCAGTCGGCCAGATGCTCACGGGCGGCCTCGGCGGTCTCTTCAGTCACGTGTTCCGAGTCGTGGAGCGCAGAGACCGTGGCCTGAGTGCGGATGCAGTCCATCTCCATCGCCTATGCACCTCCCTTCGCGTCGAGGCTGAGCAGAGTCGTGAGCGCGCGGCGTGCGCGGAACACGCGCGACTTGACGGTTCCGGCCGGAACGCCGAGCACGGATCCAGCCTCCGCGTAGGGCAGCCCGAACAGGGCGACCGCGTTGAATGCCTCGCGGTCCTCGGGCGACAGCGCGCGCATGGCCGTCTCAAGGTCGACCGCGCCCGAGGCCTCGCTCTCCGTATCGTCGACGGCTATGCCGCGGAGTTCGACCGGATCGATCGGGGTGGCGGCGCGCCGTCCGGATCGCAGCATGTCGAGGCACACGTTGTGAGTCACGCGGAACAGCCATGTCGTGAAAGCTGCCCGTCTACCGAACCCTTCGAGCGACCGGAACACCTTCACCCAGACCTCCTGCGTCGCGTCCTCGGCGGCACTGGCATCACCGAAGAAGCGGGACGCGTGAGCGTAGACGGCGTCGGTGTGCGCTCTGACGAGCGATTCGAACGCGCCGATGTCCCCTTCCGCGGCCCGGCTCACGAGGTTCGCGTCGCGCTCAGGTTCGGCCATGCCATAACCTCTTCGACGCAGCGGGTGCCGGTCCGGTTCACCGACGCTCACAGTCTCCACGATGGGTGCCGTCGAGTCGAGCGCGACGCGACGACTGGGGTAGAATCCAACCCCATGCCGATCGGAGACTTCCACCTCATAGCGACAGACCGTGTCACGTCGGCGCGCCGCGGCGTGCTGCGCACGGGCCACGGCGCCGTGCACACCCCGCTGTTCATGCCCGTGGGCACCAAAGCGACTGTCAAGGGGATGCTGCCATCGCGGCTGCTCGGGCTGGGCGCTCAGACGATCCTTGCGAACGCCTACCACCTGTTCCTGCGGCCGGGTGCCGACGTCGTGCAGGCGGCAGGCGGGCTGCATTCGTTCATGGGATGGCAGGGAACGGTCCTGACCGATTCCGGCGGGTTCCAGGTATTCAGTCTGGCCGACACGGTGAAGGTCACCGATGAAGGCGTGGGCTTCAACTCGATCGTGGACGGGGCCGGCCACTTCTGGACGCCGGAAGACAACGTGGCGATCCAAGAGAGCCTGGGGGCCGACATCATCATGCAGCTCGACCAGTGCCCGCCCTATCCCGCCCAAGAGAGCCTGGTGGCCACGGCCGTCCGCCGTTCGGCGGCTTGGGCGCGTCGATGCGCGGCATCCAGGACGCGCGACGACCAGTTGCTGTTCGGCATCGTCCAGGGCGGCGTCTTCCCGGCACTTCGCGAAGAGAGTGTCGAGCGTCTCGTCGCGCTCGATCTTCCGGGGTACGGCATCGGCGGGTACTCGGTCGGGGAGTCCCACGAGCTGATGCTGGAATCGCTCGAGCCGGTGTGCGAGCTCCTGCCGCCGGGGCGCCCGCGCTATCTCATGGGAGTGGGCAACCCCACCACCATCCTGCGCGCGATAGCCCTGGGCGTGGACATGTTCGACTGCGTGCTGCCGACGCGCACCGCGCGCCTGGGCACCGCGTTCTCGAGCGAAGGCCGGCTGAACCTGCGCAATGCGCGCTTCGCCCGCGACCAGGGGCCTCTCGATCCGCAATGCGCCTGTCCGACATGCGCCGCGTACCCGCGCTCCTACCTGAGGCACCTCGTGACCTCCAAGGAGATGCTAGGCGCGGTCCTGCTGACCGAGCACAACCTCTTCTTCCTTCTGGATCTCACCAGGCGCGCCCGGGAGGCGATCGAGGCGCGGGCCTACGGCGACTTCCTCGCGCAGTGGCTTGAGAGCCCCGCCGCGCTCGACTACTAGCTCGCGCGCGCGGCCGTGCGCGCCCTCCGTGGGCGCGTCGGGCGGTGCTATCATCTCGTTCTGCGCCGGATCGACGACGCGGCGAGAACGGCAAAGGAGTCAGCCATGGTCACAGGTTCGGACCCCGTACTCGCGATCGCATACGTCGCGGCGATCGTAGGAGTCTTCTACTTCCTCTGGTATCGCCCGCAGCAGGTGCAGCGCAAGAAGATGAAGGAGTTGATGGCCTCTCTGGCGCCCGGGGACGAGGTCATGACCGCCGGCGGCCTGATCGGGACCGTGCGGAGCATGGATCTGGATCTCGTCACGGTAGAGATAGCAGCCGGAGTGCTCGTCCGCTTCACGCGGCGCGCGATCATCGACCGCATCAACCCCGTGGCTGGCGCCGGGGATGAGTGACGTCACGCCGGCGATGGCCGGCGTAGCGGCCGCGGCCGCCCCGGACTCGCCGAGGATCACGCTGGAGACGGTGGCTGCCTCTCCTGACGTGTCCGCGATGATCGAAGTGGCGGACGAGTACCTCGGCGCGATCGGCTACACGGAGCACGGCTTCCGGCACGCCAGCCTGGTAGCGCACATCTCGGGCAACATCATGCGCCGCCTCGGCTTCGATGAACGGCTCGCAGAGCTGGCCGAAGTGGCCGGCTACCTGCACGACGTGGGCAACTGCATAGGCCGCGACCACCACGGCGTGTCCTCCGCACTGCTGGCCCGCGACATGCTGCGGGATCTTGGAATGGATCCGTGGGAGACCGCGCACGTCATGAACGCCGTCGGGAACCACGAGGAGGAGTTCGGCGCGCCGGCGAACCCGATCGGGGCGGCGACGATCATCGCCGACAAGGCGGACGTGCACCACACGCGCGTTCGCAACCCCGACCCGTCGACCTTCGACATCCACGACCGCGTCAACTTCTCGGCGCGCCGGTCGTTCCTGCGGGTCGACGGCGACGCGCGCACACTCACTCTCGAGATCGACATCGACACCCAGACCAGCCAGGTGATGGAGTACTTCGAGATATTCCTGTCCCGGATGCAGATGTGCCGCACGGCCGCCGAGGTGCTCGGCTCGACCTTCCACCTCGTCATCAACGACACCAAGCTGCTGTAGACCGCGGAGCGCGCATCGGCACGGCACCCATGGTGTAGAGTTTCGAGGGATTTCGGCGCTGCCGCGGGCGGCGCCGCCGCACCTGAGCACACGATCGGAAGGCAAGGGATGGACTCCAGGCAGAAGAACTACCTCGCTATCGCGGGCCTGGTCGTCCTGATCATCGGCGCGCTGTTCTTCCTGCTGCCACTGAAGCAGAGCGACAGCGTGTCATGGCAGGCGGGCACCGCGAGCGGGACGACGGCGTTGAAGTGGCCGAAGGCGGTCATCGGGCTGACCGCGGACGGCATAGGCATCGCGGCTACCGCCGACGTCAACATGAAGCCGCTCGCCACGCTCGAGCAGATCACCGACTCGACCGCCACTGTACCCGCCTCGTGGCGCATCTCGGCGACGACAGAATCCACCATTCCGATCACCGTGCGCGGCGCAGTCGTGAAGAGCGCCGAGCTCTCCTACGGGACGACCTTCACCATCGGCCCGGACTCCTTCAACCTTCAGGAGGGCGGGTCGTCGATCACGCAGGGCCTCGATCTGCGAGGCGGGCTCTCCGTGATCCTGACCCCGAAGAAGACGGCAGACTCCATCGCGATGCAGCGCGCGCTGGTCATCATGAACAACCGCGTGAACGGCCTGGGTGTCTCCGAGGCGACAGTGCAGCTGGAGAACGACAACCAGGCCATCCTCGTTCAACTGCCCGGAGTGCGCGACGCGCGCGCCGCGCTCGACATCATCGGTCAGGCGGGCCAGCTCGAGTTCGTGGAGGTCGCCAGCCTGCCGACGACCTTGCAGGCGCAGATCGAGGACGGCTTCAAGATGCCGCCGGGCTCCTACAAGGCGTTCATGACCGGTGATGTCATCACCAGCGCGAGCGCCAAGGCGTCGACCGACGTGACGAAGCCCGGCTACGAGGTCTCCCTGTCGATGAACGCATCCGGAACGCTCACTTGGGGTGAGGTGACGACGCGCAGCTTCCCCACCCAGGCGCGCATCGCGATCCTGCTCGATGGAACGGTGGTGTCCGCCCCGGCGGTCCAGAACGCCATCACAGACGGCAACACTGCGATCACCGGCAACTTCACGGCTGAGGAGGCACGTCGCTTGGCGGCCATACTCCAGTCCGGTGCGCTCCCCGTCGACCTGCAGTTCTCCCAGACCGAGGTAGTGGGGCCGACGCTCGGCCAAGACTCGCTCTTCCAGGGCATCACCGCCGCGCTCGTCGGCTTCGCGATCGTCGCGCTCTACCTGGCGATCTACTATCGCGGCTTCGGCATACTGTCGTGGGTCTCGCTAGGTTCGTTCGCTGTGGTGTACCTGGGTGTGCTGGCGGTCCTGTCCAGTGCCGGCCAGTACGCGCTGTCGCTGCCGGGCATAGCCGGCGTCACACTGTCGATCGGAATGGCGGCTGACACGTCGATCCTGATCTTCGAGCGATTCAAGGAGGAGATCGCGATGGGCCGCACGCCGCGCTCCGCGGCGAAGTCCGGCACCAAGCACGCGATCCTGACCTCCCTCGACGCCGATGCCGTCACTTTCGCCAGCGCCATCCCGCTCTTCCTGTTCGCCATCGGCCCCGTGAAGGGCTTCGCGCTCACGCTCATGATCGGCATCATCTGCGACCTCACGATCGCCATGCTCTTCACGAGGCCCGCGGTGATCCTGCTGGCGGAGAAGACCATCGGCCGCATGCCCCGGTTCTTCGGCGTGAAGGGAAGTGCCGTCGATGCGTAGGCCATACGTGGACTTCATGGGCAAGCGCTACCTGCTCTTCGCCTTCTCTGCCCTCGTGCTCGCGATCGCCATCGGGTCGCTGGTGTTCAGGCCGCTCAACCTCGGCATCCAGTTCCGGGGAGGCACGGTCATCACGCTGACCAACGTGTCGGGCGCGACGATCGCGCAGGTGCGCCAGGCCGCCACTGCCGCCGGCATCCCCGGCGCGGAGGTGCAGACCACCGAGCGCGGCTTCATCATCCGCTCGACCGAGACCAAGACGGTCGTCGCGGAACAGCAGGCCACTGCGCTCGCGGACGCGTTGAAGGTCGCCGCCACGGACCGTCAGGTCTCGACGATCGGTCCGGAGTGGGGCAGCAACATCACCAACGCTTCGCTGCTGGCTCTCGCGGTGTCGCTGATCGCGATCCTCGCCTACATCTCGATCCGCTTCGAGTACAAGATGGCGGTCACCGGCGTGGTCGCCCTGGTCCATGACGCCGTCATCACGCTCGGCATCTACGCGCTGCTGGGTCGTGAGGTGACCCCGAACACGGTCGCCGCGCTGCTGACGATCCTGGGCTACTCGCTCTACGACACGATCGTCGTGTTCCACCGGATCCGCGAGAACACGGCGAACCTGAGCAAGAAGACGTTCATGGACATGGCGAACGACTCGCTCAACCAGGTGCTCGCGCGCTGGATCAACACGGGCCTTTCCTCGCTCATCCCGGTCATCTGCCTGCTGCTTCTCGGTGGCGAGACCCTGCGCGACTTCGCGTTCGCGCTGTTCGTGGGGCTGCTCTCCGGCGCGTACTCGTCCGTGGCCGTGGCCAGCCCGCTGTACGCCATGTGGAAGGAACGCGAGCCCCGCTTCATGGCTTTGCGCAAGAAGTTCGCGCAGGCCAAGTAGGCGAAGCGCTCACAGACTCGGGGGGAACGGGCCCGTCACGCGAGGAGCGTGGCGGGCCCGTCTGCTAGCATTCAGCCGTGCCCACCACCTCCCCGTCATCCGCAGGCTGGACGCTGGCTCCCGCCGACGAGCCGGCCGTGAGAGCACTCGCTGCGGCGACGGGACTCTCCGAGATCGTTGCGCGCGTCCTCGTCGTGCGCGGGATCGACACCCCCGAGGCCGTTCGCGCGTTCCTCACCCCGGACCTGGCCCGCGACTGGCGCGACCCCGACAGCCTGCCGGGCATGGACGGGTGCGCCGACGGGGTCGCTGAGGCGATCCGCGCCGGCGAACGCATCGTCGTGTTCGGCGACTTCGACGTGGACGGCCTGACCGCGGCGGCGCTGACCGCCCGCGGACTGGGCGCCCTCGGGGGCGATGTCGAGGCCACGGTTCCGCACCGGTTCCGCGAGGGCTACGGCCTCACCGACGCCGCGGTCGACCGGCTCATCCGGATGGCGCCGGGGCTGGTCGTGACCGTCGACTGCGGGATCTCCAGCGCTCCCGAGATCGCGCGCCTCCGTGCCGCGGGGATCGGCGTGGTCGTCACAGACCACCACGAGCCTGGCGAGGGAGTCCCGGAGGGGGTGCCGGTATGCGACCCGAAGCTGGGGGCTTGCGGGTTCTCCGACCTGGCCGGCGCCGGCGTCGCGCTCAAGCTCGTGGCGGGGGTGGGCGCGCGACTGGGCGACCCGGACGCTTGGCGCGACTTGACGGACATCGCAGCGATCGGGACTGTCGGCGACATCGTGCCGCTCGTGGACGAGAACCGCGCGATCGTGGCGGACGGGCTTGCGCGCATGCGGTCGCGGACCCGCACGTGGATCGCGGCGCTGTGCTCGGCGGCCGGGCTCGACCCCCGGGTGATGACCGCGGAGCGCATCGCCTTCGGACTGGCCCCTCGGCTCAACGCCGCGGGCCGGGTGGCCGACCCCGCCGAGGCGCTGGCGCTGCTGTTGACCGACGACCCTGCCGAGGCCGGGTCTCTGGCGAAGGCGCTCCACTCCTACAACGCGGCCAGGCAGGCCGCCGAAGCGCAGCTGTCGCGAGAGGCGACCGCTGCGGCCGATGCGGCCTGGCACGACGGGGCAAGGTCCTTGGTGGTTTCCGGACGCGGATGGCACGAAGGCGTGAGGGGCATCGTCGCGTCCCGGCTCGCCGCGGCCTACGGAGTGCCGACCATCGTCTTCTGCATCGAGGACCGGGAGGCGCGCGGATCCGGCCGCAGTGTCGGAGATGTCGACCTGCATGCCGCCGTGTCGGACTGCTCCTCCGCCCTGACACGCTTCGGAGGCCACGAGGCCGCCGTCGGAGTGACGCTGCCTTCCGAGAACCTCGACGGTTTCGCGCGCTGTCTGGAGGGGGTGCTCGGGAGGCTTCCCGAGGAGGCGTTCTCTCGGTCCGTGAGTGCCGACGCCGAGGTCCACCTGTGGGAGGCGACGCGCGATCTGGCCGCGGGCCTCGCGGCTCTCGAGCCGTTCGGCTGCGGGAACCCGAAGCCTACACTGGCGAGCCGCGGCGTGTTCATGAACGGACGCTCGCTCGTCGGAAAGGGGCAGGAGCACTTCAAGTTCGACGCGTACGACGGCGTCACGACGATTCCCGCGATCGCGTTCCGTTGCCCGGACGCCGCGACGTTGGCTGCGACCGACTCGGCGGTCGACGTTCTCTACGCACTCGACACGGATACCTGGAAGGGCCGCGAGCGCGTCCAGCTCACGGTCCGCCGACTGTACCCGCACGCCGTGACCGCCGATGCTCCCGCGGCCGAACTCGTGGAGGAGCTCTTTGCGGATGCCGAGCGGATCCTGGCCCGCGGCGAGTACGAGGGGATAGCCGACGCCGAGTCGTTCCACACGAAGCTGGCGGGTGTCAGCTTCGAGGGGCGGCAGGAGGTCGTCGCCCGGCTTCTGCCCGGTGCGGTCCTGCGCGCCGCGCGCCAGCCTGAGAACCCCCACGACTGCAACGCCATCGCTCTCCTCGATCCCATCGGCGAGCAGGTGGGCTTCTTCAACCGCAGGCTGGCGGCGGCCCTCGCCCCGGCCATTGACGACGGCGTGGTCTTCGAGGTCACCGTGACCGAGGTGACCGGCGAAGGCGGCGACAGGAGCCGGGGCGTCAACGTCCTGGTCTCGCGTCAAGACACCGCCGAGGAGGCGGAACGCGACGCAGCCACGCGCGCGGCGCGCAGGGCGAGCCTGGAGGCGCTGAACGACGCCGCTCTCGAGGCCGAACTCGTGAGCGCGCTGATCGGCGACCGCCCCCTGCGCCGCGCGCAGGGTGAGGCGCTCGAGCACCTCGCCGCGGGGCGCTCCTGCCTCGCCGTGATGGCCACCGGACGGGGGAAGTCGCTCATCTTCCACCTGCACGCCGCCCGTCTTGCGCTGCGCGACTCTTCGGCCAGCGTCTTCGTCTATCCGCTGCGCGCCCTCGTCGCAGACCAGGCCTTCCACCTCAAGGACGCGTTCGACGCGCTGGGGCTGAGCGTACGGCTCATCACGGGCGAGACGGCGCCTGGGGCTCGGGAGGAGATCTTCGCGGGGTTGGTCGACGGGCGGGTCGACGCGGTCATGACCACTCCCGAGTTCCTCGAGAGGCACGCGGGCCTGTTCGCGCAGAGCGGACGGGTCCGCTTCGTCGTCGTGGACGAGGCGCACCACGTGGCGCTCGCCCGGGCGTCGCACAGGCCGGCATACGCGCGCCTCGGCGAGGCGCTGGACACCCTCGGTCACCCGCTCGTATGCGCGGTGACCGCGACGGCCGGGGACGAGGTGGCCGCCGGGATCCGCTCCACTCTCGGCATCGATTCCGTCGTGCTCGACCCGTCTCGGCGCGACAACCTGCGGGTCGCCGACCGGCGCGGGTCGGCCGACAAGGCCGGCCAACTCGCGACCATCGCCTCGACCGGCCAGAAGCTCATCGTCTACGTCAACAGCCGGGAGCAGTCGGTGCGGATAGCGGCCAAGATCCGCGAGTCCAGCCCCAAGCTCGCGCAACGCACCGCCTTCTACAACGGCGGCATGGCAAAGGCTGCCCGCCACGCGGTCGAGCGCGCGTTCCGCGAGGGCGGGATCACCACGATCGTCGCGACCAGCGCATTCGGCGAGGGCGTGGACATCCCCGACGTCCGGCACGTGGCACTCTTCCACCTGCCCTTCAACCGGATCGAGTTCAACCAGATGTGCGGGCGCGGGGGGCGTGACGGCGAGACGGCCACGATCCACCTGCTCTTCGGCGAGCGGGACGGGCGCCTCAACGAGATGATCCTGCAATCCACCGCTCCCGATCTCGAGGACCTTCGTGTCCTCTACGCGGTGCTACGCGATCGCGGGGCGGCTTCGACCGACGGCTGGATCGAGGCCACGAACGCCGATCTTGCCGGCGAAGTGAAGCGCAGGCGGCCGCGCTCGCGACTGACCGACCGAGGCGCCTCCACGGGCGTCGGGATCTTCCGGGAGGTGGGGCTCGTGACCGGTGAGGGGGCGGGGTCGTACCGCCGACTCACGCTGCTGCCGGTCGCCGAGAAGGTCGATCTGACGTCGTCCGTCCGCTACGAGGAGGGTGTGGAGGAGACCGAGGAGTTCGCCGAGTTCCGCTCTTGGGTGCTGGAGGCGCCCGCCGAGGATCTGAGGCGGGCCTTCGACAGGCCGATCCTGCCCGGGCAATAGGGCGGCGGCCAGGCAGGGGTCCGGCGCTCAGACAGTCCTCGCTTCGCTGCGGAACTCGCGGCGGGCCCCTGCCGGCCCCGCCGCCCGCTGCGGAGCCGGCGCCGGATCCCCCCGAGGCCGCCGGCCCCGGCCCCAACGCACGGCTGCTAGAATCTGCACCACCTCATGCGCACGGCCGTCGGTTGCGGGGCGCCAAGTGACGATCACGTACGAAGAGCTCGAGAAGAAGGTGGCGGAGTACAACTCCTCCGCCGACCTTCGCGTGCTCAAGCGCGCCTACGAGTTCGCCGCGGCCGCCCACGAGGGTCAGATGCGCAACAGCGGCGAGCCCTTCATCTCCCACCCGGTCGCCGCCACGGGCATCCTCGCCGATCTGCATCTTGACGAGCCGACACTCGTCGCGGGTCTTCTTCACGACACGGTGGAGGACAGCGCGGTCACGGTCGCGCAGGTCAAGGCCGCGTTCGGCGAAGAGGTCGCGTCGTTGGTGGACGGGGTCACCAAGCTCGGCAAGATCAAGTTCGACTCGCGCGACGAGGCGCAGTCCCAGAACCTGCGCAAGATGCTCATCGCGATGGCGAAGGACATCCGGGTCATCCTGATCAAGCTCGCCGACCGCCTGCACAACATGCGCACGATAGAGTTCCTCGAGCCGGAACGCCAGCGTGCCAAGGCCATCGAGACGATGGACATCTACGCGCCGCTCGCGCACCGGCTCGGGATCTCGCAGGTCAAGTGGGAGCTGGAGGACCTCGCGTTCAAGGTCCTGGAGCCCGCCAAGTACCACCAGATCCAGCGACTGGTGGCCGACAGCCGCAAGGCGCGAGAGGCCTACCTGGCGCAGGTGATCGGGGACCTCACCAAGGAGCTGGACGCCATCGGCGTGCACGCCGAGATCTCCGGGCGGCCGAAGCACTTCTACAGCATCTACCAGAAGATGTCGCAGAAAGGTAAGGACTTCAACGAGATATACGACCTCATCGCGCTGAGGATCATCGTGGACTCGGTGAAGGACTGCTACGCGACGCTTGGGACCGTCCACTCCATGTGGAAGCCGCTGCCGGGTCGCTTCAAGGACTACGTGGCGATGCCCAAGTTCAACATGTACCAGTCGCTGCACACCACGGTCATCGGTCCGGCGGGCAGGCCGCTCGAACTCCAGATCCGTACAGAGGAGATGCACCGCACCGCCGAGTACGGGATCGCGGCTCACTGGAGGTACAAGGAGGGCGGGCGCGGCGACGAGACGTTCGACGAGCGCCTTGCATGGCTGCGGCAGATGCTCGAGTGGCAGACGGAGCTCAAGGATCCCCGTGAGTTCATGGAGGCACTGAAGATCGACCTCTTCGAGGACGAGGTATTCGTCTTCACTCCCAAGGGCGACGTGGTATCGCTGCGCAAGGGTTCGACGCCGATCGACTTCGCTTACCAGATCCACACGGAGATCGGCCACCACACGGTCGGCGCGAAGATCAACGGCTCGATCGTCCCGCTCGGCTACGAGCTGCAGATGGGCGATCGCATCGAGATCATGACCAACAAGAACTCGGGGCCGTCTCGCGACTGGCTCAACATCGTCAAGACTTCGAGCGCCCGCAGCAAGATACGGTCGTTCTTCAGCAAGGTCAGCCGGACCGACGACCTGGCCAAGGGCAAGGACGAGCTGCAGAAGATCCTGCGCAAGCAGGGGCTGTCGGTGGGCTCGTCGGCCGGGGCGCGAGCCATGACCGCCGTGGCCAAGGAGCTCAACTTCGTCGAGTCGGACGACCTGCTCGCGCACATCGGAGCCGGGAAGGTCTCCGCCAAGCTGGTGGTGGGCAAGCTCATCAAGCTCCTGGCGGGCTCGGAGGCCGCGGCGCCGGAGGCCGAGAAGCCTGAGTTCACCCTGGCCACCCCGATGACGCCCCCGCGCTCGCGGCGCAGGCGCTCGGGCACGGGCGTGCGCGTGAAGGGCATCGACGACCTGCTCGTGCGGCTCGCCCGCTGCTGCAACCCAGTGCCGGGGGACCCGCTCGTGGGGTTCGTGACGCGCGGACGTGGCGTGTCGGTGCACCGCGCCGACTGTCCGAACGTCCACGAGTTGCTCAACTCGCCCGAACGCATCATCGAGGTGGAGTGGGACTCCGACGCGTCCACGACCTACAACGCCGAGATCCACATCGAGGCCCGCGACCGCACGGGACTTCTGCGCGACGTGACCCTCGCGCTGGCCGAGGGTGGAGTCAACGTGCTGTCCGCGAGCGTGTCCACCGACAGACAGGGGATCGCGAACATGCGGTTCCTCTTCGAACTCGGCAACATGGAGCAACTCTCCGCCGTGCTCGCGCGCGTGCGCGCTCTGGACGGCGTCTTCTCGGCCGATCGCATGATGCCGACGGGCGGCCCGGCGCGCTGATGGCCGGCATCGCGGTCCGGAGGCTGACCCTCGGCGAGCTCGAGACCAACTGCTGGATCGTGTCGGACGGCGCGGGCGGGCCGCTGGTGGTGATCGACCCTGCCGGCGAGGAGGAGACGCTGACGGCGGCTCTGAACGGACGCGAGGTCGCGGCCGTCGTGCTCACGCACGGTCACTTCGACCACTTGGGCGCCGCATCCGCCGTGCTGGCGGCCACCGATGCGCCGCTGCTGGTGCACGGGCTGGACTCGGAGATGGTCACGAGCGCGATCGCCAACGGAGGTGCGGTCTTCGGCTTCGACGCTGTCGCGCCGAAGCCCGACCGTCGGCTTCAGGAGGGCGACGTCGTCGAGGCGGGGACTCTGCGCCTCACCGTTCTCCACACGCCCGGCCACACGCCCGGCTGCATCTGTCTCTACGCGGAGGGCGCCGAGGTGCCTCACCTGTTCTCCGGCGACACGCTGTTCGCCGGCAGCGTGGGGCGGACCGACCTTCCGGGCGGCGACGCGCGTGAGATGCGCGACTCGATCGCACACCTCGCGGTCCTGCCGCCGGAGACGATCGTCCATCCCGGTCATGGCCCGGACACCACCATCGAGCGCGAGGCACGCACCAACTTCTTCTGGCCTCGGGCGTAGCGGTCGCCGGCCGGTCGCGACCGCTTCCCTGCTAAACTCGGAAGCCGAGGCACCGACCGCCCCCGAAAGGCAACAAAGCGCCATGGCCCAGCTCAACTACCGCGCCCCCAAGGGCACGGCCGACATGCTCCCGGACACGGCTCGCATCTGGGAGCACCTGCTGCGCATCGCCCAGGACCTCTTCACGCGCTACGGCTACGAGCCGGTCTACACCCCCGTCTTCGAGCACACGGACGTGTTCGTGCGCGGCATCGGAGAGGCCACCGACATCGTGGGCAAGGAGATGTACACGTTCCTCGACAAGGGGAACCCGCCTCGCTCTTTGACGTTGCGCCCCGAAGGCACCGCCCCGGTCGTCCGCGCGGCACTCGAGCACGGGCTGGCCGCCAACGGGCAGAGCTGCAAGCTCTACTACGCCGGCCCGATGTTCCGCTACGAGCGACCCCAGGCGGGCCGGATGCGCCAGTTCTGGCAGATCGGCGTCGAGGCGATCGGCATGTCCGATCCGACGGTCGACGCCGAGGTCATCGCCCTGCTGATGGAGTTCTTCGCCGAGGCGGGCATACCGGGCGAGAACATGCGCCTTCTCATCAACTCGATGGGCGACGAGGCCTGCCGCCCCGCGTATCGCGACAAGATCGCCAGCTTCATCCGGTCGAACCGGGACGACCTTTGCGACGAGTGCGTTCGGCGGGCGGACACCAACCCGCTACGTGCGTTCGACTGCAAGAACGAAGGGTGCGCGGCGGTGATGGCCAAGGCCCCGCTGCTGCGTGACGAGCTGTGCGACGACTGTGCTGCCCACTACGCCGCGGTCAAGACCGATCTCGACGCGCTGGGCATCGCCTACATCGAGGACTCGACGCTCGTGCGCGGACTCGACTACTACACCCGGACAGTGTTCGAGGTCCAAGCCGAGGGTCTGGGCGCGCAGAACGGCATCGGCGGGGGAGGGCGCTACGACCGGTTGATGGAGCTCTACGGCGGGCCGCCGACACCCGGGCTGGGGTTCGCCCTAGGCTTCGAGCGGACCCTGCTCGCACTCCAGGCCGCGGGCGTCGAGACCCCTGCACGCGAGATCGCCGAGGTCTACGTGGCCCGCACGGTGCCGGAGTTCGCCACCGAGGCTTTCAAGATCACTCAGGCTCTGCGTGAGGGTGACATAGCGGCCGAGATGGACCATCAAGGCCGGAGTCTCAAGGCTCAGATGAAGGCCGCCGACCGCTTGGGCGCCTCCTTCGTCGTGCTGGTGGGGCCGGACGAGATGGCCGCGGGCCAGGTCACGCTGCGCGACATGACGACGAAGCACGAACGCCGTGTGGATTCGAATACGCTGGCCGACGAGCTCTACGAGGCGCTCGCCGACAGCTATCTCGAGGAGACGGGCGAGAGGCTCGCCGGCATCGAGGACCTCGAGTCGCGCGAGTAGGGACGCGACGCGCGATATGGCGACAAGCGCCGATCGACCGGGCGCCGGGATGAAGGGCTCACAAGGGATGTTGGATGCTCGCTACTCGACCCGCTCGCACGTCTGCGGCGAACTGCGCCCCGATCACGTCGGGCAGGCCGTCACCCTGGCAGGTTGGGTGCATCGCCGCCGGGACCACGGCGGGCTGATCTTCATAGACCTGCGAGATCGCAGCGGGCTCGTTCAGTGCACGTTCCACCCCGAAGACCCTGGCGGCGCCTTCGCGGTCGCCGAGCGCGTCCGTCCCGAGTGGGTCGTGCAGCTCACGGGCACGGTGCGCCCGCGCCCGGAGGGGACAGTCAATCCCAACATGCCGACGGGGGAAGTGGAGGTCGTCGTCACGGGGCTCACCGTGCTCAACGAGGCGGTGACCCCTCCCTTCGAGATCGAGGCCGGCATCGAGACGGACGAGGTCACCCGGCTGAAGTACCGCTACATCGATCTGCGCAGGCCAGAAGTCCTCGCGGCGCTCACTCTGCGCGACCGGGTCACGCAGCGCTTCCGCAAGTCCCTCGGGCAGCGCGGCTTCCTGGAGGTGGAGACGCCGATACTGGGCAAGTCGACGCCCGAGGGCGCGCGCGACTTCCTGGTGCCGTCGAGGATGAGCCCGGGCCACTTCTACGCGTTGCCGCAGTCGCCGCAGCTGTTCAAGCAGCTGCTGATGGTCGGCGGGGTGGAGCGCTACTACCAGATCGCACGCTGCTTCCGCGACGAGGACCTGCGCGCGGACCGCCAGCCGGAGTTCACCCAGGTCGACATCGAGATGTCCTTCATCGAGCAGGACGACATCCTCCGGATGATGGAGGAGGTCATGCACGAGGTCATGCGCGAGGCCGGGCACGATCTGCCCGTACCACTGCCACGGATGACCTACGCCGAGGCGATGGACAGGTACGGTTCCGACCGCCCCGACACCCGCTTCGGGCTGGAACTCGCCGACCTCTCCCAGGTGTTCTCGGCCTCAGAGTTCAAGGTGTTCGCCGGCGCGCTGGCAAGTGGCGGCGCGGTCAAGGCCCTCAACGCGAAGGGAGCGGGTGACTGGAGCCGCGGGCGGATCGACGCACTGAACGCGCTGGCGATCGAGGAGGGTGCGAAGGGACTTGCCTGGGTCGCATTCACTACCGACGGCCAAGTGCGCTCGCCGGTCGCCAAGTTCCTCACCGAAGCCGAGATGGCCGGGCTGAGGGCCGCCATGGCCGTCGAGCCCGGCGACCTGGTGTGCATGGTCGCTGACCGGCGTCCGCTCGCGAACGAGGTGCTGGGCGCGTTGCGTCTGCGACTGGCGGAGGACCTGGACGCGCCCCGCTTGGGCTTCTCGACCATGTGGGTGGTCGATTTCCCGCTCTTCAAGTGGGACGAGGATGCCAAGCGCTGGCAGGCCAACCACCACCCCTTCACCCGGCCATTCGACGAGCATCTGGCCATCCTGAGCGAGAGCCCCGGCGACGTTCTGAGCTACTCGTACGACCTGGTCATGAACGGTCTCGAGATAGGCGGAGGCACCCTGCGCATCCACGACCGGAGCCTGCAGATGAAGGTGCTGGAGCTGCTTGGGATCTCTGCGGAGCGCGCCCACGAGGGCTTTGGGTTCCTCCTCGAGGCCCTCGCGCACGGCGCTCCCCCGCACGGCGGGATCGCCCTCGGCCTCGACCGGCTCATCATGCTGCTGTCCGGCGCGCACTCGATACGAGACGTGATCGCGTTCCCAAAGACGAGTTCGGGAGCGTGCCCGCTCACGGGCGCGCCCGACGAGGCGACTCGTTTCCAGCTCAAAGAGGTGCACCTGCGCGGCGAGTGACCGCCCGGCGGAGCGTGCGCCGAGCGGGGCCGGCCTGCGTGGTATTCCTTTGAGGGGCGCGCTACTATGGGTTAGACTTCGCCTTGTTCGCGGCCCCGAGCCAACGGTCGAGCCAACACTTTGTTCGAGGGATCCCTACATCAACCCGGCTAAGCGGTATCCCTACAAGACGGGGAAGCACGGATCCGGGGTGCGGGAACCCACCTGCTCAGGCAGGTTCACCAGTCGGGGCGCGGCAAGGCGGAGTCATGTGGGGGATCGACCAAGCGGGTATTCTCCGGTGGAGGGCAGGCTCATGCGAAGAGTCGTCACAGCACTCATCCTGGTGATGGTCGCAGTATTGCTCGCAGCGTGCGCGAGTACGCCTCCGGCTACGACCGGCTCTGCGGTGCCCGCGGCCGGCGCCGCCGCGCCAGCCGCGGGCACCGCGGCGCCAGACGCCAACGCCGACGTCCTCTCGCCGCTTGCCGGCGGCGCACCGATGCCCTTCCCAACGGATGCCGCAGGCATCCCGAAGTCCGTCCTCGACAACCTGGCGGCCAAGAAGCCGATGCTGATCTTCTGGTACGACCCGACAACGAGGGTCAGCCACGACGAGCGCACCGAGATCGACGCCGTGCTCGACCAGTTCGCCGGTGAGATCACGCTGTTCGCCTTCGACTACACGTCTGGTATCCCAGTGGGGTCGGCGACGACCAGCCTGCCCGCGGAGATCGACAAGGCGGAGCGTATGACCCGCCTTCTGAAGGTCAGCACGACCCCGTACATGGTCTTCGTGAACGCCAACGGCGTGATCACCTTCCGGTTCGCCGGGTTCGTGGACCGCACTCTCCTCAAGCGCGAGGTCATGCGCGCAACGCAGTAGTAGGGCGCGAAGATCGCCGTGGCTGATCTCTTCTCGGACGCGGCCGACGATCTGATGGCACGCAACGCGCCGCTTGCGGCGCGAATGCGGCCGCGTACCCTCGACGAGTTCGTGGGGCAGGAGAGCGCCGTCGGCCCCGGTACGGCGCTGCGCGCCGCCATCGAGCGCGACGAGCTGAGCTCACTCATCCTCTACGGACCTGCGGGCTGCGGAAAGACCAGTCTTGCTCGAGTGATCGCCAACGTCACGAAAGCCGCGTTCACCGAGATCTCCGCCGTCTCATCCGGGGTCGCGGACATCCGCAAGGCGATAGAGTCGGCGCGCGATCGTCTCTCGCTCGAGGGCCGACGGACGATCCTGTTCATCGACGAGATCCACCGGTTCTCGAAGTCGCAGCAGGACGCGCTTCTGCACGCGGTGGAGGACCGGCTCGTGGTGCTCATCGGCGCCACGACGGAGAATCCCTTCTTCGAGGTCAATGCTCCGCTCATCAGCCGGTCGCGCATCGTCGAACTGCACCCGCTCACCGACGAAGACGTCAGGACCATCCTTCGCCGCGCGGCAGACGACGAGAAGAGAGGGCTCGCCGGCGCCGTGCACATGTCTCCGGAAGCCGAGAACTCGATCATCCTCCGTTCCGGAGGGGATGCGCGCGTCGCGCTCAACACCTTGGAGGAGGCTGCATCGGAGGCTGGCGGCTCCGGGACCATAGACATCGCAGTGCTCGAACGCCTCGGGGGCGCGCGCCCGCTCACGTACGACAAGCGCGGCGACACCCACTACGACGTCATCTCCGCATTCATCAAGTCGATGCGGGGGAGCGATCCTGATGCCGCGGTGTACTGGCTCGCTCGGATGGTCTACGGCGGCGAGGATCCCAAGTTCATCGCACGCCGCATCCTCATCTTCGCGAGCGAGGACGTCGGCAATGCCGATCCGCAGGCGCTTCTGGTCGCGGAGGCAGCGTTCAAGGCCGCGGAGTCGATCGGCTGGCCCGAGTGTCGCATCAACCTGGCGCAGGCGACCATATACATGGCGCTGGCGCCCAAGAGCAACTCCGCCATCAGGGCCGTCGACTCCGCGCTCGGCGAAGTCACCAGAGGGCCGGCGCGGGCCGTGCCGGACCATCTCCGCGACCGCCATCGCCCGGGGGCCTCGGAGTACGGCCCGTATCGCTACCCTCACGACTTCCCTGACGGGTGGGTCGATCAGCGCTACCTTCCGGAGGGACTCGACGGGGGTGCCTTCTACCAGCCCGGGCCCAAGGGCTGGGAGGCGGAGCGGGCTGCAGCACGGAAGCGCATGGTGGAGAAGCGGCGCCGAGAGACCTAGGACGCTGTGGGCCAGGGGGCGTCTGCTAGACTTCGAGGCGCCTTTCGACCCGACGTGCGAGGAGCTGACGGAGAAGCCATGAGCGTGACCGCCTACCTTCCCGCGATCCTCTACGGCGCGGCCATCATCCTCGTCGTTCTGGCGGGATGGGGTGTCGTCGAGGTGATCAGGGTCGCCCGGTCGGCGCGGAGGCTGGCCGAGGAGCTGTACTCGACTGTGCCGCCGGTCGTCGCGCACGCCGACGCGACCATCAGCGCGTTCAACCGCGAACTCGCGCGCATGGACGGCGTCGTCACCCAGCTCGAAGAGGTCTCAGACCGGGTGACGAGCACCACGCGGGCGGCGCAGGAACTCGTCGAGGCTCCGGCGGCCGCCGTCTCGGGGCTGGCCAACGGCGCGCGCCGCTTCTTCGAGGTCCTGTTCTCGAAGGGTTCCTGAATCCACTTCACCGGTCAACCGGGCGCGCCCGGCGAACGCGCATGTAGGACGAAGCGGGGAGAAGTTATGACGGATGCAGACCGGGTAGTGCTCACAGTCCCGCCGAAGGCGGAGTACGCTCGCACTGTGCGCCTGGCAGCGGCCGAACTGGCCGCACGCGCGGGGATGGACATCGACGGCATCGACGACGTGCGGATGGCCGTCGAAGAGGCCTTCGTCTTCGCCTCCGAACGCGCAGCGGGCGACAACCTCACGTTCGAATTCTTGGTAGCGCCCGACTCCGTCGAACTGACGGTCGGGCCGCTCGGAGCCGGACCGGCAGAAGACGACTCGCCCGACAGGGGGGAGATGTACGCAAGGTTCATCCTCGAGACCATCTGCGACGAGTTCGAACTGACCGGCGCTGATGGCGCGGGCACTCTCCGTCTGGTGAAGCGGTCGGGCTGAAGACGTGGCGGTGAATCGCAGGACCGTCAGGACGTCGCGGAGGCTCGTGTGGGACAAGGCCCTCACGCGGGACCTGTTCGCCGCCTACCGGATCGACGGCGACCAAACCGCCCGTGACGACCTCGTCGAGATGTACCTCAATCTCGCGAAGTACCTCGCCAGCCGATTCCGCAACCGCGGTGAGCCTATAGACGACCTCATCCAGGTCGCGACGATCGGTCTGATCAAGGCGATCGATCGCTTCGACATCGAGCGCGAGGTCGAGTTCACCACCTACGCGACGCCCACCATCGTCGGCGAGCTCAAGCGCCACTTCCGCGACAAGGGTTGGGCGGTCAAGGTCCCCCGCCGACTCCAGGAGCTCTCCTTCAAGGTCAACCAGGCCGTGGACACGCTCACGCAGCGTCTACAACGGTCGCCGACCGTTCCGGAGATAGGGGAGTACCTCGACGTATCGCCGGATCAGGTGCTGGAAGCGCTCGAGACCTTCGAGGCCTACAACTTCGTCTCCCTCGAATCCGACCGCACCACAGACGGCGCCGAGACGTTCTCGATACTCGAGTACATCGGCAAGGACGACCAGTTGATGGCCGTGGTCGACGATCGCGCGATGCTCGCGGCGGGGCTCAAGAACCTGACGCCGCAGGAGCAGCAGGTGCTCTACCTGCGCTTCTTCGAGGGGCTCACTCAGACCGAGATCGCGCAGAGGCACGGGATCTCGCAGATGCAGGTGTCGCGACTGTTGAGGCGGACGCTCCGCATCCTTCGCGAGAACCTGGTTACGGAGGGAGGCGACGTCTAGGTGACCGAGTCCGGGTCCGCCGACGAGCGCTGGAAGCGCACCTTCGTCAAGGCGTGGGCGTTGATAGGGGTCCTGATCCTGCTCGCCGCGCTCGGCTGGCTGCTGGGGATGGTCAGCTCGGCGCTCGTGCCCTTCGGCATCGGGCTCCTGTTCGTGCTCCTGCTGCGTCGGCCGGTCGACTGGCTCGCCGAGAGGATGAACCGCACTCTAGCCGTCGCCGTGTGCTACCTGGCCGGCATCGCGGTCGTCGCCATCGCCCTGACCTTCCTCATCCCGCCCGCCTTCGCGCAACTCGTGGCGTTCGTGCAGGCGCTGCCGGGCTACGTCACCGCGGCCTACACCTGGCTGCTCGCGCGCGTCCAGTCCGGATCGGGGATGCCCGAGTGGCTGCAGGCCTCAGTGCTCTCGCTGAAGGACCAGCTGGTCGCCAGCGCCATGACATGGTCGTCCGCGATCGCGTCCCTTGCCATCAGCACAGGCAGCTCGATAGCCACCGGGATCATCGAGTTCGCGCTGGCACTCATCATCGGGTTCTTCGCTCTTGTGGACCTGCCGAAGCTCGAGAACGAGATACGAGCGCTCGCCGGTCCGAAGCGCCGCGGCGACATCGAGCACTTCTCCGCGACTCTGTCTCGGGTGATGGGTGGCTGGCTGAAGGGCACGCTCATCCAGTCCGCGGTGGTCGCGGCGCTGATCTCGATCGGGCTCGCCCTGATCGGGCTGCCGTACTCGCTCGCGATCGGGCTGATAGCCGGAGTGCTCAACATCATCCCGTACATAGGGCCGGCGATAGTGGCGATCCTTGCGGCCACGGCGGGCTTCTTCGTCTCGCCACTGGCCGCGCTCTACGCCGTCGTGATCGTAGTGGCGGTCCAGCAGTTCGACTCGCTGTTCATGGCGCCGCGCGTCATGGGTGACCAGATGGATCTGCACCCGCTGCTGGTGGTCTTCGCCCTGGTGGTCGGGGCGTCGTTGTTCGGCGTGCCCGGCATGGTGCTCTCCGTGCCCGTGGCGGCCATAGCCAAGGCCATGTTCGTCTTCTGGTACGAGAAGCGCACGGCTCGCCAGATCACCACCGAGGACGGGGTGCTCTTCCCGACCTCGAAGGAGGAGAGCGCTACCGAAGGCGCGTAGAGCCCGCGCGCACGACCGCGCAACCGCGCGCAGGCGTTCGCGAAACGGTAGAATCCGACGCACGCGTAGTGCCGCGCGCCACACCGTCCCGTTTCCAGAGGAGACGTCACAGCACCCATGGACTCCGCCGAGATCCGAGAGAGCTTCCTTTCCTTCTTCGAGAGCAAGGGCTCGCGCCGCTGGCCGTCCTCCTCTCTCGTTCCGGACGACCCTTCGCTGCTGCTGACCAGCGCAGGCATGGTCCAGTTCAAGCCGGTGTTCCTAGGCGTTCGTGACCTCGGATTCAAACGCGCGACGACGGTGCAGAAGTGCCTGCGCACCACCGACATCGACATCATCGGTACGACCGGACGCCATCACTCCTTCTTCGAGATGCTCGGGAACTTCTCCTTCGGCGACTACTTCAAGTCCGAGGCGTGCGCGTGGGCCTACGAGTACTCGGTCGACGTGCTCGGGCTGGACCCGGAGCGTCTGTGGTACTCGATCTTCGAGGACGACGACGAGTCGGAGGCGATCTGGCGCGACGAGGTGGGAGTGCCGGCCGCTCGCATCGTGCGCATGGGAGCCAAGGACAACTTCTGGGCCGCGGGCCCCACGGGGCCCTGCGGGCCCTGCTCCGAGCTCTACTACGACCAGGGCGCCGACGTCGGCTGCGGCAAGCCCGACTGCGCTCCCGGCTGCGACTGCGACCGGTTCCTCGAGTACTGGAACCTGGTGTTCATGCAGTACGACCGTGCCGAGGACGGGACGCTCACCCCGCTCCCGAAACAGAACATCGACACCGGCATGGGCCTGGAGAGGGTCGCCGGCGTCCTTCAGGGAGTCAAGAGCAACTTCGAGACTGATGTGCTCAGGGCCATCATGTCCGAGGCCCAGGCCATCACCGGCCACGTCTACGCAGCCGAGGGCGAGACTACCGACACCTCGCTGCGCATATTGGCCGACCACTCCCGCGCCGTTGCGTTCATGATCGCGGACGGTATCCTGCCCTCCAACGAGGGTCGCGGATACGTGCTCAGGCGCATCCTGCGCCGGGCGGTGCGTCGAGGGAGGCTTCTGGGCGTCGAGGGCCCGTTCATGGGCCGGCTGATCGACGTGGTCGTGGACCTGATGGGCGCCGCATACCCAGAGATCGTCGAACACCACGTGTTCATCAATCGCATCGTGCTCGCGGAGGAGCAGCGGTTCGGCGCCACTCTCAGACAGGGCCTGACCCTGCTGGAGGCCGAGATCGACCGGACCAAGGGCGCCGTGCACGGCAACGCCTTCGACGGCGGGGTCGCCTTCACGCTGCACGACACCTACGGCTTCCCGATCGAGCTCACCGCTGAGATCGTCGCCGAGGCGGGACTTGTCGTCGACATGACCGCTTTCGAGGCCGACATGGCCGAGCAGCGGGAGAGGGCGCGCGCGGCCGTCAAGGACGAGTCGTGGAACCTGGGCTCCTCCTTCGACGCCATCGCGCGGGCACGCGGCCCGGTCGACTTCGTCGGCTACGAGGTGGACGAGTGCGACACGACCGTGCGTGCGATCCTCGTGGACGGAGTCGCGGTGGACCGCATCGAGGCCGGCCAGGCCGCTGAGGTCGTGCTGGACTCGACGCCCTTCTACGGGGAGCAGGGTGGTCAGGTCGGGGACATCGGCGAGATCTCCGGCCGCGACGCCTCCTTCCACGTCGAGGACGCGCGCCTCCCGCTCTCGGGACTCGTCGCCCACCGCGGCCTCCTCGAGGTCGGCACGCTCGAGGTGGGGGAGAAGGTCCACGCCACCATCGATCATCTGCGGCGCGAACGCATCAGGCGCAACCACACCGCCACCCACCTGCTGCACTGGGCGCTGCGGCTCGTTCTCGGCGAGCACGTCAAGCAATCGGGCTCGTTCGTGTCGCCCGAGCGATTGCGATTCGACTTCACTCACTTCGAAGCCGTGACTCCGGCGCAGATCGACAAGATCGAGCGTCTTGTCAACGCCAAGATCATGGAGGACCACCCCGTTCGCGCCTACGAGACATCGCTCGCCAGCGCCAGGGAGTCGGGCGTGACCGCGCTCTTCGGCGAGAAGTACGGCGAGATCGTCCGCGTGCTCGAGGTCGGCAACTTCAGCCGCGAGCTCTGCGGCGGCACGCATGTGTCCCGCACGACCGAGATCGGCCTGCTCAAGATCACCGGCGAGGGCTCGGTCGGCTCGAGCCTGAGAAGGATAGAGGCCGTCACGTCCTTCGACGCCTACAACGCCATCCGCGCCGAGGAGGATCTGCTCGACGCTGCAGCCGAGAGCCTGAAGAGCCGTCCGGCGGAGGTGGCGGAGCGCGTGGCAGCGACCGTGAAGCACGTCCGCGAGCTGGAGAAGGCGCTCGCCAAGGCGAAGAAGAGCGCCCAGGAGGGCGGTGAGCGTGCCCCGGTGCCGATCCGCGTCCACGCGGACTAGCAGGTGGAAGACTCGGTCGGGCTCGATCCCGGACGTCGTGGCTGACTCGAGGACTGCGCGATTGGGCCGACATGCTGCGGAAGAATGCGGCGGCGGTCGTGCTCGCCGCGGACGTCGATGGACGCGCGCTCCTGCTGGCCGCAGGCTCCGCCGAGGCGGTCTCGAAGGGCTTCGACGCCGGGGCGGTCGTCAAGGCGATGGCCCCACTCGTCGGCGGCCGCGGCGGCGGGAAGCCCGCAATGGCGCAGGGCGGCGGCGACGACGCCTCCGCCATCGAGGCCGCGCTCGCGGCGGCCCGCGACCTCCTGGGCGTCTGACGGAAGTGCGCGCTCTGGGACTCGACATCGGGGAGCGGCGGGTAGGTGTGGCGGTGTCGGACCCTACCGGCACGGTGGCCACCCCGCTGGTCGTGCTGGACGCCCGGAAGCTCGCGCGGGACGCAGCCCCGCTGCGCCGCATCATCGGCGACTACGAGCCAACCGTCCTGGTGGTAGGGCTGCCGCTGACCCTGGCGGGCGAGGAAGGTCCGCAGGCCGCGGTCGTCAAGGCAGTGGTACGGCGACTGATACAGCCCCTCGGCATCCCCGTCGCCTACCGTGATGAGCGCCTCTCCAGCACCGCGGCGAACCGGGCTATGGCCGAAGCGGGCGCCGACGAACGCGCGCGGCGCGGGTCGGTCGACATGGTCGCCGCCTCTCTGCTGTTGCAGAGCTACCTGGACATGACGAGCGCGAAGACGGAGCGCCCTGAAGATGAGTGACGAACGCCCGACCGATCCTTGGGGCGAGCCCGCGCCCGCTCGCGATCAGCACGAGCACGCGCCCGCGCGCGCGTACGAGCCCCACGGGCCGCGTCCGCGCCGAAGCGTCCGCCACACCCGGGCGCGTGCGGCCAAGGCCGAGCGCCCCGCCCGCCTACCGCGTGCCTCCCGCGGCGCGGTCCGCACGAGCGGGGGCCTGCCCGTGGGCACGTCCGCGGTCCGCCGTCGCCTCCTGGTCGCTTTCACCGTGCTCGCGATCATCGTGGCGGTGATGGGCTACGGCGCGTGGTCGGCCCTCTACAAGGCGAGCGCGAACGTCCCCGCCGGCAAGAGCGTCGAGATCACGGTCCCCGAGGGAGCATCCGGAGGGGAGGTCGCCACTCTGCTCGCCAAGGCGGGCGTGGTCGACAACCCGCTGATGTTCCGATGGCGCGCATCGCTCCTGGGCGCCACGAACAAGCTGAAGGCCGGGACCTACACGCTGACCACCGGCTCAGACTACGACCACGTCATCGCGGTGCTCTCGCACGGGCCGGAGGTGGTGCTCACCACCGTCACCATCCCCGAGGGCTTCGACATCCAGCACACGGCCGAGCGGGTGCAGGAGAAGCTCGGCATCCCGGCGCAGGAGTTCGCCGCCATCGCCAAGGACGGCGTGAAGCGCTTCGAGGCCGACTTCGGGTTCCTCGCCGACGACCCGACGCCCACCCTCGAGGGCTACCTCTTCCCCAAGACCTACTCGTTCAAGCCGGGAGTGAACGCCACCGACGTCGTCACGGTGATGCTGCAGCAGTACGCGAGGGAGAGCGCCACGGTCGACTACGCGTACGCGAAGTCGAAGAACCTCACCCCGCACGACGTGCTCACCATCGCATCGATCATCGAGCGTGAGGCCGCCAAGGACACCGACCGACCCAAGGTCGCGTCGGTCATCTACAACCGTCTGCGGATCGGCATGCGGCTACAAGCCGATCCGACGGTCTCCTACGCACTGGGCGGGAAGGTCGAGCTCACCCTGCAGGACCTTCAGGTCGACAACCCCTACAACACCTACGTGCACGCGGGACTGCCGCCGGGTCCGATCTGCAGTCCGGGTCTGTCGGCGATCGAGGCGGCAGCCCACCCGGAGACCACCAAGTACCTGTACTACATTCTGGTGAAGCAAGACGGTCCGCTCTCGTTCGCGACAGACTACGACAAGTTCCTTCAGCTGAAGGCCCAGTACAAGGCGGGGAGCAAGTGAGCGACCCATCGATCGCTTCGGCCATCGCCATCGCCGGCGCGCGCAAGGTCTACACCGTCTTCCCGAAGACGGAGCGCGTCGCGGTCGACGACGTCACCCTCGAAGTCCCGCGCGGGGCCATCCACGGATTGCTCGGGCCCAACGGCGCGGGTAAGACGACCACCCTGAAGATGCTCCTGGGGCTCGTGAGGCCGAACGCCGGGACGTTCCGCGTCCTGGGCGTCGATTCCCGCACGCGCGCGGGTCGCGCGAAGCCTCGGCTTCCTGCCCGAGCAGCCGTACTTCCCGCCGCAGTTGACCGCCGCGCAGGCCATGCGCCTCTACGCGAGACTGTCCGGAGTGCCCGAGCGCGAGATCGCCGCGCGTACCCGCGAGCTGCTCGACCGCGTCGGGCTGGAGGGGCGCGCCTCGACGGTGCTCTCCTCGTTCTCGCGGGGCATGTTGCAGCGCCTCGGCATCGCACAGGCGATCGTTTCGCGTCCCGAGGTGGTCGTGCTCGACGAGCCCGCGAGCGGTCTGGACCCGCTCGGCCAGCGCGACGTCCGCAACCTGATGCTGGAGTTGCGTGACGGTGGCGCAACCGTGCTGCTCTCCAGCCACCAGCTCTCGGAGGCCGAGGCCGTCTGCGACCGCGTGTCGATAATGAGCCGCGGCCACGTGGCAGCCGTGGGGTCGCTCTCCGAACTGCTGAGCGTCGCCGGGCTCACCACCCTGCGGGTGACGGGACTTCCCGCCGGCCTTCCCGGCCAGGTGGCGACCTTGGCCGCCGACGTCGAGACCGCCGATGACTCCGTCACGTTCTCCGTGGCCGACGCCGACGTTCGCCGCTCGGTCGACGCCGTCTACGACGCCGGGGGCGCGGTCGTCGAGGTCGAACCGAGACGCGAGTCGCTCGAGGATTACTTCACCCGGATGCTCGCGAACGACAAGGGCGAGGTGGCCTAGATGGTCCGCCGTCTCTCCGCGATCGCGGGCGCGGTCTTCCTCGACGCCGTCAAGCGCAGGGTCGTGTACGCCGTCGTCTTCTTCGCGGCGGTGCTCGCGTTCTCCGCGCCGTCGCTGCCGTCCTACGGAGCGGGTGTGGACGCGGGCGTGTACCGGGAGGTCGCGCTGTCGCTCACCTTCGCGGCGTCGCTCGTGCTGGCGCTCGCGCTGTCGGCCAACCGCATCCCGTCCGAGGTCGAGCGCCGGACGGTCTACAACGTCGCCGCCAGGCCCGTCAGCCGTGGAGAGTACGTGGTGGGCACGTGGCTCGGCATCACCGCGGTCATGGGGGCCGTGATCGCTGCCTTCACGGTCGTAGACCAGCTGGTCGGCCTCGCGCGCTACGGCCAGCCGATGTGGCAGCTTTGGGAGGGCGCGCTGGCCATCTGGTTCGAGACGGGGGTGCTGACGGCCTTCGCGGTAGCTGTCTCGGCGGTGTCCGGCGCGGTGGTCGTGACGGTGGCGACCCTCACCTTTGCGTTCATCGGGCACTCACGTCAGCCCGTGCTCCAGTCGTTCCCCGCCTTCCCGGCTTGGCTCTACCCCTCGCTGGATCCGTTCAACGTCATCAACCCCGTGGCTCACGGGTCGGGGATCGGCCTTGTCTACGTCGGCCTTATGGCGCTCGCGTTCGCGGGGTGGGTCGCCGCCCTGCTCGCCCTCGGCTCTCTCGCCTTTGCGAGGCGCGACCTGTGACCGACGGCCTTCAACGCGCGCGTCCGCCGCCGCGATAGCGGTCGTGGCGCTGATCGCCGTCCTCGGCGCGCAGGCGCTGGCCGACGTCGCCGCTCCCGATGTGCCGGACGGCGCGCTCACCGGCCGGGCGATGGGACGCGCCGGTTTCGCGTATCTGACCGGGCTGCGCCAGTTCGGCGCCGCGCTGCTGTGGAACCGTCTCGAACCGCAGATGCACGACTACTACGGCGAGGCCGGGCTCGGCAAGATGACCTTCATGCTCCCGAGCATCAAGGCCATCGTCACGCTCGATCCGCAGTTCGTGGAGGCCTACTACGTGGGTCCCGAGATCCTGATCGACGGCGGGCGCCTCCAAGCGGGCCTCGATCTGGCCAGAGAAGGGGCCGTCAACAACCCCAAGTCGGGCATCGCGCTCGTCTCCTACTCGGAGCTGCTCCTCACCCGGGCCAAGGACCCCGTCGCGGCGCTGCCCTACGCCGAGCGCGCGCTCGCTTCCGACGTCGTGTGGCGCACCGACGAGGAGGAGTGGGACTCGATGGCGATCCTTCGAGTGGTGTTCGAGAAGAACGGTCTGCCGGGTCTGGCATCCGAGGCGCAGGCGGTCATGGACGCGATCGACGCCGATCCGAACGCGACCATGAATCCGGTCGATCCCGACGAGTGACGGCACGTCCCGTACCGATGGAAGGCCGCCGCGTATGTCTCTGCTCAACCCCGACCTCTACTACAGCTCGGTGCACGCGGTCGACCTGGGCGCGCTCGCGCGCTCCGGTGTTCGCGCGCTGCTCCTCGACCTGGACAACACGCTCCTCCCTCGCGACACGAACACAGTGCCCGAGGAGCTGAAGGAGTGGGCCGCTGGCCTGCGGGAGAGCGGCTTCTCGGTGTGCCTGGTCTCGAACAACTGGCATGAGAGGGTGCACCACGTCGCCAGCGAGTTGGGGTTCGACCTGGTGGACAAGGCGGTGAAGCCCCTGCCGTTCGCCTTTCTCGCGGCTCTTCGTCTCGAGGGAGCGACTGCTCGCGAGGCTGCGGTCATCGGCGACCAGCTCTTCACGGATATACTGGGTGGCAACATGCTGGGTATGCGGACGGTGCTGGTAGCCCCTCTGTCCGCCACCGATCTGCCGCACACCCTGCTCTTGCGGCGTCTCGAGGCACTCGTGCTCAGAGGGCGCGTGCCCGTACGGTGAGCCGGCGTGTGACGAAGGAGCGCGCTGACGTGAAGATGGAGATCAACGGGAGCACCCGCCTGGCCGGAGTCATCGGCTGGCCCATCGACCACTCGCTCTCGCCGGCGATGCACAACGCCGCCTGTGCGCGGCTGGGGCTCGACTGGGTCTACATCCCACTCCCTGTGCGGGAGTACACGGACGTCGCCGCTGTGGTCACCGCGATCCGCGCGCTTCCCTTCGTTGGCTTCAACGTCACGATGCCCTACAAACGGTTGATGCTCGACCTCTGCGACGAGGTCGCCGCCCAGGCGAGGCTCGCGGGCGCCGTCAACACAGTGCAGGTGGTCGACGGGCGGCTGATGGGCTACAACACCGACGGGCGCGGTCTGCTCGAGTCGCTGCGTGACGACGCCGCCTTCGAGCCGGAGGGCAAGCGGGCAGTGGTGCTCGGCTCGGGAGGAGCCGCGAGCGCCATCGTAGCGGCGTTCGGCCTCGCCCGAGTGGCGCACATGACGATCGTCTCCCGCGATCCTGCGCACGCTGACGAGCTTATAGCGCGGGTGGCACCGCACGCGCGCGACACAGAGCTTCTGGTCGTTCAAGCGGGTGATGATGCGGCGCCGTACGTGCAGGCGGCCGATCTGGTGGTGAACTCGACGCCGCTCGGCATGCGTCCCGAGGATCCGCTGCCGGTCCGAGCCGAGTGGCTGCACTCCGGTCAGGTCATCTCCGACATGATCTACAGTCCGCCGGACACCCCGCTGCTGCAGGCCGCGCGGAGCGCCGGCGCGACGGCGCTCGGTGGTCTGGGGATGCTCGTGGCGCAGGGGGCGATCTCTCTCGAGATCTGGAACGGCGATTCCACCATCAGCGCGCCTAGGGATGTCATGCGCGACGCGGCTTGTGCCGCGCTCTCGAACGACCGGTCCGGCCACGGCGAAGACGGCGGGGATGTCGCCGCGCTGCTCCCCGGACTCTGATGCCAGCAGCAAGCGGAAAGAGACTCGGAAGGATCCTGGTGCAGGCCGGGATCCTTACGGAGCGCCAGCTCGAGAAGGTCATCGCCGAGGCGGGCGACCTCACGCTGACCCAGGCCGTCGTCGTCAGCAAGCTGGCCACGGAATCGGATGTCGCGCGAGCCGTCGCGGAGCAGACAGGCTTGGACTACGTCGACGTCGCGATGTTCGAGGTCGACGCCAACGCCTCGACGCTGCTCTCTCCGGACCTCGCCCATCGGTATGAGGTGCTGCCCATCGCTTTCGACGAGGGCAGGCTCGTCGTGGCAATGTCGGATCCAGCGAACATCTTCGCCATCGACGATCTGCGCATCGTCACGGGCTACGAGATCAGGCCGGTCGTGTCCGCCGAAGGCGATCTGCGGCAGGCCATCGAGAAGTACGGCGCCATGCAGGACAGCGTCGATGAGATGGTCGGCGATGCCGCCGACTCCATCGCCATCGGGGCGCGCGGGCACGAGCTCGAGGCCGACGCGGGCGAGGAGTCCGTCGTCTCCAAGCTGCTGAACCTGGTGATCTCCGAAGCGATACACAGGGGTGCCGGCGACATCTACCTCGAGCCGCAGGAGAGGGACCTCCGGGTGCGCTTCCGGATCGACGGGGTGTGCCAAGAGGTCATGCGGAGTCCCAAGAAGACCCAGGTCCAGCTGATCAGCCGAGTGAAGATATCGGCAGGGATGGACATAGCCGAGCGTCGAATGCCTCAAGACGGCAGGTTCGGCGTCGTGCTCGAGGGGCATGCGGTCGACTTCAGAGTGGCCGTTCTCCCGACGGTTCGGGGCGAGATGTCGGTCCTGCGACTGCTCACCCACGACTCGATCATGATGTCTCTGAAGGACCTCGGCTTCCTGGAGAAGCCGCTCGAGGCGGTCACCGAGGCCCTCGCCAAGCCGTACGGCGCCATCCTGGTGACGGGACCGACGGGTTCCGGCAAGTCGACGACGCTCTATGCCGCCATCAACGAGTCCGACGATCCGACCATCAACCTCATCACTGTCGAGGACCCCGTCGAGTACCGCCTCGAGGGTCTGTCCCAGGTGCAGGTCCACGAGCGCGCCGGGCTGACCTTCGCATCGGCGCTGCGCTCGATCCTGCGGCAGGACCCCGACACGGTGATGATCGGGGAGATCCGGGACCTCGAGACCGCGACGATCGCGATCGAGGCCGCCCTCACCGGCCACCTCGTGCTCTCAACGCTCCACACCAACACGGCTCCGAGCGCCATCACCCGCCTGACCGAGATGGGCGTGGAGCCGTTCCTCACCGTCTCGGCCATCAACTGCGTGGTAGCTCAACGTCTCGTGCGTCGACTGTGTGCGGAGTGCAAGGAGGCCTACGTCCCCGAGGAGGAAGCGCTCCGGCGCATCGGCTTCCCATTCGAGCCGGGAAAGCCGCCGACGCTATACCGTGCTACCGGGTGCAAGAAATGCAACATGATCGGCTACAAGGGCCGCATGGGAGTGCACGAGGTGCTGAAGATGACCGAGGCACTCGAGCGCCTGGCCGTCGAACATGCCTCGGCCGACGAGCTCGCCGCGCAGGCGATCGCCGACGGCATGATCCCCCTGAAGCAGGATGGCTTCGCGAAGGTGGCAGCGGGGACGACCTCACTCGAGGAGATCCTCCGAGTGATCGTATAAGGAGCGCTCAGCAAGGTGGCAAAGCGGGGCAAGCGGCTCGGCCAGATGCTCGTCGATTCGGGTGTCGTCACAGAGGCCCAGCTTGCCGACGCCCTCGAGCTCCAGAAGACCAAAGGGGGCCAGCTCGGGCGCGTGCTCGTGGAGCTGGGCTACGCCACCCAGTCGGCCATACTCGCGATACTGGCTGAGCAGATCGGCATCCGATTCGTCGAGTTCAAGGACGTGCGCCCCGACGCGAACGCGGTCGCCGCGGTCCCGCGCGAGCTGGCTGTGCGCTACACGCTCATGCCCATCGGGTTCGACGAGAAGGGCCGGCTCATCGTCGCGATGGCGGACCCCCAGAACGTGCTCGCTCTCGACGACCTGCGCATCGTGACCGGGTTCGACTGCATCCCGGCCATCGCGACCCGCGAGGACATCTCCTCGACCATCGAGGCCACCTACCGCGTCGCGACACAGATCGCCGGGGACGCGGAAGAGTCGCTGGGCGACGAGGATCTCGCTGCCCTCTCCGAGGTCACCTCGGACGCCCCGATCGTCAAGCTGGTCAACTTCATGATCACGAAGGCCGTCACGGAGCGTGCTTCCGACGTCCACATCGAGCCGCAGGACAAGGATCTCCGCGTCCGCTATCGGATCGACGGCGTGCTCCACGAGATGATGCGAAGCCCCAAGTCTGCGCAGGCGGCCATCCTGTCGCGCGTGAAGATCATGGCCGACCTGGACATCGCCGAGACCCGCAAGCCGCAGGATGGTCACATATCGATCAGTGTCGGCGGGCACGGGCTCGACCTTCGTGTGTCGACCCTGCCGACCGTCTACGGCGAGCGGATAGTGCTGCGCATCCTGCGCAAGGACTCGATCCTGTTGCGCCTCAGCGATCTCGGCTTCCTGCCGAAGTCGCTCGAACTCTTCGAGCAGAGCTTCCGCAAGCCCTACGGTGCGGTGCTGGTCACCGGTCCGACGGGTTCGGGCAAGTCCACGACGCTCTATGCCGCCGTCAACGTGCTGAATGACGTACAGCGCCACATCCTGACCGTGGAGGATCCTGTCGAGTACCGCCTCGAGGGGGTCAACCAGATCCAGATGAACGCCCGCGCCGGGCTCTCCTTCGCGGCGGCGTTGCGCTCGTTCCTGCGCTGCTCACCGGACGTGATCCTCGTCGGCGAGATCCGGGACTCCGAGACCGCCAGGATCGCCATCGAATCGGCGCTAACGGGGCATCTGGTCTCTGTCGACCCTGCACACCAACGACGCGGCAAGCGCGATCACCCGACTGATCGAGATGGGAGTCGAGCCGTTCCTCATCTCATCGTCGGTCGACTGCGTGCTGGCACAGCGTCTCGCGCGCACCCTGTGCAGCGAGTGCAAAGAGGAGTACGAACCGCCACAGCGACTTCTGCTTGACGCGGGCTACCCGGCCGACAGCCTGCCCGCCACAGTCTGGCGCCCGGTCGGTTGCCGTCGCTGCGGCGGGACAGGCTACCGCGGACGCACAGGACTTCACGAGGTGTTGAGCGTCAGCGATGAGATCTCACGCCTGACCGTGACCGGCGCGTCGTCCGAGGACATCAAGCGCTCCGCCGTCGCGGAGGGGATGCTGACGCTTCGCGAGGACGGTCTGGAGAAGGTCCGCATGGGTATCACCTCGGTCGAGGAGGTCGCTCGCGTCGTCGTGTGACGCCTTGCGTTCGCAGCGAGGCGCCCGCGCGCCGCAAATCCGAAGGAGGGGGAGTACGTGGAGAAGACGAAGCGCTCCGAGGGCGACAGGTACCCCGTCGATTTGACCGATCTGCTGGCCGAGGTCGCGGACCGAGGCGGCAGCGACCTTCACATCTCGGCCGGGCGCCGCCCGACCATGCGGAAGAACGGCCTCTTGGCCGAACTCGACTCGCCCCTGCTGCGGCCACTCGACACGCAGACGCTCGTCTACTCGATCATGAGCGAGGAGCAGCGCAATCGGTTCGAGCGCCATTGGGAAGCGGACTTCGCCTGCTCGATCCCGGGCGTGGCTCGCTATCGAGTCAATGCCTACTACCAGCGCGGAAGCGTCGGCGCGGCGTGCCGCTACCTGCCGCCGAGTGTGGGCGACTTCGCCGCCCTGGGCATCCCCGAGATCATGTCCGAGCTCGCCGTCAAACCGCGAGGGCTCGTACTCGTCACCGGCCCGGCGGGTTCGGGGAAGACCACCACTCTCGCCTCTGTGATCGACTACATCAATCGAAACCAGCACGTCCACATCATCACCATCGAGGACCCGCTCGAGTACCTGCACACGGACCAGCGTTCGATCGTCACGCAGCGTGAGGTGGGAGCCGACACGAAGAGCTTCGCCGAGGCCGTGCGCTACGTCCTGCGCCAGGATCCCGACATCGTCGTGGTCGGTGAGATGCGCGATCTGGCCACCATCTCGGCCGCGCTCACCGCTGCAGAGACCGGCCATCTGGTGTTCGCGACGCTCCACACGCAGGATTCGGCGCAGACGATCGACCGGATCATCGACGTGTTCCCGCACGATCAGCAGCAGCAGGTACGCGTCCAGCTAGCGGGCACGCTCCAAGGCATCGTCTCGCAGGAGTTGCTGCCCAACGCCGATGGGACAGGGCGGGTCCTCGTCTGCGAGGTGCTCATTCCCAGCGCCGGCGTGCGCAATCTGATCCGCGAAGCCAAGACGCAACAACTGCCGATGCTGATGCAGACGGGAAAGCATCTCGGGATGATCACGATGGACGAATCCCTTGCCGATAAGCATCGTCAGGGCCTTATAAGCTACGATATGGCGATGGCGCAGGCGCACGACCCTGGCGTACTGCGCATGCTGTTCGAATCCGCTAGGCGCTGACCGGGCGAACCGACAGGGGGGCTCGCATGCCGACTTTCAAGTACGCGGTCCGCGACAAGGCCGGCAAGCCCGTCGAAGGAACGCTGGACGGCGACAACAAGGATGCCGTCTCCGCCAAGTTGCGTTCGATGGGGTACATCATCGTCAGCCTGGAGCAGCGAGGCGGCATTCGCTCCTCGCTGAGTTCCATCTCATTCGGCACTGGGGTCAAGACCAAGGACGTCACGCTCTTCTCGCGCCAGTTCGCGACGATGATCGGTGCGGGCCTGTCGCTCACGAAGTGCCTGTCGATCCTCGCCCAGCAGACCGAGAGCGCTGGGCTGCGCACGATCATCATGCAGATCGGTCACGACGTCGAGTCGGGCCAGTCGCTGTCCGACGCGATGGCGAGGCACCCGAAGGTCTTCCCGCCGATCTTCGTCAACATGGTCCGCAGCGGCGAGACCGGCGGCGTGCTCGACGAGGTGCTCAACCGGGTGGCGGACCACTTCGAGCGTGAAGCCATGATCAAGGGCCGGATCAAATCGGCCATGACCTACCCGATCGCGATGGGGTCCCTCGTGCTCCTGATACTCATCGCGATGCTCATATTCGTCGTGCCGACGTTCCAGTCGATGTTCGCATCGCTCGGCGGCACGTTGCCCCTGCCGACGCAGATCCTTGTCAACATCTCGGACGGCGCCCGCGGGCTCCCTGGCCTCCTCACCGTCATCGGAGTCATCGCCATTGTGGTCCTGTTCCGCTGGTGGAAGAGCACCGAGTCCGGTCGCTACACGTGGGACGGCATCAAGTTGCGCATGCCGGTGTTCGGCCCGCTCATCCGCAAGATGGCGCTGTCGCGCTTCACACGCACCTTCGGGACGCTGACAGCCGCGGGCGTGCCCATCCTCTCCGCCCTCGACATCGTTGGTTCGACGTCGGGGAACGAGGTCATCCACCGTGCGGTGAGCAAGGTGCGCTCCGCCATCAAGGAGGGGGAGACGATCGCGAAGCCCCTCGGAGACAACCCGATCTTCCCCGCGATGGTCGTTCAGATGATCGCCGTGGGCGAGGAGACCGGGGCGCTGGACGCGATGCTGGGGAAGGTCGCGGAGTTCTACGATGAGGAGGTGACCACCGGAGTAGACGGACTGACCTCGCTCATCGAGCCCCTGATGATGGCCTCTCTGGGTCTCGTCGTCGGCGGCATCGTCATAGCGCTGTATCTGCCGATGTTCCAGGTCATCACCCTCATCAAGTAGGTCCGTCGGCGGGGCTCGCCTTTGCGCGCTCTCATCGTCGACCGGGTATATTGCTAATGTACGGGGTCCCAGCGGCCGATACACCCGATGCTGGGCATAGGGTCCGGCGGAGGCATCGGCCTCGTGAGTAGGGAAGAAGGGGAGGTGGACATCTGATGAAGATGTTCCGTAGGGACGAGGGGTTCACCCTCGTAGAGCTCATGGTCGTGGTTCTCATTATCGGTATCCTTGTTGCGATCGCTGTTCCTGTGTTCCTGAGTGCCCGGGCCAACGCAGAGGTCAAGTCGTGCCAGGCGAACCAGCGCACCATCAACGGTGCGGTCCAGACGCAGATGCGCGAACGGCGGCACCGCTGCCGGCCGCGGCCGGCAACGTCGACGCTGCGCTGGCCGCTGGCGGCTGGGGCGCGTTCCTCGTTCCGTCCGTCATCAAGACCGTCCCGCATTGCCCGCTCGGCGTGGCCACCACCAACGAGCTAGTCACGGCAGCGCCAACGCGGCACGGTCGACGGCGACCAGGGCGCGGCCACTTGGGCCACGTCAGGCACTAGGCATCATCACTCCTTCGTAGTCCGAAGGATCTGAGCGTCGCAGGAGGGGCCGGAGCCGTTGGCTCCGGCCCCCTTCCTGTTGTCGCTTCGCGTGCCCGCGCCGTGTGAGCGACCGGGAGTTCGTCGTCGCGGCTCGCGGACGCCGTACATCCGGCGAGCCTGGTTCCGAGCGATCGCGAGGTGGACCCAGGCGAGCCGCGAGGACCGACGCCGGGAATGCGCCGAGCCGAGGCAGGACGTGCCTTCGGCGTGTCTCGGCCGACGGTGCGGGTTGGAGTATGGCCGTCGAAGCCGTCCCGGGAGACAATAGCGGCGTCTGGCCGTTCAAGCGAGCTGCAGAGTGTGCCAGGACGGCGGGAGGCAGGTCGACTGTCGCCGCCCGACGCTCAGACGGTGATCGCCGACTGTTCAGGAGTGCCCATTCGTGGGTCCGCACCCGGTTCTGTATCTGAGCTCTTCTGGGGGCTCTCGGCCTCCTGTTCGGCTCGTTCGGCAACGTGCTCGTCTGGCGCGTGCCACGCGGCGAGTCGATCGTCTCGCCGCCTTCGCACTGCCCGCGATGCGGGCACGAGCTGCGCTGGTATGACAACATCCCGGTCGTCTCGTGGCTCGTTCTTCGCGGTCGCTGCCGCGATTGCGGCGCGCCGATCTCGCCGCGCTACCCTGTCATCGAGTTGTCCTCGGGCGCGCTGTGGGTGCTCGCCGGGTGGTGGTGGGGAGTCAGCGCCGCAGCCCCTCTCGCGATCGTCTTCTTCTACCTGCTGCTGGTGCTGAGCGCCATCGACCTCGACACACGGCGCCTGCCGACGCCTCTTGTGGCGGCGCTCGCCGCGGCAGGCGCGCTGGCCGCGGTGACGGCACAGTTGACGGGGCTGCCGTTCGGACCGCTGGCCGGCTTGGCGACGACGGGCTGGCTGGCGCAGCCGGTCGCGGCCTCGGGTGCGGGCTTGGCTGCCGGCGCGGGCACCGCCGTGGTCGTCGCGCTGCTCTATCGCATGGTGCGCGGGCGCGAGGGGCTGGGCTTCGGCGACGTGCGCCTGTTGGGTGCCATGGGGCTCGTGCTCGGGCCCTTCGTGCTGCTCGCGTACGCGCTGGGCAACTTCATCGGAGTGCTGTTCGCCGTGCCCCAAGCGCTTCTTCTTCGTAACAAGGGGCCGCTCGCCGCGCGCTCGATCCCCTTCGGCCCCTTCCTCGCGGCGGGCGGGGTGCTCACGGCACTGTGGGGCCCAGCGATCTGGGTGTGGTACCTCAACGTGCTCGGCTTGAGGTGACACCCTCCGACCTCAAGGGCGCCATGCATTGCGCCGATACGGCTGGTGTCGCTCACGGGGCCCGGAGCGCCGCCGTCGTACGGCGAGAAGAAGGGGACATCGGACATCCGATGAAGATGCCTCATGGGGACGAGGGCTTCACCCTCGAAGAGCTCATGGTCGTCGTTCTGATCATCGGTATCCTTGTTGCGATCGCCGTCCCCGTCTTCCTGGGTGCCCGGGCGAATGCCGAGTTGAACACGTGCCAGGCGAACCAGCGCACGATCGAAGGCGCGGTCCAGACCTACAACGCGCAAAGCACGGTCACCTATCCGGCTGCCGGGACACTCGTCAACGCGGCCAACGTCCTGGTAGCCGGCGGCAACGGCGCCGGCGCGACGATCAAGACCCCGCCGCTGTGCCCCGATCACACCCTTGCCACCCAGTTCTACGACACCACCAACGGGCGTCGTGGACGGCTGCGTCTCGACGGTCGCAGGCACCGGGCTGTGGGGCGGGAACCCGGCTCACACACCCTACTAGGATCGATGGTCCGCTGCGGTCTGTCACTCGACGTCAGCTTGAGGTGACACCCTCCAACCTCAAGAGCGCCACGCGTTCTGCCGAAGACCTTGACTGAGTGCGTATTGTGCTACGATAACCGCGGTGCCACGCACTAGTACCACTTGTAGCCGGCTACCAGCGCGAATCGGGGGCTTTGATGTCTCTCTTTGCAGGGGCTACCGGACCGTCCGTGGGCCTCGATATCGGCACGGACCATGTGCGTCTCGCTCAGATCAAGCCAACTGGATCGACCTTCGCGCTCCAGCGTTACGGCGTCGTCGGTCTCCCAATGGGCGCGGTCGTCGAGGGCGAGATAGTCGATGCCGACGCCGTTGCCTCTTCCGTCCGCCAGCTGATGCACAGCATCGGCCTTCATGGCGCCGATGCCGCTGTCGGAGTGAGCAACCAGAAGGTCGTCGTGCGCCTCATCGACCTCCCCTACATGGAGGACGCAGAGCTGCAGGGCGCGATCCGCTATCAGGCTCAGGACTACATCCCCATCCCCGTGGAGGAAGCGATCCTCGACTTCCAGATCATCGGGGACTACATGACCAGCGCTGACGAGCACATGAACGAGGTTCTGCTCGTCGCGGCGCAGCGCGATATGATCGATGAGACGGTGCGAGCAGTCGAGCGCTCCGGCCTCAAGCTCAGCGTGATCGACGTGACGCCATTCGCCGTCGTTCGCGGGATCTTCGGGCTGTCGCAGAGCGTCCTTCCAGACGACACCGAGGCCGCCGGAGAGGCCACCGCCGTCATCCACATGTCCGCCGGCATCACGAACATCGTGGTGGTCGAGAACGGCGTCCCGCGCTTCACGCGCGTTTCGTCTCTGGCAGGCAACGAACTGACCCGGGCCGTTGCCACCGCGCTCGACGTGACCCTCGATGAGGCCGGCGATCTGAAGATGCGTGTCGGCTTGCCGGGCGTCGACGAGACCGGCATCGGCGCGGACATCCCGTCGGACATCGATCCGGAGCGCGTGCGCCGAGTACAGGAGGCCCTCGAGCACGAGGTCTCCAAGTTCATGGCCGAGGTGCGCCGCTCGCTCGACTACTACCTCACGCAGGCCTCGCAGGTCCGCACCATCCGCCGGATCCTGCTCACCGGCAGCGGGGCGAAGCTCCGCAACCTCGACTCCTACATCGCGCGCGGCCTGCAGGCCCCGGTCGAGCTCGCTGACGCCTCACGGTGGGTCTCCGTGTCTCCGCAGTATCAGGCCCTGTATGAGGCCGACCGCCTCGGGGCGACCGCGGCTATCGGACTGGCGATGGGGGGTGTGGTCGCGTGACCCGGATCAACCTCATCCCGCCCGAGACCCTCCAGAGCCGGAAGGACGAGCAACGCTGGAAGTGGATCGCGCTGACGGGCGCGGCGATCGCCGCGCTCCTCGTCATGTTCTGGGCGTTCATGGCTCTGCAGGTCACCGCCTCGGCAGCCGAGGTCGACGGCATCGTCCAAGAGGTCACCGGACTGGAGACGCAGGCCTCGCAGTTCCAGGTCTTCCAGCGGGCGGAGGCCGATCTCAAGGTCCGCAAGGATGCGACTATCGCTGCCAAGGCGGGCTCGGTCGAGTGGGCTCGAATGCTCTACGAACTCGGTCTCGTTCTGCCGCGGGACATCTACCTGACGGCCTTCACGGGCACTGATGCCGGCCTGGGGACGGTGTCCAACCTGACTCTCACGGGCAAGGCGGTCGACAAACTCGACGACTCACCGGACAACGGATACAAGTCGGTAGCCAAGATGCTCGTACGCCTCGCCGATCTCGACCAGCTCGACTCGGTGTGGCTGTCCACCACTAGCGTCGAGGAGCCCGAGGCCGACACCGCGCCGATGATCGGTTGGACCGCGAGCGCACGTATCACCCCGTCGGTGACGGCCACGCCGTCCGCGTCGGGGAACTAGTCGGGGCGACGGGGAGCGGACCACCTGATGAAGCTGACCTCCTTGCAGAAGATGATCACCGTATCGGTGCTCGTCGTCGTCGCCGCAGTGGCGGTGATAGCCTTCGTGATCCTGCCTCAGTTCGCCCAGATCGCCGATCTGCAGCAGCAGAAGGCGGACGCTGAAGGCCGCCGCGCGCAGGCCGTTGCCGTTCTCGAGAGCCTCCGTGCCGCCAAGGGCCGCGCGGCCGTCACCGAGGCCGAGCTGCTCAAGATAGGCACGCAGATGCCGGACTCCCCGCAGCTGCCGTCGCTCATCATCGAGCTGCAGGACATGGCGAACGCCGCCGGCATCAAGGTGTCGAGCATCGGTCCCGGCGAGCCGGTCCCTATCGTCGGCGGCCAGTACACGGAGATAGCGCTTACCACCCAGCTCACCGCCGAGTGGGACGACCTGCTGGACTACCTCAAGCGTCTCGACCACAGCACCCGCCTCCTGCGGGTGACGGCCCTCGACGTGGCCCCGCCGGATGAGTCGGATGTGACCACCGACACCGCCGAAATCACCGCGCTGAATGTCACGATGACCACCAAGGCCTATGTGATCGGCAACAACGGTGTGGTCAGCTCAGCCGCCACACAGACCGCCGGGACGCCGTAAGGCTCTCGCGACCCAGAAGCCACACGAAACCGCAGGAGGGCCGCACGAGTGTCCGATGACAGTGAGCTGAACGGCACGGAGCTGGCCGCCTCAGAGGAGGGCGTGGCCCCGGTCGTCGCTGCGCCTCCTCCCGCACCCGATAGGCCTGCGGGCGACGTGCTCTCGACGACGGCGGGGAAGGTCGCTCTGATCGTTGCGGCCGTGCTCGTGCTGCTCGTGGTCGCCGGACTTGTGGGTTGGTTCGTGCTGGGGCCGGCCGCGTTGGGCGGCGCGACCGGCGCGCCTGAGGCAACCATCCTGGCGCCCAGTACCGGCACGCCGGCAACGCCCTCGGCGCCGCCTTCGACGGTCGCGACCCTTGCGGTCGCCGACGTCACCCTGCGCGACGTCTTCACACCGCGCAACCCGTTCACGGTGATCGAGCCCGAGAAGATCGAGCACAGCACGTCTACCGCGACCGAGGCCGATATCAGCGACCTCGATCCCGATGTCGTGACACTGATCGACATCGTCACCGTCGACGGCGAGCGCGAGGCGGTCATCGCGTACGGCGGAGTCGAGTACACGGTCGGACCGGGCGACTCGTTCGGCGGCCATGCGGACTGGAAGGTCGTGACGGTCCACACCACCAGCGCAGACGTGACCATGGACGGCGTCACGGAGAACCTGCCGCTGCATCGAGACCAAGTAGCAGAGGGTCGTAGCCTCGAAACCGCTGCAAGCGGCCCTTCGCAGGGCCGCTTGCTTCGTCTCAGGGCTCGAGAGGGGATTCCGCGCGCCCGATGGTACGATGAATCCTCAAGGCGTACGAGGATATGGGGCCTCACATGGAGTACCGGACCGCAGGGGAGTCGCACGGCAGGGCGCTCGTGGCCCTGGTGTCGGGAGTGCCCGCAGGCATCCCGCTGACCGCGGATGCAATTGACGGGGATCTCCAGCGCCGGCAGGCCGGCTACGGCCGCGGAGGCCGCATGGACATCGAGGCCGACCGGGCTCTCATCGTCTCCGGCGTCCGCTTCGGCGTCACGATCGGCAGTCCCGTCGCGATCACGATCGCCAACCGCGATTCCGCGAACTGGAGCGACGTGATGGCGACTTCAGGCGAGCGCAAGGGCGAGCGTGCCGTGACCGCCCCGCGGCCCGGTCACGCCGACCTCGCCGGGTGTCAGCGCATCGACAGCGCGGACGCGCGCGACGTGATCGAGCGGGCGAGCGCGCGCGAGACGGCCGCGCGAGTGGCAGCCGGCGGGGTGGCCAGGGCGCTGCTCGCCACGATGGGCGTGTCGGTCTGCTCGTGGGTCGAACGCATCGGCGAAGTGGCTTGCGGGCCCTACGCGCCCGAGGGCGTGGACATGGCGGCCGTGTCGGCCAGTGACGTGCGATGCCCAGATGCCGCTTCGGCTGCCAGGATGCGGGCCGCTATCGACGCGGCGCGCATCGACGGAGAGAGCTTAGGCGGCGTTGTCGCCGTGGCCGCTACAGGGCTCGTGCCGGGTCTGGGCAGCTACGCCGAGCGCCGCCGCGGACTCGATGCGGAGCTCGGCGGCGCTCTGATGTCGATCCCGGCGATCAAGGGCGTGGAGTTCGGCGACGGGTTCTCGGCCGCAGCCCTGAGCGGTTCTCAGGTGCACGACCCGATCGTGCGCGGTGCCGACGGTCATGTGCATCGGGCGTCGAATCACGCAGGCGGGCTCGAGGGCGGTATGTCCAACGGGGAGTGTCTGGTCGCGCGCATCGCCATGAAGCCGATCCCGACTCTGACCCGTCCTCTCAGGACGGTCGACCTTGTGACGGGGGAGGACTGCGACGCGTCGAACGAGCGCTCGGACACCTGCGCCGTGCCTGCGGCAGGCGTGGTCGCCGAGGCGGAGGTCGCACTGGTGCTCGCGGACGCCTACACACGCATGTTCGGCGATACGTCGGTCGCCGACATCCGCGCGGCTCTCGACCGCTACGAGGCGAGGGTCGGATAGGTGAGACCCGTCTTCATCATCGGATTCATGGGCGCCGGCAAGTCCACCGTCGGCGGGATCGTCGCCGCGCGGCTCGGGCGCCCATTCGTGGACCTCGACGGCGAGATCGAGCGACGTGAGGGCCGCACCGTCGCGGAGCTGTTCGCCGCCGAAGGCGAGAGCGGCTTCCGCGATTCCGAGCGCGCCGCGCTGGCCGCAGTCGCTCGGCAGCCCGGTGTGGTGGTGGCCTGCGGCGGCGGGGTCGTGACGGACGAGGACAGCTACGCGATCCTGCGCGACAGCGGGACGGTCGTCTACCTGGAGGTTTCCCCCGAGGAGGCCGTGGCCCGCGTCGGGAGCGAGGTCCACGGGCGGCCGCTGTTGCGGGGAGGCAGCCTGGAGTCCGCCGCATCGCTTCTGGGATCCCGCGAGCGGCTCTACGACGCCGTGGCGGACATCACGGTCGACACCATCGGGCGAGAACCCGCCGCCATCGCGGACGAGGTCGTGTCGCTCCTGGTGGGTGCGCGATGAGCGAGACGCGGAGATTGAGTGTCACCATCCCGGGCGGGGGCTACGACGTCATTCTGGGGCGAGGGATCCTGGACGACCTCGGCGCGAAGATGCGCGAGCGCTCACGCGCGGTGCGCTGCGCGCTCGTGACCGACGACGTTGTCGGACCGCTCCTGGCCAAGCGGGTCGAAGCCTCGCTTCAAGGGAACGGCTTCGTGCCCTTCACCTTCCAGGTCGATCACGGCGAGGCGAGCAAGTCGTGGGCGGAGGCCGGTAGGCTTCTGGAGGAGTTCTCCGATGCCGGGCTCGGTCGCGATTCGCTCGTGGTCGCGCTCGGTGGAGGGGTCGTAGGAGATCTGGCGGGCTTCGTTGCGGCCACCTACCTCCGGGGCGTGCCGGTGGTGCAGGTGCCCACCACGCTGCTCGCGCAGGCGGACAGCTCGATCGGGGGCAAGACGGGCGTCGACCTGCCGCGGGGAAAGAACCTCGCCGGCGTCTTCTGGCAGCCGATGCTGGTGCTCTCGGATGTCGCGTGCCTCGACACGCTGCCGGAGAGCGAGTGGCGCAGCGGACTCGCCGAGGTCGCCAAGGCGGGGGTGCTGGCCGGCGAGCGCGAGTTCGCCGCCCTCGAGCGCGATGCCGAGAAGCTGCAGCGTCGCGGACCGGGTGTGGTCTCCGAGGCCGTGCTCATGGCCGCGGGGCTCAAGGGCCGCGTCGTGACAGGCGATCCGCATGAGACCGAACAGCGCGAGTCGCTGAACTACGGGCACACGCTTGCTCACGCTGTCGAGCATGAGCTGGGCTACGGGACGGTCAGCCACGGCGCGGCGGTCGCCGACGGGATGCGCTTCGCGGCGCGCCTGGGCGTCTCACTTGGCATGGCACCGGAGGCGTGGGCGGCTCGCCAGGAGCGGTTGCTGGACTCTCTCGGGCTGACGCGCATCGAGCCCGAGTGCGACCCGCACTCCCTTCTCTGCGCCATGCGATCGGACAAGAAGGGTCGCGGAGGGCGCGTGCGGTTCGTGATCTCGCGCGGGCCAGGTCTGTGGAATGTGGACGAGGTGGACGAGGAGACGCTGGCGCGTGAGCTGGCGCGGTGGTGCGAGATGGGAGGCAACTCGTGACGAAGGTGCTGATCCTGCACGGTCCGAACCTCAACCTGCTCGGCATGCGCGAGCCGGCGGTCTATGGGTCCTCGACCCTGGCCGAGATAGACGCGCGGCTGTCCGCTCTGGCCGGCGAACTCGGCTCCGAGATCGCATTCGCGCAGAGCAACCACGAGGGCGTGCTCATCGATCATCTGCACGCGGCCATCGGCGACGCCGACGCCGTCGTGTTCAACCCCGGCGCCTACACGCACACCAGCTACGCCCTGCGGGACGCCGTTGCCTCGATCGGGATCCCGGTTGTGGAGGTGCACCTCTCCAACGTTGCCGCGCGCGAGTCGTTCCGGCGCCACTCGGTGATAGCGCCCGCGTGCGTCGGCCAGATCGCCGGGTTCGGCGTGGACTCGTACCTGCTCGGGTTGCGGGCGGCGGTCGATCTGGTCCGAGGGCGCTTCGTGAGCAGTCAGCGAACGCGTCGAGGCGCTGCGCGGGCGGCTTCGGGTCGGACGCGCGTCGAGGCGCTGCTCGTCACCGCCACGGCCAACATGCGGTACCTGACTTGCTTCGACGGGGTGTTCGATTCGATGCCCGCCGGAGCCGTTGTCGTGACCCGCGAGGAGGCTCGCTTCTACACCGACTCCCGCTACATCGAGGCCGCTCGCGACGCCGCGAGGGGCACCTTCTGGGAAGTGTGTCTGCAGCGCGAGTCGCCCTACACGGAGGTCGTGAACGATCTTCACGAGGGCGGCTTCAAGGCCCTGGCGATGGAGTCGTCGGTATCCTACGCGCGCTTCAAGATGGTCTCGGATCTGTTCGGAGGCCCAGTCGTGGTCGTCGACCACGCCGTGGAGAACCTGCGCGCGGTGAAGGACCCGGGGGAGCTGGCCTCGATCGGGCGTGCCGCTGCGCTCACGGACCAGGCGCTCGACCACGTCCTCGGGATCCTGAGGCCCGGGCTGCGTGAGGTCGATGTCGCGCTGGAGCTCGAGGCCTACATGCGCGGTCACGGAAGCGAAGGCGTGGCGTTCGAGCCCGTGGTCGCGAGCGGGCGGAACTCCAGCAAGCCGCACGCGGGCGTCACGAGCCGCGCGATCGGCGAGGGAGACCTGCTGACGATGGACCTCGGCGCGCGGATCGACGGCTACTGTGCCGACCTGACGCGCACCGTGGTCATCGGGCGCGCCTCCGACAAGCAGCGCGACGTGTACGAGGCCGTGCTGGCCGCCAACGAGGCGGGTCGCGCGGCCGTGCGCGCCGGCGCGCGCGCGGCTGACGTGGACGGCGTCGCACGCGACCTTCTCTCCGAGCGCGGCTACGGCGAGGCCTTCGGCCACGGGCTCGGGCACGGCGTCGGGCTCGAGATACACGAGATGCCCGGAGTGCGCCAGACGAGCACGGACGTTCTGGAGCCGGGGCACGTCGTGACGGTGGAGCCGGGCGTGTACCTGCCCGGATTCGGGGGTGTTAGAATCGAGGACCTCGTCGCGGTCGAGGACGGCGGCCACAAGCTGCTCTCCCACGCGCGCAGGGAGCTCATCGAGATCAGGTAGACGACTCCGCGTCGCCGCGCCCGGACCGAAACGGGGGGCGTCGCGGCGCGAGCGTGGAGAAGGGACGAGGACCGGATGGCGATCACCACTCAGCAGTTCAAGAACGGCATGGCGATCATCTACGACGGCAAGACGTGGGTGATCGTCGAGTTCCAGCACGTGAAGCCAGGCAAGGGCGGAGCGTTCGTGCGCACCAAGCTCAAGGAGCTCAAGTCGGGGCGCGTGGTCGAGATCACCTTCCGTGCGGGCGAGAAGCTCGAGGACGTCCGGCTCGAGCAGAAGAACCTCCAGTATCTCTACAACGACGGCGACGCCTACCACTTCATGGAGACCGACACCTTCGAGCAGTTCGAGCTTCAGAGGGACTTCGTCGGAGAGGCCGCGAAGTGGCTCAAGGAGAACGACATGGCCACCGTCCAGATCGCCGGGGGCGAGATGATCGGTGTCGAGGCCCCGATGTTCGTGGAGCTCGAAGTCACCGAGACCGATCCCGGCTTCAAGGGCGACACGGTGCAGGGCGGCAACAAGCCCGCAACGCTCGAGACAGGCGCCGTGGTCCAGGTGCCGATGTTCATCAACACGGGCGAGAGGATCCGCGTCGACACCCGCGACGGCAGGTACATCACCCGGGTGTAGAGAGCTCGGGCGCGGACGCCGGCGGGCCGGCCGCAGGGCGTGGCTGGTCACTGGCGACTGAGTCCCTCGTCGGGCATCTCGGCTATACTTCTGATTCCGAAGTCGGCCGTCCGCGTGCCGACCGTTTGGCGCACCCTCGATGAGGGGTGCGATACGGATCCCGCTCGATCCACGCCGAGGGAACGCACATGAGACGTGTATCCATAATGGACACCACGCTTCGCGACGCCCACCAGTCGCTGTGGGCGACTCGCATGGAGATCGGCGACATGCTCCCGATCCTCGAGCGCATGGACAACCTGGGCTACTGGGCGCTCGAGATGTGGGGCGGCGCGACGTTCGACGCCATGCTCCGCTTCCTCGACGAGAACCCGTGGGAGCGACTGCGCACCATCAAGCGGCACTGTACCAAGACCCCGCTGCAGATGCTCCTGCGCGGTCAGAACCTGGTCGGCTACAAGCACTACTCCGACGATATCGTGCGACGGTTCGTTCTGGCGGCGGCGCGCAACGGCATCGACAACTTCCGCGTCTTCGACGCCCTGAACGACATCCGCAACGTCGAGATGTCCGCCGAGGCGATCAAGGAGAGCGGCGCGCTGTTCGAGGGCGCCATCTCCTACACCGTGAGCCCGGTGCACACGCTCGACTCTTTCGTCGAGTACGCGCAGGAGCTCAAGGAGCTAGGGGCGGACACCATCTGCATCAAGGACATGGCGGGCATGCTGACGCCGTTCCGCACCGAGAAGATGGTCGTGGCGTTGAAGAAGGAGATCGGGCTGCCGATCCACTTGCACTGCCACTACATCGGCGGCATGGCTCCGATGAACTACCTCAAGGCGATCGAGGCGGGCGCGGACATCGTCGACACCGCGGTCGTGGCGCTGGCGTTCGGCAACTCGCAGCCCGCGGTAGAGATGATCGTCGCGGCGCTCAAGGAGTCGCCCTACGACACTGGCATCGACCTCGACGAGCTATTTCGCATCGCCGAGTACTGGGAGAGTGTGCGCGAGCGCAAGAAGCTCAAGCGCGGCATCACAACGATGCTGCAGATGGAGGTCTTCTCCCACCAGGTGCCGGGCGGCATGATGTCCAACCTCATCAGCCAGCTCGAGCTCCAGAAGGCGAGCGACCGCCTGCCCGACGTGCTGGCCGAGATCCCGCGGGTGCGCGCGGAAGTCGGCTATCCGCCTCTCGTCACGCCCATGTCTCAGATCGTCGGGACCCAGGCGGTGCTCAACGTGCTCACCGGCAAGCGCTGGGGTGTCGTCCCCAACGAGATGAAGGAGTACGTCAAAGGCTACTACGGGAAGGCGCCGGGTCCCATGACCCCGGAGATCGTGGCACGTGTGCTCGGTGACGAGAAGCCGCTGCCCCTAGACGTCCGCCCCGGCTCGATGGTGACGACCACCTACGACCAGATGGCTGTCGAGATCGGCGACCTGGCTCGCAGCGAGGAGGACGTGCTGATGTACGCCCTCTTCCCGAACGAGGCCATGACCTACTTGACCAAGCACAAGGAAGGCGCCGAGAAGGCCGTCTTCATGCTCTCCGAGGAGATCGACACTGTCAGGGAGGACGAATCCGTGGACGTCAACCAGATACGCGAGCTAATCAAGGTCGTCGAGGCCTCCGACATCAACGAGGTCGTCGTCGAGGAGAATGGCGCGATCGTGACCGTGCGCAAGGGCGGGTACCACTTGGCGCACCCTGCCGGAAGCGCCCCGGCCGCAGCCGCTCCCGCCATGGCGCTGGCGGAGCCGGACGGGCTCCGGGCGTCCTGGAAGGAAGTCCGCGCGATGATGGTGGGCACGTTCTACGCGGCTCCGTCGCCGGGCTCGGACCCCTTCGTCGAGGTGGGCGATCTGGTGGAGATCGGCAATCCCGTGTGCATCCTCGAGGCCATGAAGCTGATGAACGAGATCGAGATGCCCGAGACGGGCATCATCCGCGAGGTGGCCGCCGTCGACGCTTCTGCGGTGGACTACGGCGCGGTCCTGTTCTACTACGAGCCGACGGAGTAGCCCGCGCATGCGGGAGTTCGGCAAGATACTGATCGCCAACCGCGGCGAGGTGGCTCTGAGAGTGATCAGGGCCTGCCGCGAGATGGACATCCGCACGGTCGCGATCTTCTCCGACGTCGACCGTGACTGCCTGCACACGCGCATGGCCGACGAGGCCGTCTGCGTCGGCCCCGCGGCGTCATCCGCCAGCTATCTCAACGTTCCGAACATCATCTCAGCCGCGCTGGTCACCGGCGCGAACGCTGTGCACCCCGGCTACGGGTTCCTGGCCGAGAACGCGGGATTCGCGCGCGCGTGCGAGGACAGCGGGATCAAGTTCATAGGTCCGCCTCCCGACGCGATCGACCGCATGGGCGACAAGGCCGTCGCCAAGCAGACGATGGAAGCGGCGGGCGTGCCCACCGTGCCCGGCAGCGACGGCCCCGTCACCTGCGAGGCCGAGGCTCTCCGCTTCGCTGACGAGGTCGGGTACCCGGTGCTGATCAAGGCTTCCGCCGGCGGCGGCGGTCGCGGCATGCGCATCGCCACCGACCGCGCCTCGCTGGCCTCCATGCTGCACGCGGCGAAGGCCGAAGCGGCCGTCGCGTTCGGCGATGACACCGTCTACCTGGAGAAGTACCTGACACGCCCGCGCCACATCGAGTTCCAGGTCCTCGCGGACAGTCACGGCAATGCCATCCACCTGTTCGAGCGCGACTGTTCCGTGCAGCGTCGCCATCAGAAGCTGATCGAGGAATCGCCCTCGCCGGCGCTGACGGACGAGCTGCGCTCCGCCATGGGTGACGCCGCGCTGCTCGCTGTCCGAGCGGTCGACTACGTCAACGCTGGGACGGTGGAGTTCCTCCTCGACGAGGACGGCAAGTTCTACTTCATGGAGATGAACACCCGCGTCCAGGTCGAACATCCCGTGACAGAGGCGGTTACTGGTGTCGACATCATCAAGGAGCAGATCCGGATCGCGGCCGGCTCTCCGATGCGCCATCCGGATCAGGCCGACATAGTCCAACGCGGGCACGCGATCGAGTTCCGCATCAACGCCGAAGACCCGGCCAACGGCTTCAGGCCGCACCCCGGGCGCGTCGAGGTCTACAACGCGCCCGGGGGACTCGGAGTGAGAGTCGACTCGCACCTGTACTCGGGATACACCGTGCCGCCGAACTACGACTCGCTGCTGGCCAAGCTGATCGTGTGGGGCGAGACCCGCTACGAGGCGATCAACAGGGCCCGGCGGGCGCTCGACGAGTTCATCGTAGTGGGGATCCCGACGACGATCCCGTTCCACCAGGCGGTCATCGAGAACGAGTACTTCCAGAAGGGCGAGGTCTATACTGACTTCGTGGAAACGCGCATCTACCACGAGCACGACTGACGGCGCCACCAGCTGACGGGGCGCCGTCGCCTCGACTAGCGGAAGGGACCCGTGAAGAGCATGCCAGCCGAACTGAGCCTGGAGGGCCTCGACATCGCTCCGGGCGTGGTCGAGACCGTCGTGCAGCTCGCCGCCGGTGCCGTGGAGGGCGTCGCATCGGTCGACACCTCGCCTCTGGGCAAGATCTCGCGCTCGACCAAGGCGACCGAGGTCTCCCTCGACGAGGAAGGGCTGTTCGTGGTCGGGCTGCACATAACCGCGACTTATGGCCGCCCGCTGCGACAGCTCGCCGCCGCGGTGCAGGACGCAGTGTGTGACGCGCTTCAATCGCAGACCGGTCACGCCGCGTCGCGCGTCGACGTGTTCATCGACGCCATACAGTTCCCCGAGCAGTAGGGCCGGCCGCACACTCATGCTCGAACGACGCAGGGCCCGACACCAAGCGCTCCACATCCTGTACCAGCGGGAGATCACCGAGCAGAGCGCGGTGAGCATCCTCGCCGACGGCAGCTTCTCCATCGAGGACGGCGAGCCCACCTCCTACTGCCGCGATGCCGTGACCGGCGTCGAGGCGCACCAGGGGCGGATAGACGCGATCATCGAGGACATCTCGGAGAACTGGTCGCTGTCGCGCATGCCCTTGGTGGACCGCAGCATCCTGCGGCTGGCGGTGTGGGAGATGCTCTACCGCGACGAGGACGTCCCCGACTCGGTGGCCATAAACGAGGCAGTGGAGATGGCCAAGGTCTACGGCGGCGAGGACTCATCGAAGTTCATAAACGGCATCCTGGGCCGGCTCGCGGACGTTGCGGCCGCTGGCGGGGCAAAGGAGGACACTGATGAGTGACGAGCGCTCGACCTTCGAGATGACCCGGGCACGACTGGAGGACATAGTCGCCCAGGCCCGACGCAAGGACGTCTCGCTCGAGCAGAGCCTAGACCTGCTCGAGGAGGCCGTCCGGCTCGTGAACCAGTGCAACGAGCTCATCGACCAGACCGCGTTCCGGGCGCCCGACACAGAAGGTCAGGTCGCGGGCTTCGAGGAGTCCACGGTGACCATGACCGATCTGATCGAGGCCGTAGACATCGACGGCGACGGGGTCGCGGACGTTCTGGTCGAGACCGTGCTCGTCTCCGAGGATGTGGGTACGGAAGATCAGGAGGCCGGCGAGTCCGGCTCGCCGGCTGAAGAAGAGGACGACGAGCGCGAGTGACGCTCGGCCCGACGGCGCCGTAACGGCGCGGTGACGTGGTGGTGTGTCCGGATTGCGAGTGAGGGATAGCGGGTCTAACGTCGGACCGAGAAGCGGACCTCATGCGGGGACCGACCTGGCAAGGAGGATGACGCACCGACAGTGAGCGACCGCATCCTCGACACGATCTCGACCCCCGAAGACCTCAAGCCGCTGAGCGGCGCGCAGTTGCGCGCGCTCTCCGTCGAGATCCGCGAGCGTCTCGTATCGACGGTGGCCGAGACCGGCGGGCACCTCGCGCCGAACCTTGGCGTCGTCGAACTGACCATAGGGCTCCTGCGCGCTTTGGACACTCCGCGAGACCGGGTGATCTGGGACGTCGGCCACCAGGCGTACGTGTTCAAGTTGCTCACGGGTCGGCGGGAGCGTTTCGACACCCTGCGGCAGTACGGCGGCGTGTGCGGCTTCCCGAAGCGCAGCGAGTCGCCCTACGACGTGTTCGACACCGGGCACGCGTCCAACTCGATCTCGGTGGCGCTGGGTCTGGCCCAGGCGCGCGACGCGACGGGCGGCGACGAGCAGATCGTCGCGGTGATCGGAGACGGCTCTCTCACCGGCGGGATGGCTTTCGAGGCCCTCAACCACGCTGGCCACCTCGGAACGAACATGACGGTGGTGCTCAACGACAACGAGATGTCGATCTCCGAGAACGTCGGCGCGCTGGCGAGCTACCTGGCGCGCGTCCGGCTGGATCCGCGCTACATCCGGCTCCGCGAGGACGTCGAGGGAGCGATCTCAAAGGTGCCCGGCATCGGCGCCGGGCTGGTCGCGGCGGGCGAGGCCGCGAAGGAGTCGTTCAAGCAGCTGATCGTGCCCGGCATGCTCTTCGAGGAGCTCGGCTGGAAGTATGTGGGTCCCATCAACGGCCACGACGTCCAGAAGGTGCAAGACGCGGTCAGTTGGGCCGGGAAGGTCGAGGGCCCGGTCATCGTCCACGCGGTTACCCGCAAGGGCCAAGGCTACGCCCCCGCGGAGAAGTCGCCGGACACCTTCCACGGCGTCGGCCCGTTCGACGTTGCGACTGGCAAGCTCAAAGGTTCGACCGGCGGACCGCCATCGTTCACCGAGGTGTTCTCCGAGGCGATAGTGGCCGAGGCCGCGCGTGACGAGCGCATCTGCGCGATAACTGCTGCCATGCCCTCCGGCACGGGCCTCGACAGGTTCCGCGACGCCTACCCGGACCGCTTCTTCGACGTCGGGATCGCCGAGCAGCACGCGGTGGGCTTCGCCGCGGGGCTCGCTGTCGGCGGCCGCCGCCCCGTGGTCGCGATCTACTCGACGTTCATCCAGCGCGCCTTCGACCAGGTCGTCATGGACGTCTGCCTGCAGAACCTGCCCGTCGTGTTCGCGCTCGACCGGGCAGGGCTGGTGGGGGAGGACGGCCCGACGCATCACGGTGCGTTCGACATGAGCTTCCTGCGCGCGGTACCGAACCTGACGTTGTGCGCGCCGGCCGACGAGGCCGAACTCGTGGACATGCTGCACACCGGGCTGTCGGGCGACGGTCCGTTCGCGATCCGCTACCCGAGGGGGAAGGCCGCGGGGGTAGCGCTGCCACGCAACCCTTCCGTGCTCGAGGCGGGTCGCGCCCAAGTCCGCCGCACTGGCACGGACGTAGCGTTGCTCGCCTTCGGACGCATGGTCGGGGTGGCCGAAAGGGCGTCGGCGCTGCTGATGGAGGCGGGCGTCTCGGCCTCGGTCGTGAACATGAGGTGGGTCAAGCCCGTAGACATGGAGACGGTGGCGTGGGCGGCCCAGACGCACGCGCTCATCGTCACGATCGAGGAGAACACCAGCCTCGGAGGCGCGGGGTCCGCGGTGCTCGAGTCTCTGGCCGACATGGGGATGGCGCCCGCGATCATGCACCTCGGGATACCCGACTGCTTCGTCACGCACGGGGCGATGGACCGACTGTTGTCGGACGTGCGCCTGACGCCCGAGGGCGTGAGTCAGGCCGTGCTGGGCCGCTTGGAGCGCGTCGCCGAGAGCGAGGGCGAGCGACTTGGCCAGACGCCGAGCCGACGCCGCGCTCGTTGACGCGGGGCTGTTCGCGTCCCGGGAGCAGGCGAAAGCGGCCATCCTCGCGGGCCGGGTCAGGGTGGGCGGCGCGCCGCTGACCAAGGCCGGCACGGCGGTCGCCGACGACGCGGTCTTCGAGGTCGAACCGGCCCAGGAGTACGTGTCGCGCGGAGGCCACAAGCTCGCGGGGGCACTCGACGGTTTCGGAGTCGTCGTCGAGGGGCTCGGCGCGCTGGACGTGGGCGCCTCAACAGGCGGCTTCACGGACTGCCTCCTGAAGCGCGGGGCGGCGTCGGTCACCGCGATCGACGTCGGCTACGGACAGCTTGCGTGGAAGCTGCGAGGCGACGATCGGGTCACCGTGCTCGAGCGTACCAACATCCGTTCCGTGGACCGGGACGTTGCCGGCGCGCCGTTCGACCTGGCTGTCGTCGACGTCTCGTTCATCTCCCTGGGGAAGGTCCTTCCGCATCTGGTCGCCGTCCTCAAGCCTGACGGCGAGGTGTTGGCTCTGGTCAAGCCGCAGTTCGAGGCGGGTAAGGGCCGCGTGGGAAGACGGGGTGTCGTACGGGATCCGGCCGTCCACGCCGAGGTGCTGCGTACCGTGGAGCGCGAGGCAGCGGCGACGGGTTTCGTCCTGCGGGGGATGACTTGGTCGCCCATCACTGGGCCTCAGGGTAATATCGAGTTCTGGATGCGGCTCGCGCGCAGCGGTGAGCCGGCTGCCATCGATCATCGGGACCTCGTGCGCGCGGCGCACGAGTCTTTGGGGGGCCGTTAGCCGGTCATGCGGATACAACTCGTACCCAACACCGACAATCCGCACGCGTGCGCCGCCGCGCGTGCGCTCGCGCTCGACCTGGCGGCCGACGGCCACGCCGTGGCCGCCGCGGCAAACGACGTGGCCGGATGCGGCCTCGATGCGGTCGCAGGGATCGCCTCCGACTCGGAACTGGTCGTTGCACTGGGCGGGGACGGCACGATCCTCAAGGCGGCGCATCTGCTCGCGGGGGCGGACGTCCCGATATTCGGGTTCAACCTCGGGCGGCTGGGCTTCTTGTGCGGTGCGTCCAACGGCGACCCGCTTGCCGCGGTGCGCGCAGTCGTGGCAGGCGAGGCCCGCGAGGTCCGGAGGGTCATGCTGCGGGCCGAGGCCACGCACGGAGGTCGTGTTGCGGGGGCGCACAACGCGCTCAACGAGGTATTCGTCGGGCGCTCAGCGGGGACACGTGCCGTCGAGATGGCCGTCGCCATCGACGGCGAGCCCTTCGCCCAGTGGTTGTGCGACGGCGTCATCGTCGCGACGCCGACCGGCTCGACCGCCTACGCACTCTCCGTCGGTGGCCCGCTCATGGTCCCGGAGCTGCGGGCGATGATCTTGGCGCCCGCGGGAGCGCACACGCTGGTCGTCCGGCCGATCGTGCTCGGACCGACTTCGCGCATCACGTTCACCTTCCCGATCCCGGCGCGAGCGGGCGCCTGCATGCTGGTGGACGGCGATCCGGCGCCTTGCCGGAGCGCGATCGAGCGCGTCGAGATCGTTCTGGCCGACCAGGAGATACGAACGCTGCACGTCGACGGGCGGTCGTTCGTGGCGGCGGCGCGCGACTCCTTCTTCCGGAGCTGACGGCAAGTGCTCGAGGAGCTCCACGTGAAGGACCTCGCTCTCATCGAGGAGACGTGGCTCGAGCTCGGTCCGGGGATGACAGTCATGACGGGGGAGACGGGCGCGGGGAAGACGGTGCTCGTCGGCGCGCTGAAGCTGCTCTTGGGCGAACGCGCCGACGCGACGCTCGTCCGCTCGGGGGCGGATGAGGCCGTGGTCGAGGGGCGCTTCCTCGATGGCGGCGTCGAGCACGCCGCGCGCCGGCGCGTGGGCTCGGACGGGCGCAGCCGCTGCTATCTCGACGGCGAGATGGCGACGGTCGGGAGACTTGCGGAGATGCTCGGCCCTCTGGTGGACCTCCACGGCCAGCACGACCACCAGGAGCTTCTGAGGCCCGCGACCCACGCGTCGCTCCTGGACCGCTTCGCCGGTTCCGAGCCGCTCGCTGACGGGTATCGGGAGGCGTTCCGTGCCCACGCCACCGTGGCGGGCGAGCTCGCCCGCGTCGGCGCGGCGATGGGCGACCGCCAAGCGCGGCTGGCGGTTCTTCAGGCGGCCATCTCCGACATCGACCGAGTGGCGCCCGAACCTGGGGAGGACGACGCGATGACGGCGCGTCTGCCCCGTCTGCGCCATGGCGAACGACTCACCTCTGCTGCGTCGGGAGCATATCGCGCACTGACCGAGGAGGGCGCCGTCTCAGACCGGCTCGGCGAGGCCGTCGCCGCCATGGGGAGTGTGGCCGGCATCGACCCGGTTCTGGACGAGAAGGCCGCGGCGCTCACGGACCTGGAGTCCAAGCTCGCCGATGTCGCGCAGGGCATACGCGACTACGGTGAAGCGGTGGAGTTCGACGCGGCGGCGCTCGAGGAGGCCGAAGCTCGTCTGGCGGCTCTCTCCGTGCTCAAGCGGAGCTGGGGCCCGACTTTGGAGGACGTGATCGCCTACCGCGCGGCGGCCGAACAGGAAGCGGCTACGCTCGAGGCGGGCGAGGAGGGCTTGGATCGACTGCGCGAGGCCGTCGCGAACGCGGACGGCGGTCTTCGCGAGGCGGCCGCCGCCCTGACGGCCGCGCGCGAGAAGGCCGCGCCCGTCTTCGAAGAGCGGCTTGCCGAGGCGTCGCGCGACCTGGCAATGCCTTCAGGACGGTTCGAGGTCTCCCGCACGGCGCTGGGGCGCGACTCGTGGACTTCCGACGGTCCCGAGCGCCTGGAGTTCCTCTACGCGCCGGGACCGGGCGAGGCTCCGCGCCCGCTGGCGCGCATCGCCTCCGGAGGCGAGGTCTCCCGGGTGATGCTCGCCTTGAAGAGCGTCCTTGGACACGCGGACAGGGTGCCGGTGCTCGTCTTCGACGAGATCGACTCCGGCATCGGCGGCGCGACGGCGCTGGCAGTCGGGGCGCGTCTGAGGAGCCTCTCGGACGGTCGGCAGGTACTTGTGGTCACCCACCTGGCTCAGGTCGCCGCCTTTGCCGACGCGCACCTGGTGGTCGAGAAGTCGTGCGCAGGCGGGCGCGACCGCACGGGCGTGCGCACGATCTCCGGCGACGAACGGGTCGTCGAGCTGGCCCGGATGCTGTCGGGCTCCGAGACCGACACGTCGCTCGCGCATGCGCGTGAACTGCTCTCCTCAGTCAACCTCCCGGGCGTCTGATAGACTCGGCTCGCGCCTGGGGAGCGCCTCGAGTCGCTTCGCACGTCTGACGAGAAGGACCTCATGCGTCACAAGGGCATCGCACGACTCGGCAAGCGGACCAAGGATCTGGTCAAGCGGCTCGGGCCGACGGACATAGCCATCATCGACCACGCCGACATGGACCGGGTGAGCGCTGAGGGTCTGCTCTCGACCGGCGTCGAAGTGGTCATCAACGCCGCCCGATCGATCACCGGCGCGTACCCCAACCTCGGCCCGCTACTGCTTACGCGCGGAGGCGTCACGTTGATCGATGCGGTGGGCCCGGAGGTCTTCGATGCGGTTCACGACGGCGACGCGATCGAGGTCGAGGGGGGCGACGTTCTCAAAGGCCGCAAGATCGTGGCGCGGGGCACGCGAATGAGCGTCGACGCGATCGAGAGCGCGATGGAGGACGCCAAGGCCGGCATAGGGGAGCAGCTAGACGCATTCGCCCGGAACACGATCGAGTACCTCGAGAAGGAGAGAGCGCTCCTGACCGAGGGTGTCGGCATCCCGCATACGAGGACCGACCTGCACCACAGGCACGTCATGGTCGTCGTCCGCGGATACGACTACAAGGAAGACCTCAACACTCTCAAGCCCTACATCCGCGAGATGCACCCGGTGCTCGTGGGGGTGGACGGCGGTGCGGACGCCATCTTCGAGGCGGGGTTCAAGCCGGACCTCATCATCGGCGACATGGATTCGGTGAGCGACCAGGCGTTGAGTGGCGGCGCCGAGTTGCTGGTGCACGGATACCCCGACGGGCGCGCCCCCGGGATGGCCCGCCTCCAGGCGCTCGGGCTGGAAGGTGTGGTGTGGCCGCTGGCGGCCACCAGCGAGGACCTCGCTCTGCTGCTCGCTTTCGAGAGCGGCGCGGACCTCATAGTCGCAGTCGGCACCCACGCCAACCTGATCGAGTACCTCGACAAGGGGCGCAAGGGCATGGCCTCGAGCTTCCTCGTCCGCCTGAAGGTGGGCCCGAAGCTGGTGGACGCCAAGGGAGTGAGCAAGCTTTATCGAGCGGCGCCGCGCTTCCTCGACCTGTCTTTCATCGTCGCGGCGGGTCTCGTCCTGGTCACGGTGATCGTGTTCATCTCGCCGCAGGCTCGCAACGGGCTGGGTCTGCTGCTTCTGCGTCTGCGCGCCTTCGTCGGCATCTAGGGAGCGGTCAGAGACCATGTACAACCTGCGCTATCACATCGCATCGCTGGTCGCGGTCTTCGTCTCTCTGACCGTGGGGCTGCTTCTCGGCTCCATCGTCGTGGAGCGCGGGCTGCTCAGCTCGCAGCAGACCACGCTCGTCGAGGGACTGCGAGCCGAATTCGACAGCCTCAGGACGGAGAGCGCGTCGCTGAAGGCGGTCAACGACACGCTCTCCGCGTTCGCGGCCGACGCCGCTCCCGGTGTCGTCAGGGGCGCTCTGGAAGGCCGCACGGTGATCGTGCTCGCCAGCCCCGAGACCGCCGACACGGCCGCTCGCGCCTCCGAGGCCATACGGCTCGCGGGCGGAGAGGCAGCGGTGGCGACCTTCGCGGGCGCGCGGCTCTCCCTCGACGACGAGGGCGTGGGGTCGGCCATCGCTAAGGAGCTGAGCATCCCGACGTCGTCCGTGGACGCCACGCGGGTCGCGAGCCTGCTGGCTGTCGAGTGGAGCACCGCCGAGGCGCAACGCCCTCTCACTCGAGCCCTGATCGCGTCCGGGGGACTGAAGCTCTCCGGCCTTGCGACGACTGAAACCGTCGGCGGCACTGCGATCGCGGCCGTGTACGGAGGTGTGCCTGACCTGTTGGCGATCCGCCTCGCCAGCTTGATGACCGACAGCTTCAGGTTCGCCGTCGGAGTGGACACGATGAAACGCAACGACGGTTCCGCGAAGGCGGCTAGGGAAGCAGGGCTGTCGGGCGTGGACGACGTCGACACGGCTCTGGGCCGCGTGTCGTTCGCTTGGGTCCTGTCAGGGCGCGCCACCGGGCTCTTCGGCCGGCAGGAAGGCGCGTCCGCGCGCTATCCCTCGCCGCTCTTCGGCAAGTAGCCGTGCCTATCGCCCGCCGCGAGTAGCGGCCGCGTCAGCGGCGCGGCTCGAACGCCAGGCGCAGGAGCGCCATCGCCACGTGGCCGAACTGCCGTGCGCGGTGCGCGAAGCCCGAGGCGTCGCGACCCGAAGCGGCGTGCGTCATCGTCGTGGGCACCTCGACCACGGCCAGCCCCGCTCGGAGTGCTCGCACCGTGAGCGCGACCTCGACCCCGTAGCCGAAAGCGAACGGGGTGACGCGCTGCCAGCATTCCCGACTCATCGCCCTTTGGCCGGACAGGGGCGCGAGCGCGGGGAAGGCGCGGCCGGCGGACCCGCCGAGCGTGCGGATCCCGAGTCGGGCGAGCCCCTTGACCAGACCGAAGCCGGCCTTGCCCAGTGGCGGCGGGAATGCGGCGATCGACATGGCCGCGCGTCCGGCAAGAACCGGCTCCAGCGGCAGCGAGGCCTGCGACGCGCTCTGCCCGAGGTCGCCGTCGAGGAGGAGAAGCACGTCGGCGTCGGCGCGCACGCGGGCGAGCCCCGCGTCGAGCGCCGCGCCCTTGCCGACGTTGGCGGCCAGACGCAGCACCTCGGCACCTGCCGCCTCGGCCCGCCGGGCCGTATCGTCGCCCGATGCGTCGTCGATGACGAGCACGCGGGTGACTCCGGCGAGTGCGCGGGCCGCGCTAACCGTCTCACCGATGCGCTCGGATTCGTCGTGCGCCGGGATGAGGACTGTGACGCTCACGTCCTCCTCCAGGGAGCGATCCGCGCGAAGGCCCTTCCGAGCATCCCGTCCACATAGGCCATCTCGTCGATCTTGAGCATGCGCAGCGCGGTGTACGCTACGCCGAGGCCGATGGTCCCCCCGAGAAGCACTCGCGCGATGTTACCGGCAGCGCTGGCAGCGAGGGCGGGCGTGGCGAGCACGACGAACCACGCGGCGAGCCCGCCTGCAGCCGCTCCGACCAGACTGCGCGCCCATCCGCCCAGCACGTGGGCCATGCTGAAGGCACCGATCCGGCGCCGCAGGATCACCAGCAGCACCGCGCTATGCAGGATGAAGAACGTCGAGTCCGCGAGCGGGATCCCCACGAGCGCGTAGTCGCCCGGGATCAGCCGCGTCAGTCCCGCGTAGAGGCCGACCTGCACGACCGTGAGCGCGATGTTCGTGTAGAAGGGCGTCCGCGTGTCCTGCATCGCGTAGAACGCTCGCAGCAGCAGCATGTAGGAGGCGAAGAAGAAGAGGCCGATCGTCCAGCCCGCCAGCACAGCCGTGACCAGCGGGACTGCCTCAGCCGGGAACTTGCCGAACCTGAAGAGCGTCACGAGCTGCGTCCCGAGCGCGAAGAGGAGAGCGACCGACGGGAGCATGAGCAGTGCGGTCGCGCGCAGCCCTCGCGACAGATAGCCCTTGTACGCACTCCAGTCGCGGGTGTCCGCCGCCCGCGACAGCTCGGGGAAGACGGCTGAGATGTAGCTCACGGCCAGTACGCCGTAGGGAAGCTGGTACCACATCCAAGCGTAGGAAAGGACAGCCGAACCGTCGCGCATCGCGCCGGTGGCGAAGGCGTTGCGGAAGGAGATGCCGATGATGTTGACGGCCACGTAGCCGAGCACCCACGCGCCCTTCCGCAGCATCTTGGCCAGCGACGGATCCGAGAGGTCGAGTCTCCACCTGAACCTGAAGCCTACCTTGAGCAAGGCGGGGACCTGGGCAGCGAAGAGGGCGACCACCCCGAGGGTGGTGCCGACGCCGAGTGCCACGAGCGCCAGGTCGGGCCTGGTGTCGCGCAGCGGCACGTAGAAGCCCAGCAGCGCGACGATCACGACCACGTTGTTGAACAGGGGCGCGATCGCCGTGGCGAAGAACGTCCGGTACGAGTGCAGGACGCCCGTCGAGAGCGCGACGAAGCCGTAGAAGATGATCTGCACGGCGAAGAATCGAAAGAGGTAGACGGCCAGCTGCGAGTCGGCCAGCGAGACGGTGAAGGTCTGCGTCCACACGAACACCTGGGGCACCAGTGTCCCGAAGAGCGCGACCACCCCGAAGACGACCAGTGCGACCGAGAAGAGGGTGTTCGCGAATGAGAACGCCCCTTCCTCTCCGTCGGTACGCCGTCGCTCGAGGAAGATCGGGATGAACATCGACGACAGCACGCCGCCCGCCACGAGCTCGTAGATCATGTTCGGGATGTTGTTCGCGATGTTGAACGCGGAGGCGATCGGGATCCGTCCGCTTGCGGCGATCGTGACGCCGAGCGCGACCGCCATCGCCCACTGCCGGATGAAGCCGGTGAGTCGGGACAGGATGGTGCCCGCCGACATGGCTGCGGTCGAGCGGGCGAGCGACGGAACCGGATCGCTGATGGGGCCCTCCACGCCTAGGGTGGCCGCCTTCTGCCTTGCGGCTGCTGCTGTCAACGATTCTAGCCCACGCGTCCGTGCGCGCGCGGTCGCGCGGCCACGGGACGTTGCCGGTTCGTGGACGGGACGGGAGCTTCGTGTCGGACGCTTCCCGGAGGTGTTCGTATATACTTCGTTGCGGGCTCCTCGTCACGAGCCTGGTATTCGCGATGCGCGGCCCCTTCGATGCAAAGGACCCGGCCGGCACCACCGACCCCAGGCTTCGCAGGACGGAGCGCGCGTGTTGAGGAGGACCGTACAAGCTGTCGCCGCCACCTTGCTGGCGGCGCTTCTCGTTTCTGCAGCGGCTTCGGCCGCGGCGGCGACGGCTCCGGGTACGCGACGGGTAGCGGTGCTCCTGGTTCCGTATCTCACCTGGGGCGACATCTCCGGCGGCTGGATGCCGAGGACCCACGCGCTCGCCGAGAAGGCGTTGCTCGCGAACGTGAACGTCCGCGCAGGCGCGGCGGGCGGGACAACCACGCCGGAACGCGGTGCTCTGGTGCTGTCCGCGGGCGCGCCGGTGCTCTATTCGGAGAGCGCGATGACAGCTTTCGACACATCCGAGTCTGTCGGTCCCACTTCCGTTCGCGACTTCTACAAGCGCCTCTTCGCGCGGGACCCTGGCACCGCGGAGGTCGTCTACCTCGGTCTGCCACTGCAGGTCACCGTCAACACGGACACCAGTCTCGACAACGCGCTCGGGGCGCTGGGTTCGGCGGTTCACGCGAAGGGCTACAAGACCGCCGCGATCGGCAACGGCGACGCGGGCTGGTTCGTGGAGGCCGCTCGCGCGTCACGGCCCGCCGGCGTTGCCGCGTCCGACGCGAAGGGCGTCGTCGACATCGGTGACGTCTCTCCCAAGATGCTGATGCCCGACCCCGTGGCGCCGTTCGGCGTGCGAGCCGACGTCGGGAACATACTCTCCGCGTTCGAAGGCGCGCTGGCCGATCCGGCCGTCCGGCTCGTGGTGGTGGACCCGGGTGACATCGCCCGCAGCCTATTGTCCTCGTCCATCGAATCGACGCGGGCCTCCGCGTTCGCTCGCGACAACGCGCTTCGCTCCACCGACGAGGTGCTCGGAGGGATGGCGGACGCGTTGGAGCCGGGCGACGTCGTCGTGGTGTTCGCCCCGGCGGCCCCGCAGATCCCCGACGAGCCCGAGGCTTTCGGCCCGCTGGTTCTGGCGGCGGGCGGCAGCGGCTTGGCTGCGGCGGCATCGACGCACAGGGACGGCATCGTGACGGCTATGGACGTCTCCGCGACCATCGTCGACCTGCTGGGCGCCGCCGTCCCACCGAAGATGGTGGGAAGCGTGATCCATCCGGCATCTGTCCTGACCGGCGCGTCCGTCGCGGACCGGATCGGGTTCCTTGACCGGATGGCCTCCACCGCGGTCGCCGTGGAGTCTGTCAGGGGATCGACGGTCAACACCTTCATCCTGCTCACTGTCATCGCCTTGGTCGTCTCCACTCTGATCCTCTACCGCGGCTCGGATGGTCTGCCCGCCGGCGCCCCCGCGATCGCCAAGGCCGCGCTGCTGCTCGTGCCGGCAGTGCTGTTCGGAGGCATAGTGCAGTTCGCCGTATGGAGGTGGCCCCCGACGGGCACGGGCGTGCTGCTGGCTCTGCTGGCGTGCACGCTGGCGATCTGGGTGGTGGCCATGCTGTTCGGACGTCACAGGTCCGCGGCCGTGCCCTTGATCGTCGTCACCGGAGGAACGGCTCTCACGGCGCTGATCGATCAATGGGTCGGAGCCCCGCTGTCGTTCACCGATCTGTTCGGGTACTCGCCGCTGTTGGGCGCCCGCTACTACGGCCTGGGCAACGAGATGGCGGGCCTGCTCCTGGGCTCCGTGCTCGTGGCAGTCGCCCTTGCTCTCGACACGTGGCGGGAAGCGGCGTGGACCCGCCATGTCAGGACCTGGGGTTGGCCGGCGATGGGGCTGATCGTGGTCGTGACCGCCGCGGCCCCCTTCTGGGGAGCGAACGTGGGCACTGTTGCGTGGATGACAGTCGGTTTCATCGTCGGCTGGCTGATGCTCAACGGCCGCAAGGTCTGGACATGGCGCAACCTGGTGATGATCGTCGTCCTGATCGCCGTGATAGTGGCCGGTTTGACCGCGGTCGACGTGCTGGGAGCGCCGGGCTCCGAGACTCATCTCGGCAGGGCGGTCACCGGTGCCCAAGCCGCCGGCCCGAGCTCCCTGTTGACGCTCATCGTGCGCAAAGCTGAGACCAACACGCGCGTGCTCGGGCGGACGAACTGGACCTGGTTGCTCGTCGCGGTGCTCCTTCTTCTCGGCTACATGCGCTGGCGTCCGCGAGGCGAGTTCGCGGCGATGCTCAAGGAATACCCCGCGTTCTCCGCGGCGGTCGCGGCGTCACTGTTCGCCGGCATAGTCGGGTACTTCACCGAGGACTCGGGGATCATCGTCCCCGCCTTGCTTCTCGCGCCCGTGGGAGTGGCCGCGCTGTATCTGATGCTCGGGCGGACGACGACCCGTGCGCGAGGGGGCGCGTCCGCAGAGAGCGAGTTCGCCTCGGCGCGTGAGGGTGACGACAAGTGACCGCGTGGGTAACGATGTCCGCCGTGTCTGTAGCCCTGTCGGTCTTGGCCGGGTGGCTGGGTCCGGCGTGGGCGATGAAGCGGCTGATCCCCGAGCTGGAGCGCGGCGGGAAGCGCGTCACGAACTATCGCGGCCACAGTGTCCCGACCGGTCTGGGGATAGTGTGGCTGGTGTGGGCCGCTTCCGTGGCATCCGCACTGGCCATCGCGAATGCATTGGCATTCGCACTGACGGCCAGACTCGGCCCCTTCGCCGACAGGGCGTTGGGCAGCGCGATCTCCGAAGGCCCGATAGCCGCTGTCGGCAGCGCGGCCCCGGCTCTTCTCTTGGTCGCCGGTGCGGCTGCCTTCGGGATGGTCGACGACGTGTTCGGCGACGCGTCGGCCCGGGGCTTTCGCGGGCACCTGGCCGCCTTGGCGCACGGCCGCATGACCACGGGAGGCTTGAAGCTGCTAGGCATCGGCGGGCTCTCACTCGCCGCCTCCCTGCAGTTGGGCATGCTCGCTTTCGCAGAGGCGCCACGGATCGGTCTTGTGCCCGACCTGACGGGGATCGCGACGTGGCTTCTCGCCGCACTCGTGATCGCGCTCTCCGCCAACCTGGTCAACCTTGCCGACCTGCGCCCGGGACGGGCGTTGAAGACCTACGCCCTTCTGGCGATGTTCGGCATGCTCTTCGGCGCCTGGGCGACGTGGTCCGGCGGCGACGCGTCTTCGTTGACGATCGCGGTGGTCCGGATCGGCGGCTTCAAGCTGTCGGCGCTCGCTCTGTTGTTCGGGCCGGTCCTCGCCGTTTGGCGCTACGACTTGGGCGAGCGCGCGATGCTCGGCGACGCGGGCGCCAACGCAGCCGGAGCGCTCGCGGGCTTCATCCTCGCCTGGCAGTCGCCCCTTTGGCTTCTGCTCGTGCTGGCGGTCCTTCTGCTCGCGCTGAATCTGGTGAGCGAGCGCGTATCCTTCTCAGGCGTGATCGAACGGGTCGCCTTCCTCCGGTGGCTCGATGGGCTCGGCCGCCTGCCGGCCGACGAGGTGGTCGCGGCTGAGGCGCCGACCGGGGCGCTCAGCGTGAAGGCAAGTGACAGCGAGGACGGCGAGTAAGTGAAAGGACGGCGGGAGCTCACACCGATGACCAAGTACATCTTCGTGACTGGGGGCGTGACATCTTCACTGGGCAAGGGCATCACGGCGGCTTCGCTCGGCCGGCTGCTGAAGAGCCGTGGGCTGAGCGTGACCATCCAGAAGCTCGACCCCTACCTCAACGTCGATCCGGGCACGATGAGTCCCTTCCAGCATGGCGAGGTCTTCGTGACCGACGACGGGGGAGAGACCGACCTCGACCTGGGCCACTATGAGCGGTTCATCGACGAGGCGCTGTCGCGCGAGAGCAACGTGACCGCCGGGTCTGTCTACCAGACGCTCATAGCCAAGGAGCGTCGCGGCGACTTCCTCGGCGGAACCGTGCAGGTCATCCCGCACGTGACCAACGAGATCAAGGAGCGGATCCTCCGCTTGGCCGAGAAGCGAAAGCCCGACGTGATCATCACGGAGGTAGGCGGCACAGTGGGCGACATCGAGTCGCTGCCGTTCCTCGAGGCGATAAGGCAACTCAAGAAGGACGTCGGGCGTGACAACGTCTGCTACATCCACGTCACCCTCGTTCCGTATATCGCCGCGTCCTCGGAGCTGAAGACGAAGCCGACGCAGCACTCGGTCAAGGAGCTGCGCAGCATCGGTATCCAGCCCGACTTCATCGTCTGCCGCTCCGACAGGCCGATCGACGCCGGCATCCGCCGCAAGATCGGGCTCTTCTGCGATGTCGATCCGGTCGCGGTCGTATCTGCCATGGATGCTTCGTCGATCTACGAGGTTCCGGAGGCGCTGCGCCAGCAAGGACTGGATGAGATGGTCATCGAGCACCTGTCGATGGAGTGCGGCGAGCCGGACATGGCTCAGTGGGACGCCTTCGTCCGCCACAGCCGCCAGCTCAGCGACACTGTCGACATCGCCCTCGTAGGCAAGTACGTGCAACTGCCCGACGCCTACCTGTCCGTTCACGAGTCATTGAAGCACGCGGGGATCTTCCACGAGCACGACGTCGAGATCCATTGGGTCGACGCCGAGGGGATCACGCCCGAAGAGGTCGACCGCATCCTCTCGGAGATGGACGGTATCCTGGTGCCTGGCGGCTTCGGCGTCCGCGGGATCGAGGGCAAGATCCGTGCGGCGCGCTACGCCCGCGAGCACAAGGTGCCCTATCTGGGGATCTGCCTCGGCATGCAGGTGGCAGTGGCGGAGTTCGCTCGCAACGTCGCCGGACTCGCGGATGCGAACTCGAGTGAGTTCGACCCGGCGACCCCGTATCCGGTGATCGATCTGATGGTGGAGCAGAACGACGTCCACGACATGGGAGGGACGATGCGGCTCGGCTCCTACCCTTGCGTCGTCGTGCCCGACACCAAAGGCATGGCCGCCTACGGAGAAGACGTCATATACGAAAGGCACCGCCACCGCTACGAGGTCAGCAACACCTTCCGTCAGCAGCTGGTCGACGCGGGACTGGTGATCTCGGGGCTCTCTCCCGACGGGAACCTCGTGGAGATGGTCGAGCTCCCGGACCACCCGTGGTTCGTGGGTAATCAAGGCCACCCCGAGTTCAAGAGCCGTCCGACCCGTCCTGCGCCGCTCTTCCGCGACTTCATCGGGGCTGCTGTCGCCTACCACAAGAGCCGGGGGGCGTAGCGCTCTGATGACACCGGACAAGGGAAGCAGGCTGCTCGACACCTTCCTCGAGGCGGTTCGCATCGACAGTCCCTCTGGCGAGGAGTCTGCGTTCGGGTGCTGGTGCGCCGAGCGCCTCGCCGCGCTCGGGTGCGACGTCCGGTTCGACGATTCGGCGGGGGCGACGAGATCCGACACCGGCAACCTCATCGCCGACCTCGCCCCGACCGTGGACGGCCTTACCTTGGTCCTTTCCGCGCACCTGGACACCGTCGAGCCCGGGCGGGGGGTAGAGCCGGTCGTCGAGGCAGGCGTCGTGCGCTCGTCTGGAGACACGATCCTGGGCTCCGACGACAAGGCCGGAGTGGCGGCCATCCTCGAGACGCTCTCGGAGCTACGCGAGTCGGGGCGCCCGCACGCACGCGTCAGGGTGCTGCTCACGACGGGAGAGGAGGCCGGGCTCCGAGGCGCGAGGGAGTTGGATCCCGCCGTGTGCGAGGGCGACCTGTGCCTGGTGCTGGACGCGGCGGGCGACGTGGGCGGCATCGTCAAGGGCGCGCCGACGCACTACACGTTCGCGGCTACGTTCCGCGGCGTCGCGTCTCATGCGGGAGTCGAACCCGAGAAGGGTCACTCAGCCATCCTCATGGCCGCGCGGGCTATCACCGCGATGCGGCTGGGGCGACTGGACGACGTCACCACTGCCAACGTGGGCGAGATCCACGGTGGCGGGGCCACGAACGTCGTGCCCGCGGAATGTTCGCTCACCGGAGAGTGCCGTTCTCTCGACTCTGGCCGCGTGGAGCAAGTGCGGGACTCCATGGACGCCGCCCTCAGGGCGGCGGCGGCCGAGGGCGAGGGAACGGTGAACGTCGGCTGGACCAGGCAGTACGACGGGTACTTGTTCGACGACGACGACCCTGCGATCGCCATCGTCGCTGCGGCGATCCGCGAAGCGGGGTTCGAGCCGCGGACGTTCACGACCGGCGGGGGCAGCGACGCCAACGTTCTTGCCTCCAAGGGCCTGCCTTCGGTGGCTCTGTCATGCGGGATGACCGACGTACACGGCACGGGCGAGACCATCGCGGTCTCCGACATGGAGGGACTCGTGAGGGTGCTCCTGGCCACGATCGAGCGAGCAGTGACTCCGTGAGGACGATCTGGGGGACTGTTCTGGCCGTCGAAGCCGAGCGCTCCGGTCTTCAGCGCCTCCGCGTGCAGGTCGACGGGGAGGCTGTGGCTCCCGCGATGAACTATCCCTCTTTGGCAGGGTATTGCCGCAAGGGCGACCGCGTGCTGATCAACACCACGGCTGTCGATATGGGACTGGGGACAGGTGGGTCGCACCTGGTCGTGGCGCGCACGGGTGGGTCCTCGCTGCCGGAGGGTGTCTCGCTCAGTGACCCGAGCGGTGGGCACGTGATGAAGCTGCGGTACACGCCTCTTCAGCGCGACGTGCTCGCGGTCGAATCCCAGGAGAGCCCACACCACTCCAGGCTGGAACACGCGGACGACGTGGCCGGGATGCCGGTCGTCTGCTGTGGCCTGCACAGCCAGCTCCCTCTCGTGGCAGCCGCCGTGAAGCAGATCGCTCCGAGCGCGCGCGTAGCCTGGTGCATGACCGACGAGGCCGCCTTGCCTCTCGCGGTGTCGGATCTCGTCTCGGCGTGCACCGCGGCTGGCCTCGTGGACGTGACGGTGACCTGTGGACAGGCTTTCGGAGGCGATCTCGAGGCGGTCACCCTGCACTCGGGTCTCGTGGCGGCGCGCCTGGTCGGGGAGGCCGATGTCGCGATCACGGGAATCGGCCCGGGAGTGGTGGGCACAGGCACCGCCCTCGGACACGGCGGAGTGGCCCAGGGTGAGGCCCTGAACGCCGCGGCCGCCGTCGGGGGACGCGGCATCGCATCGTTGCGTGTCTCCTTCGCCGACGAGCGGGAGCGCCACCGGGGAGTGAGTCACCACACGCTCGTCGCGCTCACTCGGATCGCGCTGGCACGCTCGACGGTCGCCGTCCCGCGCCTTCCTGATGCAGAGTTGCAGCAACTGGAGTCGGGCCTGGCGTCGGCAGGGGTGTGGGAGCGCCACGAGCGCGCCGACGCGGGTGCGGGGCACGCGCTGCCGGACACGCGCGGGGTGGAGTGCTGGTCGATGGGGCGCACGCCCGCCGACGACCCCGCCTTCTTCGCCGCTGCGTCGGCCGCCGGGACCGTGGCCGCCGAGATGCTCGGGTAGGTATCCGACTCACGGCACTTCTTATGCACTCTCGCCCCGCCGTGGCGGTTGCCCTCGCCCCCGGGCAGGGTACACTGTGCAAGTCGTTCGCGCGCCCGAACCCTGATGGGACGGACCGGGCGGCGGCGCAGCGGGGGGCGGCAGCATCAGGATCGGCCGGCGCGAATCCGGCCTCCACGGACCGACGAAAGGGAAGTCGCTCATGGTCATCGGTGTCCCTAAAGAGATCAAGAACAACGAGTTCCGCGTCGGGATGACTCCCGGCGGCGCGCACGAGTTCGTCGCGCACGGCCACAGGGTGCTCGTCCAGAGGGGCGCCGGCGACGGGTCGTCGTTCACGGACGCCGAGTACTCTGCGGCGGGCGCCGAGCTCGTGGAGACGGCCACGGAGGTCTTCGCCCGCGCGGACATGATCGTGAAGGTGAAGGAGCCTCAGGCCGCCGAGATCGCGATGCTGCGGCCGGGCCAGATCCTCTACACCTACCTGCACCTCGCTCCCGACCACGACCAGACCGTCGGCCTGATCGCCTCGGGTGCCGTATGCATCGCCTACGAGACGGTGGAGCTGTCCAACCACACGCTGCCGCTGCTCGCGCCGATGTCCGAGGTCGCCGGCCGGATGGCCGCTCAGGTGGGCGCCGCCTACCTGCAGAAGCCGTTCGGAGGCCGGGGCGTCCTCATGGGAGGCGTTCCCGGAGTCCTACCCGCCAACGTCGTCGTCCTGGGTGCGGGCGTGGTCGGGATCAACGCCGCATACATCGCCTGCGGCATGGGCGCGCAGGTCACGGTTCTCGATGTCAACCTCGATCGCCTCCGCTACATCGACGAGCTGTGGGGCAACCGCATGCGGACGCTCTACTCGAGCAAGCACAACATCGAGGAGGCCGTGTACGCGGCGGACCTCGTGATCGGCGCGGTCCTTCTCCCGGGCGCCAAGACGCCCTATCTGATCACCCGCGACATGCTGCCGAAGATGAAGCGCAACTCGGTCGTCGTGGACGTCTCGGTCGACCAAGGCGGCTGCATCGAGACCACTCACGCCACCACTCACGCCGACCCCGTCTACTTCGTCGACGGCGTGCTGCACTACGGCGTGGCCAACATGCCGGGGGCGGTGCCTAACACCTCGACCATGGCGCTGACGAACGCCACCCTGCGCTACGGTCTAGCGATCGCCGACAAGGGGTGGAAGAAGGCCGTCGCTGACGACCCGGCGCTCGCCAAGGGAGTCAACGTTCTCGATGGCAAGGTCGTCTACAAGCCGGTCGCCGACGCGCACGGGTTGGAGTACACCCCGCTGGAGTCGCTGATCTCGTAGGGCTTCGGTACCCAGCGCCCGTCCGGGCGCGGTGCGAGAGACGTTACGGCCCCGGCCTCCGGCCGGGGCCTCCACCGCTTCGCAGTCTCTCTCACCGCCCCCAGACGGGCGCTGCGGCATACTGACGTCATGAGCGACAGACTGACAGCGGCAGGAACCTGAACGGGACAGGACACGTCGGCGACCGCCTGCGCCGGACGGCGGCGGGCGACTCATCGATCTGATCGACGACTTCACCGGCTACCTGACCGTGGAGCGTGGCGCGTCGCCCAACACCGTGTCCGCCTACAAGCGCGACCTGCACCTCTACGCGGACTTCCTGCTCGACCGCGGCGTCAGGTCGCCGGACGCGGTGAAGCGGGACGACGTCTCTGCATGGATCTCGCACCTCCGCGGGACCGGGCTCGCTCCCAGGACGGTCGAGCGCCGAGTCGCTGCGGTCAAGTCGTTCCACCGCTTCCTGGTCCGGGAAGGTGTCACGGTCAACCACCCGACCGCCTCTCTGCGCCTGCCACGCGTCCCCTCCCGCTTGCCCGACGTGGTGAGCATCGACGACATGGTCCGGCTGCTCTCCCAGCCGTTCCCTGACGGCCCCGTCGGGTACCGCGATCGTGCCCTGCTGGAGGTCCTGTACGGATGCGGCGTGCGAGTGAGTGAGCTCACGGGACTCGAGCTGCGCGACGTCGATCTGGCAGAGGGGCTGCTGAGGGTCTTTGGCAAGGGGAGCAAGGAGCGGGTCGTGCCTGTGGCGGGAGCAGCCGCCGACGCTCTTGCGGACTACCTCGCGCACGGGCGGCCATATCTGCGGACCAAGTCGGGCGCGCGCCGCCAGGATCCCGACGCCGTGTTCCTGAACGTGCGCGGAGGCCGGCTCACTCGGGTGAGCGTGCACGCGCTCGTGCGTGCGTACGGGGGGCGGGTGGGTCTGGACCTGCACCCGCACACGCTGCGCCACTCCTTCGCGACGCACATGCTCGAGGGCGGCGCGGACCTTCGAGCGCTACAGGAGATGCTCGGTCACGCCGACATCTCGACGACCCAGGTCTACACTCACGTCGATCGCTCTCACCTGCGCGAGGAGTACCTGTCCACGCATCCGAGAGCGCGGATCCGCCCGGCCGCGAGGCCGTAGCGCCGCCCCTCGAGCGCCGTTGCCTTCCCGTGAAGGGTCGGAGAGGGCAGAATCGGTGGCCACTTTCTGGTGATATCGACGGCGGTAAGGGATACCATCATGGATAGAGTCTCGACGCCTGTGGATAGGGGAGGGTGGTAGGGGTGAAGAGGAGCTTCCGCACTGTTCTCGCGCTGCTCGTGGTCTTCGCAATGGTGGCCATGGTGATCGGGGGATGCACCGCGCAGACCGGCACTACGCCCGGCACGACCAGCACGCCACCGCCCGCGGCCGTCTTCAAGGCGGCCATGGTCACCGACATCGGCGGCCTGGGGGACAAGTCGTTCAACGATCTGAGCTGGGCGGGTCTCGAGAAGGCCAAGACCGATCTTGGCGTCGAGACCAAAGTTCTCTCGTCCAAGAGCATCGCCGACTACGAGCCCAACCTCACGAACCTGTCTGATGCCGGGTACAGCCCGATCTTCGCCGTCGGCTTCCTGATGCAGGACGCCGTGACGAAGGCGGCCACGTCGACCCCGAACACCAACTGGGGCGGCATCGACATCTTCGTGACAGATCCCCCGAAGAACTTCGTTGGTCTCAACTTCAAGGAGCAGGAGGCCGGCTACCTCGCCGGCATCGTCGCGGGTCTCGCGACCAAGGCGACGTTCGATCCTCGCCTCAACACCAAGAACATCATCGGATTCGTCGGCGGCATGGCGATACCGCCCGTTCAGCGCTACGAGGCCGGCTTCGTGGCCGGTGCCAAGTCGGTCAACCCGACCGTCAAGGTCGTGTCGCTGTACGCAGGCAAGTTCGATGACCAGGCAAAGGGCAAGGAACTCGGCCTGTCCCTGATCTCGCAGGGCGCGGACATCGTCTTCGCCGCTGCCGGCCAGACCGGCATCGGAACGTTCACGGCGTGCCAGGAGTCCAAGAAGGCGCTGTTCATTGGCGTCGACTCCGACCAGTTCCTCACGCTGACGAACCCCGGTGACACGATCCTGACCTCGGCTGTCAAGCGCATCGACAACGCGGTCTTCGCGGTCGTGAAGCAGGCCAAGGACGGTGCCTTCCCCGGTGGCCAGAACCTGTCGTTCGGCCTGAAGGATGACGGAGTCGGCATCGCGCCGTACCACGATTTCGAGGCCAAGGTCCCGCAGACCATCAAGGACGCGGTGGACAAGGCCACGGCCGACATCAAGGCCGGTACGGTCACGGTCCCCGAGACGCTCAAGTAGAGTTGTCGTCTCGACGCTACCGCGGCCAGCCGCGATGATGGGGGCGGCCGGTGCACGCGCCGGCCGCCCCCTTCGCGCGCGAACTGTACTGGATTCCCGGCTACGGGAAGGGACGCGACGAATGCCCGTTCTCGAGCTGCGCGACATCACTCGGACCTTTCCCGGGGTCCGGGCCAACGATCGTGTCTCGCTCACGCTCGAACGCGGCGAGATCGTGGCGCTGCTCGGTGAGAACGGGGCCGGCAAGTCTACGCTGATGAACGTGGTCTACGGCCTGCTCTCTCCCGACGGCGGCGAGGTGCTGGTCGACGGCAAGCCGGTCCGCATCCGCACGCCGCGCGATGCGATCGCGCTCGGCATCGGCATGGTCCACCAGCACTTCATGCTGGTGGAGACACTCACGGTCACCGAGAACATCATCCTCGGGCACGAACCGTCGCGGTACGGCGTGGTCGACTTCACAACGGCACGCGCCAAGGTCGAGGAGCTCTCGGCTCGTTACGGGCTCAAGGTCGACCCGGACGCTCGCGTGGCCGATCTCTCGGTCGGGATGCAGCAGCGCGTCGAGATCCTGAAGGCGCTCTACCAAGGCGCCCGCATCCTGATCCTCGACGAGCCCACAGCCGTGCTGACCCCCCAAGAGGTCCGTGAGCTGTTCTCGGTCGTGCGATCCCTGGTGACCGGCGGGTTGTCGGTGGTGCTCATCACCCACAAGCTGGACGAGGTCATGGGTATCGCCGATCGCGTCGTGGTCATGCGTGACGGGCGCGTGGTGGGCGAGACGACTCCCGCGGAGACCGACCAGGTCGGCTTGGCGCGCATGATGGTGGGCCGCGACGTGGTCTTCCGGATCGACAGGACCGAGGCGCACCCCGGGTCCACCGTGCTCGAGGTGCGCGATCTCGTCGTGCTCGACGAGCGCAAGCTCGAAGCCGTCAAGGGCGTCAGCTTGTCAGTCCGAGCCGGCGAGGTGGTCGGCATCGCGGGGGTCGACGGAAACGGCCAGCGCGAGCTCGTCGAGGCCATCGTGGGTCTGCGCAGGCCGAAGAGAGGATCGATCCTCCTGCGCGACAAGGACATAACCCATGCGACCCCGCGGGCAACGATCGAGGCGGGAGTCTCGCACGTGCCGGAGGACCGCCACCGCCGGGGTCTGGTGCTCGAGTTCGACCTTGCGGAGAACATGGTGCTCGGCGACCACACCAGTTCACCGTACTCGGCCGGCGGCATCATGCACGCCAAGACGATCGACGAGACCGCGCGCAAGCGCGTTGAGGACTACGACGTGCGCACGCCTTCCATCCGCGTGCTGGCCGGCAACCTCTCCGGCGGCAACCAGCAGAAGCTAGTGCTCGCCCGCGAGCTCGGGCGCGACCCCGATCTCCTCGTCGCCGCGCAGCCGACGCGCGGCCTCGATGTGGGCGCCATCGAGTTCGTGCATCAACGGATACTGGCCGCGCGCGACAGCGGCAAGGCCGTTCTGCTCGTGAGCATGGAGCTAGAGGAGATCATGTCGCTCTCCGACCGCATACTCGTGATGTACGAAGGCCGGATCGCAGCCGAGTTCGCCTCCGGAGAGGCCGATGCGGAACGGATCGGCTACTTCATGACGGGCGGCTCGGCGAAGGACGCCGGTGCGGCGCCCAAGCCCGCGACGGCTGTCGCCGGGGGAGGTGCCCTGTGAGCGAGACGCACGAGGCGCCTGTCGTTCGCGAGAGTGTGTGGATGAAGGCGCTCCGGACCGCGGGCGTTCCCCTTCTGTCGGTCCTGTTCGCCATGGTGATCGGTTCGATCATCCTGATCGCGTCGGGCAAGGATCCGATTCTGGCCTTCGGCGCGCTGCTCAAGGGCGCTTTCGGCAGCCCGGATCAGTGGGACGTGGGCAACTTCAAGGCCATCGGGGACACCATCAGCCGCGCGACCCCGCTGATCTTCGCCGGTCTGGCTGTTGCATTCGGTTTTCGGGCCAACCTCTTCAACATCGGTGCCAATGGCCAGCTGCTGCTCGGATCGATCGCGGCAGCGGGGCTCGGCTTGGCGCTGAGCGGGCTTCCTACGCTGGTCTCGGTCCCACTCATCCTGATCGGGGCCGTTCTGGCCGGAGCCGCGTGGGCGTTCATCCCGGCTATCTTGAAGGCCAGGGTCGGTGCTCACGAGGTCATCACGACCATGATGTTCTCGTGGATCGGGCTCTACCTGACTTCCTGGATCATCTCCGGCCCACTGAGGGACGCCGCCGGGAACTCGCAGACACCGATGCTGCCGTCATCGGTGTGGCTGCCCTCGCTGGATCAGGTCTTCCCGTGGCTGTTCCGCGTGCCCGTCCGTGCCCACGTCGGGTTCCTGCTGGCCATCGCCCTCTCGGTGGTCGTGTGGTGGATCCTGAAGCGGACGACGCTCGGGTACAGCGTGAGAGCGGTCGGGTTCAACCCGTCCGCCGCACAGACCGGCGGGATATCGATCGGCCTCACGACCGTCTGGGCACTGTGCATCTCGGGTGCCCTCGCGGGGCTCGCGGGCGCGTCCGAAGTCCTCGGAGTCCAGCACAGGATGTTCGACGAGGTCTCCGCGGGCTCGGGCTTCGGCTTCACCGGCATCGCCGTGGCTCTGTTGGCCAAGAACCACCCCATCGCCGTCATCTTCGCCGCGATCCTGTTCGGCGCGCTGTCGGCCGGTTCGAGCATGATGCAGCTGATGGCCAATGTCCCTGACAAGATCATCACGATCGTGCAGGCGCTCATCATCTTCTTCGTGGGCGCCGAGACGATCATCACGTGGTTCATCAAGCGTCGCCAGAAGCTCGCCCTCGAGGACAAGGGGGCGACCGATGTTGCTTAGCTTCTTCACTCCGGACCTGTTCGCCTCCGCGATCAGGATGGCGACCCCGCTCGCTCTCGCCGCGATCGGGGGGACGATCTGCGAGCGATCCGGCGTCGTGAACATCGCCCTGGAGGGGATCATGCTCGTCGGCGCCTTCTTCGGCGTCGTCGTGACGCTAGCCACCGGCAACGTGTGGGTGGGCCTGGTCGCCGCGATACTCGCCGGCGTGCTGCTCTCGCTCATCCACGCGTTCGCGTCCGTGACCCTGCGCATGGACCAAGTGGTGTCGGGGACGGCGCTGAACATCCTGGCCCTCGGGCTCACCGGTTTCCTCATGGAGGTCTTGTACGGGCATCCCGGGGCGACCAACAGCATCCTCACCAAGATCGCTCCCGTGTTCGACTTCCCCACAGGTGGCGCTGGCGTTCTGAGCACGATCTGGACTTGGGTCGACGAGATCGTCTTCAGCTACACGCCGATCGTCTACGCCGCGATCATCATCGCGATCGTCGCGCAGTGGGCGATGTACAGGACCCGATGGGGGCTGCGACTCCGCGCACTCGGCGAGCATCCGCGCGCCGCAGACACCGTGGGCGTCCGCGTCCGGGCGGGCCGCTACGTGGCCGTGCTGATCTCGGGCGCGCTCGGAGGGCTGGCGGGCGCCAATCTCACGCTGGAGCAGGTGGGCGTGTTCAGCGACAACATGACGAGCGGCCGTGGCTTCATCGCGCTGGCGGCCAACATCTTCGGGCGTTGGACGCCTGTGGGCAGCTACCTCGCTTCGCTGCTGTTCGGGTTCGCGGAGGCCCTCGAGATCCGGATGCAGTCGTTCCAGGACATCATCCAGATACCGGTCCAGTTCTTCCTCATGCTGCCCTACGTTCTGGTCGTCATCGTGCTGGCGGGCTTTATGGGACGCGCGGTGGCCCCGGCGGCGATAGGGAAGGCGTACGAGAAGGAGTAGGGCTCCGGCCCGTCCAGTCTGCCCTGAGCAAGACGCGGAAGGCGCCCCATCCGGGGCGCCTTCCTGGCTCAGAGCGCAGTCCTGCTAACGGCAGACCGGACGGGCCGTCCCAGGACAGGATGTCAGTCCTTGCCGTTGTCCATGCGTTTCGCCACGAACGCGCGCACCGCGAGCACGGCAGCCAAGCCGCCGAACACGATCAGGTCCAGCACGGTCGGGCGGAAGTCCCAGCCGCGCAGTCCGGACTCGACCACGTAGAGGGCCGCGGCGAAGAGCGCCAGGGCCTGCCACGGGAGGCGCAGGTCGGGGCGAAGGCGCAACGCGCTCACGAAGCCGGAGTCTCGTCGGGCTCTGCGGGCGGGCGGCTCGATGCGGGATGCCGACGCGACTCGGTCACTGTGACGCTTGACGCGGCGGTAGACGAGCCAGGCGATCAGCGCGGCGGGCAGTCCGAGGAAGAACAGCAGTGCGAGCACGGGGCCGAGCACTACGATCAGGACGTTCATGGTGTCGACGAACGCCCGAATCGAGTTGGTCAGCGCGGTCTGGACGCCCCAGTCGGTCCCGGCGGGCGCGACGACGGCCTTGGGCTCGGACAACTCGAGGGTCACCGTGGCCATCGCGGCCTGGTTCTCGAGGTAGTTGATCTGCGCCTTCAGCGACTCGATGTCGCCCTGGACGCGGGTCAGCTCCTGCTCGACGGCGAGCATGTCCTTCACGGTGTTCGCCCTCGCGAACAGCTGGCGCAGCCGCGCCTGCTCGGCGTTGAGGTTCCCCAGACGCGCGACCATGTCCACGTGCTGCTGCGTCACGTCGTCGGCGGATTCGGACTCCGTGATCACGGTGCCGAGCTTGGCGGCGTCAGCGACGAACGCCGCGTACTTGACCGAGGGGACGCGCACTGTCACGTACGCGCGCAGCGGGCCGGACGACGTCTGAGGGACGGTGCCGTCCTCCATCGGAGCCGGCTGGATGTAGATGGGCTGGTCGGACGCGGTCGCGACCTGCATCGAGGAGATGTCGGCGCCGTCGCGGGCGACGAGCTCCCGGATCTTGGCGATGGCCGCGTCGACGTTGGCCGTCTCGATCCGCATCGTCTTGTTCACGACGACGAGCTTCTGAGCTTGGACGGTGGTTGCTGAGCCAGCGCTCTCGCGTGCCACGTCCGAGGGCGCCGGCGCGCCGGCGGCGCCCGTCTTGGAGCCATCGGTGGCCGACGGAAGACCCGGCGACACGACGTTCTCGCCGCTTCCGTACGGGGTCGTGGTCACGCCGGAGGTCTGGCCGCCCAGAGAGCACGCCCCGAGTACGAGGGCCGCGGCCACGAGAACGAGCGGTAGGGCGACGCGCATCCGTTCCGGTCCGTACCACCTGCGTGCCATGATGGCTCCTTCCGTATCGAAGCGCCCGATCCCGCGACCGCGCGCCTCTCGCGTCATGAACCGGATCCCACCCTGAAGAACAGCGAACGCCCGTCGCGCTGAGGCGGTCGGGCGTCCGAGGGACTCGCACTTGCGAGACAGAAGGCCTACTCCGTCTTCCGCAGCGCCTGCTCGGCCTTCTTCAAGGCACGCGCGGCGTACACGCCCAACGCGATCCCGATGGCGATGACGACAAAGAAGGCGAGGACCAGAGTGTTGACCACTGCAGAGGCCCAGTTGGCGGTCATACGTTCGTTCACCTCCATCGGTGCGCATGGGTGATGTTCGTCCCTCGGATTGTATCGAGGGGCCGGTCGCGCGGCAACCCGCACGAGAGGCCATCTCACCCACTGATGTTCGCTGTCAAGGTGCCGGTTCCTGCCTGTGTCGACATCAGCTCAGACGCGGCGCGAACCGTGACGGTTCGGGCGGATCCCTCGAAGGCACGGATGGGCGCGGCGCGACCAGCGCGATACGCCTTCCCGCGCCGGTCCGGCGGTGTCGCGCGGTGGGGCAACATGATGCGACAGTGTTGCAAAGTGGGCAATAGTGTCATAGAGTGGGGCAGGTGGACTGGAGGGGCGCGCGCGATTGTCGCGCCGAGGGCCTGGTACCAAGAGATGGGGGCTGGACGCGGTGTTCCTCGGGGAATACCAGCACACGCTCGACGCGAAGGGCCGCGTCTCGTTGCCGCGCAAGTTCCGGGACGAGATCGGGTCTCGCATCGTCGTGTCAAAGGGCCTGGAGCACTGCCTCTACGTCTACGCAGCCGACGGCTACAAGGAGTTCCTCGAGAGCCTGCTGTCAGCGAGCGACTTCGACCGCAACTCTCGGGCCGTTCGTCGCCATTTCACTGCCGGCGCCTCGGAAGTGGAGATCGACAGCGCGGGTCGCGTGGCGATAGCGCCCACCCTGCGCGAATTCGCGGGCCTCACGAGGGAAGTGGTGGTCGCGGGCGTTGCGGACCACGTCGAGATCTGGGACGCCGCCGCTTGGGCGGCCTACGAGAGCGCGAACGCACCGACGATCGAGGACGCCGCCGAGGAGCTTTCCCGTAGCGGCATCCTCTAGCGACCTTGACAACGGAATATCGGCATACCCCGGTCCTGCTGGCCGAGGTCTTGCACCACCTTTCGCCGCATGAGGGATCGATCGTCGTGGACTGCACCCTGGGGGGAGCAGGTCATGCGGTCGAGATCGCAGCCAGGATCGCGCCCAAGGGTCTGCTCGTGGGGATCGATCAGGACGACGCAGCCCTCGATGCAGCAGCAGACGCACTACGCCTCGGCCAGCAGACCAGACTTCTCAAGGGGAACTTCGGCGACTTGGACCGCCTTCTTGTCGAGGCGAGCATCCCCTATGCCGACGGCTTCCTCTTCGACCTGGGGGTCTCATCCCCCCAGCTTGACGTCGTCGAGCGCGGGTTCTCCTACCGTGGGGACGCACCGCTCGACATGAGGATGGACCCCACCGCGGGCGGAATGACAGCCGCAGATGTCGTAGCTTCGTATTCGGAGACGGAGCTCGCCCGCGTCATCAGGGGGTACGGGGAGGAACGGTGGGCTTCGCGCATCGCAGCATTCATCGTAGCCGCGCGAGCCCGCCGCCCCGTCACCACCACCTCCCAGCTGGTCGAGATCGTCAAGGCTGCCGTCCCTGCTTCCGCTCGCAAGGACGGACCGCATCCGGCGCGACGCACCTTCCAGGCGCTGCGCATCGAGGTCAACCACGAGATCGAGGTGCTCGAGAGGGCGCTCGACACCGCTGTGCGATGGCTGACCCCGGGTGGGCGGATCGTCGTCATCTCTTACCACTCCCTAGAGGACAGGACGGTCAAGCAGGCGTTCGCGCGGCTGTCGCGGGCCTGCAGCTGTCCGCCAGAACTGCCCGTGTGCGCGTGCGGGGCCGTGCCGGTAGTCCGGGTGCTAACCCGAAGAGCGGTCACGCCGACGCCTGAGGAAGTGGAGCGCAATCCGCGCTCACGGAGCGCCAAGCTCCGCGCCGCGGAGAAGTTGTAGGGCTGGATTCGGTCACCCGGTGACGGGCGCCGACGGCGAAGAGAGGGGAGGTGGACGCGCATGGGCCAACCGGCACGTCGCATCCAGGCGTCGCAGGCGACCCTGCGCACGCCCCGCCTCCGCCTCGTCGACACGCCGCCGGCGCGCGCCCCGCGTCCCTGTGCGCGCGCTTCCGCTCACGCGTGCGCGCGCGCGGAAGAGGCCCGCGCCCGATCCGCGTTCACCGCGTTCGTACTGGTCTTCCTGTGCGCGGTCGTTCTGGGCGGGGCGCGCCTGACCTTCACGACGCGCGCCGCAGAGTACTCGCTGTCGGAGAACAGCCTGTTGGCGGACATCAGACAGCAGCGCGTCACCGTCGACCGGCTCGAGGTCGATCGCAGCGCACTGTCGACGCCCTCGCGCATAGCGGGGATCGCCTCGGCAACGATGTCTATGGGCGAGCCGCGATCGGTCAACTACGTCGCTGCCTCCGACATCGCGCCGGCCGGGGAGACTGCTGACGCGTCCGCAGAACCCGTGTCCGCGGCTGGGATGCCGTCCGCTCCGGGGGTCTTCGAGCGGGTGGTCCAGGCAGTGGTCGAACTGTCGGCCGGCGAGGCCCAGTCGCTCCTCGTCGGCGACCTCGGTCTAGCGGGGTCGCGCTAGCCGATGTCATCGCGCGCCGGAAAGGGCGGGGGTGTGGGGCGCAGGCCGCACAGCCGCCCGAGATCGTATCGTCCGGGGGTTCTGCTCGCCTTGCTGCTCGTCATGCTCGGTGTCGTGGCGGGCCGTCTGACCTACATCCAGATCGTCCAGGCGAAAGACCTGTCGGCCACGGCTTCCCAACAGCGTCTGCGCGACCTGACGCTGCCGCCCAGGCGCGGGTCGGTCTTCGACCGTGAGGGACAGCCTCTCGCAGTCACGACGGACGCCAAGACGGTCTACGCCGTCCCTTCGCAGGTCAAGGAGGCCACCGCGACCGCCTCCGCGATAGCGCGGATCCTGGGCGGTGACAAGGCCTACTACCTCAAGCGCCTCAAGCGGAGCGGGTCCTTCTCCTACCTGGCGCGCAAGGTCGACCTCCCGCGGGCGGCGGCGCTGGAGAAGCTCGGCATCGACGGGATCTGCTTCATAGACGACTCGCGCCGTACCTACCCCTCCGGTCGCCTCGCGGGGCAGGTGCTCGGGTTCGTGGGCGTTGACGACACTGGACTCGCCGGCATCGAGAAGCAGTACGACTCCGCTCTCGCGGGGACCGCGGGTCGCATCGTGGCCGAGCGCGACCCGAAGGGTCACCTGATCCCGGGGAGCATCGTCACGTCAGCGGACCCCATCGACGGACAGGACATCTACCTCACCATCGACAAGGACATCCAGAACCAGGCCGAGATCGAGCTCGGCAGGGCAGTCAAGAAGTTCGCCGCCAAGGGAGGGACGGTAGTGGTTCTCGACCCGACCACCGGCGAGATCCTCGCGATGGCGTCGACCCCGTCCTTCGACCCGAACGCGTACGCGACCGCATCGGCCGATTCGATGCGCGCCAAGGCCATAACCGACGTCTACGAGCCCGGCTCCACGATGAAGGCGATGACGGCGGCTTCAGTCATAGACAGAGGGCTCTTCACGCCTGAGAGCATGTTCCACCTGCCGTCCACGCTGAAGATCGGCGGCCGCACGATCCACGAGGCGCACGCACGCGGGGCGGTCGACTACTCGCTGTCGCAGATCGTGACGAAGTCGAGCAACATCGGAGCCGTGAGGCTCGGGCAGGCGCTCGGCAAGACCATCCTGGCCGACTACGTGTCGCGCTTCCGTCTCAGCAGGAGGACAGGCGTGGACTTCCCCGGTGAGGCGAGCGGGTGGATGCCTCCGCCTTCACAGTGGTCCGCCTCCACCATGGGCAATCTGCCGTTCGGGCAGGGACTCTCCGTCACTCCGTTGCAGCTGGCGCGTGCGGTCGCCGCCATAGCGAACGGCGGATCGCTCGTGTCCCCGCACTTCCTCGCCCGTCAGGGCTCGCTCCCCGCGACCTTCCCCGCTTCCCCCGAACCGGTGATCTCGAAGTCGGCCGCAACGGCCACGACGCGGATGCTCACCGACGTCGTGCGCGACGGGACCGGCAGCGCCGCCGCGGTCGCGCACTACGAGGTGGCCGGGAAGACCGGCACCGCCCAGAAGGCGCGTGTCGGTGGCGTCGGCTACATGAAGGGCGTGTACGTGTCGTCGTTCGTCGGCTACCTGCCGGCCAGCGCTCCTCGGGTGCTGATCGTGGTCACGATCGACTCGCCCAGCAAGGGGCTGTACGGGGGTACCGTCGCCGCCCCGGCCTTCGCCCACCTGGCCCGGTTCTGCGTAGATCACCTGAAGATAGCTCCGGCTCCGTCGGTGGGTCCGGTAGCGGGGTCGGCAGCGGGATCTTCGCAGGTCGGCAACGAACGGGCGTCGAAGGCGCGCGAAACGACGAGAATCGCTGGTACCGAGTAGAGAACACACCCGACCACAGGTTAGGACAGAAGAAGGCCGTGACCGCGCTCTCCGAACTGCTCGAAGGTACCCCGGCCTGCGGTCCGGCGGGTCTGTCCACCGCTGTCACGGGTGTCGCGTACTCCTCAGGCTCTGTCGAGCCCGGCGACGCCTTCTTCTGCATCCCGGGATTCCGCCACGACGGGCACGAGTTCGCTCCTGATGCGGTAGCGCGCGGTGCGGCGGTCGCGGTCGCCACGAGAGAGTTGCCGGGTCTCTCGGCGCCCGTCGTTCTGGTCGACGACACGCGGGTCGCGCTCGCCGTTGCTTCCGCACATCTGTTCGGCGATCCGTCGGCCCGGCTCGAGGTCGTCGGCATCACCGGAACGAACGGCAAGACGACCACCACCTATCTTCTGGATTCGATCCTGCGCGCCTCGGGGCGCGTCACGGGACTGATAGGCACCGTGGGGACGCGGATCGGCGACGAAAGACTGCCCGCGTCACGCACGACGCCCGAGTCGCGCGACCTGCAGGAGTTGCTCGCGCGCATGGTGGATGCCGGAGTCTCGGGCGTCTCGATGGAGGTCTCCTCGCATGCGATCGACCTGCATCGCGTCGACGCTGTGCGCTTCGCGGTGGCGGCGTTCACGAACCTGAGCCAGGACCACCTGGACTATCACGCGACGATGGAGGAGTACTTCAGTGTGAAGTCGCGGCTCATGGCGATGGTGGATCCGCAGCGGCGCGTGGTCGACATCGACGATCCTCACGGCCTGTTCCTGACCGGGCAGATGCCCGTGACGTGGACGGTCGGCATGTCGCCGGGCGCCATGGTCCGGGCCGAGGACGTTGTACTCCGCCCCGGCGGTAGCCGGTTCGATCTGGTGACCACGGCAGGCGCGGCGCGGGTAGAGCTTCCCCTGGCCGGTACGTTCAACGTGAGCAATGCCCTGGTGGCGGCTGGCTGCGCGCTCGCGCTCGGGATCGGGCTCGACGTCGTCGCGCGCGGACTGGGGAGTGCGCCTCAGGTGCCTGGTCGGCTGGAGCGCATCGAAGCCGGGCAGGACTTCTCCGTCCTGGTCGACTATGCGCACACCCCCGACGGGCTCGCGAAGGCGATCGCGGCCGTGCGCTCCGTCGCTCCGGGCCGCGTCATCACCGTCTTCGGGTGCGGTGGCGACAGGGATCCCGACAAGCGTCCGCTGATGGGACGGGTCGCCGGCGAACTCTCGGACGTGGCGGTCGTGACGACCGACAACCCGCGATCCGAGGACCCGGTCGGCATCGTCCTGCAGGTGCGGGACGGGCTCGAGTCCACGCCTTCAGAGCAGCACACCGAGCTCGACCGGCGCGCGGCCATCGCGCTCGCGCTGAGTCTCGCCCGGACCGGAGACGCCGTGCTCATCGCCGGCAAGGGGCACGAGGACTACCAGATCCTCTCCGACAGGACGATCCACTTCGACGACCGGGAGGTCGCGTTGGAGGAGCTGGCGAAGCGATGGTGACGATGTCGGCAGCCCGGCTCGCCGAGCTCACCGGCGGCACGATCGTCGCCGGCAGCCGCGATGCCGTCTTCACCGGTGTCGGCATAGACTCGCGCACCCTGGCGCCGGGCAGCGCGTACCTCGCCTTGCCGGGCGAGCGTTCCGACGGGCACGTCTGGGTGCCGGCCGCTCTGCGGGCAGGCGCCAAAGCGGCGGTGGTCTCGCGCTGGGACGAAGAGGCCGCGGCGAACGTCGCGGAGACGTCTCGAGGCGAGGCGGCGGTCGTCCTTGTGCCGGACGTCGCCGCAGCGCTCCGCGCACTCGCGACCGCGCACCGCGCTGCGCTGCGCTGCCCTGTCGTGGGGATCACCGGATCGACGGGGAAGACGGGCACGAAGGACTTCATCGCCGCGGCGCTGTCGGTGGGCCGCGATGTGGTCGCTACGCGCGGCAACCGAAACAACGACCTCGGCGTCCCGCTGACCCTTCTCGAGGCGGACAACGTCACCGACGTCCTCGTGGTCGAGATGGGGATGCGTCGCGAGAGGGAGATCGCGGCCCTGTGCACGATGGTCCGCCCGACTCTGGGTGTGGTCACGAACATCGGTCAGACGCATATCGAGGTCCTCGGGACCCAGGACGCCATCGCGAGGGCGAAGGGCGAGCTCGTCGAGTGCGTACCGGCCAGCGGGATGGTCTTCCTCAACGGCGACGACGAGTGGTCGCGGGCGCTGCAGCGAAGGGCCTCCGCGCCCATCACTTGGTACGGGCTCTCCGAGGGAGTGGACGTACGCGCCACCGACATAGAAGTCGACGACGGAGGCAGACCTACTCTGACGCTCGTGGCCGGAGCCGAGAAGGTCCGCGCGACGTTGCCGATCCCCGGAAGACACAACGCCTACAACGCCGCGGCTGCTGCCGCCGTGGCTATCCATCTCGGCGCGACACTGGACGAGGTCGCGGCGGGGCTGGCCACCGCCATCACCACGGACATGCGGATGCAGGTATTCACGGCGGCCGGCGGCGTCACGGTCATCAACGACGCATACAATGCGAGCCCCGTCTCGATGCGCGCAGCACTGGCCGCGTTGGCCGACATGCGGGCGCCGGGCAGGCGCATCGCGGTGCTCGGCGACATGGCCGAGCTCGGCTCGCTGACGGAACTGGCGCACTTCTCACTGGGCGAGGTCGTCGCCTGCTCGAAGATAGACGTCCTCGTCACGGTCGGGGAGCGCGCGCAGCGGATCGCGGACGGTGCACTCGCCGAGGGTATGCGGCTCTCCTCCGTCCGCCCCTGCGCGCGCGTCCAGGAGGCCTCGGAAGTGCTCGACGACCTCCTCGCACCGGGGGACGTCGTCCTGGTGAAGGCGTCGAGATGCATGGAGCTGGAGCGGATCGTCGAAGGGATTCTGAAGCCGCATGTCTAGCATCAACCTGCTGCAGATAGGGCGCTATCCGACGTATCAGGTGTTCCTGGTGATGGTCGTGGCGCTCGCGGCGGCGGCGCTCCTCTTCCCGTTGTGGATCCGTCTGGTGAGGTACCGCAACATCGGGCAGCAGGTGCGCGCCGACGGCCCTCAGGGCCACCTCGTCAAGCAGGGCACGCCGACGATGGGCGGCGTGCTCATCATGCTCGTGGTGACCGCTGTCTACCTGCTGTTCGGCACCGTCGACCGTCCGAGCCTCCTCGTGCTCGGGTCGATGCTCGCATGCGCGCTGCTCGGGTTCGTCGACGACTACGGCAAGGTGGTCAAGGAGCGCTCGCTGGGTCTGACCGCGACGGCCAAGATCGTGTGGCAATCGGTCATCTCGATCGTGGTCGGGCTCCTGGCCGTGAACTGGGCCGGGGTGTCCACGAACGTGACGCTGCCCCTCCTCGGGGGTTCTCTCGACCTGGGCCTTCTCACCTCGACGGTCATCGTCGGCGGCTTCGCGGTCGTCGTGCCATGGCTCTACGTACTCCTGGTGGCGGTGATGGTCGTCGCCGCCAGCAATACCGTGAACCTCACCGACGGCCTCGACGGCCTGGCTGCCGGGACCGTCCTGATAGTGATGATCGCGTTCGCGGCCATCGCGTTCCGCCAGAACCACCTGCCGATCTCGCTCCTGGGTGCGGCGGTCGCCGGCGCGTGCATCGGGTTCCTCTGGTACAACGCCTATCCCGCCGACATCTTCATGGGCGACACAGGCTCTCTCGGCCTCGGCGCTGCGGTTGCCACGATGGCCGTTGTCACCAAGACCGAGCTGCTGCTCCCGCTGCTCGGCGGGATCTACGTCATCGAGGGCGCCTCGGTGATCCTGCAGGTCCTCTCATACAAGATGACCAAGAAGCGGATCTTCCGCATGGCGCCGATCCACCACCACTTCGAGATGAAGGGCTGGAGCGAGACGAAGATCATGGTCCGGTTCTGGATCGTGACCGGGGTGCTCGCGGGCGCGGGTTTCGCCTTGTGGTTCATCTCCAGCCTCGGGAAGGCGGGGTAGCGTTGGACCGCAAGGTTCAGAGGATCGCCGTGCTAGGACTGGGCCGCAGCGGCGACGCTGTCGTCCACTGGGCGCTGGCACGTCCGGGTTCGACACCGGACGACGTCGCGGTCTTCGTCGAGTACGACACACCCCGGCTGGCCGAGTCGGCGCAGTCCCTCCGAGACGCCGGCGTGCGGGTCGAGTTGGGCGCCGAACAGCTGCCCCGCGGTGACTGGGACTTGATAGTCGCGAGCCCGGGCATCTCGCCCTCGCGTCCGCTCATGCGCTCGGCCGCGCGCGCGGGCGCGCCTGTGATCTCCGAACTCGAGCTTGCATTCCGCATCTCGTGCGCGCCGTGGGTCGCGGTGACTGGGACGAACGGGAAGACGACCACCACGGCGCTCGTCACCCACCTTCTGCGAGAGGAGGGTCGCGACGCGGTCTCCGTCGGCAACATCGGGGTGCCGGCCGTGGCGACCGCGCCAGCCGTCGGCTCGGACGGCGTCGTCGTGGCGGAGTGCTCCTCCTTCCAGCTTGCGTCCACCGCGGGATTCCGTCCCAGGGTCGCGATCCTTCTCAACATCACGCCGGACCATACCGACTGGCACGGCTCGCTCGAAACGTACGCGTCGGACAAGGCGAAGGTCTTTGCGAACATGACCGGCGACGACGTCGCCGTCATCGACGTCGACGACCCCGGCTCCGCAGCGTGGGCCGCCTTCGAGGCCGATAGTGGAGTGCGAGTCGTGCGGGTCGGCCTCTCGGGCGGGGACGCGCGCTTGGAGGATGGCCTGCTGGTCGTGGACGTGGGGAACGGCGACGTGCCCCTGGTCCGCACAGACGAGCTGCTGATCCGTGGCGTTCACAACGTCTCGAACGCACTCGCCGCCTCTGCTGCAGCGCTTGCGATGGGCGCCTCGCCGGAGGCGGTGCGGGCGGGACTCCGGACGTTCGAGCCGATCGAGCATCGCCTCGACCCGGTGGCCACCGTCCGCGGCGTGGAGTACGTCAACGACTCGAAAGCCACCAATCCAGATGCCGTGCTGAAAGCCCTGACCGCCTTCGGCTCGAGTCCGCTGCTGATCCTGCTGGGCGGGCGCAACAAGGGCAACGACTTCGGTCCTTTGGCTGAGGCGTGCGCAGCTCGCTGCCGCCTCGCCGTCCTCTACGGCGAATCCCGCCGCGAGATGGAGACGGCCTTCTCGGCCGCCGACGCTCCGTTCATAGGGGCCGATGCCATGGCCGAGGCGCTGGCTGCCGCGGCCGGGGCCGCGCTCCCCGGCGATGTGGTCCTGCTGTCGCCGGCTTGCGCCAGCTTCGATGAGTTCGAGGACTACGAGGATCGGGGCCGCAAGTTCGCGGATGCCGTGGCGCGCATGGCTGAGGAGACTCGGTGAGGATCCAGGGCGCGAGGCTGGATCCGGGTGCGCGCTACCTGCTCCTGGGCGCCACGGTCTTCCTTGCCTTCGGCGGGTTGCTCATGATCTACTCCGCCTCCTCGGCGGCCGACTTCGTCGCTTTCGGAGACAGCGCGCTATCACGTCAAGCGCCAAGCGATCTTCTTGGCCCTGGGCGTCGTCGCCCTCCTGATCGCGTCGCGGCTGAACGCGCCGATCATCCGGAGCATAGGGATATGGCTGCTCGTGGCCGCAGACGGCATGCTGGTGGCCGTGCTGATCATGGGAGTCGGCAAGTTCGGCTCCGTGAGGGCGCTCGACATCGGCATCACGACGATCCAGCCAGCCGAGATCGCCAGGCTCGGGTGCGTTCTGGTGATGGCCGATCTCTTCGCCGACCGCGTGCGGCATCCGCGGCCGGTGAAGGACGACCTGCTGAAGATCGCCCTCATCGCTGTCGTGCCGTTCGTGTTGGTCATGTTGCAGCCCGACATGGGCGCCGCGATCTCGATCCTGATCGCCGTCTTCTTCACTCTGGTGCTCGGAGGGCTCCCCGGGAAGTGGATCGCGTGGATCGTCGGGCCGGTCGTCGCGGGGCTTGCCGCGCTCGTTCCGCTGGCCATGTACCGGTCGGACCGCATAGCGGCGTGGCTGAACCCCGCCAGGGACCCGCTGGGCAGCGGGTACCAGATCCTGCAGGCGGGTCTGGCCTTCGGCTCGGGCGGGATCCTGGGTCTCGGTCTCGGTATGTCGAGGCAGAAGTTCTTCTACCTCCCGGCCGCGCACACGGACTTCATCTTCGCGATAATCGGCGAGGAGCTGGGGCTTGTCGGGGCTCTATCCGTCGTCGTCGCGTTCGGTCTGTTCTGTTTCGCGGGGATCCGCATCGCTCTCGCTGCCAAGGACCCGTATGCCCGCACGGTGGCCGGCGGCCTGACGATCACGATCGTGGCCCAAGCGTTGTTGAACATGGCCTCGGTGACGGGCCTCATGCCGGTCGCCGGGGAGCCGCTGCCTTTGGTGAGCTATGGTGGCTCGTCGCTGCTCTTCACCATGGGCGGTGTCGGACTTATCCTTGCCATGACCCGCGTAGGTGCACGGGAGCCGTCCCGTGTGCTCCCGCATGCGACCGGACAGGAAGGGAGCGACAGTGCGCGTTCTGGTGAGCGGAGGGGGTACGGCAGGCCACGTCTATCCGGCATTGACGGTGGCCGCGCTGGTGTCAGCCGACGCTCGTGACCAGGTGACGTACGTCGGCGCACCCGGAAGCCTCGAACAGCGCCTCGCGGCGGAGCAGGGCGTCGGGTTCGTCGCTGTTCCCGCGACCGGATGGGATCGTGCCCGCCCTATGACGCTCCTCACGGGAGCGGGCACGGCCGTGGCCTCCACTCTGCGCTGTCTGCGTCTGCTGCGCCGTGAGCGCGCCGACGTGGTGGTCGGCTTCGGTGGATACGTCTCCGTCCCGCTCTCGCTGGCGGCCGTCCTGCGCGGCGTCCCGCTGGTCCTTCACGAGTCGAATTCCGTGCCTGGGGTCGCCAACCGCTTCCTCGCGCGCTTCGCGCGGACCGTCTGCGTGACCTACTCCGATTCCGTGGCCCTGCTTCCGCATCCCGAACGCGCGGTCGTAACCGGCGATCCGGTTCGCGAGTCCGTCCTGAGCGCCGATCGTGAGGCAGGTCGCGCGGCCTTCTCGATCGGAGCGGGGGAGACGCTCCTGCTCGTCTTCGGCGGGAGCCGTGGCGCGCGGCACCTCAACGGAGCGCTTGTGGCGTTGAGGGAGCGCCTTGGTCTCATGTCCGGCCTCAGGATCGTGCAGATCGCGGGCCCGTCGGAGGCGGCGGGCGTGCGCGCTGCCTTGGACTCCCAAGGTGGTCTCCCGGCCTGGTGGCAGGTTCTCGACTACGCCTCGGAGATCGGGGATCTGCTCGCCGCATCCGATCTTGTGGTCTGCCGCGCCGGCGCCACCACGCTCGCAGAGGTCTCCGCACTCGGGAAGGCTTCCGTGCTCGTGCCGTATCCGTACGCGACAGACGATCACCAGACGCTCAACGCCGGACCCTTCCTGCGCGCCGGGGCGGCGGTCGTCATATCGGACGCCGATCTGGACGGTCCCGTCTTTGCCTCCGTCCTGCTCGCCCTGCTCGCCGATCCCGCTGCGCGGGCCAGGATGGAGTCGGCGGCGTCCTCGCTCGGCCGGCCGGAGGCTGCTAGCGCCGTGGTGCGGGCAGTGACAGCCGCGGCCGGGGCCCGGGAGGCGGCATGACTCGCACCTACGCCCACTTCATCGGAGCCGGAGGCGCCGGGATGAGCGGGATCGCCCGCGTGCTGCACGACCGGGGAGTGGTCGTCACCGGGTCGGACCTGCGCGACTCCCGCTACTCGGCGGCGCTGCAGAAGGCGGGCGTGACGGTGCATATCGGCCACGATGCGGCGAACCTCGGCGAGCCCGAGATCGTAGTCGTTTCGGCTGCGATCCCGGAGACCAACCCCGAGCTCGTCGAAGCGCGCCGTCGAGGTATCCCGGTCTGGCCGAGGGCGCGGATGCTCGCGGAACTCGCCGGGAAGAGGCTCACTGTCGCCGTCGCGGGAACGCACGGGAAGACGACCACGAGTTCGATGGCCGCGTCCGCCCTGATCGAGGCGGGGGCGGACCCCACCTTCCTGATCGGCGGGGAGCTCACGGACGTCGGCAGCAATGCCCGCTGCGGCAACGGAGTGCACTACGTGGTCGAGGCGGACGAGTCCGACGGCTCGTTCCTCTATCTCGACCCGTACTGCGCGATAGTGACGAACGTCGAGGCGGACCACCTCGACCACTACGCGTCGCTCGACGAGATCGTGGACATCTTCCGCCAGTTCCTGTCGCGGGTCAGGTCCGACGGCGTCGCAGTACTGTGCGCCGACGACGAGCGTCTCATGGGCTTGGCGCCCGGGTGCACGACACGGGTGGTCACCTACGGGCGTTCGAAGTCCGCCGAAGTGAGGATCCTCTCCTACGAGGCCAACGAAGGCGGCGGAGCGTTCGAGGTGGCCTTCCCCGACGGCCGCCAGTTCTCGTGTTCGATCCGGACACCCGGAGAGCACATGGCCCTCAATGCCGCCGGCGTTCTCGCCGCGGCCTGGGCCCTGGGGATCGATCTGGAAGCGGCAGTGCGCGGGATCGCGGGGTTCGGGGGAGTGAAGCGCAGGTTCGAGCACGTCGGAGCGGTCCGAGACGTCGAGGTAGTCGACGACTACGCGCACCATCCCACCGAAGTCCGCGCCACCCTGACGGCGGCGCGCGACGCCTCGACGGGAACTCGCTGGGTCGTGTTCCAGCCGCACCGCTACAGCCGCACGGCGGCCTTCGCGCGCGATTTCGGCGCCGCATTCGACGATGCGGATAGAGTCGTGATCATGGACGTCTACAGCGCGGGCGAGGCCCCCATACCTGGCGTCTCGGGCAAGACAGTGGTCGACGCGATCCTGAGGCACCGTCCCCGCACCCGGCTCGCGTACTTCCCGCACAGAGCCGACGTCGCTTCCTACGTCGCCGACCGGGTCCTTCCAGGCGACCTCGTGATGACGATGGGAGCGGGGGACGTGACGGCGATGGGCCCGGAGATCATCCGCGCACTCGCGGAACGCTCCCGGGAAGGCGCCTGATGAACACGAGTGTGGCCCTCTCCCGGCTTCGCGCCGATGTGAGCGGCGAGGTGAGGGCTCGGGAGCCGATGGCACGCCACACGACATATCGTGTGGGCGGTCCCGCGGCCATCTTCTGCGTGCTCGATACGGTCCACGATGTCGTGAGTGCCCTGCGCATCCTCGAGGAGGAGGAAGTGGACTGGGCCGTCGTCGGCAAGGGCAGCAACCTGCTCGTGGCGGACGCCGGCTACGACGGCGCTGTCCTGGTCCTAGGACGCGAGTTCAAGCGGCACGTCATCGAGGGACAGACGCTGCGCACCGGGTCGGCCGTGGTGCTTGCTCACCTCGTCCAGGACGCCTTCGGACTAGGCCTCTCGGGACTGGAGTGGGCTGTCGGGATCCCCGGTACCCTCGGCGGGGCTCTGGCCATGAACGCCGGTACGCCGGAGGGGTGGATCGGCCAGATCGTCGACACTGTCACCCTCTTCGTGCCCGGGCTCGGGCTCACGCTCGTGCACGGCCGCGACGTCGTGTGGGACTACCGCCGTAGCGGCCTCGCGGGACGCGGTATCATCCTCGAAGCGACGCTGAGAGTGGCGGAGGGAGAGCCGGAGCGCATCCGGGCGGAGATGGAACGCAACCTCGGGAGGCGCAAGGCCACCCAGCCGATGCAGCTGCCCTGTGCCGGAAGCGTATTCGTCAATCCGCCCGGCGATTCCGCCGGCAGGATGATAGAGGCGTGCGGACTCAAGGGCCTGCGCCTCGGAGGCGCCTGCGTGTCCTCCGTGCACGCGAACTTCATCGTCAACGAGGGCGGAGCGACAGCGGCGGACGTGATCGGACTGATCCGCAAGGTCCGTGCGACAGTCAAGGGCGGGTGTGGTGTCGAGCTCCGACCGGAGATCAGATTCCTCGGGAGCTTCGAAGAAGCGTAGGAACGTCTACATCTCGACGGCTCCGAAGGACCGAGCGCCTACCGGCGCTGGGCGCCACGATACTCCGCGGGCCAAGGGTGCGCGCGCTTCCCGCGCCGACGCCGGCCGGGCGAGCGCGGCCCGCGAGCGCGCGGCACTCCTCAAGGCGGAGCGGGAGACCCGGATGTCCTCACAGCGCCGCGCCGGGCGCCTGCGCATCGCGGGCATCATAGGAGCGGTGGTCGCTGTCTTCGTCGCTTGCGCAGCCCTCTACAACTCGCCGCTGTTCACGATCAGCAATGTGGAGGTCGTCGGGGCCAGCCACGTGTCGGCTGACGCCATCCGCGCCTTGGCCCACGTGCCGTCGAACGCGACGCTGATCCGTTTCCCCGCAGAAGCCGTGGCTCAGAGGGTCTCCGCGAACTCCTGGGTGGCGTCAGTCTCCGTTTCTCGCGTCTTCCCCTCGGGCATGCGCATCCGGATCGTTGAGCGCGTCCCTGTCGCGATCGTCGACGCCGGTTCGAAGATGTGGCTGATGGATGCGACCGGCACCACCATCGCGCCGTCCTCGGCTGAGGCGAGCGGCACTCTGCCACTCATCACCGACGTGCCGGGTCTCGATCTGAAGCCGGGGCGCCTCACAACCTCCGAACCGCTCCTCAACGCGGTCAAGGTGCTGACCGGGATCAGCGCAGCGCTGAGGGCGATGGTGGCCAGCGTGGCCGCGCCTACGATCGACGGTACCGCCCTCGCGACGGTCGATCATGTGGAGATCGTTATCGGCGAGGCTGTCGAACTGCCCACCAAGGACGCATTGGCGCGCCGCATCCTCACCGAGCAACAGGGGAAGGTAGTCTCCGTCGACGTGCGGATAACGGACCGCCCGACGTGGCGTGGGCTGAAGTAGGGGAGACGATTGCGTCTGCGAGGATGGGTGCGTCGCTTGTCGAGGGTCGCTGCGGTCTGTGCGCTCGCGTCCTGTCTGGCGACGACCACGCCGGCGGTCGCGTTGAGCATCGCGGTAGCGCCGGACCTGACCGGGTCCGCGGACGTCTTGGTGACCCTCTCTCGGGGCGATCCCATCGGGCCCGTCGAGTTGTGGGACGGAGGGCGGCCCCTCGGCTCGCTGACGGCGACGTACGGCGTGGCGGTATTCGAGGAAGTATCGCTTCCCGCCGGCCCACACGTGCTGCGCGCGAGCGTGCGTGGCGAGGCGGGGTCCGTTCAGAGCGCCGAGACCGGCGTCTACTCGTGGTCGGTGCCGGGAGCGCCGACATGGGATGCTCCGGGATCGAAGGCGGTGATCAGCCCGTCCACAATGAGCGTGCACGCCGGCTCCTCGACCGCGACGCTGACCCTGACCGTCAACGGCGGGGTCGTCGGCACTGTCCGCTGCCGCCCCGGCCAACTCCTCACCTTCAAGGGCGTGAAGCTTGCGTCGCACAAGGCCACGGTGACCGTGACCGAGCAGAGCATGACGGGCGAGATCGTCGGCTATGGGCGCACCGTGACACGCTACGAGTTCCCGTATTCGACCTGCATCGTCATCGACAAGAGCGACTACCGTCTCTACTGGGTCAAGAACCAGCAGCTGATCAAGAAGTATCCGATCGCCCACGGCCGCAACAACTGGACGCCCGTGGGTGTGTGGAAGGTGGGGGCGAAGTACAGGACCTCGGGGATCTACGGCCCGCGCAAGATGCGGATGTTCAGGCGGATCGGCAGGCGAGGACACTATCGCTACGTCTACACGCGCTACGGCATCCATGGCACCAATCAGCCCTGGGTGATCGGCACGATGGCGAGCCATGGGTGCATCCGGATGTACAACCGCGATGTTCTTGAGCTGTGGCCGCAGGTCCGGATCGGGACGTTCGTGGTCACGCGGAAGTAGGGGAGGATCGCGACCCACCCAGCTGAAGCTTCAGGCTCCCACGGACCCCGTCGAGATTGTTGACGCCGGGGTCTTGCATTCTCCATAACCTTTATGCCAAGATTGAGCGTTGCACGGGTTGTATGACCCTTAACTGGACCCTTAGACTTTGGTCGATACCCGGCCTGGCCCGAGGGGGAGGAGGCTTCAGATGCTCGAGACAGGTGCCAACTATCTCGCAGTGATCAAGGTCGTCGGTATCGGGGGTGGCGGCTCGAACGCCGTCAACCGGATGGTCGAGGCGGGTGTGAAGGGCGTCGAGTTCATCGCCGTCAACACCGACGCGCAGGCGCTGCTCATGTCCGACGCCGACTACAAGGTGCACATCGGCGCGGGGATCACCAAGGGACTGGGAGCGGGCGCGGATCCGGATGTCGGCCTGCAGGCTGCGGAGGAGTCTCGTGCCGAGATCAAGGAGGCTCTGCAGGGCGCGGACATGGTCTTCATCGCGGCGGGTGAAGGTGGAGGCACGGGCACCGGAGCCGCTCCCGTGATCGCACAGATCGCCAAGGAGGAGATCGGGGCGCTTACCGTCGGGTGTGTCACGCGGCCGTTCAACTTCGAGGGACGCAAGCGCGCAGGCGTGGCGGACGAGGGCATCAAGCGGCTTCGCGACCACGTCGACACCCTCATAGTGATCCCGAACGAGCGTCTGCTGCAGGTCTCCGAGAAGAAGACGTCGATGCTGGACGCTTTCCGCATCGCCGACGACGTGCTTCGTCAGGGGACCCAGGGGATCACCGACCTGATCACGGTCCCCGGTCTGATCAACCTGGACTTCGCGGACGTCAGAACGATCATGCAGGACGCCGGGTCCGCACTGATGGGCATCGGGGTCGCGACCGGCGACAACCGCGCGAACGAGGCCGCGAAGGCCGCGATCTCGAGTCCGCTCCTGGAGTCCTCGATCGAGGGCGCGCAGGGCGTTCTCCTCTCGATCGCGGCTGGCAGCGATCTGACTCTCCACGAGGCCAGCGAGGCCGCCGCTGTCGTCACCGCTGCTGTGCACCCGGACGCCAACATCATCTACGGCGCCGTGATCGACGACTCGATGATGGACTCGATCCGCGTCACAGTCGTCGCGACCGGCTTCGAGGGCCGGCGCAAGCAGTCGTCGCTGGCGCTCGACTCGGAGGGCGAGGACATTCTGCCGACGGCGGCCTCCGTTCCATCCTTCGAGCCCGTCGGGGACGACGAAGACGACGGCATCCCGGTCTTCCTGCGTCGCAAGAGATAGGCTGGCTTCTCCGGGACCGAGCGGCTCCGGGGTTGGGCGCTTTGAGGAACGTCGGCCCGGCTGTAGGCCGGCGACGAATGCGCGGCGGGGTGACGAGGCACAGGGACCTCGTCACCCCGCCGCGGCCATGATGAAGGCTATCATCGTGGCGTGGACGTTTCCTCGGAGTCTGGTCCCGGTCCGGCAGCTGCGGCGGAAGGCGGCGCATGCATGATCGGACTCGTTCGTCGGCAGGCCGGCGACGTCGCCGTGCACGTCGATCCGTGGCTCCGAGAGGAGCACGGGATCCTGGTCGCCTTCTCCGAGAGAACAGGGGGGACGAGCAGCCCTCCATTCGCCTCGCTGAATCTCGCCTCACACGTGGGCGACGAAGCGTCGAGAGTCGATGACAATCGCACCGCGCTTCTTTCCGCGCTGGGGCTCGAGTCTGTCAGGGCACGGCTGACCGCAGCGGAACAGGTCCACGGTTCCGTGGTATGCGAGGTCGCCGGTGCGATGGCCGGTATGGGCGCCTTCGCGCGCCCGGGTTCGCCCTCTGCCGTCCCGGGGACCGACGCACTCTTCACTCTCGAGGCCGGCACTCCTCTGATGCTGTGCTTCGCCGACTGCGTGCCGGTGGTCCTTGTAGCGCCAGGTCACCCACGGGCCGTCGCTGTCGTGCACGCGGGCTGGCGCGGCGCTTTGAACAGGGATAGCCGGAGAGGCCGCCCGAAGACTCGCGGCCGCGACAGGGCACGGCACCGACCAGCTGGTCGCCTACTTGGGTCCCCACATCGGGCAGTGCCACTACGAAGTTGGGGACCAGATCCTGTCGCAATTCGCCGAGGCGTTTGGTAGTATTGCCGCGGCCCGGGGCCGTTTGGACCTGGGCGCTGTTGTGTCACAGAGCCTGAATGGGGTCGGTGTGCCGTTCTCGTCTCAGGTCCGCAGCTCCCTGTGTACGGCAGAGCGGACCGATGCGTTCTTCTCCCATCGCGCCGAAGGCCCCACGGGGCGCCACGGCGCGGTCGCGTGCATTCTCGGGGGTTCGCTGTGAGTCTGCGGCGTCCTGTGGCGTCGGCCCTGCTCGCCGCAGTCGCGTTCGGCGCGATCGCGCTCTCGGGATGCGCGAGGCAAGAGGGCGCGTCCCAGACCAGCCTGCTCGTGACGGGATCGACGACAGTCCTGCCGATAGCTGAGGTGGCAGCCGAGGATTTCGACGCCGCCAACCCCGGCAAACGCGTGCTGGCAATGGGCAATGGCTCGTCCGAGGGCATCCTCGCGGTCAGCAACGGCTCGGCCGGCATAGGCACGTCCTCTCGCGATCTGAAGCCCGAGGAGGCAGGACTCGGGCTCGTCGACTGGCCCATCGCTCGCGACGCCATCGCGGTGATCGTCAACCCTTCAAACCCCGTCGCCGCGCTCACAACGAGCCAGGTCGCCCAGATATTCGAGGGGAAGATCACCAACTGGAATCAGGTCGGAGGGCCGGATCTTGGCATAGGACTCGTGAACCGCGACGAGGCCTCCGGGACTCGAGAGGCCTTCTCAAAGATCGTCTTGAAGGGTGCGGATTTCGACCCGGCCGCGGCCGTCCTGTCGGGCACCGGACAGGTCCGATTCGTGGTCGCCCAATCGTCGGGGGCGGTCGGCTACATCTCCCTCGGGTTCGTGGACAAGTCCGTCAAGGCGTTGGCGGTGGACGGCATCGCCCCGACAGGAGCGACAGTCGCTGACGGCACCTACCCCGTGTCCCGAGTGCTCCACTTCTTCACCAAGGGCCAGCCGATCGGCCTGACGAAGGCCTACATCGACTACGTCCTCTCCCCCGAGATCCAAGAGACCGTCGTGCGCGACGCGGGGTTCCTTCCGATCAAGGAAGGGAGCCAGTGACGTGACGGCCGAGAGAGACTCCCGGGCGAATGCGTCCGCTCCCGAGATGTGCGTGGACGATCCCGCCGACGCCGCCAACGCCCCGCGCCCCCGCTCTGACCGGGGCCTGACGACGATCTCCAAGGCGACCTACCTCAAGGAGGCCCTGCTCAAGAACCTCTTCCTGCTGTGCGCGTTCGTGGCAGTGGCAGGAGTGGGGCTGATCTTCCTCTTCGTCGGGCTCAAGGGCTGGCCCATCTTCGCGAAGGTCGGCCTCTGGGAGTTCCTGAGTGGAGCGAAGTGGTTCCCGACCAAGGGGTTCTTCGGGATCCTGCCGCTCATCGTCAACTCCATGCTCGCCATGGCCGGCGCTCTCGCCATCGGAGCGCCGCTGGCGATAGGTACGGCGGTGTTCCTGTCCGAGGTCGCCAGCCCCCGCGTGCGCGAGTTGGTGCGCCCCGCGGTCGAACTGCTCGCCGGCATCCCGTCGGTCGTGTACGGCTTCTTCGGGCTCGTGCTGCTGCGACCCATCGTCGCGCAGGTCTTCGGCGGACTGGGGTTCGGCCTCTTCACGGTGTGGCTGATCCTCGCCGTGATGATCCTGCCCACGATCGCCGCGCTCACCGAGGACGCTCTGCGCTCGGTCCCGGAGGGCATCCGTGAAGCGTCCTACGCGATGGGCGCCACCAAGTGGCAGACGATCTCGCGCGTGCTGCTGCCGGCCGCCAAGATCGGGATCATCGACGCGATCATCTTGGGAATGGGCCGCGCCATCGGCGAGACAATGGCAGTGGTGATGGTCGCGGGCAACGCGCGAGTGATCCCCGAGGGCATCTTCAAGCCGTTCCTGACGCTGACCACCGTGATCGTCATGGACATGCCCTACGCCGCCGGTGACCACCGGACGGCGCTCTTCGGCGTCGCCATCGTCCTCTTCATCATCTCGATGATCTTCGTGGCCGCGATCCGCGTGATCTCGAGGTTCGGCAAGGAGATGAGCTAGGAGTGCAGTCCCGCGAGCGCATGGACAAGCGCGTGACCAACAAGCTGGCGCTCGGCGTGATCTGGCTGACCGCCATAGCCACCGTGGGAGCACTCGGTACCATCCTGCTGTACGTGATCGTCAACGGGATCGGGCAACTGACCCCCGCGTTCATATTCACGTGGCCGCACGGCGTCAATATGGAGGGCGGCATATGGCCGACCATCCAGGCGACCGTCTACGTCACCGCACTCGCGATGCTCATCACCACGCCGATCGCGGTCCTTGCTGCGGTGTACCTGGCCGAATACGCGGTGCAGGGTCGCCTCGTATCCACGATCCGGTTCGCCGCCGACTCGCTGGCGAGCGTGCCCTCGATCGTCATGGGGCTCTTCGGGGTCGCGGCGTTCGTCGAGGGGATCGGGATGCCATTCTCGGTCCTCGCGGCTGCCCTGGCCCTCGCGTTCCTCCTGCTTCCGATCATCGTGCGCGCCACTGAAGAGGCGATCAGGGCCGTCCCCAAGTACATCCGGTGGGGTTCCTACGGCCTCGGTGCCTCCAAGTGGCAGACGGTGTCGCGCATCGTCATTCCGTCCGCAATGCCGCGGATCATCACGGGCGTCATCCTCGCCGCGGGGCGCGCTGCCGGTGAGACCGCCGTCGTCATCTACACGATGGGCACCGTGATCAACGCGCCCGTCTCTCCGCTCGACCCCGGCCGCACGATGCCCGTGAACCTGATGCTCATGGCGCAAGAGGGGATCAACATGCCCTCGGCGTACGGCACGGCTCTGCTGCTCGTACTCATGGTGCTCGGATTCAACCTCACCGCCCGGTACATCGGACGCAGGAACAGGAGGATGCAGGGATGAGCGAAGCGCTCGCCTCGCATTTCGTGGCTCCGGGTCAGGGCCCGGCTTTCGATCACGGCGACAAGTTCAAGGTGGAGAAGCTGGACTTCTTCTACGGGGACTTCAACGCCCTGACGGACATCACGGTGAGCATAAAGCGGCATGCCGTGACCGCATTCATCGGCCCGTCGGGATGCGGCAAATCCACGTTCCTTCGCTGCCTCAACCGCATGAACGACTTGATCCCGGGCACCCGTGTGGAGGGGAAGATCACCCTCGACGATCAAGATGTCTACGGTCCCGGCGTCGACCCGGTCGACCTTCGCAGGAGGGTCGGCATGATCTTCCAGCAGCCGAACCCGTTCCCGATGTCCATCTACGACAACGTCGCCTACGGTCCGAAGTTGCACGGGGTCCGCAAGAAGAGCGAACTCGACGGGATCGTCGAGGAGTCCCTCAAGCGCGCAAACGTGTGGAAAGAGGTCAAGGACATCATGGGCAGGGGAGGCCTCACCCTCTCCGGCGGGCAGCAGCAGCGGCTATGCATCGCGCGAGTCCTGGCCGTCGAGCCTGAGGTGCTGCTCATGGACGAGCCTTGCTCGGCCATCGACCCGACCTCGGTCCAAAAGGTCGAGGACCTGATGGCGGAACTGAAGGACCGCATCACGATCGTGATCGTCACACACAACATGCAGCAGGCAGCGCGTGTCTCCGACTACACCGCCTTCTTCTTGCAGGAGGGCGCCGGAGAGCCTGCGCACCTCATCGAATACGACCGCACGGCATCGCTGTTCACCGCCCCGAAGGACCGGCGGACTGAGGACTACATCACCGGGCGGTTCGGATAGGCCAGCGGTCCGGGAGGGCGGCCGCGCAACTGTCTGAGCATCGAGTCAAGGTCTAGGCTATGGCCGTCACAACAGAGTCACACGGAAGCAACCTGCCGGGCACGGATCCGACTGGTCGTGGAGTAAGATTGCGGGGATCCCGAGTCGGTGGCCGACCCGCTGCGAAGGGTACGGGCGCACGGCGCGCGAGCTGTGGCGAAGGAAGGTCGTGAGCACGATGCGCGAAGGCTTCAGGCAGGAACTCAAGGCTCTCAAGGCCGAGGTTCTCGCGATCGGCAGCCGTTGCGTCGAACAGACGACCCTGAGTGTTCAGGCGCTGATCGAGGGTGACGTGGAGCTCGCTCAGCGGGTCATCGACACCGACGACGAGATCGATCACCGCACAATGGCGCTCGAGGAGGCGACGCTCGAGGTCATGGCGACCCAGTTCCCTGTAGCTCGAGACCTGCGGCTCCTTCACTCACTCACGTACGTTGCGTGGCATATGGAGCGGATGGGTGATCTCGCGGTCAACATCGCGAAGGCGGCGCTCCGGACGGCGGGCCGGAGGGGACCGCAGACGCTCTACGACCTCATCCAGGCGCAGGGCAACCTCGTGCATCGGGTCCTCGACGCGTGCATCGAGTCTCTCCAGAACAACGACCTCGAGATGGCGCAGAAGCTCCAGGAACTGGACGAGCCCATCGACCACCTCTACAAGCAGTTCTTCCGGGAGTTGGCGCGCCTGACCGACGAGGAGGACATCGAGTGGGCATCATCGATGGTCCTCGCTGCCCGCTACCTCGAGCGGATCGCCGACAACGCCGTCGACATAGGCGAGCGGGTACGGTACATGATGACCGGTACGTTCGAGGCCCCGCCGGAACCTCCGGCCGCCGGGTAGACCTGGGATGAGCGCCGTCGCGGAGCGATACCGCAAGGTGCTCCGCGCGATCGCAGATGCGGCCGATGTGGCCGGGCGCGATCCCGCGGAGGTGAGCCTTGTGGCGGTCACCAAGAACGTCGGGATCTCCGAGGTATCGCAGGCCATAGCCGCAGGCATGCACGAGTTCGGCGAGAACCGTGCCCAGGAGTTCGTCGGCAAGCAGGCACTCTTCCCGCACGAGACCTGGCACTTCATCGGCACCCTGCAATCCAATAAGGTCAAGCAGGTGGTCGGTCGCGCCGCGCTGATCCACAGCGTCGATTCCCTCGGGCTCCTGGACACGATCGACCGTCGGGCGCGCGAGCAGGGGCTGGTGCAGCCGGTGATGCTGGAGGTCAACGTCTCGGGCGAGCGCACCAAACATGGGATGACGTACGACGAGGCAGAGGAGGCCGTCCGGCGTGCTCGTGAGCTGCCCGGGATCGCGATTCGCGGGCTGATGACGATGGCGCCCCTGGGCCGGCCGGAGTCGACGCGCAGGGTGTTCCGCGAGTGTGGCCACTGGATGGGCCGCCTGCAGTCACTTCATTGCGATGCCGTCGAACTGACCGAACTGAGCATGGGGATGTCGAATGATTTCCCCGTGGCGATAGAGGAAGGCGCTACAATCGTTCGCGTGGGCAGAGCCCTTTTCGGACGGTAGTCCCGCATCTCGTGCGCGGACGGGGATGAGTCAGGAGACAAGCCCGATGGGTTTCATGCACCGAGTCAAGGTGATGCTCGGACTGGCCGACGAGTACGACGAGGAGTACGACGACGGCTACGGTCCCGCGGACTACGACGAGGACGAGGGAGACTCCGACTACGAGGAGCCCCAGGCGCCGACCTACACGTCACCCTACGGATCGGAGCCCCTGTCGGTGCGCCGCGTCAGGCGCGAACCGGACGTAGCTCGGGCCCGGGATGCGACACCGCTGCGCGCGGTGCCGAGCCCGGCGGATCGTGCCGTGGCCCCGCAGGTCAAGATCCACACGATAGAGCCCCGCAACTTCGCTGAAGCCCAGTCAATAGCGGACAAGTTCAAAGCCGGTCAGCCGGTAATAGTGAATCTCCTGGGCACGGATGCGGAGCTGTGCAGGAAGCTGCTGGACTTCGCCGCCGGTCTGACCTATGGGCTGGACGGAAGCATCCAGAAGGTCTCGGACAAGGTGTACATGCTATCGCCGCGCAACGTCGATGTCTCCGTCGGCGACCGCGTCCGGTCTCACGGCACGACCGTCTTCGGCGAGTAGGGCGCGGTCGTGGACCCCGCCGTCAGGCGGCTCGCCGTCGTCGGTGGCGGCCGGATGGGAGAGGCGATCGTCGCCGGTCTGGTCGGCTCCGGATCCCTGAAGGCGTCGCAGATAGTGGTCGCAGAGCCCTCGCACGCCCGCCGTGAGAAGCTGGCTTCCGCCTACGGCGTCTCGACCGTCTCGGACGGATCGGAGGCGGTGGCCGGCGCGGACACCGTGGTGATCGCTGTCAAGCCTCAGGTCGTCGAACCCGTCGTGACTGCGCTGGCGCCGTGCTTGGCGGATGCTCTCGTGATCAGCATCGCCGCAGGCGTGACCTGCGCGCGCCTCGAGTCGTTGCTGCCGGCCGGGACGCCGCTCGTCCGTGTCATGCCCAACACGCCCGCGCTGGTCGGAGCGGGGATGAGCGTAGTCAGCGGGGGGGCCGAGGCCACTCCCGAGCAGATCGCGCTGGTCGCGGACCTGTTCGGATGCGTCGGCGAGGTCGTCGTCCTCGACGAACACCTGCTGGACGCGTGTACCGCGATATCCGGGTGCGGCCCCGCGTACATGGCGCTGGTCGTCGACGCGCTCGCCGACGCGGGCGAGTGCGAAGGGCTGCCCCGAGAGATCGCTCAGATGCTCGCTCTGGCGACGATGCGCGGAACGGTCGAGCTGATCGAGAAGACGGGCGAGACTCCCGAGGCGATCATCGACGCTGTCTCGAGTCCGGGAGGCGCCACGATAGCGGCGATGGGCGAGCTCAACGGGCACGGCGTGCCAGCCGCCTTCGCGGCCGCTGTGCGTGCCGCCAGCGTCCGCTCGCACGAGTTGGGGCGGTAGGGAGTGGGCGGCCTGGTCGCATCACTACTGGAGCTCTACGGATGGCTCATCCTCACCTACATCGTCCTTAGTTGGGTCGTTGCCGCCACTGAGTCCGGGCTGATCGCCGACATCTACCGCTTGCTCCGAGGCGTCTGCGAGCCCTATATCGGGCTGTTCCGCCGAGTGCTCCCTGTAGTCGCGGTCGGACGGGGAGGCCTCGATATGGCCCCTCTCGTCGCCTGGCTGGTTCTGCAGGTCGTAGCTTCGTTCGCACGGAGGCTGGGCTGAGCCCGGCGTCTGCTATCGTGCAAGGCGCAAGGACTCGACGCACCGGGCGTGCGCATTCGAAAGGAATCGTCCCAAGATGAAACTCACCCCCCTGGACATACACCACAAGGAGTTCCGTAACGCTCTGCGCGGCTACAACCCGGAGGAAGTCGACGACTTCCTCGACGAGGTGGCCGACGAGTTCGAGCGCCTGTTCAAGGAGAACATCGATCTGAGCGAGAAGCTCGAAGCCGCTACCGCCCGGGTGCGAGCATACGCGGATATGGAGCGCACTCTGCAGAACACGATGGTCGCGGCGCAGACGTCGGCCGACGACATCCGCGCGCGCGCCGAGGCGGATGCCGCGCGCCTGGTGACGGACGCGGAGTCCAAGTCGCAGGAGATCGTCTCCGCGGCCCTCGAGGACAAGCAGCGTTCGCAGTTCGAACTCACTCGCCTCAAGGAAGCCGAAGAGGAGTTCCGCGTACGCTTCCTGTCGATGCTTCGTGACTACATTGCCACCGTCGAGGAGCCCGCTTCCAGTGCTCTCGCGACCGGATCGTTCGCGATGCCCGAGCCGGTCGCGGCTGTGGCGGATGCGGAACCCGAGCCCGAGCCTGAAGCCGAGGCGGCGTTCGAGTTCGAACTCGAAGCAGAGGCCGAGGAGGAAGCGCCGGTGACCGGCAGGGTCAGCTCGCTCATCCTGGGTGAGGCCACGGCGCCCGTGCTGGACGACTCGGCGGTGCCGACTCTCGACGAGCTCGACGACTTCGCGCTCCCTCCGCGCGGGCCGATGGGCGAGCGCGACGAAGACGTGGACATCGAGGAGATCGACTAGGACGGCGGGCGTGAGCGCCCGGATCACAGTACGCGTCACCCCCCGATCCAGCCGAGACGCCGTCGAGGCAGGAGAGGGGGGTGTTCTGTCGGTGAGGGTCACCGCGCCTCCCGACGACGGCAAGGCGAATGCGGCGGTCTGCCGCGTCGTCGCAGATGCGCTCGGCGTGCCGAAGAGCGGCGTCGCCGTGGTCCGCGGCCGCACGGCGAGGACCAAGACCCTGGAAGTGGCGGGGCTGGCGGACGACGAGGTCCGGCGGCTGCTCGCTCGTTGACCCCCCACGCCGGCCGCGCTACCCTTGGCTGCATCGTTCCGGGCTTTGCGCCCGAGCGCACATGAGCAGGACGGCGACGACGAGGACGAAGTAGGGGCGGCCACCTTCGGCCACCAAGCGAGCGGGAGAGACGGTGAGAGTCCCGCGGCGGGTCCGCCTCCGAAGATCACCTCATCAGCCCCGGACCGATACGGCGCGAGTGCGCCGGGTAGGCTCCGGCGGGGTCCGCACCCCGTTATAGAACGCGGCCGAGTGGCGCGCAGGCTCCCGCGAGGACGGGACCGGCGCAAGCTGGGTGGTACCGCGGAGTGACCGCCATCTTCGAGAGGCGCGCTTCGTCCCGGCGACGAGACGACGTGCGCCTTCTTCACGTCCGCGAGTGGAGAGGCGCTGGGACGACACGCGAGGGAGCGAAAGTGGCAGAGACGCCCGACTACAAGCAGACGATGAACCTGCCTTCGACGGACTTCCCCATGCGCGCGAACCTGGCCGCGCGGGAGCCCGGCTGGCTCGAGTTCTGGGACGAGCTGGACATGTACCGGCGCGCCCTGGACATCAACGCCGGCGGACCCGTCTTCGTCCTGCACGACGGACCTCCGTACGCCAACGGGCACATCCACATGGGCACGGCCTTCAACAAGGTGCTCAAGGACCTCGTCGTGAAGTACAAGACCATGCGCGGCTACTTCGCGCCGTACGTGCCCGGTTGGGACTGCCACGGGCAGCCGATCGAGCATATGGTCGAGAAGAGCCTCGGGCCCGAGAAGATGAAGGAGGCATCGCAGGCGGAGGTCCGCGCCCTTTGCCGGGAGCACGCGATGAAGTTCGTCGCGGTCCAGGCCGACGAGTTCAAGCGGCTAGGCGTACGGGGCGACTTCGACGATCCGTACCTGACTCTCAACCACTCCTACGAGGCCGGCAACGTCAGGATCTTCAAGGCGATGTACGACCGCGGCATGATCTACAGGGGCGCCAAGCCGATCCACTGGTGCGTCCGGTGCGGAACGGCTCTGGCTGAGGCCGAGATCGAGTACTCGGACGAGCCATCCGACAGCATCTATGTGAAGTTCGAGTTCACATCGAGGCCTGAGCCCTGGGCGGACCGCCCGGAGCCGGTATCCGTGCTCATCTGGACGACGACACCTTGGACTCTTCCCGCCAACGTGGCGGTCACGCTGGCGGCGAAGGCGCCCTACGTGGGGGTGCTGCACGGCGGCGAGGTGCTGGTCATGGCCGAGGCGCTCGTCGACCGGGTCGCCCAGGCCGCCGGGTGGTCCGAGTGGGAGGTCCTGCCGTCTCGCATCGCGGGAGCCAAACTCGCCGGCCTGCACTACCACCAGCCGATCCACGAGGGCGCGGAAGGTGTGATCATCACCGGCGAGCACGTCGATCTCTCCACCGGATCGGGCGCGGTACACACGGCGCCGGGTCACGGCGAGGACGACTACATCGTCGGACAGAAGTTCGGGCTGCCCATGCCGATGCCGGTGCGCGACGACGGCACGTTCGACGCAGGCGGAGGCCCATTCAAGGGCCTGAGCGTGCGAGACGCCAACCCGGTGATCGTCCAGTGGCTGCGCGATCGAGGGTCGCTGGTGGCAGCCGGGACGATCTCGCACAGCTACCCGCACTGCTGGAGGTGCAAGCAGCCGGTCATATTCCGGGCGACGGAGCAGTGGTTCGTCGCCATGGACGCGGCCAACGAAGGCGTGAGGTCGCTGCGCGAGGGCGCGATGGAGGCCATCTCGAAGGTCCAGTGGATCCCGGGCTGGTCGATCAACCGCATGTCGGCGATGGTCTCCGAACGACCGGACTGGTGCATCTCCCGGCAGCGGGCCTGGGGCGTCCCGATCCCCGTGTTCACCTGCGTCGCGTGCGGCGAGACCGTCGCGACGGACGCGACGTTCGACGCCGTGATCGACCTGTTCGAGACCGAGGGCGCCGACGCCTGGTTCACCAAGGCGCCGTCCGAGTACCTGCCCGCCGGCACAGCGTGCCGGCGCTGCGGTGGTACCGAGCTCAAGCCTGAGGACGACATCCTCGACGTGTGGTTCGAGTCTGGCGTGTCGCACACCAGCGTCCTCGACGCCCGTCCCGAGCTCCACCGACCGGCCGAGCTCTACCTCGAGGGGTCGGACCAGCACCGCGGCTGGTTCCAGTCGTCGCTGCTGACGAGTGTGGGTGCGTACGACGAGCCGCCCTTCCGTGCAGTGCTGACGCACGGGTTCATCGTCGACGGCGAAGGCCGCAAGATGTCCAAGTCGCTCGGCAACACCGTCAGCCCCATCGACGTCGTCGCCGAGTCCGGTGCAGACATCATCCGGCTGTGGGCCGCGAGTGCCGACTACGGGCAGGACATCTCCGTCTCGGGCGAGATACTCGACCGGACCAGCGAGGCGTACAGGCGCATCCGCAACACGTTCCGCTTCCTCCTGTCGAACCTCTACGACTTCGGACCCGCCGATGCCGTGCCCTTCGACGAGATGCCCGAGTTGGATCGCTACATGATGGTGACGCTCTCCGATCTCGTGCGCGACGTGACCGCCGCCTACGACGACTGGCGGTTCCACATGGTCTACCGCCACCTCTACGAGTACTGCGGCGCCGACCTCTCCTCCTTCTATCTCGACGTGCTGAAGGACCGCCTCTACGCGGACGCGGCCGACTCGCGCGCGCGCAGGAGCGCGCAGACCGTCCTCGCCGCCATGCTCGGAGCCATGGTGCGCATGGTCGCCCCGATCCTGACCTTCACCTCCGAGGAGATCTGGCAGGCGACGCCCGCGGTGCTGCGAGGGGGGATCGTCTCCGTCCAGCTGGCTGGATGGCCCGAGGTAGCCGTGGACGAGAACGCCGCCGTGCCGCTGCGGGATGCCTATGCGGTCGTTCGCGAGGTCCGCGAGGACGTCACCAAGGCGCTGGAAGACGCTCGCAACGAGGGAACGATCGGCAAGAGCCAGGAGGCGTTGGTGACGGTCTTCACAACGCCTGACCGCCGTCGAGTGCTGGATGCCGTTGGGGCCGACAGACTCGCAGAGACGTTCATCGTCTCGTCGGTGCAGACAGTGACGGGGCACGATCCTCGGACCGGCCCCGAGTTCGGAGATGCCGACATCACCGTTCAGGTCGCGCGTGCCGCGGGCGAGAAGTGCCCGCGTTGCTGGAACATACGTACCGACGTGGGCGTCGACTCGGAGCACCCGAACGTTTGCGGAAGGTGCGCGGCGGTGCTCAGGAGTCTCTAGACCGCCCGCGATGGTATAATCCGATCGTGGCTGCGACCCCCGCCGACCGCGGGGGTCGCGCCTATGCGGACCGATTCGTCCGCCCCACCGTCACCGACACCGAAGGACCACGTACATGGATGCCGCGACGCTTGCGAACATCAAGACCGCACTCGAGGCCGAGCGGGATCGACTCGCACATGAGATCTCAGACCTGGAGCGGGACAGCGCCACCAACCTCTCCGAGACATCGGGCGAGAACAACTACCGCGATCACATGGCCGATCAGGGCAGCGCTACCTTCGGCAAGGAACTCGACATGACCCTTGAGGGCGCTGCTCGCGAGATGCACGCCACGGTCGTGGCCGCGCTGGAGCGCATCGAGGACGGCGCCTACGGCACCTGCGTCCGTTGCGGTCAGCCTGTTGCTGTCGAGCGGCTTATCGCGATGCCCGCGGCCGGGCTCTGCATCGCCTGCAAGGAGTGGGAGGAATCCCGGTAGTGCGCCGCCGCGGCGCGGTGGTGACGGCGGCGATCTGTGCCGTCGTCGTCGGGGTCGATCAGGCGACGAAGGCGTTGGTACGGGCCCAGATGTCCCCCCCAGGCACGTCCGTCCCGGTGCTCGGCGAGGTGTTGCGACTCACCTACGTGCGCAACCTCGGCGCGTCTTTCGGGATGATGCCCGGCTACAGGCCGCTCTTCATCGCCGTGTCCATATGCGTGCTGGTGGCCATCGCCGCCTTCGTCGTGCGCCGCCGCCCGGAGCGCCTCTGGATCGTAGCGGCTCTCGGGCTGGTCGCAGGCGGGGCGCTGGGCAATCTGGTCGACCGTCTCTCGTTCGGATGGGTCACCGACTTCATCCGGATCCCCTTCGATTTCCCTGTCTTCAACGTTGCCGACTCCTCGATCACTGTCGGCGTAGCGATGCTCGTGTGGTGGTTGCTGTTCGGCCCCGCTCCCCCGGAACCGGTACCTTCGGCGGAAGCGGGCTCGGCCGTCGAGGGAGCGGCCGAGCGCACCGAAGCCGCCGAGGTGCGCTGACCGTGTGCGCCGACGAGGTCCTGACCCACGGCGTGCGTGCTGACGAGGTCGGCACCCGGATCGACGTGCTGATCGCCGAGTGCGGGCTGCTTCCCAGTCGTTCGGTGACGCAGCGGCTCATCGAGCGCAACTGCGTCCGTGTGAACGGTCTCACGGTCACGAAGCGATACAAGGTGCGCAGCGGTGACCGGATCACGGTCGAGGTACCACCGTCCGAGTCCTCCGAGCTCGTCGCCGAGGACGTCGAACTCGACGTCAGGTTCGAGGACGAGTCGCTGATCGTCCTGTCCAAGGCCGCCGGCATGGTCGTGCACCCGGCGCACGGGCACTGGTCGGGGACGCTGGTGCACGCGCTTCTGGGGCACTCGGACGACCTGGGCACGCTGGCGGGAGACGAGCGTCCCGGGATCGTCCACCGGCTCGACAAGGACACTTCGGGGCTGATGATCGTCGCCAAGAACGACGACGTGCAGCGCGCCCTGCAGTCGATGATCCAGCAGCGGCTCGTGGAGAGACGCTACATCGCGCTGGTCCACGGCCGGGTCGTGCCGGACACGGGGCTGATCGACGCCCCCATCGGACGTCACCCCAAGGAACCGCGCAAGATGTGGGTGAGCGACGCCTCGGGCGCACGACAGGCGGTGACGTCCTTCCGTACGCTCGAGCGATTCGAGTCGGACGGGGCCGACGAGGGCTACACGCTCATCGAGTGCAAGCTGCAGACCGGCCGCACACATCAGATCCGCGTCCACTGCGCCTACATCAAGCACCCTGTGGTCGGCGACCCCCTCTACGGGCGGCGCAAGTTGCGGGAGGATCTGGGCCTGACGCGACAGTTCCTGCACAGCTACTCGCTGGCGTTCGACCATCCCGTCACGGGCGAGCGTCTCGCCATCGGCGATCCGCTTCCGGACGACCTGTCGACCGCGCTGCGCTCCATCGCCGACCGCAGTCAGGGACGGACCGAGGCCGGAGACGAGGTCGTTCCGGCGCTGTTCGCCCAAGGCGCGGAAGGCCGAGAGTAGGACCTCTGGACGGTCCGGCCGGCCTGTGGGGTCTGCGTGGAGATTGCGCCGTTCGTGTCCTGCGGCATACACATGACACGCTATCCTGATAGACCGCCGCCGCCTCGCTCCAGATGAAGGCGGTCGGCAAGTCGAGAGGGACGAAGATGGAGGCCACTCAAAGGGTCCTGCTCGTCGAGGACGAGCGCGCGATACGGGACGCGGTCACCGCGTATCTCGAGCGTGAGGGCTACTGGGTCACGCCGGTCGCCGACGGCGCGGAGGCGCTGGAACAGGCGGGCCGCAAGGCTTTCGACCTGGTCGTGTTGGATCTGAACCTCCCGAAGGTGTCGGGCGAGGAGGTCTGCCGTCGCATCCGTGACGTCTCGGACGTGCCGATCATCATGCTCACGGCCAAGGGGGCAGAGGAGGAGCGGATCCGCGGCTTCGAGATCGGCGCGGACGACTACCTCGTCAAGCCCTTCTCGCCTCGGGAGCTTACCGCTCGCGTGCGGGCGCTCATCCGGCGCGCGCACGCGGAGTCCGATCCACAGAGAGACCGAATGGACTTCGGCGACCTCGTGATCGACCTGCGCGCACACCGCGTTCACCTCGGGGGCGACGAGATCGAGCTCACCGCCAGCGAGTACAAGCTGCTCGTGACGCTCGCGCGCTACCCGGGACGCGTGTACCCGCGCATGGAACTCGTGGAGAAGGTGCTCGGCTACGACTTCGAGGGCTACGAGCGCGCCATCGACTCCCACATCAAGAACCTGCGTGCCAAGCTGAAGGACGACCCGCGCGAGCCCAGGTTCATCCAGACGGTGACCGGCGTGGGGTACCGGTTCGAGCCGCAGCCCGCCCCCGGCGAGGCGCCGACTTCATGAGGCGGATCAGCCTCCGGGCTCAGCTCGGGTTCGCGTTCGCCGTGGTCGCCGCGTCAACGGCGCTGCTGGTCGCCGTCGTCATGTCCGTCACATGGCAGAACGTCTTCGACAGCTACGTGCGCGAGCGCGTCCAAGCCAACGCGTCCAGCTTCGCCAAGATGGCCAGCGACGCGTTCGTCACCCCTGGTTCGTGGAACTCCCACGACCTGCTCGTCCTGACGGCCATCGCCCGCAGCAACCGCATGCGCGCGCAGGTCATCGATGCACACGGGTTCGTCGTGGCGGACAGCTACTACCTCACCGGTGAGCCGCCGCTGCCCGGTGCTCCCGGCGAGATCCAGCCCTCGTCGCCCACGACCTCCGGTCTGGCTCCCATGAGCGCCCCGGTCGTCACGGCACCCGTGTACGTGGGCTCCATCCAGGTAGGGACCCTGCGCCTCGCGTCCGCGTCGCCCGGGTCTCTCCTGACCGACACCGACCTGCAGTTCCGCGACGCGTCGTTCGAGGGTCTGGGGCTCGCAGCAGCCCTCGCGGTGGCGCTGGCCACTGCCGGCGGGTTCTTCTACTCCCGGGTGTTCGCCCATCCGATCGAGCGCGTCACGCGGACCGCCGCGGCTATCCGGACAGGGGAGCTAGACGCGCGGACCGGCATGTCGGGCGAGGACCCGGTCGGGCTGCTGGGCCGCACGCTGGACGAGATGGCGGCGTCGATCCAGGCGGAGCGGGAGTTCGAGCGCAGGCTGACGGCCGACGTGGCCCACGAGCTGCGTACCCCGCTGCAGGCGATCCAGGCGACCGTCGAGGCCATCCAGGACGGCGTCCTGCCGGCTGAGAACCTCGGCGTCGTCAGGGACGAGACGGTGCGTCTCGGGCGCCTCGCTGAGTCGATCCTTGAACTGTCCCGCCTCGAGAACCGCAGCGTCCGCTTCAAGATGGCGCCGATCGACCCCGCCGTCCCCTTGACACGGGCGGTTGACAGCCACAGAGCTCTGTTCGAGTCGCTCGAACTGACGCTCGTCTCCGAGGTCGCCGAGGGCTCGACGGTCTCAGCGGATCTCGATCGCCTGACCCAGGCGTTCGGCAACCTGCTCTCCAACGCGGCGCGGTACACGCCAGCAGGCGGGACGGTCACAGTCCGCATGGCTGTGGAGCAGAAGCAGGTCGTTGTGTCCGTGCGCGACTCGGGGATCGGCATTCCCGAGGAGCAGCGCGACCGGGTCTTCACCCGGTTCTGGCGATCCGACGCCGCGCGCGAGCGCTCTCGCTCCGGCTTCGGCGTGGGGCTTGCGATGGTGCGCGAGATCGTGGAGCAGCACGGCGGGTCCGTGTCGTTCTCGAGCAACGAGCCGGAGCCGGGGACGACGTTCGAGGTGCGGTTGCCCGCGATCAGGCAGCGGCAGAGGGTGTGACGCCGGCCCACGCCATTCGGGAGCCCGGCCGCGCTAAGGTTCCAGGATCACCGGCACTTTGACGACGTCGATGGGCGTGCCGTCCTTCGGCGAGTCGGCGAACACGCGGATCGATCCGACCCCGGACTTCGCTCCCGGGAAGGACGGGGAGACGGACCACGTTCCCCGCGTGCCGGTCCCGCTGGTGGCGTTGACCGTGTCCTCGAAGACGAGCTTGCCGCCCGCGTCCCGTATCTCCATGTGGAAGACCGCTTCGAACACGTTGGCGGTCCCGCTGATCGTGTCCCCCGATACGAGAGCGCCGCGCCACGCGGGATCGTCGACGAGTATCGCGGGTGTCTCCGATTCGCACGCCTTGCGCGTGCGCGGATGGTCGAGGATGATGCCCTCGCCCCCGAACACCTTCACGGTCTTGCCGTTGAGCTTGAACGTGACGGCTTTCACGTCCGGGAACTGGGTGGCCGTGTAGACCACCTGTGCGAGCCGGTCGAACATCGACAGCGACCCGCCGCCGGAGGCGAACTTCGAGTTGAAGTCGACGATCGCGACGTTGGCCGAGATCGAGACGCCGAGGAGCTTCGTGCCCTTCGGGACCATCGTCGACAGGCCGCCCGCCTTCTCGCTCGAGGTCGGGCCGGCGAGAAGCGACTCTAGCGCAGCCTTCAGTACGGCCTTCGTGCCGGCGGGCGACGTCCGCGCCACCGGCTGCATCTTCTCGTTGAGGGCGAAGTACACCTTGATGGCCACCGGCTCCCCAGCCACAGGGGGAGGAGTGGACGTGGCAGGAGCGACGGTCCCGGTCGGTGCGGGCGTGCCCGTGGCCGGAGTGACCGGCGTCGGGCCAGGAGTAGGACCAGGCGCACAGCCTCCCACGACCGCTAGCGCGAGAAACGCGACGAACAGGCTCGTGAGCATGCGCTTCATGTTTGATCGTCCCCCTCGCAATGTGACTTGCCTGGTCCGATCGCCCGCCCCGCCAGCGATGACCCCTGCTCCGAGGCACTCTTCCATTATCTGTCCGGGTGCGTTACTGTCCAACACGACCTTTAATCCGGTTCCGTGAGGCCGGCAAGGGGCGACACAAGAACGCGACACGATCGTTGACGGAATGTCGCGGGAGCATACCTCCGCTTGTCTCGATGCCTTTCGCCGCAGCGCGGAAGGCGTCTCTTTGTGCCGCGGCGCTTCTCTCAGGAGGGCGCCATGCGGCTAGGCAGGAGGAGTGCGAGATGGCAAACAGGACGAAGGCCGTCGTCATGGACGCCACGGCCGTCGACCGGGCGATCACGCGGATCGCGCACGAGGTGCTCGAGGAGAACAAGGGCGCGGGACGCCTGGCTTTCGTCGGCATCGTGACGCGCGGTGCGCACCTCGCTCACAGGCTGGCCGCTCGGGTGCGCGAGATCGAGGGGGCGGAGGTGCCCGTCGGCACCCTCGACATCTCCTTCTACCGGGACGACGTCTCGACGCGCAACAGTCCCGAGGTCCACAAGACGGACCTGCCCTTCGATCCCTCGGGGATCTGCGTCGTGCTCGTGGACGACGTCCTGTTCACCGGCCGTACCATCAGAGCAGCCATGGACGCGCTGATGGACTACGGCAGGCCCGCCTGCATCCGCCTCGCGGTCCTGGTCGACCGCGGGCACCGCGAGCTTCCCGTGCGCGCAGACTACGTGGGCAAGAACGTCCCCACCTCGAGTCGCGAGCGTGTCCGGGTCCACCTGACCGAGACCGATGGCGAGGACGCCGCCTTCATCTTCGAGGACGAGGAGGCGGAGTGATGCTCAGCTCCCGCCACATCCTCGGGATGGACGACTTGGAGACCGACGACATCAGCCGGATCCTGGAGACCGCCGAGTCGTTCGCGGCCGTGAACGAGCGCCGCATCAAGAAGCTGCCGACGCTGCGCGGACTCACGGTGGTCAACCTCTTCCTCGAGCCGTCCACGCGCACGCGCACGAGCTTCGAGATAGCCGCGAAGCGGCTCTCGGCCGACGGCATCAACTTCACGGCGAGCGCTTCGGCCACTGTCAAGGGCGAGTCCCTGCGCGACACGGCCGCCACGCTATCGGCCATGTCGTGCGACCTGGTGATCATCCGCCACAAGTACGCCGGCGCGCCTCGGATCCTCTCGGAGATGATGGATTGCTCGGTCGTGAACGGCGGCGACGGCATGCACCAGCATCCGACCCAGGCGCTGCTCGATCTCTACACTATGAAGCAGCATATCGGGCACCTGGAAGGACTGCGCGTCGGCATCGTCGGTGACATCGCCCACTCTCGCGTCGCCGGCTCGTTGATCCCCGCCCTGCTGAAGGTGGGCGCACAACCTGTGGTGATCGCCCCGCCGACCCTGCTCCCGTCGCGGCCAGACGTTCTGGGCGCCGAGGTGTCGTGGGACCTCGACGAGGAGTTGCCCACCCTCGATGTGGCCTACATGCTGCGGATCCAGATGGAGCGCGCCGACGCCACGCCGTTCCCAAGCCTGCGCGAGTACGCGCGCTTCTACGGGATGAACTCGGCGCGCCTCGGCGCCATGAAGCCCTCCGCGATCGTGATGCACCCGGGACCCATGAACCGCGGGGTCGAGATCTCCGCCGACGTGGCCGACGGCGAGCGTTCCCTGGTGCTCGAGCAGGTCGAGTCGGGAGTCGCCGTCCGCATGGCCGTGATGTACCTGCTTCTGGGAGGTGCCGACAGTGGCGCTGCTGCTTAGGAACGTGCGAATGGTCGACCCGGCTCTAGGGCTCGACGCGGTGGCAGACATCGTCATCCGGGACGGCCTCATCGCGGAGATAGGATCGGATCTGAAGATCGCCAAGGGGGAGACGCTCGAGTGCGACGAGAAGGTCGTGCTTCCCGGCCTCGCGGATGTGCACACGCACCTACGCGAGCCCGGTCGCGAGGATGAGGAATCGGTCCACAGCGGGACGCGCGCGGCGGCACATGGCGGCTTCACGGCCGTATGCGCCATGCCGAACACCGACCCGGTCGCCGACGAGGGTTCTTCGGTGCGGTTCGTGCGCGAGCGCGCGGCCTCGGAGGGCGCCGTGCGGGTCTATCCGCTCGGGGCGATCACCGCGAAGCAGGAGGGCCGAGCGCTCGCGGAGATAGGCGACATGGTCGCCGAGGGTGCAGTCGCCTTCTCCGACGACGGACGCGGCGTGCAGAGCGCGGGCATGATGCGCATGGCCATGGACTACATCAAGCGCTTCGGCGTGCCGGTCGTCAGCCACTGCGAGGACGAGTCACTGGCCGGCAAGGGCGTCGTGAACGAGGGCGTCGTCTCGACCAGGTTGGGGTTGTCCGGCTGGCCCGCCGCCGCCGAGGAGATGCAGGTGTGGCGCGACATCCGACTGTGCGAGCTCACGGGCTGCAGGCTGCACCTCGCGCACCTGTCGACGGCTGGTTCAGTCGAGTTGGTGCGTCAGGCGAAGGCCGCAGGCCTCCCCGTGACCTGTGAGGTCACCCCGCACCACCTCTTTCTGACGGAGGACGACATCACGGAGTCCTACGACACCGACCTGAAGATGAACCCGCCGCTGCGCACGGTCGCCGACGCCGAGGGTCTGATCGCAGGGCTGCTCGACGGGACGGTCGACTGCATCGCCACGGACCACGCGCCGCATGCTCCGCACGAGAAGGCGCTCGAGTTCGAGCTCGCCCCGTTCGGGACGACCGGACTGGAGACGGCCCTCTCGCTCGTCGTGACGCGTCTGGTGGCCACCAAGAAGGCCGACTGGGCGCAGGTCGCTCAGTGGATGTCCGTCGGTCCCAGAGCCGCTCTCGGGCTCCCGGCAGTGAGGATCGAGGTAGGCGCCGTGGCGGACCTGACGATCGTCGATCCCGAGGCGAAGGTCGACGTCTCCTCGGAGTGGTTCGTGGGCAAGAGCCGCAACTCCGCGTTCCTGGGGCGGAAGCTGCTCGGCAAGGCGAGCGACGTGCTGGTGGGCGGGTACTTCGTCCTTCGGAACGGCAAGGTGGTCGTGTGACGGGCGCACGGGCGGCTGCGAGGGTGCGCGCACGCGAAGGGAGCGGGGAGTGACCGCGGAGACGAGAGCGATGCTCGCGCTCGAGGACGGGACGGTCTTCGAGGGGTGGTCGTGCGGCGCCGACGGGGAAGCCGCCGGCGAGGCCGTGTTCAACACCTCGCTCGTCGGCTACCAGGAGGTCGTGACCGACCCGAGCTACGCCGGGCAGATCGTCACGATGACGATGCCCCAGATCGGCAACTACGGCGTCAACGGCGCCGACATGGAGTCGCGCGGCTCGTTCATGAGCGGACTTGTCGTGCGCGAGATGAGCCGCATCGCCTCTTCGTGGAGGTCCGAGATCACGCTTCCCGAGTTCCTGCAGCGTGAGAACATCGTTGCGATCCAAGGCGTGGACACGCGCCGGCTCACCCGCCACGTCCGCGAGCGCGGGGCGATGCGAGCGGTGATCTCGACGATCGACCTCGATGCCGCGTCTCTGGTGGCCAAAGCGGCATCCTCTCCGGGACTCGTGGGCCGGGACCTGGTTCGCGAAGTCGCCGTGGAGTCCGCCTTCGAATGGGGGAGCGAGGACCCGACGGGGTGTCTGCCGGTCGACACGGGCGTGTTGCCCGTCGCTCCGAGATACCGTGTGGTCGCCTTCGACTCCGGAGTCAAGTACAACATATTGCGGCGGCTGTCGGAGGCCGGATGCGCGGTGAGAGTCGTTCCGCCCACGACCAGCGCTGCGGAGGTGCTCGCTCTCGACTGCGACGGGGTCTTGCTGCCCAACGGCCCGGGCGACCCGGCCGCCGTCGGCTACCTGTACTCGACCGTCCGGGACCTGCTGGGCGTTCTCCCCGTCATGGGGATCTGCCTGGGTCACCAGATGCTGTCGTTGGCGGTGGGCGCCGAGACCTTCAAACTCCGCTACGGGCACCGCGGCGGCAACCAGCCGGTGATGAACCTGCTGACGGGGAGAGTCGAGATCACGAGCCAGAACCACGGATTCTGCGTGGACTTCTCCTCGATCGGGCCGCTGGACCCGAGCCGCAGCGGCGGGCTGGAGCACGACCCCGGTGACCTGCGCGCGTGGGTCGACGCGGGGGTCGCTCCAGTCGTCACGAGCCGGGCGCACGGTCCCGTGCAGCTGACGCACGTCAACCTCAACGACAGCACGGTCGAGGGCATCAGTGTGCTCGAGCGACGGGCGTTCTCGGTCCAGTACCATCCCGAAGCGGCGCCGGGTCCTCACGACGCGCGCTACCTGTTCGGTTCCTTCACCGCGCTCATGGACGGGGGCGCGGAGCGCCCCGTGCGGATCGTCCCGTAGCACGCCGCCTGCAGAGAGGGCTCTTCTTGCCGAGACGCGACGACATACACACTATCCTGGTCATCGGCTCGGGACCGATCGTGATAGGTCAGGCCTGCGAGTTCGACTACTCGGGCGCCCAGGCCTGCAAGGTCCTTCGCGAGGACGGCTATCGCGTCGTGCTGGTCAACAGCAATCCCGCCACGATCATGACCGACCCCGAGTTCGCCGACCGGACATACGTCGAGCCAGTCACCCCGGAGTTCGTCGCGAAGGTCATCGAGGTCGAGCGACCCGACGCGTTGCTGCCCACGCTCGGCGGTCAGACCGGCCTGAACTGCGCAGTCGCTCTGGCGGAGTCCGGCGTGCTCGAGAGGTACGGCGTCGAGCTGATCGGCGCCAAGCTCGAGGTCATCAAGAAGGGCGAGGACCGCCGGCTCTTCGCCGCCGCGATGGGGGCGATAGGCCTCGAGGTGCCTCGCGGCGACTACGCGTACGAGGTGGCCGAGGCCGAGCGCTTCGCCGGCGAAGCGGGCTTCCCGGTGGTGGTCCGCCCCTCGTTCACGATGGGAGGCGCCGGCGGCGGGATAGCGTACAACGTCGACGAGCTTCGCGACATAGTCAGCCACGGCATCTCACTGTCTCCGATCGGCGAGGTACTGGTGGAGGAGAGCGTGATCGGCTGGAAAGAGTACGAGATGGAGGTCATGCGGGACCGCAACGACAACGCTGTCATAGTCTGCTCCATCGAGAACATCGATGCGATGGGGGTGCACACCGGCGATTCGATCACCGTCGCACCGGCTCAGACGCTCACCGATCGCGAGTACCAGTCCATGCGCGATGCATCACTCGCCATCCTGCGTGAGGTCGGCGTCGAGACCGGCGGAAGCAACGTGCAGTTCGCTGTGAACCCCGCCGACGGCCGCATGGTCGTCATCGAGATGAACCCCCGCGTGTCGCGCTCCTCTGCGCTGGCCAGTAAGGCGACGGGCTTCCCGATCGCCAAGATCGCGGCGAAGCTCGCGGTCGGCTACACGCTCGACGAGATCTCCAACGACATCACGAAGGTCACGCCCGCATGCTTCGAGCCGTCCATCGACTACACGGTGGTCAAGGTGCCGAGGTGGGCGTTCGAGAAGTTCAAGGGCACCGACACGACGCTGACGACGAGGATGAAGTCGGTGGGCGAAGCGATGGCGATCGGTCGCACCTTCGCCGAGGCGCTCGGCAAGGCGTTCCGCTCCCTCGAGAACGGAAGACTCGGGCTCGGGGCCGACGGCAAGGACGTCTTCGACGAGCTCAAGTTCGATCGGGGGCTCACGGTCCCCAACGAGAACCGCATGTACTACGTGGCCGACGCCCTGTGGCGAGGTCGCAGCGTCCAGGAGGTCGCCGGTCTCACCCACATCGACCCATGGTTCCTCGACAGAGTGAAGGCTATAGTCGAGGTCGAAGGTATGGTACGGGATGTCACGATGGAGACCATCGACGCCGCGCTCATGCGGCGCGCGAAGCAGCACGGCCTGTCGGACGCGCAGCTTGCCTACCTGACGGGGACGGCCGAGGTGGCGGTGCGGGCTCGCCGGCTGGCCCTCGGCGTGAAGGCGACCTTCAAGTCGGTCGACACCTGCGCAGGCGAGTTCCTGGCAACGACGCCCTACTACTACAAGACGTACGAGGAAGAGGACGAGGTCGCGCCCGGAGAGCGCCCGCGAGTGGTGATCCTGGGCGCCGGCCCCAACCGCATCGGACAGGGTATCGAGTTCGACTACTGCTGCGTTCACGCGTCGTACGCGCTGCACGACGCGGGGTTCGAGACCGTCATGGTCAACTGCAACCCCGAGACGGTCTCCACGGACTACGACACCTCCGATCGCCTGTACTTCGAGCCGCTCACCTTCGAGGACGTCATGGACATCGTTGACGCCGAGAAGCCGGTCGGAGTGCTCGTCACGTTCGGCGGCCAGACCCCCCTGAAGCTCGCCCGCGCCCTCGAGGAGGCGGGTGTGCCCATCCTCGGCACGAAGCCCGAGGCGATAGATCTGGCGGAGGACAGGGAGCGCTTCGCGGACGTGCTCGACAGGCTGGGTATCGCGTATCCGGCGGCCGGCACCGCCCGCTCGCAGGAGGAGGCCGTCGAGGTCGCCTCCCGTATCGGCTACCCGCTGCTGGTCAGGCCCTCCTACGTCCTTGGCGGGCGCGGGATGGTGATCGCGTACAACGAGGAGTACCTGCTCAAGCACGTCGCGGAGGCGGTCGTCGTCAGCCCTGACCACCCCGTTCTGCTGGACCGGTTCCTCGAGGGCGCGATCGAGGTCGACGTCGACGCGGTGTGTGACGGTTCCGAAGTCTACATAGGCGGGGTCATGGAGCACATCGAGGAGGCCGGGATCCACTCCGGCGACTCGGCGTGCTGCATCCCGCCCTTCACGCTGTCGGACACGGTGAGCCGCGAGATCTGCGGATACACGCGCCGCATCGCGTTGGAGATCGGGACCCACGGCCTCATCAACATCCAGTTCGCCGTCAAGGACGAGACCGTCTACGTGCTTGAGGTCAACCCGCGCGCCTCGCGCACGGTTCCCTTCGTCAGCAAGGCGACAGGAGTGCCGCTGGCCAAGGTGGCCGCGCGCGTCATGGCCGGCGAGATGCTGGCGGAGCTCGGACTGCCGGAGGAGTTGCGCGAGACCGGTCGCTTCTGCGTGAAGGAAGCGGTGATGCCCTTCGGCAGGTTCCCGGGCGCCGACTCCGTCCTGGGACCCGAGATGAAGTCCACCGGCGAGGTCATGGGAAGCGCCGCCGACTTCCCGGCCGCATACGCCAAGAGCCAGCTCGCGATCGACTACTCGCTGCCCAGCGCGGGAGCCGCTTTCATATCCGTGTGCGACCGCGACAAGCGGGCCATCGTGGGAGTCGCGCGTCACCTGCATTCCTTGGGATTCGAGATACTGTCCACGTACGGCACGGCGCGGGCGTTGAGGGCGGCCGGCCTGCCGGTCACCGAAGTGCTCAAGGTACACGAGGGGCGGCCCAACATCGTGGACAGACTCACCAACAACGAGGTCCATCTGGTCATCAACACGCCGTTCGGGCTCGAGACGCGCAGCGACGGCTACCACATCCGTGCGGCTGCGATCCGCCACGGAGTGACCAATATCACCACGATGGAGGCCGCGCAAGCGGTCGTGGGAGCCATCCAGGCGGTTCAGGAGGGCAGACTGGGCGTGTGTGCGCTCCAAGACACCGTCCAGTGGGTCGCGCCCACCACCAAGGGATCCGGCGCACGCGACAGGGGCTCGGAGGCGCTCAGGTGAGTCTCAGCGGGACCGATCCTTCGACGCACCCGATGCTCGAGCGGGTCGAGGTGCTGGCCAACGACCGTGTCACGGAGGGGGTCGGTCTGCTCGCCTTGCATGCCCCGCGGATCGCTTCATGTGTCGAGCCCGGGCAGTTCGTGCACCTGCGCATAGCCACCGGCTCCGACTTCATCCTTCGACGTCCGTTCTCGGTGCACCGTGCCCGAGGGGAGTCGATCGAGGTCCTCTATCAGGTCCTGGGCGTCGGCACGCGCGAGCTCGCGGGCAAGGACCGGGGCGACGTCATGGACGCCGTGGGCCCGCTCGGGAACGGCTGGCACGTGCCCGAGAGCGTGAGGCATGCGTTGCTGGTCGCCGGAGGCCTTGGTGGTGCGCCGCTCGGGATGCTTGCGGAGACTCTCGCCGCGCGGGGAGTGGCCGTCAGTGTCGCTCAGGGGGCGCTGACCGCCGAGCGGCTCGTCGCACGTGACCTGTTCGAAGCCGTGGCGCGCCGGCTGGAGGTGGCCACCGACGACGGAAGCGCGGGCGAGCACGGGCTCGTGACCGTGGTGAGTGACCGGATGATGCGCGAGGACCGTCCCGACGTGGTCTGTGCCTGTGGACCGGAAGCGATGTCCCGCACGGTGGCCGCTCAGGCCGCCGAGAGCGGCGTGCCCTGCCGGGTCTCGCTCGAGCGCCTCATGGCGTGTGGGATAGGGGCGTGCCTGTCGTGCGTCGTCACCACCAAGCGCGGACGCAGGCGCGCGTGCGTCGACGGCCCCGTGTTCGACGCCGAGGAGGTGTGTTGGGATGGAGACGAAGTCCCGCTCCGTGACTGACGGCGTCGACATGACTGTCCACCTTGCGGGCCTGCGGCTGCGCAACCCCGTGATGACCGCGTCGGGGACTTTCGCGTCCGGGCGCGAGTACGCCGACTTCATCGACCTTTCCCGTCTCGGGGCCGTCGTCACCAAGGGCGTCTCCCTCGAGTCTTGGGAGGGCAACGATGCGCCGCGCGTCGCTGAGACGGCCTGCGGGATGCTCAACTCGATCGGGCTGCAGAATCCCGGCGTGGAGGGGTTCTGTACCAGCGATCTGGCGTGGCTCGCGGGCCAGGACGTGCCCGTGGTCGTGAATCTGGTCGGCCACTCTCTCGACGAGTACGTGCGCGTCGCGGAGCGTCTGGAATCCGAGCCCGGCGTCGCCGCCTACGAGGTGAACATCTCGTGCCCCAACGTGGACGCCGGCGGGATGGCGTTCGGCACCTCGTGCGCCCAGGCGGCTGCGGTGACCGCGGCCGTGCGCAAAGCCACGGCCCGCCCTCTTCTCGTGAAGCTCACTCCGAACGTGACCGACGTCTCGGAGATCGCCCGCGCGGTCGTGGACGCAGGCGCCGACGCGGTGTCGCTCATCAACACGATCCTCGGCATGGCCGTCGACGCCGATACCCGCCGTCCCAAGCTCGCGCGGGTCGTCGGCGGGCTCTCAGGCCCGGCGATCAAGCCGGTGGCCCTGCGAATGGTTTGGCAGGTCGCGGGTGCGGTGAGCGTTCCAGTGATAGGCGTTGGCGGCATCATGACGGGGGAGGACGCCATCGAGTTCCTGCTCGCTGGCGCGACCGCGGTCCAGGTGGGCACTGCGAACTTCGTGGACCCGGCCTCTACGGTGCGCGTTCTCGACGGGATGGCCGAATACTGTCTGCGTCACGGGGTCGAGCGTGTGAGCGACCTCACGGGCGCATTGGAGGTGTAGGGACCGATGGACGGCACCGGCGCGAGCGTGCGCGACCGAATCATCGTGGCGCTCGACCAGCCGAACTTGGAGGCTGCGCTCGCGTGCGCCCGAGGGCTCGTGGGTCGCGCTCGCTGGGTGAAGGTCGGGATGACGCTCTTCTACGCGGCGGGGCCTGAGGCCGTCGCGGCGATGAGAGGCCTGGGATTCGAAGTCTTCGTCGACTTGAAGCTGCACGACATCCCGCATCAGGTAGAGGGAGCGGCTGCATCGCTCGGCTCGCTGGGCGCGGGGATGCTCACCGTGCACGCCTCCGGAGGTGCGGACATGATGGAGGCGGCGGTCCGCGGCGCGGCCGCGGGAGCCAGCGCAGCAGGCACTCGCCGCACGATGGTCATAGCCGTGACCGTTCTGACCAGCATGGACGCGGAGACGCTCGTTTCCGTCGGCGTGGCCGACTCGTTGGCCGACCAGGCCGCCGGCCTGGCCGCGCTCGCCCGCACGGCTGGAGTCGACGGAGTCGTGTGCTCGCCTCGCGAAGCCGCCGAGATGCGCGCCCTTCTCGGCCCGGGGGCGCTGGTGGTGACCCCGGGTGTCCGGCCGGCCGGAGCGGAGACGGGTGACCAGGCTCGCACCGCCACTCCTGCGGCGGCGTTCGCGGCGGGCGCGTCACACCTGGTCATCGGGCGCCCGATCACGGGTGCGGACGATCCGGCGGCCGCCTTCGACGCGATCGTCGACGACGTGGAGGGGACGGCACGATGACCGACATGACGGAGGCGCAGGTGCTGGACTCGCTCGAGCAGGCCGAGGCGATACTGACCGGCCACTTCAGACTCACTTCGGGCAGGCACTCCGACCGCTACGTCCAGTGCGCGCGCGTGCTGGAGGACCCGGGACTCGTGACGCGCCTCGCGCAGGCGATCGCCGGGCGAGTCGGTGAACGGCACATCGATCTCGTAGCCGCACCGGCGGTCGGTGGCATCATCATCGGCTTCGCGGTGGCACAGGCCCTCGGCGTCAAGTTCATCTTCAGCGAGCGCGAAGGTGGAGCCATGACCTTCCGTCGAGGGTTCGAGGTGCCGGAGGGCGCTCGCGTTCTGGTGGTCGAGGACGTCGTCACCACAGGTGGGAGCGTCGCCGAGGTGGTCGATCTCGTTCGAGCCGCAGGCGGCGTGCCCGTCGCGGTCGCCGCGCTGATCGACCGAGGGGGCCCGAAGGCATTCGATGTCGGACTGTTCACTCTCCTTCGACTGCAGGTAGAGTCTTGGGAGCCCTTGGAGTGCGGCCTGTGCGCGGCCGAGGTGCCCATCTACGCCCCGGGAAGTCGGTCGCTGGCCAAGTAACGGTTGGCATTCCCGCAGGTAGGAGGTAGTATCGAGGCCATGCTGCGCGTCCATTCGCAGGTCCGCCGAGGCAGACCGGCAGGGGCGCAACGAGGGGCACTCGGAGCGATCCGGGTCGTCAGCACACACGAGGAGGAACGATGGCGCTACCGAACCTGTCCGACGCTGATCGGAAGGCGGCCTTGAAGAAGGCGGCCGAGGCACGCGCGAAGCGTGCCGCTGTGCGTGCCAAGATCAAGTCGGGGAGCATGACGTTCGCCCAGGTCATGAGCAAGTCGGATGACCCGATCGTGGCCCGCATGAAGGTATCCGCTCTGCTGGAAGCGCTTCCGGGATTCGGCAAGGCCAAAGCCGCTCGGGTGATGCACGAGCTGGAGATCTCCGAGAGCCGCCGAGTGCAGGGGTTGGGTGCCCGTCAGCGCGAGATGCTCATGGAGCGCCTCGGCAAGTAGCGGGCGGTGGCGTCGCCGACCATGCGCCTCGGTCACCTCTTCATAATCTCCGGCCCTTCGGGAGCCGGCAAAGGGACCCTCGTCAAGGAACTCGTGCGCAGGGTCCCTGATCTATGGGTCTCCATCTCGGCGACCACGCGCACGCCCCGGTTCGGCGAGCGTGACGGAGTGGACTACTACTTCCTCACTCCCGCCGAGTTCGATGCGCGCGTGCACGCCGGGGAGTTCCTCGAGCATGCTGTCGTTCATGGCAACCGGTATGGTACGATGCGCCGTCCGGTGGAGCGCCGGCTCACGCACGCGATGGACGCTATACTGGAGATCGATCCGCAAGGTGCGTTCCAGGTTCGCAAGCAGATGGGACGATCCCGGCTGATCTTCGTCAAGGCGCCATCCGCGGAGGAGCTGGAGAAGCGAATCCGGCATCGCGGCGCCGAGTCCGACGACCAGATCCGTACTCGTTTGGACACGGCACGCCGCGAGCTCGAACTTGAAGGCACCTACGACCATGTGGTAGTGAACGACGATGTGGACCTTGCGGTCGACGACTTGGCCGCCTACATACTCTCGGTCTCCGAACAAGACGCAAAGGACGAAGTGATCCCCGATGGTCATCCAGCCCGAGATTGACGTCCTCCTCTCAAAGGTGGACTCGAAGTACACGCTGTGCACGGTCTCGGCGAAGCGCGCGAGGCAGATCAACGACATGCTTCACGGGGTTCGCGACCAGGCTCTGCTGACCATGCCCGGTAGCCAGATCGCCGAGTACCTCTCCGCCAAGCCCCTGACGCGGGCGATGGAGGACATCGCTGCCGGCGACTGGAGCTACGAGCGCGTCAAGGACGGCATCAAGTAGGAGGACCCTCGTGTCCCAGCGTGCCGCTTCGACTGGCGACGCCGGGCTCGCGTCTCCGTGTGACCACCGCTCCGCCTCTCTCTGCGACCCGACAGCGCCTCCGGACCTCAGCCACCGGACAGCTGCAGGGCCTGAGGCGGAGCGGCTGCGATTCCCGCATGGTGACCTTCCGGCTCGGCGCCTTCTGGTCCTCGAGCCGTACAACGGCGGCTCGCACCGCGCGGTCCTCGACTGCCTGCTGCCGGCGCTGGGGTGGCAATACGACCTGCTGGAGCTGCCCGCCCGCAAGTGGAAGTGGCGCATGCGCGGCTCGTCGATCACCTTCGCGGACGAGGCGCGTCGGCGCGATGCCGACTGGCGCGCGGAGTGCCCCGACGGAGAAGCTGCGCGCCCGGGCACGCACACGCGATGGGACGCCGTCTTCGCTTCCACCTTCCTCAACCTCGCTGAGTTCAAGGGTCTCGCTGGAGCGGCCATCGACACGGTCCCAACCGTCGTCTACTTCCACGAGAACCAGCTCGTCTACCCGAATCGGCACGCGGCGGAGTGGGACCTTCAGTTCCCGCTGACGAACATCACGAGCGCGCTGGCGGCGGACCGCTGCTGGTTCAACACCGAGTGGAACCGCCACGCCTTCCTGGAAGGCATCCGGCCGTTCATCTCCCAGTTCCCCGACCACCGGCCGAAGGGCCTGGCGGAGCGGATCGCGGGGAAGAGCCGCGTGCTCGCGCCCCCGTTCGATCCGGCGCCGTTCGACGCCGTGTGTCCGGATCGGGGACCCCGCTGCCGCATCGTCTGGCCGCACCGCTGGGAGCATGACAAGGCCCCGGCCGCCTTCTTCGCCGCTGTGGCGGCGCTGGCCGCCGAAGGGCTCGACTTCGAGGTGGCGGTGGCGGGTCAGGAGTTCGCCGAGACGAGCGAGGACTTCGCGGCGGCCGCTGCCTCTCTGGGGGACCGGCTAGCGCACTTCGGCGAGCCGTGCGGTCGCGACGCCTACGCTCGGCTGCTCGCCTCCTGCGACGTCGCTGTCTCGACGGCCGCCAACGAGTTCTTCGGTCTGGCGATGGTCGAAGCCGCCTACGCCGGCTGCTTCCCGCTGGTGCCCGACCGGCTCGCGTATCCGGAAGTCTACCCGCCCGAGATGCGATACGGCTCGCAGGAGGCACTGGTAGCGAGGTTGAGATCGCTGATCGTGGAGAGGCCGGCGGCGGGGCAGGGGAGGGCGCTGGCGGAGCGGTTCACGATCGATGCGCTCCTGCCCGAGTATCGGGAAGCGTTCGAAGAACTCATCCGCGGCTGAATCGGTCGGCACCGAGCACCGCTCGCTCCGCGGCTCGTGCTTCGGACGAGCCGAAGGGCGGTCTCGTCCGGCACTCGCAAGCTCCGCTCGCGGCACTCGGCGCCGCCCGCTCCTCCTCGACGGCCCGCGATTCCCCCAGACTCAGACCACCTTCGAGCCCCGAGTCGCCACCGCTCATCGCGAAACACAGAAATGGTACCTTGCGTTGCCAACTAGCGTGTGATACAAGGAAGCAGGTGATGCACGCAACGGGCCTCAGACCCACGAGGAGCAGACGATGGGGAACGACACGGACAGCCGGCTCTCGCAGTTCCGCAAGGGCGTCGTGGAACTGGCGATCCTGGCGCTGCTGCACGGCGGCGAGGCCTACGGAGGCGAGATCGTGGAGCGTCTCGCAGGGCATCCCGGGCTGGCGATCAGCGCGGGTACCGTGTATCCGTTGCTGTCGCGGCTCAAGAAGTCGGGCCTGATCGACTCGGCCTGGCGCGAGTCTCCAGTGGGACCGCCACGCAAGTACTACCGCCTGAGCGTCGCCGGCGACATCGAGTTTGCGGCGATGGCGCGGGAGTGGGACGGCGTGACGGGCGCGATGGACGAGATGCTCGGGACGGGGGTGTCGAGATGATCGCCCCCGAGCGCGAGCCCGAGCAAGCGACCGGACTGACCCCCGAGGCGGCCGCACTCGTCGAGACCTACTTCAGCCGCGTCCACGGCGCCCTGCTCGTAGCCGCCGCGGGTGAGTGCGAGGAGACGGTCGAGGACCTGCGCACGCACGTCCTGGAGGAACTGCAGGGCAGTGCCGGCACCGCCGCCGACGTCACGCGCGTGCTCTCCGAGCTCGGTCCGCCCGAGACGCTGGCGGCCGAATGCGCCGACGCCACCACGACCGGCAGGCCGGTAGTGCTCGAGTCCGCCGAGGATCGCTCGAAGCTGCACGGACGGGTGTTCGGCGTCCCGTACGAGCTTCGCCCGCCCACGGCGGCGCGGGTCGTGGCGCTGTGGTGGAACCCGCTGGAGCCGCACGTGTTCGTCCCGACGATGTTCGGACTGGGTTGGACGATCAACTTCGGGTCGATCGCCGTGCGGCTCGGCATCGTCCGGCCCGACGACGAGGACGTCCCGTTCGCTGCCGTGCCTCAGCGCTACGTCGCGATAGCACTGGTCCTCCCGCTGCTCGTCGCTGGCGTCCTCGGGGCGCTGATCGCCCTCTACCAGGCGGCGCTGCCTGCGCAGGTCGTGACCCACTGGGGGATCACTGGCGCGGACCAGTTCGGGTCGAAGGAGTCGGCGCTCTTCTTCCCGGTGGTCATGACACTTCTGGGGCTCGCTCTAGTCGCCGCGACGTGGGTCCGCACCCGCACACCTCTGCTCCAGGTGGGCGCGGGCGCTCTCGCGACGTGGCTCGGCGTGATCTCGGTCGCCGACTACGCGCAGCGGGTCGCCACCGCCCAGGGCGCGACCGGGACCTGGATCCTGCTGCCCGGCATCGCGCTGTCGTTCCTGTTGACGTTCGCCTTGCTCGTGACGCTCTCCCGTATCGGACATGCCGCCGAAGTACGGCGTGACTTGGACAAGGGACCTAGGAAAGGACGTGTGTGATGGACAAGCTTCTGGCTCTGCCGACGGCCGCACTCGTTGCCATCGGAGCACTGATCATCGTTCAACTGTCCCTGCAGGTATTCGCGATCGTGGACCTCGTGAAGCGTTCCGCCGATGGCCTGACCCTGCCCAAGTGGGTGTGGGTGGCGATCATCGTACTGGGCGAGATCCTCGGCCCGATCATCTACTTGGTCGCCGGTCGCAAGCCCGCCGCCTCTGCCGACGCTTCGTCGCGGGGAGCGACCCGCGAGCGCGCCGAGAACGCCGCAGACGCTCTCTACGGCGCGCCCAAGGGTATCGACCCGCGATGAGCGCCGCGATCGAGATACGGCGCCTCAGCAAGGTCTACGGGGACAAGCGCGCCTTGGACCACGTCGACCTCCGTGTGGAGGAGGGCTCGGTCTTCGGGTTCCTCGGTCCCAACGGCGCGGGTAAGACCACGACTCTGCGCATCCTCACGGGGCTGGCGCGTCCCACCAGGGGCACTGTCCGAGTACTGGGTCACGACGTGGCGAGCGCCGACAACGCCGTGCGCGCCGAGATCGGGTTCCTCCCGGACGTGCCGGGCTTCTACGAGTGGATGACGGCCGAGGAGTTCTTGAGGTTCGCCGGGTCGCTGTTCGGGATCCGCCGGCACGTTCTCGAGCCGCGTCTCGAAGTCCTGCTCGACCTCGCGGGACTCACCGACGTCAAGACCCGGATAGGCGGCTACTCGCGCGGCATGAAGCAGCGGCTCGGGGTGGCCCAGGCGCTCATCAACGCGCCCCGCCTGCTGATGCTCGACGAGCCGACGAGCGCGTTGGATCCGATGGGCCGCAAGGAAGTGCTCGACATGCTGGTATCGCTGCGAGGGCGCACCACAGTCTTCTTCTCCACGCACATCCTGTCCGACGTCGAGCGCATCTGCGACACTGTGGCGATCCTCGACCAGGGGCTCGTCGTCGCGCAGGCGCCCATCGACGAGCTGAAAGCACGCTACGGCGCCGAGAAGGTCGTGGTCGAGGTGGGCGAGGGCGCCGACGAGCTGGCCAGGGCCATCGGGATCGAACCGTGGGCGAGCAAGGTCGAGCGCGACGACAACGGGACGATCGAGATCACGGTGAACGACGCCGGGTCGGCTTCGCGCGCGATCCCCGCCATGGTGGCGGAGCGCAGGCTGCCCCTTCTGCGCATGGAAGCGGGCGAGATGGGACTCGAAGAGGTCTTCGTGCAACTGGTGGGAGGCGGACGGTCATGACCGGATTCTGGGCTTTCGCCCGCAAGGAAGGCGCGGAGATCCTTCGCACATGGCGCATATGGGTCCTGCCGGGGATGCTTATCTTCTTCGCCCTCACCGGTCCCCTGATGGCCAGGTTCACGCCCGAGATAATCACTGCGGTGGGCGGCGACCAGGTCGCCGCGCTCGCCAAGGCGATACCGACCCCGACGTACCTGGACTCCTACGCCCAGTGGGCGAAGAACCTGACCCAGATCGCCCTGTTCGCGGTCATCATCATCTACGGAGGACTGATATCCGGCGAGCGAAAGAGCGGCACGGCGATCCTCGTCCTGACCAAGCCTGTGTCGCGCTCCGCGTTCGTCGTCGCCAAGGCTTCGGTGCACGCCGTCTTCGTCTCGGCCATCGTGGTCGTGGGGACCCTTGTGACCTGGGCCGGCACGGCTCTGGTGTTCGGGAAGGCCCCGGGCGGGCCGCTGTGGTCCTCGGCGATGGCGTGGCTCGCCTTCGGCCTGATGTTCCTCGCGATCATGACCCTGCTCTCCACTCTGCTCGGCTCGCAGGCAGGCGCGGCGGGGATCGGGCTGGGGCTGTTCGCGCTCGTTTCCGTCGGTGGGATCCTGGAGCCGCTGGCCAAGTACTCGCCGGTCGGTCTGGCGGGTGCCCCGATGACCCTGGCGATGGGCAAGGAAACACCGATCCTGTGGCCCGTGATCACGTCCGCCGCCCTGGCGTGTCTGCTCGTGGCCGCGGCGGCCTGGGCCTTCAAGACCAAGGAGCTGTAGGGGGGCCGGAAGGTCACTCCCATGCGGGACTGTACCTAGACGTAGCTCTTTGCCAGCGCGTCCAGCTCGATGTGGTCCGCCTCGATAGCTGAGAGGGCGGTCCAGACCTCGACGAGGCGCCCCGAGGTCGCGCGCGTCGCGAACTCGGCGTACAGGTCGCTGGCGCGACGCTCCCGCCTTGCCGACTCGTCGATGTCGGCCTCCCAGAAGCCCAGCTCGTCGCCCGGTTCCCTCAGGTCGGCGGGCTTGGGCTCTGCGGCGAGCTTGCAGAAGAGCGAGCAGTGCTCGGCCTCGACGGAGGCCAGGCGCTTGTAGGCGTTGGCGAGCCTAGGGTTGTCGCGGCGTTGAGCGATCGCGAGGTAGAAGCGGGTGTTGGAGCGCTCGATCTCGATGGCCGTCTCGACGTCGGTTCGCTCGACCTCGGTGAGCTGGACGGCGTTGATCTCCTCGGGATAGTCGGCGGTGTCCACGATCAGTTCCCGGTGGGCGCCGCAGAAGGGGCAGTGGCTCGGGGCCTCGCTGCCCAGGTAGGTCTCGCCGCAGATGCGGCACCTATACATCCTCATCGTCGGTCCCTTCTGCATGGGGGAGCGCGTGGCTGCGCTCCCCCCGAATGCCCGGTTCCGAGTATACGTCTGGCGCACTCTCTCCCGGCGAGGGAGCTGTGGTACCGTCTTGTGCACAGATATGTGCACACCACGCCAGGTCCCGGAGGGGGAGCAGCGTGATGAGGGGAGACGCCGCACAATGACGACCGAGACAGTCGTGCGCGCCGACGGCATCGACGCGCGCCTCGCCATGTACCGCGAACGCCGAGACGCGATGAAGGGGGCGAACCGCTACTTCTACCTGCAGCCGACTATCGGCCCCGTCAACCACACGGTGAAGATGGCCGACGGCCGCGAGATGATCATGCTCGCCTCGTACAGCTACCTCGGACTCATCGGGCACCCGCGCATCGACGCCGCCGCCGCAGATGCGGTGCGGAAGTACGGGAGCGGAGCGGGCGGGGTACGGCTGCTGACAGGGACGAGCGACCTGCACGAGCGCCTCGAGGAGCGCATCGCGCGGTTCACGAAGCGCGAGGACGCCTGCGTCTACTCGTCGGGCTACGTGACCAACGTCGCCATAATCACAGCGCTCACCGGGCCTGGCGACCTCGTCATCATGGACAAGCTCGACCACGCGTCGATCGTCGACGGGTGCCTGCTCTCCGGCGCCAAGTGGAAGACCTACCGCCACAACGACATGGCTCATCTCGAGAGACTGCTCGCCGATGCTCAAGGGGAGTTCGCGACCATCATGGTCGTCGCCGACTCCGTCTTCTCGATGGACGGCGACGTGATGGACCTGCCTGCCGCGTCGGCCCTGTGCGCGCGCTTCGGGGCCAGGCTGATGGTGGACGAGGCGCACTCGATCGGCGCGCTGGGCGCCACCGGGCACGGCATCGAGGAGCACTTCGGCATGTACGGCTCGATCGACGTGAAGATGGGCACCCTGTCGAAGTCGATCCCGTCGGTGGGAGGCTACTGTGCCGGGGAGCGCGACCTGATCGACTACCTCCGCCACTTCTCGCGTCCGTTCATCTTCTCCGCAGCGTTGCCGCCGGCCTCGACCGCCGCTGCGCTGGAGGCGTTCGACGTGATCGAGGACGAGCCATGGAGGGTCTCTCAGCTCCACAGGCAGCGGGCCCGCTACGCCGACGGGTTGAAGGCCCAAGGGTGGAACACACTGGATTCGACGACGTGCGTGGTGCCGGTCTTCATCGGCGATGAGACCGAGACGATGGATCTGACGCGCATGCTGTTCGACCGTGGGGTGTTCGTCTGCCCGATCGTCCACCCCGCAGTGCCCAAAGGTACCGAGCGCTTGAGGACCTGCTTGATGGCCACGCACACCGATGCCGACATCGCTCAGGCTCTCGCCGCCTTCGACGAGTCGGGGAGGGCTCTCGGGCTCATCTGACTCTCCGGCCCTCCCGGGCCCTCGAGCGCGCCGGCCGGCGATCTCGGTTGTGCAGGCGGTCTCCCCGTCGTCAGATCATGGACTTCAGAGTGGCTGAGATGTCGCGCGGGGCGAGGGCGGTCCTCCACAAGGGTCCGGTGAGCTGGGGCAGTCCATCCGAGTAGGTCGGACGTCCTTCCTCCTTGTAGATGACGCCGAGGGGGATCTTGCACTGCTCGGGCGTGCACGACATGTCGTGGAAGGTCGTCAGCGACAGCTCCATCGCCTTCGCCCGGTCCGTCGGGTCCCAGCCGGTCTCCTCCAGCTTGTAGACGCGCTCGCGGAACCACGCCGTGGTGTTGAGCTTGTTGAACGTTATGCACGGCTGGAAGACGTCGAGGACGGCGAACCCGCGGTGCTCCAACGCGGCCTTCATGAGCCCCGTGAGGTGGGGGACGTCTCCGGTGAATCCGCGCGCGACGAACGTCGCTCCCTCCGCGACGGCGAGCCCGATGGCGTTCACGGGCTGCTCCAGCACGCCCGTGGGCGTGGAGATCGTGGGCATGTGCTGCTCGGTGGTGGGGGAGGCTTGGCCGGTGGTCAGGCCGTAGATCTGGTTGTCGTGGCCTATGACCGTCAGGTCGATGTTGCGTCGGCAGGAGTGCGCGAAGTGACCGAGGCCGATCCCGTAGCCGTCGCCGTCACCCATCTCCACGACGACCTTCAGATCGGGGTTGGACAGTGCGAGCCCGGTGGCCACCGGCAGCGCGCGTCCGTGCAGGGCGTGGAACCCTTGGGCGCGCATGAAGTCGGCTCCGTTGCCGTGGCAGCCGATGCCCCAAACGACAGCGAGGCGCTCGAAGGGCAGTCCTGAGTCGGCGTAGGCGGCCTTCAGGGCCTGGAAGAGGCCGAAGTTCCCGCACCCGGGACACCAGGTCGGCTTGTTGGGAGTGTTGTACTCATCGGGCGCAGTCAATGCAGAGCACCTCCTTCACGATCTCGTGGACCTGCTCCGGCGAGATCGGCCGCCCGTCGTATCGTCGCAGGTGCCAGTCGACGCCTAGCAGGCATTCCTGGCGGATCAGGCCCTCTAGCTGACCTTCGTGGTTGCCCTCCACCACCATCGTCCGGTTCGAAGCGTCCAGGAACGCGGACACCGCGACCTCGGGGAAGGGCCACAGGGTGACGACCTGCATGAGCGCGACCTTGATGCCCTCGGTCTCCAGCCACTCGATCGCCTGACGGACCGGCTGCTTGGTGGTCCCGAAGACCACTATCGAGACGTCCGAGTCGACGGGCTTGCAGCCGTAGTAGACCGGAGGCGGAGCCAGCTCGGCGGCCAGGTGCAGTTTCCTCATGCGCTTGTCGTTCTGGGCGACCCGGGTCTGTGGTTCCTCACCCGCGGCGCCGTAGCCGTACTCGTCGTGCTCGTAGGAGTTCACGACTTGCAGCGCTCCGGTGACGCCGGGCAGCGCACGGACGCTGACGCCGTCATCCGTGACCTTGTACCTGAGGTAAAGCTTCTCTTCGCCCAGCGCTTCGGGGTGGGTCGCCATGTCTCCTTCGGTCAGGAGCTTGCCGCGGTCGATCGTGACCGACGCGGTGTCGAAGGGCGGGAGCGACTGGCGGTTGTCCGACAGGTAGGTGTCTCCCAGGATGATCACCGGCGTCTGCAGACGGTCGGCGAGGTTGAACGCCTTCCAGGTCAGCTCGAACGCGTCCTGGCGGTCACCCGGGGCGAGCACGACGCGCGGGAACTCGCCCTGAGCCGCGTGCATGACGAAGCGCAGGTCGGACTGCTCGGTCCACGTCGGCATTCCCGTGGCCGGCCCTGGCCGTGTGAACACGCCTACGACGACTGCGGATTCGCTCGCGCCCGCGAGTCCGAGAGCCTCGACCATCAGCGAGAATCCGCCGCCGGAGGTGGCGCACATCGCCCGAGCACCACCGAAGGCGGCTCCGACGACCATGTTCATCGCGGCTATCTCGTCCTCCGTGTGCTTCACGACCACCCCATACTCCTGGTCGTGCGCGGCCATGAAGTGCAGCAGGGAGGACGCCGGGGTCATGGGATACGCGCAGTACATCCCTATCCCCGCTGCGAGCGCGCCGAGCCCGATCGCCTCGTTGCCGTCGACGAGGATCTGGGGGGCGGCGCCGTCGACGGGGGCGAGCCGGAAGGGGAAGTCGCAGTCGGCCTTCGCCCCGTACTCGAATCCTTTGGACGCGACCACGATGTTGGTCTCAGCCACCTCCGGGGCCTTCTTGGCGAACTGCGCGCGCAGAGAGGCGGACAGATAGTCGAGCGGGTAGCCCGTGAGCCCCAGTACGCTGCCGAGTGCGGCCACGTTGCGCATGACCTTCTGGCCGCCGGCCTCCTTCACGATGTCGTCGAAGGGGACCGGGACCGCGCAGATGCCGGGACGGTCGGCCAGCCCCGCGGGCTCGACGTTCTTCGGGTCGTAGATGACCGCGCCGCGGTCCACGACCTCGCCGAGGTGGCGCGTGATGGTCTCGGTGTTGAGGGCGACGAGGATGTCGACGGGCAGGACGTGGGAGTAGACGGGCTCGGGGGAGACGCGCACCTGGATAACGTTGTGGCCGCCCCGGATGAGGGACGGGTACTCCGTTAGGTCGAACGTGTGCAGTCCACCCTGGGCGAAACAGCGAGCGAGCGTCTGCCCGGCGGCCTTGATGCCGAAGCCTGCCTCGCCGCCGATCTTGATCTGCATGTCGGGCCGATCGGGTCTCCGGGGATCGGGTGTCACGGTGCGCTCCTTCGCGTCACGCGGTTCTACGCTGGTGTATCTTCCCAACCTCGCTCGGGCACCCGCCGCGGGCGTCGGGTATCATCCCTGCATGGATACGGACGTGCGCATACCGCTCGTCGTCCTCGGAGTGACCGGGGGGATCGGCGCCTACAAGGCGTGCGAGCTTGCGCGCGAGCTCATGCGACGAGGCATGCGCGTCAAGACCGTGATGACCGCCGCGGCCCAACGCTTCGTCACCCCGCTCACATTCCGTACGTTGACCGGCGAGCCGGTGGGGATATCGCTCTGGGACGATCCCACCCAGCGCGTGCATCACATCTCGCTGGCTGAGGAGGCCGACGTGATGGTGATCGCGCCGTGCACGGCCAACGTGATCGCCAAGCTCGCGTCGGGACGCGCGGACGACCTGCTCACCACCACCGCGCTCGCCACCGAGGCGCCGCTGGTCGTGGCCCCCGCGATGAATACCCGCATGTGGCTGAAGGACGTCACGCGGCGCAACGTGGCGGCTCTTGCCGCACGCGGTGCGGTGATCGTCGAGCCGGTGACGGGTGATCTGGCCTGCGGAGAGGTGGGCGAGGGTCGCCTGGCCGACGTCGGCGCCATCGCCGACGCAGTCGAGCGCGAGGCCGCGCGGGTACGCTCGCTCGCGGGCGTGCGCGTGCTCGTGACCGCAGGACCGACGCGCGAGGCGATCGACGCCGTGCGCTTCATCGCCAACCGGTCGAGCGGGCGCCAGGGCTACGCGATCGCGGAGGAAGCCGCGCGTCGCGGAGCCGACGTGACGCTCGTCAGCGGCCCAACGGCGCTGCCCGATCCCTTCGGCGTTCGCACGATCCGCGTCGAGAGCGCCGCCGAGATGTTGGCTGCCGTCGACGCTGAGTTCGAGGCCGTCGACGTGGTGATCGCCGCAGCAGCGGTCGCGGATCTGCGTCCGACGACTCCGGTCCGCGGGAAGATCAAGAAGGCCGAAGCGCCCGAGTCCATCGCGCTCGAGGCCACGGTCGACATCCTCGCGTCGCTCGGCGCGCGCAAGGGCCCGCGAACGCTGGTCGGCTTCGCTGCCGAGGCGGGCCACGCCGTCGCATCCGCCCGAGGGAAGCTCGCCTCGAAGAACCTCGACCTGGTCGTCGCCAACGACATCACAGCCCCTGACGCCGGGTTCGACGTGTCGACCAACCGCGTGACGCTGATAGACCGGGACCGTGCCATCGCGTTGCCGCTCATGGACAAGCCAGCCGTCGCGAGAGCGGTGCTCGACCGCATCGAGGTTCTCCGGAGGGACGGGCGATGAAGACGAACGAAGGTCGCGCGAAGAGGCTCTCGGCCTACATCGGTGAGAGCGACTCCTACAACAGCAGGGCGCTGTACACGGCCCTCGTGGAAGCGGCTCGGACCGCGGGCTGTGCGGGCGCCACTGTGCTGAGGGGTGTCGAGGGGTTCGGGGCGACGAGCCGAATCCACGCTGCACACAATCTGCGGATGAGCTCGGACCTTCCGGTGGTGGTCCAGGTCATCGACTCAGAGACGAGGATCATCGCGCTCTCCGAGGTGTTCAGGGCGATGGTCGGAGACGGTCTGATCACTCTCGAGGACATCTTCGTGGTCCAGTACCGCGGCGGCGTCACCGGAGGGCCCGCGGAGACGAAGTCGGGCGCGTAGCCTTCTCCAAGGCTTGGGGATAGAGCTCGGCCACGGCCACGAGGTCTCCCCAGCGCAGCTCACGCTTGTCGATCCTTCCGGGCGCGTAGACCGGGTACATCACCTGGTCCGGATCGGTCACGTGATCGAGGCCGAGTACGTGACCGACCTCGTGAGTCACCAGGCTCTGGAGGTCCTGCGCCCGGGGGTAGCCGTCGGTCGCCCACGACACGCGACCGCTGAAGTCGATCACCACGTCGGTGTCGCGGTAGATCGCGGTCCCCTCTATGACCAGGCGCCGCGTGGTCGCCAGCACCGTGTTCGACGGAGCGTCGGCCGGCGGTCGTGCCGACCTGACCACGACGTTGCGCCCATCGTCGACGGCGCGATCGGGCGTTCGGGTCGTCCCCATGAACTCGAAGGTCACGTCGGACAGCGGGTCGTTCTGCCAAGTGGCGAAGGCGGAGCGGATGGCCGATATCTCGGAGGGACTGAACCGCTCGTCCACCCAGAAGCGGATCGGGCCGAAGGCCTGCCGGTTGCCGCTCAGGGCCCATGAGCACGCGGCGCTGGCGACAGAAGCGCCGGATGTGAGGGCCAGGTTGCCCGCCGAGAGGACAGCCACGATCGTCAGCGGCACGAACAGCCAGTTCGGGAACACGATCCTCAGCAAGCGGCGCACGGCGTACTTCCTTCGCCAGGGCCTTTCGAAGACGATCCGACTCGAGGGCGACATCCCGGCAGCAGACATTGTACGCGCTTCCGGGTGCGTCTGCCGCCCTCCAGCCCGCGGAGGCCGCGCCTGACGCCGGACGAGGCGGTGGCGGGAGGGAGAGCATCCGCTGCCGCCCACGGACGCGGGAGAGGCGCTATAATGGCCTCCGCCTCCGAGGGAAAGCGCAGGTCAGAGGCATCTCGGGCTGTGGCGCAGTTTGGTAGCGCACTTGACTGGGGGTCAAGGGGTCGCAGGTTCAAATCCTGTCAGCCCGACCAGCAATAGAGAGCGGGGCCCCGAAAGGGGCCCCGTTTCGTTCTCGGGAAGAATCCGCGTCGCTCATGCTTGCGGCTAGACCGCCGCGCCTCGCAGGCAGAAGTAGTGGCTGTCGAGTCCGTACTCCGACCAGACGGGACACTCGCCGCAGAGGCATCCCTTCGCCGAGGGCTCGCACAGAGTCCTTCCTCTGGCGCAGTAGAGCTCTCTCGCCCTTCCCCGTCATGCAGTCGTCATGGGTCGGACACCCCGGGCACAGACACCGCCCCGCGTTCTCTTCCTTGTCCTCTGGCTTCACGCGGACTGCCTCCTTCTGAACGTCGCTCTCGCTTCCACGGTCCTTCTTCCCCACGTGACGCAGTGACTCGTCGTCCAGGCATGCCGCATCGGGTAGGAACAGGTCATCCGGACTTCCATGCAGCGAGCGGAGAGAGCGCGATGGGCGAGTGGGATGCGCGGTATCTGGGCAGCCGGGTCAGGGCCATCGACACGAGGACGTTCGCCTTCGAGCGTCCCGTCAGATCTTGAGTACGAACCGGGGCAGTTCTTCTTCGTTCTTCTCCGCGGGAGGACTCCGTCGCAGAGCCCCATCGAGCACCACTTCTCGTTCTCCAGTTCCCCGACGGAGCCGAACGTGGAGTTCACGACTCGGATGACCGGTCATGAGTTCAAGGAGCGTCTGAAGCGGCTTCGTGACGGGGATCACGTGCACTTGGCTGGTCCGGACGGCGCATTCGTGATCCGACCCTCCATGCGCAAGGTCGCCTACGTCTGCGGCGGCATCGGGATCACGCCCGCGCGATCGACGGTCCGCTGGGCCATCGACAGCGGGCGCTGACGTCGACATCGTCGTTCTGTATGCGAACGGGACTCCGACAGCATGGCGTTCGAGGAGGAGTTCGCCTGCGATGCGTTCGGACCGAGTGAGGGTCGTCAACGTGCTGTCGAAGCCCGGGCCCGGATGGCGGGACGGACCGGTCGAGTAGACGCGGACCTCGTACGGGACGAGGTGCGGGACTGGCAGGAGCGCGACTTCTTCGTGTCGGGACCACCGGTCATGGTGGACGACCTCGTGAGGTGCTGGTGGACGGCGTCGGAGTCCGACGGAGCACGTCATGTCCGAGCACTTCCCTGGGTACGCGGGCTAGTCCCGGGTTCCCCTCGCTCTTTAGTCGGCACTTGCGGCGCGGCGGCCGTGGCTGAGGCGGTGTGGCGGTGACGCCGGCTTGCGCGCCGTCGCGCGGTGTCAAGGCTGCGCGTGAGGGATCCTTCACGGTTCTTGGGTACACACGCTAGCAACTCGAACCTACAGGGGGTGTCTTGGAGGAGGAAGGCCATGGCAGGGAGCCACTCTCGTCGCGGAGAAACAGGTCGACCAGACGCTCGCGTTCCTCGATGAGGTCTTGGGTGACAGTCCGGCCGAGGGATTTCGCCTTTCGGCTCTGGGACGGCACGATCTGGGGCCCGGACGATCCGGACGATGCACGGTTCACCGTGGTCCTGAAGCATCCCGGTGCGCTAAGGTCGATGCTCGTCCCTCTCACGGATCTCAACGCGGGCGAGGCCTACATCTACGACGACTTCGACGTCGAGGGCGACATGGAGGCCACTGCCGCACTCGCCGAGGTGCTCGGCGTCCTCGGTGACGACCCGGGCAAGCTCCCTCGCTACGGCTTGGCGCTGCTCAAGCTGCCGGCTGCAAGAAGGGGCCGTGACCTCCGGCAAGGGGCGGGACTTCGCGGCCGGGCCCACTCGAGAGAGCGCGACGCCATGGCGGTCCGCTACCACTACGACGTCTCGAACGACTTCTACCGCCTGTGGCTCGACCGGGACATGGTCTACTCCTGTGCGTACTTCAGCCGCCCGGAAGAGGATCTCGACACGGCGCAGCAGCGCAAGCTCGAATACATCTGCAGGAAGCTGCGGCTGGAGCCGGGAGACCGGTTGCTCGACATCGGGTGCGGGTGGGGCGGCTTGGCCATCCAAGCGGCTCGGGAGCACGGCGCCGACGTCACGGGGATCACCCTGAGTGAGGAACAGGCCTGCTTCGCACGCGAGCGCATCGCGCGCGAAGGGCTGGAGGACCGCTGCCGGGTCCAGGTCCTCGACTACCGCGACGTCGATGAATCGAGGCCCTTCGACAAGCTCGTCAGCGTCGGCATGTTCGAGCACGTGGGGGCGGCACTGCTGCCGACCTACTTCGAGAAGGCGTCCCGACTGCTCAAGCCCGGGGGTGTCTTCCTCAACCACGGCATATCCGACAGGGGACCGATCGAGCCCTCGCGCGGTCCCGGCTTCTCCGATGTGTACGTCTTCCCCGACGGAGAGCTCGTGCCGATCAGCGTGACGCACGCAGAAGCCGAACGAGCCGGCTTCGAGATCCGCGACACCGAGAGTCTGCGCGAGCACTACGCGCTCACGTTGCGGCACTGGGTACGACGTCTCGAGGAGCACGCCGAGGAGGCGCGAGCGGCGACCGACGACGTCACGTACCGGATCTGGCGCCTGTACATGGCCTACTCGGCGAACGGTTTCGAGCGCGGCGAGATAGGCGTCTACCAGACCCTGATGGTCAAGCCCAATGGCGGCCGGAGCGGCCTGCCTCTCACTCGCGAGGACTGGTATCGCGACCAGGTGACGCTGAAAGCCGGATCCACGGGGCCGGGCAGCAGTCGGAGTGTTTCGCGCACCGGCAGGGAATACACAACGGCATGAAGCACAACGGGTTGCTCATACTCGCCATCGTCCTGCTCCTCGTCGGTGTAGCGGGCGTCGTGGTGCTCTCGGGCCCCTCTGTCTCGCCACCGGTCATCTCGACCCTGGCGCCACCTGCTCCGCTCGGCCAGCTGATCTACTACACGGGTGCCGACGCCGCAGGGCCGATACCGAGAACGGTCGCCGGAGGAGGGTTCGCCGGGCTGGGCATGATGGCCAACGTGGCCTGCGTGGACTGTCACGGCCAGGACGGCCGCGGGGGACGGATCGGGATGATGTTCGCGACCGTCGACATCCCAGACATCCGCTATTCGGTCCTGACCTCGCCTCGCACCGACGAGGGCACCACGACGCCGGCTTGGACCGACGCCGACATCGCCCGCGCCATCACCGACGGCGTGGAGCCGAACGGAGCGGTCCTGAAGGCGCCGATGCCTCGATGGGAAATGAGCGACGCTGACGTCAGCGCCGTGATCGCCTACCTGAAGGAGTTGAGCAAGCGATGATGTACGGCCCAGGGTACGGATACGGCGGGTATCGGCAACATGATGGGCGGCCTCGGGGGGTGGCTGTTCCTGCTCTTCGGCCTCCTGATCCTCGCGGGCATAGTCCTGCTCGTATTGTGGGCCGTGCGCTCGATGTCTGGCTCGGCACAGCATCCTCAGCCGCCCTCGTCCACCAATGACGCATGCGCGATCGCCAAGACTCGCTACGCCAAAGGCGAGATCACCAAGGAGCAGTACGAGGAGATCTGCAAGACGCTAGGCGTCTGACGTCGCGAGGCGACCGGGGGACCATGACGGTACAGGCACGATGACGCCCGCGCACGAGGGCGCGCACGCCGCGCGCGGGGCCGACGCGACGAAGCACCCGACCGGCCGCCACGAGGGCCACTCGGTGGCCGACTTCCGTCGGCGCTTCTGGGTCAGCCTCGCGCTCACCGTTCCCGTGCTCCTCATCTCCCCGGGACTGCCTCTGGTCGCCGGCGGGCGGCTCCGTCACTGTCCCGGGAGCCGACTGGATCCTGCTCGCACTCTCGACCGTCCTGTACGTCTTCGGAGGCGCGCCGTTCCTCAAGGGACTCGTGCGGGAGCTTCGGGAGCCGCAAGCCCGGGATGATGACGCTGGTCGCGGTCGCCATCAGCGTGGCGTACTTCTACAGCGGCGCGACAGTGCTCGGGCTCGAGGGGATGCCGTTCTTCTGGGAGCTCGCCACCCTGATCGACGTCATGCTGCTCGGCCACTGGATCGAGATGCGTTCGGTGGGAGAGGCGTCCAGGGCGCTGGAGTCGCTCGCGGCCCTGATGCCGTCTGAGGCGCACCGCCGCCTCGCGAGCGGAGACACCGAGGATGTCGCGCTCGACGCGCTGCTGCCGGGTGACGTCGTGCGTCGTCAGGCCCGGGGAGAAGATCCCCGCGGACGGGGACGTCGTCGAGGGCGGATCGTCGGTCGACGAGTCGATGCTCACGGGCGAGTCGATGCCGGTGTCGAAGTCCGCGGGCGACGAGGTCATCGGCGGGGCGGTCAACGGCTCAGGCTCACTCACCGTCACCGTCAGGCGCACCGGCGCGGAGTCGTTCCTCGCGCAGGTCGTGGAGCTGGTGCGCGAGGCGCAGAGGATCGAAGTCGAAGACGCAGGACCTCGCGGACACGGCCGCCATGTACCTCACCATCGTGGCTCTCTGCCGGCGGCGCGGCGACGTTCGCGGTGTGGATGGCGATCGGCCGACCGCTCTCCTTCGCGATGGAACGCGCCGTCACGGTCATGGTGATCGCGTGTCCGCACGCACTGGGCCTGGCCATCCCGCTCGTCGTGGCCGTCTCGACGGCTCTCGGTGCCGGGACGGGTCTGCTCGTGCGCAACCGCGCGGCCTTCGAGACGGCCCGCCGCTTGGACGCGGTGGTCTTCGACAAGACCGGCACGCTGACCATCGGGCACTTCGGCGTGGCCGAGATCGCTCTCTTCGGCGACCTCTCCCGGGACGAGGTGCTCTCGCTCGCGGGCTCGATCGAGGAGTTGTCAGAGCACCCCATCGCCCGCGCGATCGCCGATGCGGCACCTCGAAGTCAGCTGTGGTGGACTTCGTGGCGATCCCAGGCAAGGGCGTGCGAGGCACGGTCGGACGGCAGTGATATCGCAGTCGTGAGCCCCGCCTACCTCATCGAGACCGGCGTTCCGGTTCCCGCGGGAGGGGAGGCGCTGTCGGCGGGCGGCAGGACCGTGGTCTACGTGCTCCGGAACGGTCTTCCGGTGGCGGCGATCGCTCTGGCCGACGTGGTACGTCCCGAGTCGGCTGAAGCGGTGCGGACTCTCAAGGCCATGGGCATCGAGCCGATCATGCTCACCGGGGACAGCCGGGCCGTGGCCGAACGGGTCGCGGCCGAGGTCGGCATCGAGAGGTTCTTCGCCGAGGTCCTGCCCGCCGAGAAGGCCGCGACGATCCAGCGCGTCCGCTCCGAGGGCAAGGTCGTGGCGATGGTGGGGGACGGCGTCAACGACGCGCCGGCTCTCGCGACCGCCGACGTCGGGATCGCTATCGGCGCCGGCACGGACGTCGCGGTCGCCACGGCGGACATCATCCTGGTGCGCAGCAACCCGGCTGACGTCGTCACGATAGTCGCCCTCGCCCGTGCCACCTACGCGAAGATGGTTCAGAACCTGGTGTGGGCGACCGGCTACAACGTGGTCGCGATCCCGCTGGCGGCCGGCGTGCTCGCCGGGTCCGGTGTGCTCCTGAGTCCCGCCGTCGGCGGGGTGCTGATGTCGGCGTCGACGGTGATAGTCGCAGTCAACGCGAGGACGCTGGGACTTGGCCGAAAGGGCCGGCCGGCGCGCCTCTAGCTCGGCGTCCGCGAGGTCGGCGGGAGACCCGCTTCTTCAGTCATAATCTGGTGGAGTGCACTTCGTCGCACCTCATGCGGGAGGGGAGTCATGGCGGCACAGGTCATCGTGCGATGGGTCGAGGACGGGAAGCTTCGCGTCGGGTCGGTCGCCGACCTCGACGTCGCGAAGGCCGGCACGGGAGCGATCTGGGTCGATGTGCTGGATCCCGACGCGGACGCGCTGGCCACCCTGCAGCGGGCCTTCGGACTCCATCCCCTCGCGGTCGAGGACTGCATGCACTGCCGGCAGCGCGTGAAGATCGACCTCTACCCGGAGGCGGCCTTCATCGTGTGGGTCTTCCCGAAGACGGAGAACGGCGATGGTATCGCCACTGTCGAGGTGGACACCTTCCTTGGGGACCGCTTCCTCATCACGTCCCACTTGGAGCCTGTTCCCGTCATCGACGAGGTAGGCGCCGACTCCCTCGAGGCGCTGTCCAGGGGCGCGGACTGGACGCTGCATCAGCTCTTGGACCGCGGCGTGGATCGCGTGTTCCCGATCGTCGACGGGCTGTCGGACCGCCTCGACGAGATCGAGAACGTGCTGCTCGACGATCCCGCGCAGACGGACCTGCAGCGCCTGTACGCCGTCAAGCGTTCGCTCGTGCAGCTCTACCGCATCGTGGGAGGGGAGCGCGACGTGCTGCGAAGCCTGTCGCGGCGCGAGAACTTCGTCTCCCAAGACGCCTACCTCTACTTCCAGGACGTCGGGGACCACCTCGCCCGGGTCGTGGACACGATCGACACCTACCGCGACGTGGCGTCGGGGGCCATGGACATCTACCTGTCGGCCGTCAACAACCGCCTGAACGACGTGATGAAGCGTCTCACCGTGGTCGCGACGATCTTCATGCCCCTGACTTTGATCTCGGGCATATACGGGATGAACGTCGTGGCGGGGATGTGGCCTCCGATCGGGGCCACGTGGTCGTTCTGGGCGGTGTCGGGATCCATGGTGGTGATCGTCGTGGGCATGCTGACGTACTTCAAGAGGAGACACTGGTGGTGAGATCCGCCGACCCCAGCGCCTGCCGCACCGCCGCGCAGGATCTGCCGGTCGACCATTCCCGCGACGTGTTCTCGGTCCCGAACGTCATCACGGTGCTCAGGCTCGTCCTGATACCCTTCTTCTTCTGGTTTCTCGTGTTCGGAGCTCCCGAATCGGGCCGCAACGACGCCGCATTCGGGTTGTTCACCATCTCCGCGTGCACCGACTGGGTGGATGGGCTGATAGCACGCGTCACCGGCCACGTGACTGCCATCGGCAAGATCATCGACCCCGTGGTCGACCGTCTGTTGATCGCGAGCGCTCTCCTCGGGCTCTACCTGGTCGGCCGGGTGAGCCTGATCCTTCTGCTGGTGCTCGTCGGCCGCGACGTCTACCTGCTCTACGGCGCCTGGGTACTGGAGCGCCACGGCCGTCGTGTCTCGGTCACGTTCCTCGGTAAGGCGACGACGTTCGTGCTGCTCGCGGGCTTCGCGTCCCTGATCTGGGATTTCCCGCTCGTGAGCATCCCGATCCTCGGCACGATCGACCTCGGGATCGCGCAGCTGTCTCTCGGCGGCGTGCGTGCCCTAGGCTCCTACATCGCCTACGTTGGAGTCGTCATGTCGCTCACGGCAGCGGTGCAGTACACGGTGATCGCGCGCCGGGCGTACCGCGAGGCGCTGGCGGAGCAGGCGGTCGCGCCCCCTGTGATCGGCGAGCCGTAGCCGGACCGTTGCGCTCGCCACCTGCGGGAACCGACCGCTCTCATGTATCCTTGTCCTTCGTACTCGGCACAGGCACGCGAAAGCGGTACTCCCCAAGTCATGTCAGACACACCCGACATCCCGCGGCGCAGCGGCCGCACACGCGCGACCGCACGCCCGGCGCGGCACTCCGCGATGGACAGCGGTCGCATCCGCCTGGCAGCGGCCATCGTCGCCGGACTCTTGGGCCTCTTCGCGATCGCGGTCGTCGTCGACATGGTGGCGACCGACGGCCGCGTGCACCCCGGGGTCCGTCTCGGCGACGTGGCGGTCGGCTCGATGACGCCCGCCGAGGCGCGCGACGCGCTCGGCTCGGCATTCGCCGCGGGATCCGAGGAACCGGTCACAGCTGTGTTCCAGGGCAAGAGCTGGAAGGTCACCGCGGAGGAGATCGGCGTCATGGTCGACACGACGGCGAGCATCAACGCGGCGATGGACGTCGGACGGACCGGCGGCGTGCTGGACATGCTCGGAGACCGTGTGGGAGCGCTCTTCGCCGGCCGGAGCGTGGCGGTTCTCGCTATCGGAGATCCGGAACAGGCGGTCTCGGTGCTCGACGAGATCGCGACCGGCGTGCTCGTCCCGGCCCGTGACGCGTCAGTCACAATCAGCGGGACGACCGTCGGCTTCGAGAAGAGCGAGGCGGGACGCGCCCTCGATCGCGATCTCAGCCTCGCGGCCATCGCCACCGCCTTCGTCACCGAGTCGCGTACGGCCAGGGTAGCGGTCGTCAGCGTGCCCGTCGCGCTGGCGGACGCGGATGCCCAGCAGGCGCTTGCCGACGCCCGCGTGCTGATGTCGGGTCCCGTGAAGGTGCTCTTCGAATCGAAGTCGGCGCAGGTGCCTCAGGCCGAAGTGGCCTCCTGGGTCACGTTCACCCGCGTCCCGATCGTGACTCCCGCCGTGGAGCTCTCCGCGCCCGCGACCGCCTCCGTCGATACCTCGCAGGAGGTCCCCGGCCAGCGCGTCAGGCTGGTGGCGGGTTTCGGCCCTGCGCGCATCGGTGTGACCATCGCTTCGCTCACTCAGGGCATCGGCCGGCCGGCCCGAGATGCGGTCTTCGTGGCGTCCAAGGGCAGCGTCAAGATCAAGCCTTCGCAGGTGGGCTACGGCCCCGACCTCCCCGGGCTCGCGTCCGACCTCGCGCTCGCGTGCGCGGGCTCGGGGGCGCGCGAGGCGACGTTGCACCTGGCCGAGACGCAGCCCAAGCTCACGACAGAGGCAGCTCGCGACATGGGCGTCTCCGACAGGATCAGCACGTTCACGACCACCTACTCGTCGGCGGACCGCGCGCGGGTAGGGAACATCCACCTCCTGGCCAAGGCGTTCGACTACAAGCTGATCCCGCCCGGCGGTGTGTTCAGCTTCAACGGCACAGCCGGGCAGCGCACGGCCGCGAAGGGCTACCAGGAGGCGCCGGCGATCGTCGACGGGAAGCTGGTCCCGCAGCTCGGCGGGGGAGTGTGCCAGGTCGGCACCACGTTCTTCAACACCGTCTTCTTCGCGGGGCTGCCCGTCATCGAGAGGCACAACCACTCCTTCTACATCTCGCACTACCCCAAGGGACGGGACGCGACGGTGTCCTGGGGCGGCCCCGACCTGAAGTTCAAGAACGACACGCAAGGGTGGATCCTGATAAGGACGGCGACCAGCAACACCTCGCTCACGATCGCCCTCTACGGCACTGACCCGGGATACACGGTCAAGTACACGACCGGCGCCTTCACGAACATCGTCCCGCACAGGGTGATCGAGGTGAAGGACCCCAAGCTCACCAAGGGGATCCGCATCGTGGAGGACACCGGCGTCGACGGCCGCCACGTGACCGTAGTGCGCACGGTCTACAAGGGCACGACTGTGGTGCGCACGGACACCTTCGTGTCACACTACAGCTCAAAGGACGAGACCGTCCGCGTGGGCACGAAGGCGCCCAGCAAGCCGACGACCGAGACTCCCACTCCCTGACGCGAAGCTGCCCGCCTTCTGCCCGATGCGCACCCTTCGAGGGTGCCGGGCCACCGTGGGAGGGGCACGATGTTCCAGCCCGAGCTTGAGACCATGTCGCGAGAGGCACTCGAGGCCCTGCAGTTGGCCAGGCTGCGCACCCAGCTCGCGCGGGTCTACGTCAACGTGCCGACCTACCGCAGCAAGCTCGACGAGGCGGGCTTCCGCCCGGAGCAGCTCGAGACGCTCGCGGACCTGAGTCGGGTGCCCTTCACCGTCAAAGACGACCTGCGCGAGGCCTATCCATTCGGGATGTTCGCCGTACCGCTCCGCGACATAGTCCGCGTCCATTCCTCATCGGGGACGACCGGGCAGATCTCGGTCGTGGGATACACGCGCGGCGACATCGAGCGGTGGGGCGATCTGATGGCTCGCACGCTGGCATGCGCCGGTGCGACCGCGGACGACGTGGTGCACGTGGCGTACGGGTACGGCCTGTTCACTGGCGGTCTCGGCGTGCACTACGGATCCGAGCGCCTCGGCGCGCTGACCATTCCCATCTCAGGGGGCAACACGGCCCGGCAGGTCCAGATACTCAAGGATTTCGGCGTGACCATCCTGGCCTGCACCCCGAGCTACGCGCTGCATATAGCAGAGGCAGCCGCCGCGATGGACGTCGATGTCCGCGATCTGCCTCTCAGGGTAGGTGTCTTCGGCGCTGAACCCTGGAGTGAGGCCATGCGGACTCAGATCGAAGAGGTCATGGGCGTCCGCGCGATCGACATATACGGGCTGTCAGAGGTCATGGGGCCGGGGGTCGCGTCCGAGTGCCTCGAACAGAACGGACTCCATGTCTTCGAGGACCACTTCCTGATCGAGATCATCGACCCCGAGACCCTGAAGCCCGTACCGGACGGTGAGCGCGGCGAGGTCGTCTTCACCACGCTCACCAAGGAGGGCATCCCGGTCATCCGCTATCGCACGCGCGACATCAGCCGCATCGTCGTTGGCGAGTGCTCCTGCGGGAGGACCTTCCGCAAGATGGAGCGGGTTACCGGCCGCACCGACGACATGCTCATCATCCGGGGTGTCAACGTCTACCCGAGCCAGATCGAGCAGGTCCTGATGAGCATTCCGGGCGTCGCGCCGCACTACCAGGTGGTGCTCGACAAGAAGGGTCCGTTGGACACGGTCGAGGTGCAGGTCGAAGTGAGCCCGGACTTCGAGTTCGACGAGATCAAGGAGCTGGAGTCGCTTCAGCGACGGGTCGAGGGAGCCATCGCCAGCACGCTGGCCGTCAGCGTGGACGTGAAGCTGGTCGAGCCGCGGGCCATCCAGCGCAGCGAGGGCAAAGCGAAGCGTGTCGTGGACCTCCGGGCCAAGGGAGCGTGAGGACGCCATGCTGATAGAGCAGCTTTCGGTCTTCCTTCAGAACGAGCCGGGTCGCCTCGCGCAGATGTGCCGTCTGATCGGCGACGCCGGCCTTGACATGCATGCGCTCGTGGTCGCGGACACCGCCGAGTACGGAGTCGCTCGCGTGATCTGCGACCGTCCGCATTCGGCGCGCAGGGTCCTCGAGACTGCGGGATTCGCGGTCTCGCTGACTCGCGTCATCGCGGTGGAGGTCCCAGACCGCCCGGGCGGTCTGGCGGAGGTCCTCGAACGCCTCGACGCGGACTGCATCAATGTGGAGTACCTCTACTGCTTCCCGCGCGCGGACGGGACGTCGGCGGTCGACATCGTGCGGGTTGGAGACCCGGGAGCAGCGGCCGCATCCCTGGATTCAGGCGGGTTCACGATGGTGCGGGCGTCTCAGGTCTACCAGCCCGACCCTTCGTGAAGAGTCGGCGGGAACGGTCAGCTCGCGGTCGCGTCGGCGGAGAGGGCCTCGATCTCCACGATGTCGTGGAGGGAACCGAAGACTTGGGTGCGGATGGCGCCTTCCGCGATGCCAAGGGAGTCGCGCAGGCTCGATACCAGGCGCCCGGCGACGTTCTCCGCTTCACCGCTGCTCGTCTGAGGCAGCATCGCCAGGAAGGACCCACTCTGGTAGCGCCCGACGTCGTCTACGAGCCTCAACTCGGCGCGGAGGTGCGCCGCGATTGCGCGCACGACTCCGTCGGCCTTACGGCGCTGAAGTCCTTCAGTGACCGACGGATCGACCTCGATCACGATCACCGCGAACGGCGCCTCGTAGCGACGATATGAGGCCACAGCGGTGCGGACGGTCCGCATGATGAAATCGCGTGTGTAGACGCGGCTCGAGGGGTCGATCGCAAGATCGTCCTGGGAGCGCGCGAACGCGTACTTGATGCGGCTGCTCGCCTCGCCTCCGACGATACCCACGAGCGCGTAGGACGCCGAGCGCAAGATCAGAAGGCGGGTGAACTCGGGCATGATGGTCAAGTCCGCGACCCAGTTGACGTGCGTCGGAACGTAAGTGCGCATCAGGATGTAGGAGACGGTGGCCGCGACCGCGACGAACGTCCCGCCGCGCCGTCCCCATCTCACTGCTCCGACGAGCACCGCCAGCAGCAGCAGTTGCGCCACCAACTCGACGGTGTCCGGGGTGGGGTAGAGGGCGAATGCGGCTGTGGCCACGATCGCGACAGCGCCGATCGCGATGGTCAGGCGTTCGAACGTCGCGTAGTCCATTGCGGCCCTTCCGCCGAGGTCTGCCGGGCACCGAAGGGATTCGCGGGCGGTGGGAGAGCGCCGACGCGGCTCATGATACGCGAACCTCCGCAGCGCGCCATCCACCGCGGCGCGGAGGTTCGCGCTGAATGGCGGCGGGTGTCGTACCATACGAGTCCTCCGCGCACCCGCGTGCGGCACACGACGTTCAAGACACGGATGACCCCGAAGATGCCCGCCAGACCCGCCTCCGTTCGTCATACCAAGACACTGACGCTGCTGCTGGCCGTCGCACTGCTCCTGACGGGGGCGACCCCGGCCAGGGCGGCCGTCCTTGACGCCGACTACATCGGCGGCACCAAGGTCTCTGACTCCCCGGCCCTGCGCTCGCAGGCTCCGGACCTCTACATCCCGTCCGGGGTGCTGTCGACGATGGACGGGCGCGAGCTTTGGGCGCGCGATCCCGAGAGCCGGCGCGCGATGGCGTCGACGACCAAGATCATGACCGCGGTGGTCGTGCTGTCGCGAGCGAACCTGAACGCCATGGTGACCGTCGACCGCGCCGCCTCGAAGGTCGGCGAATCGGCGATGGGCCTCGTCCCCGGAGAGAAGCTCACCGTGGGCGAGCTGCTCAAAGGCGTTCTCGTCCAGTCAGGAAACGACGCGGCGACCCTGATCGCCGAGGCGGTCGGAGGCTCGACCGGATCGTTCGTGCAGATGATGAACTCGAAGGCCGCCGAGCTGGATCTGATCAACACCGCGTACGTGAACCCCCACGGACTCGATGCCAAGGGTCACTACACCTCTGCCGAGGACCTTACGGCGCTCGCGCGGTACGCGATGCGCGACCCGGTCTTCCGCGAACTCGTCCGCACCAAGCAAGTCAAGGTGCGCTCCGACCACTACACCCACGTCCTCACGAGCCACAACACGATGCTCAAGACGTACAAGGGAGCCGAAGGCATCAAGACCGGCTGGACAGACGATGCCGGTTACTGCATCGTCGTCGCGGCCAGACGCGGGGGCATCGAGCTGGTGGGCACCGTGATGGGCGCGGCCAGCGAGGGAGGTCGGACGCAACAGGCGAAGCGGCTGCTCGACTGGGGTTTCGCACACTACCGCACGACCGCGGTCGTGACGGCTGGAGAGGCACTTGGTCGGGTGCGGGTCTCCGACTACTTGGAGAGGACGGTGGGAGCCCAAACGGCGGAGACCACCGCCATGCCGGTCTTCGATCTGGCTGGTCCCGTCAGCAGGCGCGTCGAGCTCCAGGCTGACGTGCCGGCTCCGGTGGCGAAGGGGGACATCCTCGGCACGATGATCCTCTATCAGGGGGACACCGTTCTGGCACAGGTGCCGGTTGTGGCGGCCGCGGACGTCCCGGCGCCGAGCGCGTGGCAGAGAGTGGTCTTCTTCTTCGCAAGGATCTGGCGGGGAGTGATCGGAAGCTGAGCCCCGCCGGCCTTCGGCGGGCATGACAGAAGACGTGACCGGAAGGGGATGGCCAGATGACCGAGGCATTGTCGCGCACGCCGCTCTACGAGGAGCACCTCGCTCTCGGGGCGCGCATGGTGCCTTTCGCCGGGTTCGAGATGCCGGTGCAGTACGCAGGGATCATCGACGAGCACAATGCCGTCCGTTCCTCGGCCGGGGTCTTCGACATCTGTCACATGGCCGAGTTCCGTGTCTTCGGATTCGAGGCGTTCGCCGCACTTCAGCGTATAGTCACCAACGATCTGCGGAAGATCGACGACATAGGTCATGCCGTGTACACCATGATGTGCGACGAGCACGGCGGCATCATCGACGACCTGATCGTCTACCACACGGGCGATCTCGAATACCTGGTGATCGCGAACGCGGCGAACCGCGCCGTCGACGCGGAGTGGGTCTCCGCGCATCTCCCCGCAGACGTGGAGTTCGTGGACGAGTCCGACCGGACCGGGCTCATCGCCCTTCAAGGGCCGAAGGCCGTGGAGATCATCACGGACCTATCCGGACAGGAGCCCCCGGCTCGCTTCCACATCGCGGAGGCGCAACTCGACGGCACGATCCCCGTTCTTCTCGCCCGCACCGGCTACACGGGAGAGGACGGCGTCGAGATCGTCTGCGCCTCGACCGATGCGCCCGCGGTGTGGCGAATGCTACTCAGCTTCCCGGAGATCATGCCCTGCGGCCTGGGTGCACGCGACACTCTTCGGCTTGAGATGGGATACCCCCTCCACGGCACCGATATGGATCGCACGGTCGATCCCATCAGCGCCGGCTTGGGCTGGGCCGTCTCCTTCAAGAAGGGGGGGTTCATCGGAAGGGATGCGCTCGCGGCTGTCAAGGAGACCGGGCCGGCGCGCAAGCTGGTGGGCCTGGATGTGTCGGTGGGCGTTCCGCGGCACGGATACCCCGTGTTGCATGAAGGTGTGGAGGTCGGTAGTGTGGCAAGCGGCACCTTCTCGCCGACGCTCGGGCACGGGATCGCCACGGCCTACGTCCCGTCGGCGCTCGCTGAGCCGGGAACGCGCCTCGAGATCGTCGCACGCCGCAAGAACCTGACCGCGACCGTGACCCGTCCGCCGTTCGTGACGCACACGTCGCTCTCGGCCTGAAGTCCGCCGCCGCCTGACGAGAGAGCCTCGAGGCGGCCACCGACCCGAAGGGAGTGCACGAGTAGTGAATCCGACAGACCTGCGGTACCACAAGGAGCATGAATGGGTCCGCGTCGAGGGGGACACGGCCATCATCGGCATCTCGGACTTCGCCCAGGATCAGCTCGGCGAGGTCGTCTACGTCGACCTTCCGGCGGCTGGCGACTTGCTCGCCGCGGGAGACACGTTCGGCGAGATCGAGTCCGTGAAGTCGGTGTCCGAGCTGTTCTCGCCGGTCTCCGGCGAGGTCACAGAGGTCAACGGCGAGCTCGACTCCACGCCCGAGTCCGTCAACAGCGATCCCTACGGCGAGGGCTGGATGATCAAGGTCGCCATGTCGGATCCGTCCGAGGCCGACGGTCTCATGAGTGTCGGCGAGTACGAGTCCTTCCTAGCGAACGAGGCGTAGAACAGCTGTGCGCTTCTCTCCAGTGAGTTGTGATCATCGCGAGGCGATGCTGCGTGCGGTAGGCGTGACCGGGATCGACGAGCTCTTCGAGTCCGTGCCGGCGGCCGTCCGGCTGGGGCGTCCCCTGGATCTCCCGAGCGGGCTGAGCGAGATGCAGGTGGGGTCCTTGCTGGCCTCTCTCGCCGGCGCGAACACTCCGGCTACGAGTCTCGTCTCGTTCGCGGGCGCGGGCTGCTACGACCACTACATCCCGGCGGTCGTGGACCACATCGTGAGGCGGCCCGAATTCTTCACCGCGTATACGCCCTATCAGCCCGAGGTCAGCCAGGGCACGTTGCAGAACATCTACGAGTTCCAGTCGATGATCTGTGAGCTCACCGGGATGGATGTCGCCAACGCGTCGATGTACGACGGCGCCACCGCCTTCGCCGAAGCCGCGCTGATGGCCTCGCGAGTGACGAAGCGTCACGAGGTCGTGGTAGCCGCGACGGTGCACCCGGAGTGGCGAGTCGTCTTGAACACCTACGCCGCCTCGGGCAACGTCGCGATCGTCACCTGCCCCGCGGAGAACGGCTTGGTCGATGCCACCAGGGCGACGTCGTTGCTCGGTGATTCGACCGCGGCGCTGCTCGTTTCCTCGCCGAACTTCCTGGGGCACATCGAGGACCTCCGAGCGCTTGGCGAGGCGGCCCACGCTGCCGGTGCGCTGTTCGTTGTGTCGGTCAACCCGATCCTCTCGGGCGTGCTGGAGCCCCCATCGTGCTTCGGCGCCGACATCGTCGTGGGGGAGGGGCAGCCGCTCGGCAACCAGATGTCGTTCGGCGGCCCCGGTCTGGGGTTCTTCGCTTGCCGTGACGCCCACTTGCGCCAACTGCCCGGCCGGATCGTCGGTCGGACCGTGGACGTGGACGGAAGAGGCGCGTTCGTCCTCACGATGCAGACCCGCGAGCAGCACATACGGCGCGAGAAGGCCACGAGCAACATCTGCTCGAACCATGCGCTCAACGCTCTCGCGGCGGCGGTGTACCTGTCGGCGGTCGGTGCCGTCGGCCTCGAAGGCATCGGCCGGGCTTGCGTTGCGAAAGCCCACTACCTGCGCGACGTCTTGCTCGCCAGCGGCGCTTTCGACGCGCGCTACTGCGCCCCCTTCGCCAACGAGTTCGCTCTGCGCTACAAGGGCGATCCCGCAGTCATGCACGCCGAGATGCTCAGGCGGGGCTTCCTGGCCGGTGTCGATCTGGGCACGGTCGATCCGGGGATGGCCGGACTGGTGCTGTTCGCGGTGACTGAGAAGCGCACGAAGGCCGAAATGGACGCTCTGGCGGCGGAGGTGGCCTCTCTGTGAACGGCACAGATGCCCGCTTCCCGAGCGGCGCCCCGCCGCGTGGTCCGAGGGCGCTGATCCTCGAGACCGGCTCGCCCGACTCGCGCTGCGTCGAGCTACCCGCGCTCGACGTTCCTGAGGTGCCGTTAGACTCCGCCCTGGCCGGCTGCGCACGCACGCGTGCGCCCGCCCTGCCGCACGTGACCGAGGTTGAGATCGCGCGCCACTACCACCATCTGGCCACGATGAACTTCGGTGTGGACTCGGGATCCTACCCTCTCGGGTCGTGCACCATGAAGTACAACCCGAGGGTGAATGAAGATCTTTGTCGGCTCGAGGGCTTCGCGGGCCTGCATCCTTACCAGCCGCTCTCGACCGTGCAGGGTGCGCTCGAGCTGATGGCCGGCTTGGCCGACGCTCTGGCCGAGGTTTCGGGACTGCCGGCCGTGACTCTCCAGCCCGCCGCTGGGGCGCACGGCGAGTTCACGGCGCTGATGACGTTCCGTGCCTATCACACGGCGATGGGCGATCCGCGCACACGGGTGGTCATCCCCGACGCCGCGCACGGCACCAACCCGGCCACGGTGTCGATGGCCGGATACCGCGTGACGACGATCCCGAGCAACGTGGAAGGCGCCGTCGACCTCGAGGCCCTACGTGGTGCTCTCGACACCGATGTTGCCGCGCTGATGCTGACCAACCCGAACACACTCGGGCTCTTCGATCCCAACATCATCGAGATCACCGAGGCCGTGCACGCTGTCGGAGCGCTGGCCTACTGCGACGGCGCGAACATGAACGCCATCATGGGCCGCGCGCGTCCCGGTGACATGGGTTTCGACGCCCTGCACCTCAACCTGCACAAGACCTTCTCGACCCCTCACGGCGGCGGCGGTCCGGGTGCCGGTCCCGTATGCGTCACGGCGGCCCTCGCTCCGTTCCTGCCCGGCCCTCTTCCGGTGCGCCTTCGTGACGGCACCTTCGGCCTCGAGTGGCCCGATCGCTCGATCGGGAGAGTGCGGTCCTCCTTTGGCAACTTCGGCGTGCTCGTACGAGCCTACGCGTATGTGCTGGCTCTCGGAGGGGAAGGGCTGCGCGAGGCGAGCGAGCAGGCGGTGCTCTCTGCCAACTACCTCAAGGAGAAGCTCAAGGACTCCTACCCGCTGCCGTACGGCCGCCCCTGCATGCACGAGTTCGTCCTCTCAGGAGCTCGCATGCGCAAGGAGTACGGCGTGCGCGCGCTGGATGTGGCCAAACGTCTCTTGGACTATGGCGTCCACCCTCCCACGATCTACTTCCCGCTGATCGTGGACGAGGCCATGATGTTCGAACCGACCGAGACCGAGTCCCTCGCTGACCTCGACCGGCTGGTAGAGGCTATGCTGGCGATTGCGGGAGAAGCCGCTTCGGTCCCGGATCTGCTCCACGGGGCGCCCTACAGCACGCCCGTGCGCCGCGTCGACGAGGCCCGAGCCGTGAAGCAGCCCGATCTTCGCTGGCGGCCTCCGAGCGCGAAGTAGCCGGGGTCAGCCATGCCGTCCCGAGTGTGGCGTCTCATCGTCGACGGCCCCCTCGCCGGAGCCATGAACATGGCGATGGACTCGGCCGTCCTGGAGGGCCGCGCGGCCGGCACGTCGCCTCCCACGCTGCGCCTCTACCGCTGGGAGGTTCCGACCGTCAGCCTAGGGCGTTTCCAGCCCGTATCCCAGGTCGACCTCGATGCGTGCGCGCGCCGGGGGTTCGACGTGGTGCGGCGGCCGACGGGCGGCAGAGGAGTGCTGCACGATGACGAGCTCACCTACAGCATCGTGGCGGGCACCCGCGACGGGGTCCCGCGCGGGGTGACCGCCTGTTATCGCTACCTGTCGGTGGCGCTCGCCGGGGCGTACTCGTTGCTGGGAGTGGGCGCCGAGGTCACGTCCCGAGCCCGGGGGGAGAAGGGCTCCGGATCCTGCTACCTGCATGCCACGCCTGCAGACCTCTCTGTCGGGGCCGCCAAGGTCTCCGGCAGCGCCCAGGTTTGGAAGGGCGACACCGTGCTGCAGCACGGCTGCTTCGTGGTGTCGCGGGATGTGGACGCCGAGGCCGAGGTGTTCCGTCTGGACGACCGGCGACGCGAGGCGCTCGGCCGCACGACGGCGACGCTTGAGGGCGTGCTCGGATCGGCACCCCCGGACCAAGCCATCGCAGAGGCACTGGTCCGCGCGGCTCAGAGCGCCTTCGGCGTGCGTCTCGAGCCCGGCCGCTTCTCCGACGTCGAGCTCTCCGTCGCGTCCTTCCTGGTCTCGGAACACGCCGTCGCCACCTCACGGCGCGGGGCATGAACCTACAGTAAACGTCGAGGTCGTGAGAACGTTCGAGCCGAGGCCTCGGAAGCGCTCGCGTGACCGACCTCGGTGGTACACTTCGACCAGGGCCTCGAAGAGGAGATGCCATGCAGGATCCCGGTGGTTTCGGCGAGGATGCGCTGCTCAATCTGAGCGAGAAGAGCAACGACGAACTGCGAGCGCTGCTGGACCAACTCTCGGCCGAAGAGGACGACCTCAGCTACCGCCGTAGAGTCCTCCACGGGCGCATCGACATCCTGCGCGCCGAGCTGGTGCGGCGCCTTGCGGAGGGGCAGCGCGAGCCGCACGGCGTCATCTCCGGCACGGACCTGGAGAGGCTCATCGCGATTCTCGCGAAGGATCTGCGGTCGCCGGTTCCGGCCCCACACGAAGGCACCGAAGACGACGAAGAGTAGATCGTGCAAGGAGGAGATGTGGCAGACCTGGCGGCTTCCATCCGCGCGTTCCTCGAGGAGCTCTCGACCAACGAGCTCGAGGAGCGCGTGGTCGAGTACGTGGTCCGCGAGGTCGGCAACGGACGCAGGCTCGAGGAAGCGCTGAACGACCCATACGTCCGCAATCGGCTGAGCGAGGAGAAGCTCCGCCGAGTCCTGCAGACCCCCGAGGTCATCGCGGCAGTCGAGAGCAGCATCCACACCGCGTTCGAGCGCAAGGATTTCGGCTTCAACGACTGACGGGTTCGAAGAGGCGATCGGAAGTGCGTATGGACAGATGCCCCTCATGTGACACGGAGGTTCTCGTCGGCGCGACGGTCTGCCCGTCCTGCGGCGGTACCCTTCCCGAGCCCACGGCGTCCTTCGCGCTGGTCGACGATAGCGTCGTCGCAACACCGGTGCCGCAGCCCGTCACCGAGGGGCCGCTTCTCGTCGTTCGCAAGGGTCCGGAAGTGGGCGAGCGCTTCTACCTGGACCGCCCGAGTCTGACCGTCGGCCGGGATCCTGGGGCTGACATCTTCCTCAACGACATCACCGTGTCCAGGGCCCACGCGGTACTGGAGGTCTCCACCAACGGGGTCTCCGTTCGCGACGCGGGCTCGCTCAACGGCGTCTACGTGAACGGTGTCAGCGTGGACCGCGCGGTCCTGCACACCGGCGACCAACTGCAGATCGGACGCTTCCAGATGGTGTTCATGTCGGGAGGGGCGGAATGACCGCATCGAGCAACCGTGACTACATGACCATCGGGGAGCTGGTGGAGAGCCTGACGCCCGCACATCCGGATCTCACGATCAGCAAGGTGCGCTTCCTCGAAGACGAAGGGCTGGTCACTCCGGAGCGTACCGCCGGCGGGTATCGCAAGTTCTCGACGGCTGACGTGGCGAGAGTCGACCTGATACTCCGTCTGCAGAAGGAGCACTTCCTGCCGTTGTCCGTGATCCGGGAGAAGCTGAAGGATCTTGACAAGGGGAAGGTCCCGGAGGACCTGCGGCCGATGGTTACCAGGCCCGAGTCGGTGGCGCAGCCTTTCGACACGGGCGAGGCGGTGCCGCTGGACGAGATCCCGTCCGCGCTGGGTTTCCCGGTCTCGTTCGTGCGGGAGTTGGCAGAGTTCGGTCTGGTTCGGCTCGCCAGCGGTGAGCGTGGGGAAGAGCTGCCCCGTATCGATGTCCAGATCGCTCACACGTGCTGGGACATGCGCGCGTTCGGCATGGACCCGCGACACCTTCGCATGTACGCGACGGCGGCGGAACGTGAGGCGGCTCTCTTCCAACAGATACTGATGCCGGCATACCGGCACCGAACCGCCGAGACACGCCAGAAGCTCCTCGATTCTGTGTCTGAGCTGATGCGGCTCACCGACGAGCTCAGGCGAGGACTGGCCAAGAGAGCTGTCGCCGACGCGTTCGAGGACGTGGTGTAGCCCACTCGATGGCCTTGCAGAAACCCACATCGCGTCCCGATGACGGGTTGCCGGTCTCCGAACGTGTGGCCGCGACCGCGTTCGCACATCCCTCGGAACGGGTCGCGGCGCAGATACTCGACTTCTACGGGATCCGCTGGGAGTACGAGCCGACGACGTTCCCGATCGAGTGGAGCGCCGCCGGCGACGTCATCGCGTCCTTCTCGCCCGACTTCTACATACCGGACTTCGACCTCTACATCGAGCTCACCACCATGTCCCAGAAGCTCGTCACCAAGAAGAACCGCAAGGTCCGCCGGCTGCGGGAACTCCACCCGGACATCAACATCAAGATCTTCTACCAGAAGGACTTCCGGGCCCTTTGCCTCAAGTACGGGCTAGGCTACCCGGATGGGGCCGGCACTTCACACGCGGCGGAGGGGCGGGTGTGAGGGTCGAGGCGCCTCCTCGCGGCGCGCCGCCTCAGATCGCCGGTGTGCTGCTGGACGAGGCCGGGATCGCGCGGCGGGTCGCAGAGTTGGGCGCTTCCATCTCCTCCGACTACTCGGGCCGCGAAGTCGTTCTCGTCACGCTCCTGAGAGGCGGCCTGTACTTCCTGGCCGACCTGTGCCGGGAGATCGAGGGCGAGACTCGGCTCGACTTCATGGCGATCACGTCCTACGGTCGTGGAGAGCACCCGGGAGGCGTGCGCATCACCAAAGACCTGGACGAGGACATCGGCGGTGCGCACGTGCTCGTCGTCGAGGACATCATCGACACGGGCCTGACTCTGAACTACCTCCTCGGTGTGCTCCGTTCGCGCGATCCGGCGAGTCTGGAGGTCGCGGTCCTCCTCGACCGCGACCAGCGCAGGATCGCCGACCTTCCTGTCGCGTATCGGGGGTTCCACATGCCCGACACCTTCGCGGTCGGCTACGGCCTGGACCTCGACGGCCGCTTCCGCAATCTGCGCTACCTCGGGGTGGTCGCGGAAGAGGCACTCGAACAGGCGGGGGTGATCTAGCGATGGCTAGCCGGTTCGGCTGCCCCAGCCCGGAGATCGCATCCCGTGCGCGTGCCGGATCCTGCGTATGCTACCCTCGGAAGCCCTGACGATTGCGTCCAGCCGAAGCGACCGGGAGGCGCGCGTGAACCTCGAGTCATACATCCGCGACATCGACGACTTCCCCAAGCCGGGGATCGTCTTCAAAGACATCACGCCGCTCCTCGCAAGCCCCGAAGGGTTCCGCGAGGCGATCGAGATGCTCGCCCTACCCTTCGATAGCGACGGCGTCACCAAGGTGCTCGGCGCTGAGGCACGCGGGTTCATCCTCGGGGGCGCCCTGGCCTACCGCCTGGGCGCCGGCTTCGTACCCGCGCGCAAGCCGGGCAAGCTCCCATGGAACACCACGAGCGCCGAGTATGCTCTCGAGTACGGCACCGACGAGCTGGAGATGCACACCGACGCCGTCGGCTCGGGAGACCGAGTGCTGATCGTGGACGACGTGCTGGCGACCGGAGGGACAGCCTCTGCCAAGGCCGAGCTCGTGACCCGCAGTGGAGCGACGGTCGTGGGCTTCACGTTTCTTCTGGAGCTCGACTTCCTGCACGGCCGCGACAAGCTTGGGAATCACCGGATCGTATCCCTGGTGCACGTCGAGTAGGGCGTCCTGCGGCGCGGTCGGACCCGTTCGGCGGAGGTCCCGTCGTGCTCCCGTGGTATCATCAACCCAGCCTGATGCAGGCTCTTGAAGCGTGCACGCACGGACCCTTCGCGCAGCCGATCGACCGTTTCACAACGGGGGTTTGAAGCTGGTGCGACGCATCACCGGCCATCCGGCCACATCGTCTTGGATCCCATGCGCACTCGCCGTGTGCTTGCTCGCCGCGCCCGCTGCTGCGCTGGCCGCGCCCTCGAACGCGAAGATCAGGGCGACGCAGGCCGAGGCCGCGAAGGCCGAGACCGAGCTGCAGGACCTCAACGACGACCTCGAGTTGAAGCAGACCGACCTCGAGGACGTCACCATCGCCCTCCAGACCACACGCAGCGACATCTCAGTGACCGAGGAGCGCTTGGCCAAGGCCCAGGCCGCTTTCGAGCTATCCGAGGCGCGACTCGCCGACCGGGCGGACGTCATCTACCGCAGCGGCTCGGTGGACCTTCTGGCAGTCCTGCTCGGCACGTCGTCCTTCGCAGACTTCGTCACCCGGCTCGACCTTCTGAACCGGATCACCACCTCCGACGCTGAGCTGGTCGCCCAGGTCGAGGCGGACCGTAATCAGGTAGCCGAGACCAAGTCGTCCCTGGAGAATCGTGAGGCCGAGGAGGTCGAGCTGAGGTCGCAGGCCCAGGTCAAGACCGACCTGGTCAAGGCTGCGGTCGCGAAGCAGTCGGCGTACGTGACATCCCTGACGGCCGAGATCAAGAAGCTCATGAAGGCTGAGGCGGACCGGCAGGCGCGCATCGCTGCGGAGCTCGCGCGCCAAGCCGCCGAAGCGGCCTCGCACGCCTCGACTCGCCCCAGCGACGCGGGCGCGCCGGGCGAACCGCACCCCGCGGCGGCGACCGCCGCCAAGCGCTACCTGGGCGTGCCGTATGTGTGGGGCGGAACGTCCCCCGCGGGGTTCGACTGCTCCGGTCTGTGCCAGTATTCCTACGGCCAGATCGGCATCTCGATCCCCAGAACGAGCCGGTCGCAGTTCACCATAGGCAAGTTCATACCGCCGGCACGGACCGACCTCCTGGAACCGGGGGACCTGGTCTTCTTCGGCTACGGGGGAGACCCCAACCAGGTCCATCACGTCGGGATGTATGTCGGCGGCGGAGTATTCATCCACGCCCCGGGCACGGGCGGTCACGTCACGTACTCGTCGCTGTCGGATCGCATCAGCTCCCGTCGCGACTACGTGGGGGCGGTCCGACCGTAGGGCTCCTTCGGCCGTAGGTGCATGGAACCTATGGTAGAATCCGTCGCACCCGCGCCGGTCAGGTCGTTCGATGCACCCTTGGGAAGGTCACCGTGCCCGTGCCCGTACTGCTATCCGGCAATGAAGCCATCGCTCAGGGCGCTTGGGAGGCCGGCGTGGTGGTGGGGGCGGGGTACCCCGGGACTCCTTCGACGGACATCCTCGAGACTCTCGTCCGCATGCCGGGAGTACGCTGCGAGTGGGCGCCGAACGAGAAGGTCGCTCTCGAGGTCGCCATCGGGGCCAGCTTCGCGGGCGCGCGGGCGATGGCCACCATGAAGCACGTCGGGCTGAACGTCGCCGCGGACCCTCTTATGACCGTCGCCTACACGGGCGTCCGTGGAGGGCTGGTCGTCGTGGTCGCGGACGACCCGGGAATGCACTCCTCCCAGAACGAGCAGGACAGCCGGCGCTGGGGGCCGTTCGGCAAGGTCCCGATCCTCGAGCCCTGCGACAGCACCGAGGCCCTGGAGATGGCGCGCTACGCCTTCGGGCTCTCCGAGGAACTCGACATGCCGGTCCTGCTGCGTTCGACGACGCGGTTGTCGCACGGCAAGGGCCTGGTCGAGGTCGGGGAGCGCGCACAGGCTCCTCGAGAGGTGTACAAGACGTCGCGCCCGAAGTGGGTGATGATGCCGGGGGCGGCGAAGGTGCGTCGCGCCGACCTCGGGAGACGGCTCGCAGCCGCCGCCGAGCTCAGCGAGGCCAGTGCGTTCACCCGCGAGGAGCTGCGCGACACCTCTCTGGGCGTCATCACGTCGGGCATCCCATACCAGTACGTCCGGGAGGCCCTGCCGGACGCGTCCACTCTCAAGATCGGGATGACCTACCCGCTGCCCGAGAGGCGCATCCGCGACTTCGCCTCGCGCGTGGAGCGTCTCTGCGTCGTCGAGGAGCTCGACCCCTACATCCGCTCCTCGGTGCTCGCGATGGGCCTCGAGGTCGACGATGTCGCCCTCCCCAGCATGGGCGAGCTGAGCGCCGGTACGGTGGGCCGCGCCTTCGGCGTCGAACCTCCAGAGACGCGCGAGCCGATGACAGACCTACCCGCGCGCCCGCCGATGCTATGTCCGGGCTGCCCGCACCGCGGAGTGTTCCGGGCGCTGCGGGAGATGGACGCGATCGCGACAGGCGATATCGGCTGCTACACGCTCGCGGCCCTGCCGCCCCTAGGGGCTATGGACAGCTGCGTGTGCATGGGTGCGTCGATAGGCATGGCGCACGGCTTCGCACTCGCGGGCGAAGGCCCGGCCGACCGACCGGTCGTGGCCGTCATCGGGGACTCCACTTTCGCTCACTCCGGGCTCACCGGTCTCTTGGGCGCGGTCTACAACGGTGGCTCCGAGACGATCGTGGTGCTCGACAACCGGATCACCGCGATGACAGGGCACCAGGACAACCCCTTCACGGGGCGTACTCTCGCGGGCGACCCGGCACCGGGGATCGACATAGAGGCCGTCGTGCGCGGCTTGGGAGTCACGGACGTTCAGACCGTCGACCCCAACCTGTTCCGGCCGACGGAGAAGGCGCTGCGGCGCGCGATCCAGCACCGCGGCGTGTCGGTGGTCATCGCCAAGGCGCCCTGCGTCCTGCTGTCACGAGAGACGGTCGATCCCTTCGCCATCGACGAGACGGCATGCACCGCGTGCGGCATCTGCATCCGTCTGGGTTGCCCCGCCATCAGCCGTGACGCAGAGAGCCGCGCCAACATCGATGCGGATGTCTGCGTCGGCTGTCGTCAGTGCGTGCAGGTCTGCACCTATGGCGCGATCGTGCGTACCGGGCGCAGCTGCGATGTCGGGGCCGGAGCGTGAGCGTGACGAGCGTCATGCTCGTCGGCGTGGGCGGCCAAGGAACGATCCTGGCCGCCGACGTACTGGCGAAGGTGGCGGCAGCGGCGGGCTTCGATGTGAAGCTGTCGGAGGTGCACGGGATGTCTCAGCGGGGCGGCAGCGTGGACACCGTCGTGCGATTCGGTGACCACGTGTACTCACCGACCGTGGATCCCGGCGGAGCCGACCACCTCGTCGCTTTCGAGTTGCTCGAGGCTGCCCGGTGGCTCCACTACTGCAAGCCCGAGGGGCGCCTGGTGGTGAACAACCGCGTGATCGCCCCCCTGCCGGTGCTGATCGGCGATTCGTCGACTCCGACGGGCGTCGAGGCGGCCTTGACGTTCGAGGGTGCGGTGCTCGTGGATGCCGACGAGATCGCCTGTCAGGCGGGCTCGCCCCGTTCGGCCAACGTCGTACTGCTGGGGGCTCTGTCAGTGGGGCTGCCGTTCGAAGACTCGGCCTGGCGCGACGTGATCACGTCGCGGGTGCCCGCCAAGACCGTCGACGGCAACCTGGCGGCGTTCGAGCTGGGACGCGCAGCCTGCAGTGGAGGGGAGTGCGGCTAGATGAGCGAGGTCATCCAGCTCTCGGTGTTCATCGCGAACGAGGCGGGCCGGGTCTCCGAGGTGACCAGCGTGCTCGGCGAGGCCGGCATCAACATCCGGGGGTTCTCGGTGTCGGACAGCGCGGACTACGGCATCCTGCGGCTCGTGGTCGACAAACCCGCGGAGGCCCACGAGGTCCTCAGGCGCGCCGGATTCACCGTCAAGGACACCGGCGTCATCTGCATCGACCTGCCGGACCACCCCGGGGGACTCGCGGCGGTGCTCAGGATCGTCTCGGAGGCAGGGGTCAACATCGAGTACGTCTACTCGCTCATCGGAACCTACGTGGTGCTCAACGTGGCCGATGTAGGCAGTGCCGTGGCTCTTCTGAAGGACCGCCCCGTCCGCCTGGTCTCCCAAGAGGAGATCGCGGCCGTATAGACGATGCCGCCCGAGAGAGCGGCGAAGGGGAGGGTGAAGGGATGTTCGGGGCAAGGGGAATGCGAGGTGGAGCGGTCGTGCTGACGGTGGCGCTGCTCGCGGCCACCATGGTGGCGGGCGCCTGCAGCGCTACCGGCACCACAAGCAGCGGCGGCAACACGCCGATCAAGATCGGGGCGGTGTTGTCGACGACCGGCGCGCAGGCTGCGCTGGGATTGCCTGAGAAGAACGTGATCCTCATGGAGCTGAAGAGGATCAACGACGCGGGGGGCGTCAACGGCCGCCCGCTGGACGTGATCATCGAGGACGACGCGTCCGACGTCGACCAGGCGGTCTCGGTGACCACGCGCCTGATCGAGCAGGAGAAGGTCCTCGCTATCATCGGATCGACCGGCACGGGCCAGACCATGCAGATGCGAGGGGAGATCGACAAGGCGAAGATCCCGCAGGTCTCGCTCGCCGGAGCGTTGGTCGTGACCGGGCAGTTCGACCCGCTGGTCTTCCAGACGCCGTGGTCGAACGCGCTGGTCGTTCCGACGACGCTCGAGTACCTGAAGTCGACGGGATACAAGAAGGTCGGTCTGATCACCGAGGACACGCGTTCGGCAAGGACGGGCGCGGACTCGTGAAGGAGCAGGCCACCAGCTACGGGCTCGAGATCGTAGCCGACGAGGTCTTCAAGCCCACCGATGTCGACATGACTGCGCAAGTCACTGTGATCAAGGGCGCCAGAGCCCGACGTCGTTCTCATGTGGTCTTCAGTGGCCGCGTCGGCGATCGTGCCGAAGACGATGGCGCAGCTCAACATGAAGACCCCGCTCGTGGGCAGTCATGGGATCGCGCAGCCAGGCGTTTGTGACCGGCGCAGGCGGGTCGGCCGAGGGGATGACGATGTTCGCTGGCAAGATCCTGGCTCCCGACTCGTACGGAGTGGGCTCCGAGGGATACAAGGTCGCCACGGGGTTCATCGACCGCTACAAGGCGGCCTACGGCGAGGCGCCGAGCAGCACCTTCGCCGGTCACGCGTACGACGGACTGTACTTGGTCGTCGAGGCCGCGAAGCGGCTGCCGGCCGACTTCACCGCGGCGCAACTTCGGGACGAGATCGAGAAGACGAAGGGCTGGCAGGGGATCGGCGGCGTGTTCACGTTCTCGCCGACCGACCACAACGGCATGACCGCGAGCGACCTCGTGCGCTACACCGTCAAGGATGGCACCTGGGTCCTGGCTCAGTAGTTCGAGGGTAGGGGGATCTTGCGGGCGGGCGCCCGGCTCAGAAGCCGGGCGCCCGCCGAACGCAGGTTGACGGACCGGTGGCGGGCGGATCGGGAAGCGGGCGTTCGTGGACACTGCGGGGATTCTGCAGTTCGTCGTGGCGGGGCTCAAGAACGGGTCGATCTACGCCTTGGTGGCCTTGGGCTTCACGATCGTCTACGCCTCCACCAACGTGATCAACTTCGCCCAGGGCGAGTTCTACATGCTCGGAGGCATGCTGGGCGTGTTCGCTTTCAGCTCCCTCGGGCTGCCGCTGGGTCTGGCGGTTCCCATCGCGGTGGTCGCCACCGCCTGCATCGGGGCGCTCGTCGAGGTGCTGTTCGTGCGGAGACGCAAGGACGGCGAGCCGATGCCGCTGATCATCATCACGGTCGGCGTGTCGATGCTGCTCGCCTCGCAAGCGAGGCACTGGTTCGGGAGCGACGAGTTGCCGCTCCCGTCCTTCACGCCGGGCGCCTCTCTCTCGGTCGGTGGCGCGGCGATCGAGCGTCCAGACTCTGTGGATATGGGGACTGACGATAGCGGCCGTTGTAGCTTTGACGCTCCTCTACGATCGCACCCGGCTCGGTCTGGCCATGCGCGCCTGCATGCAGAACCGCGAGGCCGCTCGCCTGATGGGCATCGACACGGCCTGGATCGTGATGATGAGCTTCGCGCTCGCGGCTATGCTCGGCGCGATCGGTGGCGTGGCCGTCACGCCGCTCACGCAGACGCGCTTCGACATCGGGACCGGGATCGCGATCAAGGGATTCGCGGCGGCGGTCCTGGGAGGCTTGGGCAACCCGCTCGCAGCGGTCGCAGGAGGACTCGTGATGGGGTTGGTGGAGAGCCTGTCGATCGCGGCACTCTCGACCGTCACGCAGGGATCGTCCACGTACAAGGACGTCATAGCGATCGCGGTTCTGCTGCTGGTGCTCTTCCTGCGACCTCAGGGTCTGTTCGTGCGCGCGACCAAAGAGAAGGTCTGAGCCGACGATGCACCGCCCGGACCGATCGACCGTGCTCCGCGCGGCTGCGGTGATCGCCGGGGTCGCGCTGGTCGCGTGCGTGCCGTTCGTGGTCCAGGACCGGTACCTGTTGCGCATCCTCACCTTGGTCGGTATCAACCTGGTGGTCGTCTCGGGGCTGTCTCTTCTGTTCGGGTATGCGGGACAGGTCTCTCTCGGCCACGCCGCGTTCGTCGGGATAGGAGCGTATGGCTCCGCGTACCTGTCGAAGGCGGGCTGGCCCTGGCTCCTGGCGGTGGCCGCCGGCGTCGCTCTGGCGGCTGCAGGCGGTCTGCTGCTGGCCATGCCCAGCCTCAGGCTCAAGGGTCACTACCTGGCCATGGCCACCCTCGGCTTTGGCGAGATCATGTTCGTGTTCTTCGACAACGCGGAGGCGATAACCGGCGGTTCGGACGGCCTCCAGCAGATCCCTCCGGCGTCGTTCGGCCCGATCCAGGTCACCACGCCGGAGGGCAACTTCTGGCTCGTCTGGGCGTTCGTGTGCGTGTCACTGCTGCTCGTGCACAACGTCGTTAGACGCCGCCCCGGGCGGGCGCTGCGAGCGATCCATGGGTCTGAGATGGGGGCCATGGCGTGCGGGGTCGACATCGTCAGGGCCAAGATCGAGGTGTTCGTCGTCTCGGCCGCCCTCGCGGGACTTGCGGGTGCCCTGACTGCACACTACATCGGCTCGCTGTCGCCGTCGTCGTTCACGCTGCACCGTTCGGTCGTCTTCCTCACGATGGTCGCCCTAGGCGGGTCGGGATCGCTCTTCGGGTCGGTCGCCGCGACTGTGCTGCTGACCCTTCTCCCCTATGTCGACTCCATCGTGCCGGGCGTGAGCAGGCAGGCCGCGGCCTTCCTCCAAGACTGGGAGCCGGACATCTACGGTCTCGTGCTCATCTCAGTGATGCTGTTCCTGCCAAGGGCCTGTCCGGCGTCGGCCGGGCAGCCGCCTCGCGGGTACGCGGATGGGCGGCACGCCCCGTTGCAGGCGGGGAGGGGAGCGCAACGTGAGCATGCTCGCCGCGCGCGAGCTCAGCAAACGCTTCGGCGGCCTCGTCGCGGTCGACAGAGTATCCTTCGAGGTGTTCGAGGGCACCATCCACGCCGTGATCGGCCCGAACGGGGCGGGCAAGAGCACGCTCTTCAACCTGCTCACGGGCTTCGATGCCGCGGACGCCGGCGATGTCCTGTTCGAGGGGCGCTCCATCTCGGGCCTGCGACCCCACCAGATCGTACGCAGGGGCATCGCGCGCACGTTCCAGACGACGCGGCTGTTCGACGAGATGTCGGTGCTCGACAACGTGCTCGTTGGCGCGCATACGCGGACGAAGGCGGGGCTTCTCCGCTCGGCTCTGATGCTTCCCGGAGTGGGCGAGGAGGAGGCAGCGGCCAGGCGCCAGGCGCATCCACTGCCTGCGCGCCGTGGGGATGGACCATCTCGCTAACGAGCCGGCAGCCGACCTGCCGCACGGCAGCCGGCGCCTGGTGGAGATAGCCCGCTGCCTCGCAGGCCAGCCGCGGCTCGTGCTACTCGACGAGCCGGCGGCGGGTCTGAACGGAGCGGAGACCGCACGGCTCGGAGAGACGCTCGAGCGCATCTGCGACGCGGGCGTGACCCTGGTCATCGTCGAGCACGACATGGGGTTGGTGATGGGCATCAGCGATGCCGTGCTTGTGCTCAGCGAGGGGCGCAAGATTGCGGAGGGGTCGCCTTTGCTGATCCAGAAGGACCCCGCGGTCATCGAGGCCTACCTGGGAGAGGCGGACTCGCAGTGATCGGCGTGCAGGAGCTCGACGACCGGCTACGGACGCGTCCGGGTCCTCCAAGGCGTGTCCGTGGAGGTGCGCCGCGGCGAGATGGTGACGCTCGTCGGCTCCAACGGCGCCGGGAAGTCGACACTGCTCAAGGCGATCGCCGGGCTGATCCCGGCTTGGGAAGGCACGGTGTCCTTCGACGGCAGGGACGTCACCCGTCTGCCTGCCCACTCGCGCGTGCGGCGAGGACTCGTCCTCGTGCCGGAAGGGCGGATGCTCTTCATGTCCATGAGCGTGGACGAGAACCTGAAGGTCGGCGCGTACACGCGGCGAGGCGGAGGCGCGCGGAGGCAGATAACCGAGGACCGGGAGCTCGTCTTCGAACTCTTCCCTGTCCTGCGCGACCGCCTGCGCCAGGCGGCGGGTACGCTGTCCGGCGGCGAGCAGCAAATGCTGGCTGTGGGCCGGGCCCTGATGTCGCACCCGAAGGCGCTGCTGCTGGACGAGCCGTCACTCGGACTGGCTCCGAAGGTGGTCGTCGAGATCTTCGCCGCGCTGGAGGCGCTGCGGGCCGCCGGCATGACCGTTCTTCTGGTGGAGCAGGACGCCACGCTGGCGCTGCGCCACGCGGATCGAGGCTACGTGATGCGGACCGGGGAGATCGCCCTTTCCGGGTCCGCGGCGCAGCTACTCGCCGACGACCACGTCCGGCACATCTACCTGGGCGCGTGGGACGAAGCGCCCCAGGATCTCGCAGACGGCTCGAAGGGGAGCGTGGGGGCGCCATGATCTGGAACGCCGAGTACGAGTGCATGGACCGCGAGGCGCTGCAGGCTCTGCAGCTCAGGAGGCTGCAGACGCACCGTCGCGTGGGTCCACGAACGCGTGCCGTACTACAGGGAACGGCTCGACGGCCGCAGGACCTACGGCCCAAGGACGTCCGATCGCTGGACGACGTGCGCCGACTGCCCTTCACGGACAAGACGGCGCTTCGGGACACCTATCCCGTTCGGGATGTTCGCCGTGGACATGGAGCACGTCGTTCGCGTGCACAGCAGCAGCGGAACTACCGGCAAGCCGATCGTGGTGGGCTACACCAAGGGCGATCTGAACACTTGGACCGAGTGCACCGCGCGAGTCGCCTCGGCGGCGGGCGTGACCGCCAAGGACCGGGTGCAGATGGCGTTCCTCTACGGCATGTTCACCGGAGGGTGGGGGATGCACTACGGGATCGAGAGGATCGGCGCGACCGTCATTCCCGCGGGATCCGGCAACACGGAGCGTCATCTCATGATGATGCAGGACTTCGGCACGACGGCCGTCGTCGGAACGCCGAGCTACGCGCTCTACCTCGCGGAGGTGGGGGAGAGCATCGGCGTCGACTTCTCGACGCTGCCTCTGCGGGTGGGACTCTTCGGCGGCGAGCCATGTGGCGAGCACATGCGAGCTGAGATCGAGCGTCGGCTGCATCTCACGGCGACCGACAACTACGGGCTGACCGAGATCATCGGGCCCGGGCGTGGCGGGCGAGTGTGAGTGCAGATGCGGCTTGCACATCAACGAGGACCATTTCCTGGCAGAGATCGTGGATCCGGACACCGGGGAGGGGATGCCGGAGGGAGCGGAGGGCGAGCTCGTCCTGACTTCACTCACCAAGGAGGCCTTCCCGGTGCTGCGGTTCCGCACGCACGACTTGACCGCGCTGGACCTCGCTCCGTGCGCGTGCGGGCGCACGTCCGCGCGCATGCGCAAGGTGAGGCATCGCACGGACGATATGCTGATCGTCAGGGGCGTGAACGTCTATCCGAGCCAGATCGAGGACGTTCTGCTCAAGATCGAGGGCATCGAGCCCCACTACCAGATCGTTGTCGACCGGGAGCACGGGATGGACCGCATGGAGGTTCGGATCGAGGTCGCCGAGGAGATATTCTCCGACGTCATGGCGGATATGGTCGCCTTCACGGGGAATGTATCGGATAGACTGAACGGCGTGCTCGGCCTGAGCGTGAAGGTGACGCTGGTCGAGCCGGGAACGGTCGAGAGGACGGCGGGCAAGGCCAAGAGGGTGATGGACAACCGTTCCATGGAGTAGCGCTTGGGCGGTGGGTCTGCGCCTTGCGAGGGGGATTCTGAGGCCATGGAAGGCGAATACCACATTGCAGGGTCCGGCTCGGGCGTCCGGGTCTTCCGGCAGATCCTTCCCTGGGTCGCCCTGCTGGCACTCCTTGCCAGCCTTCTCGTCTTCTGGTCCGGGTTCCAGGTGTCGCTGCAGAGGGCTGCGTCGAACCTTCCGGGCTCTGGTTCGACCGTAGCGACGCCCTCGGCGGCGGCCAGCACGACGGCAGTGCCGACCTCGACGATCGCGGTGACCCGCATCTCGGGTGTCAGGCTGCGCTCGGCACCGATAACAGGGGCCAAGGTCCTGATGACGGTGAAGAAGGGCGTCAAACTCGCGGTGCTGGAGAGATCCGACACGTGGCTCCGCGTCAAGGAACCGGACGGTCTCATCGGCTGGACAGAGAACTTGTCGAAGAACGTCGACATCCGGACGAAGTAGCCGGCGGCGGGGGAGCGCAACAAGCATGGCGACAGGGATCGGCTCGGCGTCCGACTACTACCGGGTGCGCACGATGCGCTTCGACACGGTCGACAGTCCGGCCTTCGAATGGCGGGAAGACGTGCTGTACAGGCGCCCGAAGGCCACGGTCCCTTCCGAGGATGCGCACTTCAGGGTCGAAGCCGTGGCGCTGGACGACGACGATGACGTCACCGTGCTGGGGGAGTTCAGCAGTGCGGAGGACGCCCATGAGGCCCAGTCCGCCGCGAGCGAGGATATCGCACTGCTGACTCGCTCGGAGTTCGAGGAGCGCTACTTTCCGGCCGAGGTCTGAGCCCCGCGCTGAACCCGACTCGTTCGTCGGCCGATCCCCGAGGTGGTACCGGGTGTGACGCTACCTGCCTGGGGGATAGGGCCAATGGAACAGGACTTTACATAAGATGTATTATCAGGCGTAGACGTCACGAGGGAACGGGGCTCCCGAGAGCCCTTCCCGGTGCCTGGCCGTCAGGGCGGTGGGATCCGATCGGCCCCGGGCCGCGGTCTTTCGCCGCAGTCCGGGGCCGATCGTCGTGCGAGCCAGGCAACGACCGCGTGGGCGGTGCTTCGTCGCCGCCTAGCCGATGAGCTTCTGGATCAGCGGCTGTAGGAACGTCAGCACGAACAGAGCGCTCACGACCCACATCAGCCAGTGGATCTCCTTGGTCTTGCCGTGGAAGACCTTGATCAGCACGAAGCTGATGAAGCCCAGGCCGATGCCGTAGCTGATGTTGTAGGTCAGCGGGATCGTGACGATCGTCAGGAACGCCGGGAACGCGTTCTCGAAGTCGGTCCACGGGATCTCGCGCACGGTGGTCATCATCAGGAAGCCCACGATTATGAGGGCGCCGGCGGTGATGGCGGTCGCGCCGCCGACCATGGCGATGATCGGTGAGAAGAACGCGGAGACCAGGAACAACAGGCCCACGACGATCGAGGTTAGGCCGGTGCGGCCACCCTCAGCCACGCCGGAAGCCGACTCGATGTACGTGGTGATGGAACTGGCGCCGAAGAAGCCGCCGACGGCTGCGGCGATCGAGTCGACCGTCAGGATGCTCTTGATGCCCGGGATCTGGCCCTTGTCGTCCACGAAGCCGGCCTGCTCGCCGATCGCGACGACCGTTCCCATCGTGTCGAAGAAGTCCGACAGCATCGTGGCGAAGACCATCAGGAGCAGAGTGGGCGCTAGCGCGCCGGTGAACAGCTGCATGATCGCCATGCCTCCGCCGTCGACGGTCTGGAACGGTGCGCCGAACGTGCGGAAGTCGAGCGGAGCCATGATCGCGTTCGGAAGCTTGGTGACTCCCAACAGCAGGGCTGCCACTGTGGCGACCAGGATGCCCCACAGGATGTCGCCTTTGATCTTGAACGCCATGAACGCCATGATCGCGATCAGGCCGATCAGGGTGACCCACACCGCCGGCTGGGTGAAGTCGCCGAGCTTGACGAGCGTGTTGGGGTCGGCGACGACGACCTTGCCGTCCACCAGGCCGATGAACGTGATGAACAGGCCGATCCCGACCCCGATCGCGCGCTTGAGGTTCAACGGGATGGCGTTCATCACCGCTGTGCGCAGCCCGCTCAGGACCAAGATCAGGATGATGACGCCTTCAACGAAGATGACCGACATACCGACCTGCCACGGCACCTTGAGCCCGATGATGATGCTGAAGGCCACCACGGCGTTGAGCCCCATGCCGGAGGCCAGCGCGAACGGGCGGTTCGCGAAGAGGCCCATGGCTATGCACATGACCCCCGCGCCCAACGTCGTCGCGGTGGCGAGCGCCGGGATCCACGCGGCCTGGGCGGCCGCGTCGATACCGAACGCTGCCGACAGCAGGCCCGGGTTCACGAAGATGATGTACGCCATCGTCATGAACGTGACGACTCCGGCAAGGACCTCGGTCCGGAGGTTCGTGCCGCGCTCCTTGAACTTGAAGAACTTCTCCATCTGGACCAGCCTTCCTCATCCCACTACTGCCAGCTGCGTCGATCGGCGACGAAGGTCGCCCAGTGCTCCCCAGTCCTTCCGCCCCTCCCTCCCGCCGGATCTGTCGGCGTGTGTCGAGTTCCTAGTTATGTAACCTTGCCTGCTCCGGATCCGGTCAGCCGTCCTCCGAAGGTGCGACGCCGTCGGGAAGATCCTCGCCGGGCACCCACAGGGCGCCCAGGTAGCGCGCAGGGACGTCGAAGTAGGCCAGCGAGGCCTCGTGGAGTGCCGCGGCCATCGGGGGGCGCAGGTCGAGCGTGGAGAGGTCCGCCGGGTCGACGACCTCGATGCTCAGGACCGCCGGGTCGTTGGGTCTGACTGCGAGTTCCCCGCCGGTGATGGTCGCCAGGAAGGTCAGCTGGACCATGTGGCGGCCGCCGTCCGGGTCGATGGAGTCGGAGATGAACAGAGGCGCGGTGACCTCGCACTCCAGCCCCGTCTCCTCGAGCACCTCCCTTCGGAGCGTCTGCCCGACGGTCTCCCCCGCCTCGACGCCTCCGCCGGGCAGCAGATGGTACGCGTCGCTTCCCTTGGCCTGGCGCACGAGGACGATCCCGCCTTCCAGCGGAAGCACGGCCGCGATCCGCAGCCGGATCCTAGGAGCCTGTGCTGCCAAAGCCGCCCTCCCCTCGCGCGGTCGCGTCCAGTTCGGCCACTTCGGCGGGCTCCGCCCACGCCACCGCCTGGACCACCAACTGTGCGATGCGATCGCCACGGCGGATCTCTATCGGCACCTCGGGGTCCAAGTTGACCGCCACGACCTTGACCTCGCCGCGGTAGTGGCTGTCGATCAGCCCCGGGGCGTTGACCAGGGACAGTCCATCGCGCGCCGCGAGCCCGCTGCGCGGCAGAACGAAGCCCGCGTGGCCCTCCGGGATGGCGACCGCGACGCCGGTGGACACGAGCGCGCGGTGGAAGGGGGCAAGGGTCACATCGGTGGCGGAGTACAGGTCGAGCCCGGCGTCCCCGTCATGGGCGTATGAGGGCAATGGGAGCCCCGCATCGAGTCTGACCACCGGGAGACGCACGAGTTCAGTCGTCTCCTATCGTCAGGCCGCGGGGGGACGTGGGCAGGAAGCGGCTACAGACCCTCGCCGCGTCGCGTAGGACGTCATCGTCGTAGGGCTGCAGGTCGCGGCCGGGTACTCTCCGATACTGCTGGAGGATGTAGACCTGCCCTCCCCGAAGCGCGCGGGCTATGCGAGGGAGCTCGTCGGGATCGACGATCCCCGGTGCGACAGTCGTGCGGAACTCATGCTCTGCCTCAGAAGCGATGAGCATGTCGGCACACTCGGCCACGCGCGCCGCCATGTCCTGCGCTCCGCAGAACTCCTGGTAGCGGGCCGGGACGGTCTTGACGTCGAGCGCGACGCTGTCGCACAGGCCTTCCGCCAGCAGGTGGGCCAGCACGTCCGGCCGGCTGCCGTTCGTGTCCAGCCGCACAGCGACGTCCAGCTCCTTCAGTGCCGCGAGCAGCGACGGGAGGTCCGGGTCCTCGGTCGGCTCGCCTCCGGTGACGACCACGCCGTCGAGCATCGCGCGGTGGCCGTCGACGTGCGCCACGACCTCGTTCCAGTCCACCTCCTGGTCCGCGGGCCCACGCAGGGCCGACGCCGAGCAGTACGGGCAGCGGAACGAGCAGCCCCAGAGCCTCAGGGAGGTCGCGACATGGCCGGGCCACTCGCGCATCGTGGTCGGACGCCAAGTCGCGAGGCGCCGTGTGGGCGCCTGGTGAGCCGGCAGAGCCTGTCGGGTCACTTCAGCCCCTTGAGCTCGCTGGTGAACTCGTCGAGGTCCTTGAACTCCTTGTAGACCGAAGCGAAGCGGACGTAGGCGACCCGATCGAGAGCCTTGAGATGCTCCAGGACCAAGTCACCCAGCTGCTTTGCGTGGATCTCGTAGCGGAAGGAGTCGTGGAGGTCGGCTTCGACGTCGTCGATCAGATCCTCCAGCTGCTGAGCGCTGACGTCGCGCTTCACGGTCGCGACCGCAAGCCCCCTCAGCAGCTTGCCGCGATCGAACGGCTCGCGGCGCCCGTCCTTCTTGATGACCATGAGCGGCATGTCTTCAACGCGCTCGTAGGTGGTGAAACGCTGCTCGCATGCAAGACACTCGCGCCGACGTCTGATCGCATCCTGTGACTCGGAGACGCGGGAGTCGACCACCTTCGTCTCGTCGTGACCACAGAACGGACACTTCATTCGACTCCCCACCCCAATATGTTGGTCTCCGAACAGGCTAGCACACAACATATGGGGTATCAATGAGGAGCAGTCTTCTTCTTCGCACCATCCTTGCCGTCAGTCGAGGCCGGCGCGGTGTACCCTCCAGTCGCGCCGCGGGAAATGCCTCTAGCGGTCCTCGGAAGCGCTCTGGGCTTGGGCGAGGGCGGTGGGCGGGATGTCCACTGCCGGGATGCGAAGCACGGTCCCTGGACGGATGCAGCCGTCACGCAGGCCGTTGGCGCGCGCTATCGCTGCAACGGTTGCGGCGGTGGAGGTGCCCGGGAGCGGGTTGGCGCGGGCGATCGACCACAGCGTGTCCGAGGGAAGCACCCTCACGGAGATGGTGGTGGACGAGCCGGATGGAACGCCCTCCCTGAGCAGCGCGACAGCTCCGGCCCCCGCGACCAGGAGCATCAACGCGATCGACCACGCCAATGGGACGATCCAACGCGCGTCAGCCGCGCAGTGTCGCCCCGCATCCCTGTTCGGGGCGGCAGCCTCGGGAACTCTCCGCGTTCTGCGTGCTTGAAGCCTCATCGTCGTTGTGGTCATGGCCCGCTCACCCTCCCCTTGCGCGCCGGCTCCTCCGGCCCCCGTGTTCTGCGTCGCATCGTGCGCCCAGGCTCTGACATCGATGCGTGCTGCAAGCGAACACGTGTTCGCACGACAATATAGCGAACATACGTTCGCACGGCAAGTGGGCAATCGAACGTGTGTTTGCCAGACGGAGGGTTGCGCGCTACACTCGCGCAAGAACGCACGTTCGATGAAAGGGGCGCGGGGATGACGCGCGATCGCGAACTCACCGACCGTCAGCGGCAGGTGCTCGACTTCATCAAGGCCGAGGTCGCGCGTCAAGGCTTCCCGCCCACGGTGCGCGACATCGGCAAGGCCGTGGGCCTGCACTCCTCGTCCACCGTCCATGCACACCTGGGGGCCCTGGAGGCCAAGGGGTTCATCAGGCGGGACCCGAGCAAGCCGCGGGCTCTGGAGGTCCTCGAGAAGGACCTGAAGGCTGCCCCCGTGGCCCCCCTCCCCGCCAACGTCATCCGGCTTCCTGTGGTAGGCGCCGTCGCCGCCGGCGTGCCCACCCTCGCGGCTGAGAACATCGAGACCACCCTGCAGCTCCCCACGGAGCTGGTGCGCGACGACGCCACCTTCGTTCTGCGCGTGAAGGGCGACTCGATGGTCGACGCGGGCATCCTCGACGGCGACTACGTGGCCGTGCGGGAGCAACCCGACGCGGTCAACGGCGAGATCGTGGTGGCCCAGCTGGGCGATGAAGCCACCGTGAAGCGGTTCTTCCGTGAGAGCGACCGGATACGGCTGCAGCCCGAGAACTCATCGATGGAGGCGATCTACGCGCGCGACGTGCACATCCTGGGGAAGGTCGTGGCGGTCTTCCGCCGGATGTGAGTCCCGGCCCCTAGTCCTGCGGCTGCGGGCGGCGGTGCTCCGCGAAGGGCTCGAGCCGTCCGGCCACCTGAGTGCCCGCTCGCACCACGAGACGCGTGCCCTCGGGAGTGTGCTCTTCGGTGACGATCTGGGCGTTCTCGTGCGCCAGCGCGACCACGTCGCCGCGGTCGTACGGGACCAGGATGGTCAGCGTGACGGCCTGCCGCGCGGCCTCGGAGCCGATGCGCTCGCGCAGCGCCTCCACGCCGTCTCCGGTCGCTGCTGAGAGGACCACCGCATGCGGGTAGCGCGCCTCAAGGGCCGCTCGCGTCTCCGGATCCATCGCATCCGCCTTGTTGAACGCCAGCAGAGAGGGTCCGCGCGCCCCGATCTCGCCGAGGACCTCGTCCACCGCTGCGATCTGGTCGAACGCTTGGAGATGAGAACCATCCACCACGTGGAGGAGAAGGTCAGCCTCTCGCACCTCGTCGAGCGTCGACTTGAATGCTTCTACGAGGGCGTGCGGCAGCTTGTGGATGAACCCCACCGTGTCGGTCACCGTGACGGTGCGCCCCTCGGGCAGCTCCAGGGTGCGCGTCGTTGCGTCCAGAGTGGCGAACAGCTTGTCTGCCACGTAGGCACCGGCGTCGGTCAGCGCGTTCAGCGTCGTGGACTTGCCGGCGTTCGTGTACCCGACGATGGCCACCCGGAAGATGCCGCTGCGCGCCCTGCGCTTGCGCTGGAGGCTGCGCTCCCCCGCCACGTGCTTCAGCTCGCGCTTCAGCTCACCGATCCGCCGCCTGGCGAGCCGGCGGTCGGTCTCCAGCTGGGACTCGCCGGGTCCGCGCGTGAGCACGCCGCCTCCGGCGAACCGGTCGAGGTGGCGCCACAGTCCGCGCAGGCGCGGGAGCAGGTACTCCATCTGCGCGAGCTCGACCTGCAGCTTCCCTTCGCGGGAGGTGGCGTGCAGGGCGAAGATGTCCAGGATGAGCGCCGTCCGGTCCGCGATCTTGGTCTCGGGCACGGCGTTCTCGATGTTGGCCTGCTGCGAGGGCGACAGGTCGTCGTCGAAGATCACGACGGTCGCGTCCTTCTCGCGCACGATCTGCGCGACCTCCTCCAGCTTCCCCTTGCCTATGAAGGTGCGCGGGTCGGGAGCTCCCATCTTCTGCGTGAGCGTCGCGACGACCTGGGCGCCGGCGGTGTCGGCTAGTCGCCCCAGCTCGGAGAGCGACTCCTCGGTGTTCCATGAGCGCGCGCGCCCGCGGTCGATGCCGACGAGAACGGCGCGGTCAACGAAGCGCTCGGTCACAGTGTGCGGCACGAACCTGTCGGGATTGGACATCGGTAGTGTTGCTTCTCCCTACAGGGACGCTTCGATGCGCTCGATGGCTTCGGCGAGCCGGTCGTCGGGCGTGGTCAGCGAGATGCGTATGAAACCCTCGCCGTCGGGACCGTAGGCCGATCCAGGCGGGACCACGACGTTGGCCTTCTGCAGGATGTGTGTCGCGAAGTCGGCCGAGGTGAAGCCGGCGGGCACCTTCGCCCAGATGTAGATGGTGGCCTTCGGAACGGCTGCCTCGATGCCGATCTTGCCGAGCGCGTCCATCACCAGGTCGCGGCGCCCTTGGTACATCGCGCACATCGCGTCGATCTCGGACTGCGGACCCGAGAACGCCTCGATCGCGGCGTCCTGCACGGCCGTGAACACCCCGGAGTCGATGTTGCTCTTCACCGTGCCGAGGGCCTTGATCGCCTGCGGGTTGCCGCATGCGAACGCGACACGCCAGCCGGTCATGTTGTAGGCCTTGCTCGTCGAGAACAGCTCGATCGCCACGTCCTTGGCGCCCGGACGCTGCAGGAAGCTCGGCGCGCGGTAGCCTTCGTAGCCGACCTCGGAGTACGCGTTGTCGTGGATGATCAGCAGGTCGTTGGACTTGGCGAAAGCGATGGCCCGGTCGAAGTACTCCTCGTTGGCGATGGCCGAGGTCGGATTGTTTGGATAGCTGAGGAACATCATCTTGGCGCGCGCCAGGACGTCTGCCGGCGTGGATTCGAAGTCGGCGAGGAAGCCGTTGCCCTCGTTCATCGGCATCCAGTAGGTCTCGCCGCCTGCCAGGATCCCGCCCGTGTGGTAGACGGGGTATCCGCAGCCGGGCACCAGCGTGACGTCGCCGGGATCGACGAACGCGAGGAAGATGTGGGCTATGCCCTCCTTGCTGCCGATCAAGGCGAGGGTCTCGGTGTTCGGATCCACCCCCACCCCGAACCGGCGCTTCATCCAGCCGGAGCACGCCTCGCGGTAGGCCTGGGAACCGTAGTAACTGGGGTACTGGTGGTTCTTCGCGACGCGGATCGCTCTCGCCATCACATCGACGATGCGCTCGGGCGTGGGCCGGTCGGGATCGCCGATGCCCAGCGAGATGACGTCGATGCCCTCGGCCCTCTTGAGGGCGACCTTGCGGTCGATCTCGGCGAAGAGGTACGGGGGCAGGTTCGCGATGCGGTCGGCGGTCCTCACGACTTATGTGTCCCTTCATCGATTGCCGTCTGCGACCTGTGGCCCTGCGGTCCGGAGTGTGGCACATGGTATCACCCGTCCTGAGCACGGACGGAGAGGGCGACGGGCCCATCCTAGTCCTCGTCGGGGATATCCCAGACTCCCTCGAACACCTCCTGCGCGGGTCCCGTCATGAACACGCTGCCGGGCTGGAGCCACTCGACGCGCAACTCGCCCCCGGGCAACTCGACTATCGCGCTGTGTCCGCACCTGCCCGTCATGACACCCGCCACCAGCGCGGCGCATGCTCCCGTCCCGCAGGCCAGGGTCTCCCCTACTCCCCGTTCCCAGACGCGGAGGCGGATCCGCGAGGCGTCCGCCACCTGCGCGAACTCGACGTTCGTCCCGTGGGGGAACGCATCGAGCTGCTCGATCGCGGGCCCCAGAGTCGACACCGGGGCCTCGTCGACGTCTTCGACCCACACCACGGCGTGCGGGTTGCCCATCGACGCGCACGTCACGTCTGCCTCGCCTGCTGCGGTGGCCACGTGCACGTTGACGACCGGGTCTCCCGGGAGAGTGGTCGGCACGTCGGCCGCAGTGAGCAGCGGGACGCCCATGTCGACTCGCGCGAGCGCGAACATCCCGGCGCTGTCCGTCATGATGTCGATGCTCTTGACGCCCGCCGGGGTCTGGACGGCCAGCCGGCTCCCCTCGACCAGCCCGCGGTCCGACAGGTACTTCGTGAAGACGCGGATACCGTTGCCGCACATCTCGGCGAGCGACCCGTCGGCGTTGAAGTAGACCATTGAGTAGTCCGCTTCCGGGTCCGTTGCAGGCCGCACTAGGATGACCCCATCCGCGCCGATGCCGAAGTGCCGGTCGCACAGCATCGTCACCGCCGAAGCGTCGAGGTCGAGTTCCTTCTCGAGATCGTCGATGACGATGAAGTCGTTGCCGCAGCCGTGCATCTTGGTGAATCCGAGCTTCATCAAGGCTCCAGTCCCGTGCTGGCGCGCGCCTGCAGCGCGCCTCTTGATTCTAGCAGCGCCAACGCGGCCGATAGAGTTCGCTCGGGTGACGAATCCGTGACGTCGACCCATGAGATCCTCGGATCGGCCCTGAACCATGTCAGCTGCCTCTTGGCGTACCGGCGCGTCGCCTGTCTGATCGATTCCGCCGCCTGGTCGATGCCGACGCTTCCCTCGATCACCGGCACGAGTTCCTTGTAGCCGATCGCTTGGGAAGCCGTCATCGCGTTGCGGTATCCCGAGTCGAGCAGGCGAGCGACCTCGTCCAGAAGCCCAGTCTCCAGCATGTGTTCGACCCGTCGGTCGATACGCGCGTACAGGGCGGAGCGCTCCATCGTGATCCCGAGAAGGACGGCCGGGACCGAGAGCCTCCGCTCCGTGAAGTGAGCGACCTGGCGTGCGTAGGTCGTGCCGCCCGTTTCGAGCATCTCGAGAGCCCGTACGGTGCGCCGGACGTTGTTCGGGTGGATCAGAGCGGCTGACCCCGGGTCCCTCTCCTCCAGCAGGCGGTGCAGCCCCTCGGGGCCGAGCGAGTCGGCCCTGGACTCGATCTCGGCGCGCACGGGCGAGTCGTAGTCACCGGCGGGGAACTCCATCTCGTCGAGCGCCGCGCGCACGTAGAGGCCCGTGCCGCCCACGAGGATCGGCCTGCGGCCTCTTCCGTGGATGTCGGCGAAGGCGGCTCGCGCGTCGACTTGATAGAGCGCCGCGGAATAGGCAGCGCCGGGTTCGACAAGGTCGATGCAGTGATATGGCACGCGGCGCTCGGACAGGGGCCGCTTCGCCGTGCCGACGTCCATGCCGCGGTAGACCTGCATCGAGTCGGCGGAGACGATCTCGCCGCCGAGCGAGAGGGCGAGGCTCTCGGCCAGCTCGCTCTTGCCGACGCCGGTCGGGCCGACGACGGCTAGGACGGGCGGATGCGACGCGACAGGTGCTGCGGGTTCCGCCTCACTCATACCTGTCGACCTTGAAGCGCTCGAGTGACACCGGCTCGCCGACGGCGATCCCCGCCTTGGTCATCGCGATGGCGATCTGCTCCTCGCAAGTGTCCACTCCCTCGAGGTCAGGCAGCAGGAGCCCCCGCCGCCAGCCGCAAGTGGTGATCACGCCGTAGACCTTCGGGTCCAGGTCCTCAAGGGAGTCTATGCTCTCGGCGGGGTGCAGGATGTCGACCTTGATCTCGAGCCCGTCGAGTTCGCCGGATTCGACCTTGGGGAACCTGGGGTCGGCGGTGGCTGCCTGGACGGCGTTGTGCACGATCTCCTGAGCGAGCGTGGGTTGGGTCGGTCCTATGGTGCCGATGCAGCCGCGCAGCATTCCGTTCGTGTGCAGCGATACGAACGCGCCCGCACGCGGAGGGAGGGCCGGGCCGTCGAAGGGAGGCGGGTCCGGGGTGGTCCCCTCCATGACGTACTGCTCGATCGTGGCGCGCGCGAGAGCCACGGGCGCCGATTCCTCGTCGCCCTTGCGCCCCTCCTTCTTGCCGGCCTCGGGCGTATACGCGGCGAGGCCCTCGAGCTGCTCGGGAGGGGCGGCCACCGCGGTGAGGTACCCGACGCCCCATGGACCCTCGTAGGAGAGTACGCGCGTGACGGCATCGGTCCCTTCGAGGAAGCCACCCAATATGAGGAACGACCTCCATCCGCACTCCCCCGCTTCCTCGCGCAGGTCCTCGTCGATGCTCGCGACCCCGTTGTAGTCGGAGCGCGCGAGCAGGGCCGCGAGTCGCTGATCGAATTCCTTGGCTCGCGGAGAGTAGCCGGCGGGCGCGCCTGTCGTCAGGCGGTGGCTGCAGTCTCCGCTCGCCACGAGGGCGACGCGGCGGCCTACCCGCGCTGCGGCTCTCCGGATCGCGCGGCCGAACTCCATATGATCGGCGGCGGGCAGGAAGGCGAAGGACGCGACCACCAGGTCGTAGCGCTCCTCGGGATCGAGGAAGCTCATGGGGACGAGCACAGCGTGGTCGAGGTCGGGGTCGAGGCGCGGGTAGTCCTCGCGGGCCGTCGTCGCGAGGCCAGCGGCGTTGCCCTCCTCGATGATCGCTCGGGCGAGGTCGGGGTCTCCGGCTGCGTCGTGGCCCGCTCCCGGCGCGCCGAAGCGTCCAAGGTCGCCTCGCACGCGGCCCGCGGTGGTGACCGTGAAGGCGTCGGCGAAGCCCGGTGCGTGCGGGGACACGATGACGACGGTCTGAGGATCGAAGTTCTGAAGCAGCCCCGCGGCCGTCCGAAGCGCAGCGGCCGAGGCGGCCGTTGCGCGGGCCTCGTCCCCCCCGACCGCCTCCACCATGATCGGCGGGTGCGGCGCGATGATCCCGAGCACGTCGAACGGCATGACCGATCATCCCCTCCCTCACAAGGAAGCGGTCGCGTGCGGCCTCACTCCATGAGGGTACCCATGCAGAACCAAGTCTGTGCGTCGTCGATGCGGACGTCGACCAGAGTCCCGGCGAGCCGATCGACGCTGGCGCCGTCGGGCGCCGGCACGTGGACGACCTTGTTCCCCTGGGTCCTCCCGCTGAGCATTCGCGGGTCGCGTTTGCTCGCGCCCTCCAGCAGGACGGTCTGAACCGTCGAGACGAGAGGCAGGTTCTTGGTCAGCGCGGAGGCCTGGATTGCGGCGACCAAGCGGTCGAACCGCGGTTGCACCACCTCGCGCGGCACCTGGTCCGGCATGTCCGCCGCGAGCGTGCCCTTCCTAGGGCTGTAGATGAAGGTGAACGCCTGGTCGTAGCCGGCCGCGTCGACCACGCGCATCGTCTCCTCGAAGTCATCGTCCGTCTCGCCGGGGAAGCCGACGATGATGTCGGTGGTCAAGGAGAGGTCGGGCATCGCTTCGTAGAGGCGGTCCACGAGACGCAGGTAGCTCTCACGCGTGTAGTGGCGGTTCATCGCGGCCAGGATGCGGTCCGAGCCCGACTGGACCGGCAGATGAAGGTGGCGGCACACCGGCGGACTCTCGGCGATGGCACGGATCGTTTCGTCGGAAAGGTCCTTGGGGTGGCTGGTCGTGAAGCGCACGCGCTGGACTCCAGTGTCAGCCACCGAGCGCAGGAGCTCGGCGAAGCGCGGAACTCCGTAGAGGTCGCGACCGTAGGAGTTGACGTTCTGTCCCAACAACGTGACTTCGACCACGCCCTCGGAGGCGAGCCGCCGCACCTCCGCCAAGACATCCTCCAGCGCGCGCGACCGCTCGCGCCCGCGTACGGAGGGCACGATGCAGTACGTGCAGAAGTTGTCGCAGCCCACGGCGATCGGCACCCAGGCGTGCCAAGGGTGCTCACGCAGTGAGGGCAGGTCCGAAGTGAAGTCGCCGGAGGGTGGACCCTCGACCTCGACGATCGGCCGAGGAGAGTCGGCAGCGGCGTCGAGCAGTAGCGGAAGGCGCGCGAGGTTGTGGGTGCCGAACACGACGTCGATCTGCGGGAGGGTGCGCAGGAGCGCCGAGCCATCGCGCTGGCCGATGCAGCCGCCCACGGCGATCACGGTCCCGCGCTCGCGCCGGATGCCTGAGAGCGAACTCACCTGCCCGTAGAGGCGCTGGTCGGCGTTCTCGCGCACGCAGCACGTGTTGAACACGATCACGTCGGCGGTCTCGCCGGCGGGTGCGGGGGTCATTCCGCGGGCCAGCAGCATTCCGGCTATGCGCTCGGAGTCGTGCTTGTTCATCTGGCACCCGAGGGTGCGGACTTCGAAGGTGCTCATGGTCGCAAGATGGTAGCACGCTCCCGAAGGGCCTCGACGGCGCTGTCAGGGCAGGCCCCGGACCCGAGCGCGGCGCTCCGCATTCCGGGCCCGTGGAAGTCCGAGCCGCCCGTGGCGACCAGGAAGAAGCGCTCCGCGAGGGCCGCGAAGTGAGCGCGTTGTGCCGGCGTGTGCTCGGCATGGTACGCCTCTACGCCGCCCAGCCCCTCGCCGACGAGCGGCACCAGCGCGCTCTCGCCGCTGACACCCGGGTGAGCGAGGACGGCGACTCCCCCGGCGCCGTGGATGAGCTCCATGGCCTCCCGTGCGGAGAAGAAGGCCTTGCGGACGTAGTACGGGCCCTCGCGGCCGATGAGATCGGCGAAGGCCTGCTCGATCGTGTCGACCGATCCCGCGTCGACCAGGGCGCGGGCCACATGCACCCTCCCGACCGCGCCCCCGGCCGCATGATCGAGCACCCCATCCAGGTCGACGTCGTGCCCAGCGTCAGAGAGCGCCTTCACCATCGCCACCGCGCGCTCGAAGCGCGCCCTGCGCAGGCGCTCGAGTGCCTCCAGGAGCGCGGGGTCCCCGTGATCGATCAGGTAGCCGAGGAGGTGCACGTCGGAACCGTCGTCGGCCAGCACCGAGAGTTCGACGCCTGGGAGCACCTCGAGGGCGCTCCCTCTCGCCGCTTCGATCGCCTCGGAGACGCCTTCGACCGAATCGTGGTCCGTGATCGACACGACCCTCAACCCGAGGTCGATAGCGGCCGCGACGACGCCTGAAGGAGTGACGAGCCCGTCGGACGCGGTCGTGTGGACGTGCAGGTCCACGGTCATCTCAGGCTCCGGAGGTCGTGCTGGCGGGCCGCCTCAGCGATCGTGCATGTCCCGTGGCTCGATGAGCATCCGGATCGCGGTTCGCTGCTCACCGTCGATGACGATGTCCGCGAAGGCCGGCACGCAGACGAGATCGATACCCGATGGAGCCAAGAATCCACGGGCGATGGCAACAGCCTTGACCGCCTGATTGAGCGCCCCCGCCCCCACGGTCTGGACTTCGCAAGCGCCCTGCTCGCGGATGACACCGGCGAGAGCGCCGGCGACGGAGTTGGGACTGGAATGCGAAGACACCTTGAGTACTTCCACTGCTGCCCCCGGTGCGGCGAATGTCGCTGCGATGTGTGCTGCATTGCTTGCTTCGATTGCGTGGACCGGCTTTTCGACGCGCACATTATAGCGCAGGTAGAGGCTTCGGCTCAGTCGTCCTTCTCGACGGTGAACCTGACCGTGATGGTGTCTCTTCCGACCGTCACCTTGGGCTCCCCCGCCAGCTGCAAGTAGTAGCGTTCCGTCACGAGATCGAATGCCTCCTCCAGCTTGCGCTGGAACTCGCGGATGTCGTTGTGGTGTATGCGCAGCCCGCGCCGGTCGCGGTAGATGTCAGGGCGCTTCGCGTCGGCGGGCTGCTGGACGGGAACGACCGTCTCCAGCACGCTGTCGAGCGCGCCGAGCTCCGAGCCGAGCACCCGATGCGCCGTGCGCTCGGATATCGCCAGGCCGACCGAACCCGCGAGGGAGACGAGCTCTGCGGCGTCCCCGGCGACAGCCGGTCGCTGCCAGACCGGCAGGTCGCCGGCGTCGTCGCAGAAGAGCAGCTGGCGGGCGTCGAGCCTGCCTCTGGCGTGCGCGAAGAGGGACGCGAGGATCTCGGTGGGGCTGCCGTAGTAGATGTCCAGCTCGGGGTGCTCGACGGCGAACTCGACGATCCGGCGGATGATGTTGTGGGGGCCCGTGCCCACGGAGGGCCGTCCGGTCTCGGGGTCCCGGTCCACCGTCGGCCACTTGGATTGGTCGGCCTTCTCCGGGAGTGCCGCGGCGTCGGACACGATCACGAGTGCGGAACCCTTGTGCAGGTCGGAGGCGGCTATCCCTGCGCTGGCCACGTTGCTCCTTACCGAGAAGAGCGCCATGCCTCGCCCGTGCACACCCCAGCTGTCCACGACCATCGTCTCGAGCTTGCTCGTCACCCTGGGCTCGAAGACGCGCTCGTGCATTGCCGGAGGGATCCCGATGCCATCATCGATGACCGTCATGGTGCGCCTGTCGCCCTCGCGGCCGGAGGCTACATAGATGCGCCGCGAGTGGGCATCTCGGGCGTTGCGGAGCAGTTCGACCACCACGTCCTCGAAGGTTCGGATGTCGTGCTTGGCCTGCCTGCGCTCTGCCTCTGAGACCTTGAGGCGGACGTAGCCGTCACCGAGCGTCTCCTCGACCTTGACGTACTGGTCGCCGGAGACGGCGGAGACGAAGTCCAGGAGGGAGTCGTCGGGAATCATGCTGACCAGTGTAGCCGCGCGCCCGTAGGCGCGTAAGGCCGTGAGGACCCCGGCGCCGGTCATCGCTCCTTCGCGAGCCAGACCATGCTCCACTGCTGGAACATCTGTCGCGAGAAGACGTGGTAGCCGAGGCGCTCGTATAGTGCGACGGGACCGGCGGCTTCGGCGCCCGTGAACAGCTCGAAGCGGGTCGCTTCAGGACGGTCCGCTTCGGCAGCCAGCATGAGCGCCAGCGCGATTCCGCGGCGCTCGCAGCCGTCGTCGACGCCAAGGCGGCCGATCTCGACCGTGTCGTCGTCGCGTAGGGTCGTGCGGACCGTGCCGACGACGCGGTCACCGTCCAGGGCGACGAAGGTGCGTGTGCCTGCGGACCGCAGAGCGACGAGGTCCTCGAGGGTCTCGGCGATCGGCGGCATGTTCTGTGGCGGCACGCCGAACTGGCGCGCCACGCGACCGAAGGCGGCACGCTGCACGCGCAGCACCTCCGGCAGGTCCTCGACGGCGGCGATCGCGACCCGGACTCCTGCGCGGGCCGCGGCTTCGGCGGCGGATGGTAGCGGCTCAGTCATAGACGGCATTGTACGAGAAACGGGGCCGCTCCTCGAATCGAGGAGCGGCCCCGTTCTTTCGGGTTCGTGGTCCTACTTCGCGTAATCGATAGCGCGGCTCTCGCGGATGACCATGACCTTGATCTGGCCCGGGTACTCCATCTGGTCCTCGATCTCCTTGGCGATGTCGCGCGCCAGAACGACCGAATCGACGTCGGACACCGCGTCGGGCTTGACCATGACGCGGATCTCCCGGCCCGCCTGCATCGCGTACACCTTCTCCACACCCTTGTGCGCCCCTGCGAGTTCCTCGAGCTTCTCGAGGCGCTTGATGTAGCTCTCGATGGTCTCCCGGCGCGCTCCCGGCCGTGAGGCCGAGATGGCGTCAGCGGCTTGGACGAGCACGGCCTCGACGGTGGAGGGCTCCACGTCGCCGTGGTGCGCTTCGATGCAGTGGATGATCTCCTTGTGCTCGCCGAGACGCTTCGCGAGCTCTGCGCCGATCAGGGCGTGGGGGCCCTCGACCTCGTGGTCGATGGCCTTGCCTAGGTCGTGGAGCAGACCGGCGCGCTTCGCGAGTTTGACGTCCACGCCCAGCTCGGCGGCCATGACTCCGGCCAGGTAGCTGACCTCCAAAGAGTGCTTCAGCACGTTCTGGCCGTAGGAGGTGCGGAAACGAAGGCGGCCGAGGGTTCGGACCAGCTCAGCGTGCACACCGTGGACCTGGGTCTCGAAGACCGCCTGCTCGCCCGCCTCGTGGACCTGCTGCTCGACGATCTTCTCCGCCTTGCCGAACATCTCCTCGATGCGCGCGGGGTGGATGCGTCCGTCGGCCAGGAGCGACTCGAGAGTGATGCGTCCGATCTCGCGGCGGACCGGGTCGAAGCTCGAGAGGATGACCGCTTCGGGCGTGTCGTCGATGATCAGGTTGATGCCCGTCATCTGCTCGAAGGCCCGGATGTTGCGGCCCTCGCGGCCGATGATGCGACCCTTCATGTCGTCGCTCGGTATGTGGACGACCGATACCGTTGATTCCGCTGTGTGGTCGGCGGCGACGCGCTGGATGGCGATGCCGACGATATTGCGGGCCTTCTTGTCGGCCTCTTCGCGCGCCCGAGATTCGACTTCGCGGATCATCACAGCCGCGTCGTGCTTCACGTCGTCTTCGACCCGCTTGAGAAGGACCTGCTTGGCCTCGTCGGCGGTCATGCCGGCCAGCGATTCGAGGCGCGCCTTCTCCTCGGCTATCGCCTCTTCGAGGTCTTTGGAACGCTTCTCGACCTGGCCGGCCGTGCTGGAGAGCTGGTGCTCGCGCTGATCGAGCGACTCCGCACGGCGCTCCAGCGACTCCTCCCGCTGAAGGAGACGGCTCTCCAGCGCGGTCACTTCCTTGCGGCGTTCCTTGGCTTCGGCCTCGGCTTCCGCGCGAAGGCGGAACACCTCGTCCTTCGCCTCCAGCAGCGCTTCCTTGCGCAACGTCTCGGCTTGCCTCTCGGCGTCGGCTACGATGCGGCCCGCTGAGTCGCGGGCCTTGTCGAGCTGCTTCTCCCCAAAGTTCTTGCGGAGGACGAAACCGAGAGCGACGCCGGCAGCGATGGCCACTATCGCGATCATGACGACTACGAGCGTATCCATCTCTTGCGGGTCCCTCCCTTCGGGCGCGTGTTTGGGTGTGCGCCCATCTAGAAAGCTCTAGGGGGCGACTTGACCGACCGGCGTCGCTCGACCCCCCCGCATCGGCGGGGGTCCGGACCAGTCCGCGTCCTCGCGGGGGCCCTTCTAAACGACGAAGCCGGACGACAAGGCGTCCGGCAAAGGCGACACATCATGTATGCGGGAACAACGGCCTGAATACTCCGCAAGGGCGCATGTGCGCCCTTCATGTTCGCGCTCTAGGACCGCAAGGTCCCCCATACACAACACCGCTTCGATCCCTCGACCGTGCGGTGTGATCACATTTGCCGAGGTCAAGGATAGCGGCGCGGGGTGCCAGCGGTCAAGGACGAGCGACGCCGGGCGGTCTCCCGGTGACCCTCTATTGCCCGTCCCCAAAGCCGCCGACGTCCGCAGGATCCGGACCGTCCCACGGCTCCGCGCCCGACGCGGACTCGCTCATGGCCTCGCGGGCGGCCGAGAGCGCCACGCGCGGGGAGTAACCGCGCCGCGCAAGGCGCGCCGCGATCTTGTCGCGGGTGGCTCCGGGACGACGCGCCAGCGAACGAGAGAGCTCCCCCGCCGCGACCTCCTCGGCCTCAACGGAGAGGGCCTCGTCGAGCGCCTCGGCGGCCAGTTCGGGGTCGATGCCTCGGGCGGCCAGTTCTCGGACTGCGCGGCTCCGTCCCAGGTGACGGATCTGCGTGAGAGTGCGTGCGAACGACCGGGCGAAGCGCCCGTCGTCCACAAGGCCTACGTCGGTCAGGCGCTCCACGACCGCGCTGACCGTCTCGGGCAGGTACCCATCCTCGGCGAGTCGTTCCCGCAGCTCGGCGACCGACCTGTCCCTGTAGGTGAGCAGGCGCACAGCTCGATCGCGAGCACAGCCCGGCTCGATCCTGGACAGCAGCTCCAAGAGTCCCTCCGGGTCGACCCGGTCTCCAGCGTTCAGGTGGGCCTCAGACACCACGTCCGACGGCGTGTCGCGCCATGGCTCGTCATCGAGGACCAGAGTCCGTCGACGGGAGCCGCGTCGCAGGATGCGTATCTCGGTGAGGAGGGCCAAAGCGGGACCTCGAGTCGAGGTTGATGGTCTGTGCTACTTCTTGTTCTTGGGCACGGGCGACAGGGTCGGCCCGGGCATCGGCTCAGGCGCCAGGATGTCGTTGCCCTCGTCATCGGTCGCGCCCGCGCCTATCGGCGCGATCAGCCCGCTCGTCTGCGGGATGCTGAGTGCCTCGCGGATCCGGCTCTCGATCGTGTCGCGGATGTCGGTGTGCTCGCGCAGGAAGTCCTTGGCGGCCTCGCGACCCTGACCGAGACGCTCCTCGCCATATGTGAACCACGAACCCGACTTCGCGACGATCCCCTCTTCGACACCGAGATCGAGCAGGGAACCCTCCTTCGAGATCCCGGAGCCGTACATGAGGTCGAATTCGGCCTGCCGGAACGGCGGGGCGACCTTGTTCTTGACGACCTTCGCTCGAACTCGGTTGCCGATGATGTCCGTACCCTGCTTGATCGAGTCGATCCGGCGGATGTCGATGCGGATCGAGGAGTAGAACTTCAGGGCGCGCCCTCCGGAGGTGGTCTCAGGGTTGCCGAACATGACGCCGATCTTCTCGCGCAGCTGATTGATGAAGATGCAGGTCGTGTTCGAGCGCGACAGGGAGCCGGCCAGCTTGCGCAGCGCCTGGCTCATGAGCCTCGCCTGCAGACCCACGGTGGTGTCCCCCATCTCGCCTTCGAGCTCGGCGCGCGGAACGAGTGCAGCCACGGAGTCGATCACTATGACGTCGATCGCGCCGCTGCGCACGAGCATGTCGCAGATCTCGAGGGCCTGCTCCCCGGTGTCCGGCTGCGAGATCAGCATGTCGTCGATGTCGACGCCGAGCTTGGCCGCGTATGCGGGGTCCATCGCGTGCTCGGCGTCTATGTAGGCCGCTATGCCCCCGAGCCGCTGGGCCTCCGCCACGATGTGGAGGGCGAGCGTGGTCTTGCCTCCCGATTCGGGACCGTAGATCTCGACGATGCGCCCGCGCGGGACGCCGCCGATCCCGAGCGCGGCGTCGAGCGCCAGCGAACCGGTCGGGATGGCGGGCATCGCTCCGATGTTCGCGTGCTCCCCGAGCCGCATGAGAGAGCCCTTGCCGAACTTGCGCTCGACCTGCTCCTTCGTGAGCTCGAGCACCTTGTCCACCTGCTCGCGATCCATGCGATCCCGCTCCTTTGCCCCTCGCGGACGCCGCTTCCGCGCGGCGGTCCTGCCTAGACGAAACTATACGAACACTTGTTCGATGTCAATCCGAGCGCGGCGTACCGAGGTCCTCATCGAGACAGAGGCGCGTCGGCGATCTCGCGGTACGAGGGCGCGCCCGACCGCAGCGTGCTCGAGAACAACGTAGCGGAGCGCACTGACACTATCCCTTCTGGCTCCTTACCCGCCGAGAACACGATCGAGGACGCCGACGCGAGCACGTCGCGGCCGATGCGGCGGTGTGACCGGGCGCGCGCCATCGTGACGTGCGGGCGAAGGGGCTTTCCGGGGTCGGCTCCGGCCTCCGGGAACGCCGCGCGGATCGCTCCAGCCAAGATGGCCATGGAGCCGTCATCGTCCTCCAGCGTCGCCCACAGCATCGTGGCGCGACGAGGGGACGGGACCGCCACCACCCCGGCCAGCGACAGATCGAATGAGGGGACCGAGGCCACAGCAGCCTGCATGGCGGCCACCCGCGCATCCAACTCCCGGTCGTCGACGGCACCGAGGAAGGAGACCGTGACGTGCAGGTTGCCCGGCGGCACCCACTTCTCCCCTGCCCAGGCGGGCGCGCTTTCGGTCACGGCCCGCCTCGCGGACTCGAGGATGCCCACCGCGCTGTCGGGTAGGGCCAGCGCGACGAAGCAGCGGGGAGGCATGCGGGGCCTAGGCGCCCGGGAGCGCGCGCCGGAGCAGATCGAGCGCGGTCATCGTGGCGCGCTCGCGCACCAGCGCGCGATCCCCGGGGAAGTGCCGCAGGTGCGCCTCGACGCGGTCACCTTCCGCGACCCCGAACCACACGGTCCCGACGGGCTTGTCCTTCGATCCTCCCTCGGGTCCAGCGACTCCGGTCACGGCGACTGCCAAGTCGGCGCCTAGCGCATCCCGCGCGCCGGCCGCCATGGACTTTGCGACCGCGTCGGAGACCGCGCCGCAGGCGGCGATCAGGCCGGGATCGACTCCCAGCAGCGTGACCTTGGCCTCGTCGGCGTAGGAGACGGCTCCGCCCAAGTAGGTGTCGGAGGAGCCCGGCACATCGGTCAAGGCGGCGCCGACCATCCCGCCCGTGCAGGACTCCGCGGTTGCCAGCGTCAGCCCGGCTGCACGGGCACGCGCGAGCACGACTTCGGTCAGCGAGGACCCGTCGGTCGAGTAGCAGGCGTCCCCGACCCGATCGGCGATGAAGGAGGCGGCCGCGTCGAGCGCCTCTCCCCCCGCCCCGCGGTCGAAGAGCACGATCCGCACGTCGCCCGGCTTCGCGAGCAGGGTCAGCTCGATATCGGCGCGCTCGGCCAGGACGTCCTGCGCCGCCATCTGGAGGTCGGACTCGGACACCCCGGTGAAGCGCAGCACGCGAGGCTCCACAGCACCGGCCCCCCACTCGCCGGCGAGCGCATGCAGGAGCGGGCGCATCTCGGCCGGGGGCCCCGGCAGGAGCACGAGCGCGCCGCGTGAGGTCGGAACGACCTGTCCGGGAGCCGTACCCCGCACCGCCGGCAGGACCGTCGCTCCCTCGATGACGTCGGCTTGGCGGAAGATCTGTTCTCTGGCGCGCTCGTCGAGATGTCTCGCAGCCGCTGGCCGGAGTGTCTCCACGAGCGAGTCGTCCCGCGCGATCGCCAGGCCGAGCGCGTCAGCGGCCGCCTGTCGCGTCACGTCGTCGTGAGTGGGACCGAGTCCCCCCGTGACCACGACGAGGTCGTAGGAGGCGCTACAGCGCCTCAGCGCCTGTGTCAGCGCCGCCGCATCGTCGGGCAGGCTCAGCGCCTCACCGACTTCGATGCCCGCCCCGAACAGTGCGCGCGCGATCTCCGATGTGTTCGTGTCCACGGAAAGGCCACGGACCAGCTCCGTGCCGACCGTGACGATCGCCGCGCTGTGGTACGGGGTCATCGCCTCGACTCCCGATGTCTTGCCGCGTCCGGGGCGGGCGCCGATCCCCCGCTCCACGGCCCGGCGATCACCTCGCGTGCATGGTAGAAGTACTGGGCGGCGGAGAGGACCGTCAGACCCAGGGCTATGTACATGATCACCCAGGAGACGACGTCCACCAGCGCGAAATACGGCACGAAGATCGGGGCCGTCTTCAGGATGAACGCCACAAGGGCGATGATCTGGAAGAAGGTCTTGACCTTCCCCCACGGGGAGGCGGCGATGACGACGCCCTCCGCGACGGCCACCATACGCAGGCCCGAGACGATCAGCTCGCGCCCGATGATCACGATCGCGACCCAGCCGGGCAGGCTGCCGATCTGGACCAGGCCGACGAGCGCGGCGGTGACCAGCAACTTGTCCGCGAGCGGGTCGATGAACTTGCCGAAGGTGGTGACCTCGTTGCGGCTGCGCGCGACGTACCCGTCGACCACGTCGGTCGCCGCCAGGACCGTGTAGACCGCCGCCGCCAGCCACGGCCGCCAGTCGTCCCAGGTCGCCGGCGACCCGAACCGCCCCAGCAGCAGGACGAGGAACAGCGGGATGAGGGTCATCCTGATGAGCGTGATCCAGTTGGCGAGTCCGAGGCGTCGCATGTCCCTCACGTCACCTCGGCAAGCAGGTCGTAGCCGAGAGCGTCGACGATCTCGGCCGACACGAGCGTGCCCGCTGCGGCCGCGCGATCCAGGAAGACGAAGCCGTCGATCTCGGGAGCCTGTCCCCGATGGCGTCCGAAGGTCCTGCCCTCTTCGTCCACGCCCTCCACGAGCACCTCGAGCGTGTGGCCCACGAGCTCCGCGACCTTCTCGAAGCCGATCTCGTCGGCAGTGTCGCGCAGTCGCTGGGCTCTCGCGAACCTGGTACGCGCCGGTATCTGGCCGATCATCCCGGCCGCGGGAGTCCCCTCCTCCGCTGAGTAGGGGAAGATGCCGACGAAGTCCAGGCGCGCATCGCGTACGAAGTCGAGAAGGCGCTTGGAGTCCTGGCGCGTCTCTCCCGGGAAGCCCGCGATCAGAGTGGTCCGAAGGGTGACGCCCGGCAGCAGGTGGCGGATCACTCCGATGAGCCGGAGGTACTCTGCCGCGTCGCCCCGGCGGCCCATCGCTCGCAGCACTTCTCGCGAAGCGTGCTGCAGCGGCATGTCGAGGTAGCGGCACACGACCGGGGACGACGCCATCGCCTCGAGCAAGCCGGGGGTGATGCCGTCTGGCTGGACGTACATCAGCCTCAGCCACGCGAGGCCTCCGACGTCGGCGACCTTGCGTACCAGGTCAGCCAGTGCGGGCGCGTCGGGCAGGTCGCGCCCCCACGCGGACACGTCCTGCCCGATCAGCACGAGCTCGCGCGCGCCGGCGGCGACGAGCGCGCGTGCTTCGGCGACGATCTCGCGGGCCGGCCGGGAGCGGTACGGCCCCCGGATGGCCGGGATGGTGCAGTAGGTGCATGCGCGGTGGCAGCCGTCCGAGACCTGCAGGTACGCCGACGGCCCCGGAGCGAGCCGGCCAGCGGTGGCCGCGGTGGCGTCGGGAATCCCGGCAAGGCGGCAGAGGACGTGCCGCAGACTCCCCTCGCCCGCCACGGGCACGAATTCGTCGACTTCCGGCATCGCCGCGACGACCTCGTCGCCGTAGCGGGAAGGTAGGCATCCGGTGACGACCACCGAGCGCCCATCGGCCGCCGCCTTCCACTCCCCGGCAACATCGAGAACCACGCCGATGGACTCCTCTGTGGCCTCACGGATGAACGAGCAGGTGTTCACCACGACCATGTCCGCTTCGTCGATGTCTGCGACCAGGTCGAATGTTCCCGTGAGCGAAGCGGCCATGCGATCCGAGTCGACCTCGTTCTTCGGACAGCCCAACGTCACGAAGGCGACGCGCGGACGCCCAGGCCAGGTTCGGGGCATGGCGTCGCGCACCCCTAGCGGCGGTTCGTGAATTGGAGGGGGATGCCGTAGTCGTTGCCTTTGACGAAGGCGATCACGTTCTGAAGCTCGTCGCGACTGGGCGAGAAGACGCGGAGCTTGTCTCCCTCTATTTGGACCTTGGCCTTGAACTTCTCATCGCGGATCTCCTTGTTGATGCGCCTGGCGAGCGCCTCCTCGATGCCGTTGATGATGGCGGCGGTCAGCCGGACCCACCCGCCGCTGGCTGCTTCGGGGGCTGCCCACTTCAGCGCCTTGAGATCGATCCCTCGCCTGACGGCGGCGGTCCCCAGTATGTCCACGACTTGGCGCGCCACGAAGTCCGAGGGCGCCTTGACGGTGATGGCGGCGGCGTGCCTGTCGAGCGTGACCTCGGACTTGGTGTCCTTGAGGTCGAAGCGCTGAGCGATCTGCCGCACAGCCTGTTGGACCGCGTTGTCGACCTCCTGCATGTCGACTTGGCTAACGATGTCGAAGCTCTCGTCCTTCGCCATGCAGGGACACTCCTTCCACCTTCGCGGCGGTGAAAGCGCCGTGGTGCGTGCGGTCTAGTCGCTCGCCGACAGGACCACCGTCGCGTTGGTCGTCGACGGTATCGTTACGGGCTGTCCGTCACGGGTCACCACGACCGCGTCCGGCTTGCCCACGATGATCCGGGCCTGATCCGTGACCAGCCACTCCTTGCTCTGACCGTCCTGCATGGTCCCGTTGACGCCCGTGAGCCCGTCGTATGTGACCTTGACGAACGATGCCATCCCGGCGCGGATCGAGACACGAAGCTTGAAGCCGCCCTCGGTCGTCACGACCGTCGTCGTCGCGGCCGGTGATCCGCCCGCGCCGGGCGATGTGGACGTCGCCTCCGACCCCGGAGTCGCGGAAGGGTTGGTGTTGGCCGGCGTTCCTCCGCCGCTCAAGAACGTGATGACGCACAGCAGGAGGATGACGAGTACGCCGGCCGCCGCGGCCACGATCCACACCCGCTGAGGGATCTCGTGCACCCTATCGCGGTGCGGGACGACCGTCTCCGCAGGGATACCGTCCAGATACGATGGGCGCCCCGGTCCGGACTTGCGCACCGCGTCGGCGGAGTCCCGCTTGTACTGCTCGAGAAGCGGCTCCGCGGGGATCTCGAGATAGCGGGCGTAGCTCTGGATGTAGCCCTTGACGTACGCGGGGCTCGGCAGGACGTCGTGGTCGCCCTGCTCGAGAGCATCGAGCAGGCGAGACCGTATCTTCGTGCCCTCGACGACGTCGGAGATGGTCTTGCCCTGCCGGCGGCGCTCGGCGGCGAGTATCTCTCCGACAGTGGTCATGGGGTGTGTCCCGGGTCTCGGTGCGTGCGGCGCGTCAGGCTGTGATTGTACCGTAGCGCGCGCCGGGCGCGGGCTACACATCCTCGCGCGCGTCGCGCCGCTCAAAGGCCTTGATGGACTCCAGCTCCTCGACGTCGGCGAGCACCTCTCGCGGCTTGCTGCCGTCGGGCGGTCCGACTATCCCCTTCTGCTCGAGGATGTCCATGATGCGCCCGGCGCGCGCGTAGCCGACCTTCAGCCGGCGCTGCAGCAGAGATGTCGAGCCCATCCGCGAGGTCACGACTATGTCCGCGGCCTCCCACGTCAGCGGGTCGTCGTCGCTCTCGTCCTGGATCCCGCCGCCGACCGCGGCCATCTTCAGGTGCAGGATCTCCTCGTGGTAGTCGGGCTCGGCCTGCTTCTTGAGGTGATCGACGACTGCGGTGATCTCATCCTCGGACACGAGAGCGCCCTGCACGCGCTTGGGCTTGCTCAGAGCCGGGGTGGAGAGCAGCATGTCGCCCAGCCCGACGAGCTTCTCGGCGCCCGACACGTCGAGGATGACCCGCGAGTCGATGCCGGACGAGACCGCGAATGCGATGCGCGTGGTGATGTTGGTCTTGATGAGTCCCGTGATGATGTCGGTCGACGGACGCTGGGTCGCGACGACGAGGTGGATGCCCGCGGCGCGGGCGAGCTGGGCGAGCCGCACGATCGAGTCCTCGACCTCTCGCGCAGCCACCATCATCAGGTCGGCGAGCTCGTCGATCACGATGATCAGATAGGGCATCGGCTCCATGCCGTCGGGCAGCTTGCCGTCTCTAGCCGCCGCGTTATACATCGCGATGTTGCGGACTCCCGCCTTCTGCAGGCGCCGCAGGCGGCTCTCCATCTCGGTGACCGCCCACGCGAGCGCGCTCGCGGCTTCCTTGGCCTCGGTCACGACGGGCACGTAGAGGTGCGGCAGGCCGTTGTAGAGTGCCAGCTCGATGCGCTTCGGGTCGATGAGGATGATGCGGACCTCGTCGGGCGTGGAGCGCATGATCACCGACATGAGCAGAGAGTTGATGCACACCGACTTGCCGGTCCCGGTGGAGCCGGCGATCAGGAGGTGCGGCATGGCCGCCAGGTCGAGAACGATCCGCTCGCCGCCCACGTCCTTGCCGATTCCGAGCATGATCGGGCTCGTGTCGGGCGTGTAGCCACCGACCAGCACGTCACCCAATGTGACCGTGGTGCGGTGCTCGTTCGGGACCTCGATGCCGATCAGCGACTTGCCGGGGATCGGCGCAAGGACGCGCACGGTCGGGGTGGCCAGCGCGAGCGCCAGGTCGTCCGAGAGGGCGGTGACGCGGTTGACCTTCACGCCCTTCGCGATCTTGACCTCGAACAGCGTCACCGTCGGACCGGCCACCCAGCTCTCGACGTAGGCGGGGATGTCGAAGGTCGCAAGCGTGGACTCGATGACCTGAGCCGTGGCCTTGAGCTCCTTGTCGGACGCCCTCGAGGCGGCGGCGCTCACGGGCGACACGCGCAGCATCGACAGTGACGGCAGCTCGAAAGCGGTGTCGCGACGGGGGACGGAGGCTCGCGGCACGGGGATCGTGCTGCGCTCCGCCTCCGGGTCCGACCGGCGGGCGCGGACCGGCTCAGACCGCGGCCCGGGCTCCTCGGCGTCGAGATCGGCGAGCGGGAGCGTCTTAGCGCCTCCAGCGAAGCGCCGCCTCGGCTCGCGGCGCACCTCCTCGGTCTTGGAGCGTTCGAAGAGACCAAGGAAGTCCTGCCACACGTCGGCGAGACGCACGCCGGTAGCGAGGACGACGCCGATCAAGGCGGCGCCTCCCAGTAGCACGTAGGTGATCGCGGTGTCGAAGAGCACGGTCAGGATCCAGGCGATCGCTCCGCCCGCGTATCCCCCGCTCGCCGGCCCGGTCCAGAAGCCCAGGTCCTCGACGGGCACGGCGGCCGAGAACATGGAGATGACCGACAGGAACACGAGTGCGAGGCCAGCGCCTATGGCGACTTCGCTCACCTCGCGGCGGTCGAAGACCAACGAGACGGCCCAGACGAGCAGGAGCAAGGGAACGGCGTTCTTCCCCACTCCTACCGCCGCGGCCAGAACGTCGCTGATGAACTTCGGGACGAGGGCCGTGCTCCCGCCCCAGACCGAGATCGCCACGGCGATGGCCGCAACGATCAGGGCGATCCCCCAGATGTCCCGCACGAGACCCGGCGCGACGGTTCGCGGCGCGGTACGAGAGCGAGACTTGGAGGCGGTGGCACCGATGCTGCGCGTGCTGGCGCGCGACTTTCCCCCGGTGCTGCGGTTGCTGGCCAAAGCCCGTCCTTCGTCGGTTGCTGCGAGTGCGGGGCGCCTAGGACAGGAGCGCCCAGGCGATGGTGAGCAGTCCCAACACCGAAGTATAGACCGCGAAGACGTGCAGAGGACGCGTCTGGACGAACTTCAGGAGGGCCCCGATGGCGAGGTATCCGGACACGGCGGCGGCCACGAAGCCCACGATCAGGATCAGCGCTGGAGGCACGTTGGCGCCCCCTGTGAAGAAGTCCTTGGCCTCGTACACGTTCGCTGCCGCGATGATCGGGATCCCGAGCAGGAACGAGAAGCGCGCCGCCGCATGCCGGTCGAGGCCCGCGAGCATCCCGGAGGAGATCGTCATGCCCGAACGGGAGACTCCAGGCAGCGTCGCGAGCGCCTGTGCCACGGCGATGCCGGCCGTCCTGGGCCAGCCGAGGGCGTCGGCCTTGCGGCGCGTCATCCGGCGCCCGAGCAGTTCGGCGGCGACCAGCGCCACGGACGTCACGAGGAAGCCCGCGCCGATGGCGAGCAGGGACGTGTTGGCCGCCAAGACGACCCTCTTCAGCAGGAACGCCAGCGCGCCCGAGATCGCTGTCGCCAGCACGATGAGCCAGGCGATCCGACGCTCCGCGCTCCCCTTCCCGGCGGGCAAGAACGAGCGTGCGAGCGTGGCGATGTCCGACCGGAAGTAGATGGCCATCGCGAGCAGCGTGCCCAAGTGCAGGAACACCTCGAACCCGAGGTCGGGCATGCTCCCGAACAGGCGGTAGGTCAGCGCGAGATGGCCGTCGCTGGAGACCGGCAGGAACTCCGTCAGGCCTTGGACCACGCCGAGGACGAGAGCCTGAAGGGATCCCACTAGACCTCCATGATGACCGGGACGATCATCGGACGGCGCCTCAAGGTCTCCCACACGAACTGGGAGACGGCCTCGCGTACGGCGCGCTGGATGATGCTGTGGTCGGTGACGCCCTCCTTCTCCATGCGCTTCAGCGCCTTGTTGATGCGGGCGCGCGCCTGGACCATCAGGTCGTCCGTCTCGGACACGGGCAGGCCGCGCATCACGAGTTCGGGTTCCCCGATGAACTTGCGGGTGCGGCCATCGACGGCGATCACCACGGTGGCCACGCCCTCAGAGGAAAGCTGCTGGCGGTCGCGCAAGACAACGTCGCCGACGTCGCCCACGTTCAGGCCGTCCACGTACACGACCCCGGAGTCCTTGATGTGCCCGGAGACCTTCGCGCTTCCGGCCGTGAGCTCTAGGACGTCGCCGTTCTCGATGGCGAAGATGTCGTAGGGGGCGATCCCGACGGACTCGGCCAGGCTGCTGTGCGCCACGAGGTGTCTCGTCTCTCCGTGCACAGGCATGAAGTATCGCGGCCGGACCATGGCGAGCATGAGCTTGAGCTCCTCGGCCGACGCGTGGCCCGAGACGTGCACGTCGGCCACTCCCTTGTGGAACACCTGCGCGCCGGTCTTGGCCAGACGGCTGATGACGCGCGAGACTGCCCGCTCGTTACCGGGGATCGGCGACGCCGAGATGATGATGGTGTCGCCTTCGCGCACGGTGATCGTACGGTGGTCGCCGTTGGCCATTCGCGTCAGGCCCGACAGCGGCTCGCCCTGGCTGCCGGTCGAGAGGATGACCGTCTTCTCGTCGGGCAGGTCACCGGCTTCGAAGGCGTCCAGGATGTTCTCAGGGGCGATAGACAGGAAGCCCAGCTCCCGGGCGATGCCGGTGTTCTTGATCATGGAGCGCCCGGTGACTACCACCTTCCTGCCTGCGTCCACCGCGGCGTCGCAGACCATCTGCACGCGGTGGATGTGGCTGGAAAAGGACGCGACGATCACGCGTCCCTTCGCAGCGGAGATGATGCGGTGCAGCGTGTCCCCGACCTCGCGCTCCGAACGCGTGAACCCGCGCGACTCGGCTCCCGTGGAGTCGGAGAGCATCAGCAGCACGCCGTCGCGCCCCGCCTTCGTCAGCGCCGCGAAGTCGGTGCCCCGGCCGTCGATCGGAGTCTGGTCGAACTTGAAGTCGCCGGTGTGGAGCACCGTTCCGACCGGCGTGCGGATGATCAGCGCCAGCGAGTCGGGGATGGAGTGGTTCGTGGGCACGAAGTCGAAGCCGAACGCGCCGAGGGTCACGTGCATGCCGGGCTTGACCAGGCGCAGCTTCGGCTTGCGGATGTCGAACTCGGCGAGCTTGCCCTCTATGAGTCCCAGGGTGAGCTTGGAGCCCAGGACCGGGACCGGCGTTCCCAAGTCGCGCAGCAGATACGGCAGAGCGCCCGTGTGATCCTCGTGTCCGTGGGTGATGACGATGCCGCGCAGGCGCTCCCTGTTCTGGAGGATGTAGGAGTAGTCGGGCAGGACGAGGTCCACGCCCGGGAGCTCGGCGTCGGGGAACATGAGCCCGGCGTCGACGACGACCATGTCGTCGCCGTACTCGAACACGGTCATGTTCTTGCCGATCTCGTCGAGCCCTCCGAGCGGGATGACGCGCAGGGTGTCACGACTCTTGGTTCTGGTCACGGATTCTTCTTTCGGGCGGCAGCCAGGGCCGCCGACTGTAGTGGCTTGGCTTCGCTTGGAGGCAGGTCGCCTCGTTCGGGGCGCCGCCAAGGCTTCAGATCAGCTCGAGGTGCTCGAGCACGCGCCCGAGCTCGGCGGACTGTTCTGGCGTGGGCGGGATGAGCGGCAAGCGGCAGGTTCCGACCGCGAACCCGGTCTGGGCGAGGGCGTCCTTCACCATGATCGGGTTCGATGTCATGAAGAGCGCCTTGAAGAGCGGGAGCAGCCTCAGATGGAGAGACAGCGCCCGCGTGTGGTCGCCCGCCGCATGCGACTCGACCATCTCGCGCATCTGCGGGCCCGCGACGTGGCTGGTCACCGAGATCACGCCGGTGGCGCCGACGCCCATCAGCGGCAGGGTCAGCTCGTCGTCTCCGGAGAGCAGTTCGAATCCCTCGGGGGCGCCTTCGATGATCGTCGCTGCCTGGGCGAGGTCGGCGTTGGCCTGCTTGACCGCGACGATGTTCTCGACGTCGTTCGCGAGCCGGAGGATCGTTGCCGGCTCCATGTTCACGACGCAGCGGCCCGGGATGTTGTACATGATCACAGGCAGGTCCACCGCCTCCGCGATCGCGCGGAAGTGCCGGTACATGCCCTCCTGCGGCGGTTTGTTGTAGTAGGGCACCACGCACATCAGCGCGTTCACGCCCAGCGACGCCGCCTTCTGCGCGAACTCGACCGAGTCGGCCGTGGAGTTGTCGCCGACGTTGGCGATCACCGGTGCCCGGTCCCCCACCGCGTCGATCACGGCCTGGAAGAGCTCCAGCTTCTGGTCGTAGCACACCGTGGGAGACTCGCCGGTCGTCCCGCACACGACCAGGCCTTCGCTGCCCTGGTCGAGCAGACGGGCCGCGAGCTGAGCCGCGCGCGGGAGGTCGAGTGCCAGATCGGGAGTGAACGGCGTCACCATCGCGGTGATGAGACGCCCGAACCGTGGAGCCGCCATGGTCTATCGCCAGTCCTTGCCTGCCGGGATCGCCGGGGCGCCGTCTTCGGGCCCCTCGTGGGTGGTGTACCCCGTTCGCCGGTCCATTGTGCCACAGGGTCCGAGGAGTACGCAGACGCGCGGCCGGGACGTTCCCGCGCCGTCAACGAGCCATGTCGGCTTTCCCGGTGCCTTTACGGCAGGCGGCCCACCACTAGCGGACGCGCCTGCAGAACCCAAGTGGTCCCCGAGGCGCGGGCCCACTCGACGCACGCCGGACCGTTCTCCAGCGCTTCGACGTTGAGGGCCAGCGCAGCCACCTCGCGCACTTCGTATGGAGTCACGCTCGCCGCGGCCGCCTGGTCGGGCGGCACGATGCGCTGCACGACGCGGCCGCTGTCGTCGATGACGAGGCGTACCGGCTTGGCGTGAACCTCCGAGCCGGTTACCGCCAGTCCCTGCCTGGCCAGCGTGAACCGATCCGGCTTGACCTTGCCGGCCACGATGGCCTCGCCGAGGCCGTAGCAACTCTCCACGATGATCCTATCCTCGTCCCCGTTGGCGGGGTCCGCCGTGAACACCACGCCCGAGGAAGTCGCAGGTATCAGGTGCTGCACTACCACGGCGACGGACACTTCGGCGTCTGCGAGCCCCGCGCTCTCGCGATCTCGCCACGCCAGATCCCCCCAGAGCGACGTCCAGCAGTGGGTTATCGCGTGGAGGGCCTCGGGGAATCCGGGCACGAAGTAGGTCCCATGGCGGCCGACCAGTGGCCCTGAGACCATGTCCGGGGTGGTCACGGAAGAGCGGACGGACACCGCGCCCGGGTTCATCTTGTCGAAGGCCGCACGCACGGCCTCGACCAGTCCAGTGTCCATCGGCGTGTGGATGATCGATGAGCGGATGCGCTGGAGTATCGGCGTCAAGGTGACGGCCGGAGCCGACTCCGGCACTCCCCGCAGGATGGCGACAAGGGCCGCGACACCGGCGCGCTCCGTGTGCTCGCGATAGGCTTCGGCCGAGATGCAGAAGCCCTCGGGTACGGGGAATCCGGCTGCCGCCAGCTGAGCCAGGGACTGCGCCTTGGTGCCGTAGAGCGCCAGATCGTCTGCCTCGCGTATCGGTGCGACGCCCATGCCTGTCCCGGCCATGCGGACCTCCCTAGTCTCGCGTGCGCTGTCCCAGATACTACGCGCCCAGTCCGAATTCGTTGTGCAACGCCGAGATCGCGAGATGGCTGGCGCTTCCTTCCACAAGGACCGAGATGGTGTAGTGCGAGTCTGCCACCTGGAGGATATCGACGCCGGCGTCCGCGAGGGAGGCGGCGATCCGCGCCATGACCCCAGGGACTCCGTGCATCCCCGCCCCGACCAGGGTGACGGTTGCGAGATCCGGTTCGATCCGCTGCTCGAGGCCGAGCGCGTCGAGGATCCCTCGAACGTCGGCGAGGCGCGTGCCGTCGAAGGAGAAGGCCAAGGCGTTCCCGAGTGGCGTGAACATGTCCAGTGAGACTCCCGCCCCCGCCATCTCACGGAAGACGGCCGTGAGCGAGGCCGTTCGGCCCTCCCCTGCCGGGAGCGTGACCGTGGCGCGCGCCACTCCCTCCGCGTGACTGACGGCCGTGGCGACCCGCCCCGCGCGCCCGGCGAGCATGTGCTCCGCATCGGTGACCAGCGTGCCGGGCGAGTCACCTGAGGCGCTGCGGACCCAGACGGGGACTCCGGCGGCCATTGCCGTCTCCGCCGCGGGGGCATGCATGACCTTCGCCCCGGTTCGGGCCATCTGGAACAGCTCCTCGTACTGGATCGCGTCAAGGACCTTCACGCCGTCGCAGGCGCGCGGATCGGCGGTCATCACGCCTTCCACGTCCGTGTGGATCTCGACGGCGAGCGCGCCGAGGGCGGCGCCGATCGCGCACGCGCTCGTGTCGGACCCGCCGCGCCCAAGGGTGGTCGTCTGACCGGATGACGTGACTCCCTGGAAGCCTGTGACGACCGGGACCATCCCGGCCTCGAGGGCCGCTGTCAGCGCGCGCGGATCGACGCGCAGGACCGATGCATCTCCGAAGCAGTCGTCGGTCAGCACCCCCGCGTCGGCGCCGGTCATCGCTGTCGCCGGCACGCCTTCGGCGCGCAGCTCGTGAGCCACCACGACGGCGGAGACGACCTCCCCGCAAGCGGCCAGCAGGTCGACCTCGCGAGGAGAGGGGTCGAAGTCGGCGATCAGGGACAGGAGCGTATCGGTCGCGTACGGTGCGCCCTTCCGCCCCATCGCCGACACTACGACCACGGGCGCGCGCCCGGCCTCGAGCGCGAGGCGTACGCGCGCGCACAGGGCCGCGCGGCCCTCCGGCGTCGCCACCGACGTCCCTCCGAACTTCTGGACGACGATCTGCCCGTGTGCGTGAGAGGCCGCGCTCACAGACCCATCAGCTCCTCGAGCCCGATCACCAGGCCGCGGCGTCCGGGGGCTTTGCGGATCGCGAGGATGACGCCCGGCATGAACGACGTGCGCTCGATGGAGTCATGGCGCAGCGTGAGGGTCTGCCCGACGTCACCGAAGATGACCTCCTGATGCGCCACGAGTCCTGGGAGGCGCACCGAGTGGACGTGCACGCCGTCGACCTCGGCGCCGCGGGCGCCGTCCACGACCTCCGTCTCGCGGCCGGGCGCGACAGGGGCGGTCTCGCGGGCTTCGGCGACCAGGTGCGCCGTACGCATGGCGGTGCCCGAGGGTGCGTCGACCTTCTTGTCGTGGTGCAGTTCGATGATCTCGACGTGAGGCATGTAGCGTGCTGCCGTCTGGGCGAAGCGCATCATGAGCACCGCGCCGACAGCGAACGACGGAGCAACGAACAGGCAAACGTCGCTGGGGGCGCTCGCCGCGATCTCGCGCCAGCGCTCCTCGGTGACGCCGGTAGTGCCTACGACGCAATGCACGCCTGCGGCCAGCGCCCGCGCGACGGTCTGCTCGACAGCGCCCCGGACGGTGAAGTCGACCAGCACGCGCTCCCCGCCCCCGGAGAGGGCGGAGTCGAGATCCGCGGAGACAGCCACGGTCCCGCCGGCCCCGTCATCGAGCAGGATCCCGGGCAGCGAGCGATCGACGGCGGCGGCCACGCGCATCCCCTCGGCAGCCGTCACGGCACGGACGACCTCTCGGCCCATCCTTCCCGCCGCGCCGGTGACGATGACGTCGATCATCCGAGCCACTCCCCTTCGCTCTCAGGATGCCGCTCCTACGCGAGAAGCAGGTCGATCTCCTCGAATGTGTGCGGGCCGACGACGGCCAGAGTACGCGGGCCGCCGAGCGTCGCGACCGCAACGCGATGGATGTCTTCGAGAGTCACGGCGCCATATCGCTCGATCACCTCGTCGATCGAGAGGAGCTCTCGACCGCCGACCTCCGAACCGCCGAGGCGCATCATCCGGCGGTTGGTGTTCTCCAGCCCGAGCACCATGTGCCCATCGACCGATTCTCGCGCGCGGTCCAGCTCCTCCGCGGTGATGCCGTCCTTCAGCACCTTAGCGATCTCCACCGTGATCAGCTCGATCACCTGCTCCGTGTTCTCCGGCCGGGTGCCGGCGTAGACCGTGAACCCGCCGGTGTCGGTGTACAGAGCGTTGTAGGAATGCACCGCGTAGGCGAGCCCGCGCTTCTCGCGTATCTCCTGGAAGAGCCGGGAAGCCATGCTGCCTCCCAGAACCGCACTCAGAAGGTCCATGGCGAAGCGGTCCGGAGACATGGCGTCGACCGACAGAGTGCCCCAGCAGATGTGGGCCTGTTCGGTGTCCTTGGTCGCCACGGCGACGTGGCGCGAGGAGATGGCAGGGCTGAGCTCCCGCGGGGCTCGAGCGCCGGAGGGCAGGTTCGCGAGTCCGGAGGTGGCGAGCCAAACGACGTCTTCGTGGGTGAGGTTGCCGGCGGCGGCCACCACGATGTCCCCGCTGCGGTAGTGCCGACCGGTGTAGGAACGCAAGTCCTCGGGCGTGAAGGCTGTCACGGTCTCGCGCTCGCCCAGCACCGGTCGGCCGATAGGATGGTCCGGCCAGAGCGCGCGGGTGAAGAGGTCGTCGACCTTGTTGTCGGGCGTGTCCTCAGCTCGGGAGATCTCCTCCAGCACTACCTCGCGCTCGGATGTGGCTGCGTCCTTGTCGAAGACGGAGTCGACCACCATGTCCGCGAGCACCCCGAAAGCCTCAGGTGCGTGGCGGTCGATCACGCGGGAGTAGTAGCAGGTCGCTTCCTCGGTCGTGAACGCGTTGACCTCGGCGCCGAGGCGGTCGAACGCCTGCGAGATATCCTGGGCGCTCCGCGTGGACGTGCCCTTGAACATCATGTGCTCGAGGAAGTGGGAGACGCCCGCTTCCTCGCTCTTCTCATCCCGGCTGCCGGCGGCGACCCACACCCCGAGAGCCACCGAACGCACTGTCGGGATCGACTCGGAGATGACGGTGATGCCGCTATCGAGGACCGTTCGGTCGTAGAACACAGGTGGCTCCCGTCGATGCTTCGTCGAGTCCGGTCTCATAGTCTAGTGCAAGGCCCGGCCCCGGCACTCGCTCGCATTCGCGGGTCTCATGGCCGGGGCCGGGCCTCTGGTGCGTTTCTTCGCGCGGTTCGCCTAGTGGTGCCGGCGGGGTCCGCCTCGGTCGCCGTGTCCGCCGCCGGGGCGGTCGGAGCGCGGCCGGTCGCTCGAGGGACGCGGGCCTCCGGTGCTCGGAGGCGCGTCGGGCTTGTCCATGCGGTCGAGCGAGACCTTGCCCTTGTCGTCGATGTCGATGATCTCGACCTCGACCTCGTCGCCGATGGACAGAACGTCCTCGACCTTGTCCACTCTTCCCTTCGCGACCCGCGAGATGTGCAGCAGGCCGTCCTTGCCCGGGAACAGCTCGATGAAGGCTCCGAACGGCTGGATGGAGACCACGCGGCCGTTGTACTTCTCGCCGATCTCCGGCTCCTTGATGATCATCCGGATGCGGGCGACCGCCTCCTCGCCGCCCTGGTCGCGGCTCGCGATGTAGATCGTGCCGTCGTCGTTGACGTCGATGTCGGCGCCGGTCGCCTCGATGATCGAGCGGATCATCTTGCCGCCCGGGCCGATGATGTCGCGGATCTTGTCGGTCGGGATCTTGATGGTGAGCACGCGCGGCGCGAACTCGTTGAGCTCCGCGCGCGGTTCGGAGATCGACTCCAGCATCTTGCCGAGGATGAAGGAGCGGCCTTCCTTGGCCTGCACAAGCGCGCGGCGCAGGATGTCGACCGACAGGCCCTTGGCCTTGTTGTCCATCTGCATGGCCGTGATGCCCTTGGCCGTGCCGGCGACCTTGAAGTCCATGTCGCCGAGGAAGTCCTCCAGGCCCTGGATGTCGGTTAGGATGGCGACGTCGTCACCCTCCTTGATGAGCCCCATCGCGATGCCGGAGACCGGCGCCGAGATCGGCACGCCCGCGTCCATCAGCGCCAGCGTCGAGCCGCAGACCGAGCCCATCGAGGACGATCCGTTGGACTCCAGGACCTCGGACACGATACGCAGCGTGTACGGGAAGTCCTCTTCGGCAGGGACGACCGGCAGCAAGGCTCGCTCGGCGAGCGCTCCGTGGCCGATGTCGCGCCGCTTCGGGCCGCGCATGAACCCGGTCTCGCCGGTGGAGAAGGGAGGGAAGTTGTAGTGGTGGATGTAGCGCTTGCCCTCGGACACGTCGATCGTGTCGATGCGTTGCCACTCTGAGAGCATCCCGAGGGTCAGCACGGATAGCACTTGCGTCTGGCCGCGGGTGAACAGGCCCGATCCGTGACTGCGTGGCAGGTAGCCTGCCACCGTGGTGATCTGACGGACCTCGTCCAGCGCCCGGCCGTCGGCGCGCTCCCCCTCCTCGAGGACCATGGCGCGCATGGTCTTCTTCTCGAGCTTCTTGAGGACCGCCTTGACGTCCTTGCCGTACTCGGCGATCTCCTCGGGCGTGAACGTCGCCAGGATGTCGTCCTTGACCGTCTGCACGGCGTCCATTCGCAGGTGCTTGTCCGGGTTGTGCAGCGCAGCCTTCATCATGTCGGCGGCCGCCGCGAAGATGCGTGTCCTGCGAGCGCGGGGTCGACCGTGTGGACGGGCACGACCATCGGCGTGATCTCGAGCTTGCCGAGGAAGCGCTCCTGTACTTCGCAGAAGGCAGCGATGGCCTCCTGAGCGAACATCAGCGCCGCGAGCATGTCCTCCTCGGACACCTCTCGCGCGCCGGCCTCGAGCATGAACACCGCGTCCTTGGAGCCGGCGACGACCAGATCGAGGTCGGAGGCTTCAGCCTCCTCGAAGGACGGGTTCACGATGAACGCGCCCGCCGCGTCGCGCACGACGCGGACGCCTGCCAGCGGTCCCTCGAACGGGATGCCGGCCGCGAGCAGCGCGGACGAGGCGCCCATGATGGAGATGACGTCGGGCTGGTTGACCTGGTCCGCGGAGAGAACGGTCGCGATGACCTGCACCTCGTTGCGGAACCCGTCCGCGAATGACGCGCGGATGGGCCGGTCGATCATGCGGGCGGTCAGGACCGCCTTCTCGGAGGGCCGGCTCTCACGCTTGATGAAGCCGCCGGGGAGCTTGCCCGCCGCATACATCCGTTCCTCGAAATCGACGGTCAGCGGGAAGAAGTCCAGGTCCTTTGGGGTCTTGGAGGCGGTGGCGGTGACGAGCACCATCGTGTCTCCCTGACGCACCACGACCGCGCCGCCGGCCTGCTTGGCCAGTTCTCCGGTCTCGAGCGTGTAGGTCTTTCCGTACAGTTCGAACGATTCGGTTACCTTTCCCATCCTCTTCCTCTTCTTCCTTGTGCCGCCGGGCTTCCTGCCCGAGGCGTCTGCGGGACGAGCCCTTCCCGGCTTCGCCCCCCTCTTCATGCGCGGAAGCGAGGAGTATCTCCCCGCTTCCGTCGAAACCTACTTGGGTGTCGCGGGCGACTAGCCGCGGATCCCGAGCTTCGCGATGATCGCTCGGTACTGCTCGATATCGCTCTTCTTGAGGTAGTTCATCAGCCTGCGGCGCTGGCCGACCAGTTTGAGCAGCCCGCGGCGGCAGTGGTGGTCGTGGCTGTGCGTGCGCAGGTGCTCTGTGAGGTCGCGGATGCGCTGCGTCAGCAGTGCGATCTGGACCTCCGTGGAGCCGGTGTCGGTGTCGTGCTTCTTGTTCTCGGAGATGATCTCCGACTTGACGTCCTTGGAAAGCGGCATCCGTGTTCCACCCTTCGTGGAGTCTTGGTTCGTCGCCTCCGGCCTAGCAGCGGTGTCGGTGGACGAATCACCGCCCCAGAGCACGGGGCCCTTCTCATAGAAGACAGCCGCGGTAGTGTAGCACAGGGGTCACCAGGCGGCGAGCTACCTTCCCCTAGGGGCCGACCATGCGGCGGACTCGTTCGATGTCGTCGCGGATGGCGGCAGCCAGTTCGGCCGGCGTGCCGAACGCCTTCTGAGGGCGAAGGTACTCCAGGAGTTCGACGGTCAGGGTCCGCCCGTAGAGGTCGCCACGGAATCCTATGAGGTGCGCCTCGAGCTCGGCCGTTGCCTCGGAGAAGCTCGGTGCACGGCCGACGGAGACGGCCGCGGCGTAGCAGCCCCCGTCCAGCTCCACCCTGCCCGCATAGACACCGTTCGCCGGCAGCGCCGCGAAGGGGGCGGTCGCGAGGTTCGCGGTCGGCGCGTCGAGTTCGACGCCCTCTCCCCTGCCCTTGACCACCGTCCCGCGGATGCGATGAGGCCGCCCCAGCAGGAGGGCCGCTTCCGAAACGTCGCCTGCTTCGATGAGCCGCCGGATCCTCGTGGAGGTCACGGGGCCTTCATCGTCTCGGATGAGCTCGTGGGACAGCACGTCGAAGCCGTGCGCGGCGCCGTACCGGACGAGCAGTCCGACGTCGCCCTCCGCATGGTGGCCGAATCTGAAGTCGCGCCCCACGGCCACGGCCACCGGCGTCATTGTCTCCAGCAGCACCTTGTCCAGGAAGACCAGCGGAGGTGTGCCTGCCAGGCTCTCTGTGAAGGGGACGACAAGGACCACGTCGGACCCCTGCGAAGCCAGAAGGCTCAGCTTATCGTCTAGGTCGAGCAATTGGGCCATGGCCGTGGCGGGACTGACAACCTGGTCGGGATCGCGATCGAAGGTGACCACCACACTGCGAACGTGCTCGGCCTCTGCCAGAGCGACCGTGTCGCGGACGAGGGCCTGATGCCCGATGTGAACGCCGTCAAAGACGCCGATGGCCGCCACGCACGCTCCCAGCGGTTCGATGCCCGGCTCCCACCAGGTGATCGCGCTCATTGCGCACCTACGCGGGGAAGCACGACCACAGGTACCAGCCGTCCGCCGCGGGCACGGTAGACGCCCGCCAGTTCCCCGCCAGCCGTGACGGCGAACAACGACTCCTCCGCGGGCGCGTCCTCCTCGCCGAGGGGGATCGACCTGCCGTTGGCCATTCGTGCCGCATCACCCTCGATCACCGGAAGACCCAAAGTCGAAAGCGGCTCGGCGAAGAGCGCCTCCAGACGGCCCTTTCGCGCTGCCACGGAGACGGTCTGCAGAGAGATGGCGTCGTCGATCAGCAGGGGGCCGCTCGCGGTTCGCCGGAGCGCACCCAGATGCGCCACGGTCCCGCACGCGCGCCCGAGGTCGCGCGCGAGCGCGCGTACGTAGGTGCCCTTGGACAAGGTGTAGGTGACGTCCCACGACGGCGCCGAGCGATCGATCGAGATCAGCGAGGCGCCCAGCACTTCCACGGGTCGAGCTTCGAGCTCCAGCTGCTGACCGGCCCGCGCTGCGCGATGCGCGACGCGTCCGCCGACCTTGATAGCGGAATACGCGGGCGGGACTTGAGACGTCTTGCCGAGGCTGGCAGCGAGCATGGTGCGCGCGTAGTCCGGGTCGCGCACCCCGTCCGGGACCGGCGCAGTCGCCACCACCGCCCCTTCAGCATCGTCGGTATCCGTCTCGGAGCCGAAGACGATGCGCGCGTCGTAGGACTTGGCCGCGGCTGAGAGGAAGGGCTCGAGCCGCGTGAACGGCCCGATCAGGACGACCAGGAGGCCGGTGGCCATCGGGTCGAGTGTGCCCGCGTGGCCGACTCTGCCCTCCCCGGTCTCGCGGCGGACGATGGCCACGACGTCGTGGCTTGTCATCCCCGCGGGTTTGTCCACCAGCAGGATCCCCGCGAGGGCAGTGGCGCCCCGCCGTGTCACGCGGCGCTCCCCGGCAGCGCAGCGAGAATCGTGCGGACCGCGTCGTCGAGCGGCATCTCGAGAGTGGCTCCCGCAGCCGCGAAGTGCCCTCCCCCGCCGAACGCGCGCGCTATCGCACCTACGTCGAGATCCCGGGACTTCGCGCGGAGGGAGATCTTGACGCAGTCGTGCTCCTCCTTGAACACGACCACAGCGTCGACGTTGCCGGTCTGACGGACTATGTCCACGAGGTTCTCGGTCTCCTCGGGCAGTGCGCCCGTCTCCTTCAAGTCGTCGGCTGTGACCCACGAGTAGACGACGCGGTCGTCATTGGCCAAGGTGACGCGCGACAGCACCCGGCCCAGAAGGGCCAGCGCGGGGCCGGTGCGTGATTCGTATACGAGAGTGTAGAGGCGGTGGGCGTCGGCTCCCGTCTCGATCATCTCGGCCGCGTCGCGCAGTGCGCGAGGCGTGGAGTTGCTGTACGAGAAGCGCCCGGTGTCGGTCATGAGCGCCACATAGCACGCGTCGGCGATCGCAGGTGTCGGGACGACCCCGAGAACGGGCAGCAGCCTCCACACGATGGATCCCGTGGAGGCCGCGTGGGGGTTCACCAGGTTCAGAGTGCCGTAGCAGGCCGCATCGGCGTGGTGGTCGATCACCACGACACTCGCGGAGGAGCGCGCGAGACTCTCCGCGACGCCGAGGCGGCCCCACGCTGGGGTGTCGAGCGCCACGAAGACGTCGGGGGTCTCGAGTCCCGCAGCTGGCCGATAGGAGTCGAAGCCGTCCAGGAAGGAGTACGTTGCGGGCGCGTGGTGGGAGTCGGCGAGCGTCGGAGTCGCGTCGACCCCTGCGCTCCGCAGAGCGAGAGTCAGCGCCAGCGTCGCTCCCACCGCGTCCCCGTCGGGATTGACATGAGCGCAGAGAACCACCGAACGGGCTGCCGAGAGAGCATCAGCCACGGCACGTTCCGTCGGGCTCCCCCTACGCGCGGTCATGGTCAGCATCCTCGTCGGTCGACTGCGGGACGCGGCCCAGGTCGCGCTCCTTGCGTATCGCGTCGGCGATGCGGGTCGCCTCACCGATCGCGGGGTCGACCTTGAAGGTCAGTTCGGCCGTGTAGCGGGCTCGGACGCGCTCCGCGAGCAGCGCGCGGATGCGGCCGGTAGCGGCGCGCAGCCCCTCGAGCGCCTCGGCGGCGTCGCGGCCCGCGGGAGTCGTGACGAAGACCGTCGCGTACCGCAAGTCGGGACTCATCTCGACGCCGGTGATGGTCACGAGGCAGACACGCGGGTCCGCGATCTCCTCGAGCAGGATGCGCGCTATGACCTCCCGCACTGTCTCGGACATGGCGCGGGACCTCGGGTATGGGCGCATCGAAGAGCTACTCCTCTCGGGCGACCGAGACCTTCTTGTAGGACTCGATGACGTCGCCCTCCTTGAGGTCCTGGAAGTTCTCCAGAGCGATGCCGCATTCGTATCCGGCCTTGACCGACTTCACGTCCTCCTTGAAGCGGCGGAGTGAGTGGACCGTCCCGTCGAGGATGATCGTGCCTTCGCGCACCACGCGGATGAGATCGTCGCGATGGATCTCGCCCGACTGCACGTAGCAGCCGGCGATGACGCCGATCTTCGGGACGCGGAACAGCTCCCTGACGTCGACGACCCCGGTCTCCTGCTCCTCGATCGTCGGCTTGAGCATGCCGACTCTGGCGGCGTTGATGTCCTCGATGACCTTGTAGATGACGCGGTACAGGCGCATGTCGACCTTGTCGAGCTCGGCGAGCGCCTTGGCCTTGGGCTCGGGGCGCACGTTGAACCCTATGATGATCGCGTCAGAGGCGTCGGCCAGCATCACGTCGGTCTCGGTGATGGCTCCGACTCCGCTGTGGATGATCGGGATCTCGACCTCGGTCTGGTCGAGCTTGGCGAGCGAGTCCTTCAGGGCTTCGATGGAACCCTGCGTGTCAGCCTTGACAACGAGCTTGACCTCCGCGTGGCCTTCCTGGATGCGGTCGAACAGGTCGTCGAGGGACATGTGCGTCTTGGCGTTCTCCTGGGCGGTGAGGCGCCTCTTCAGGTCGCGCTCCTCGGCGATCGCGCGGGCCTGGCGGTCGTCCGCCATCACCTTGAAGTCGTCGCCGGCGGCCGGGACGGAGTTGAGGCCGAGGACCTCGACCGGGTTGGCGGGTTTGGCGCTGTGGACGTGCTTGCCCTTGGGGTCGACGAGGGCGCGCACGCGGCCATGGGCCGTGCCCACGACTATGGCGTCGCCCACCTTGAGTGTGCCGCGCTGCACCAGGACTGTGGCGACCGGGCCTCGGCCGCGGTCGAGGTTCGCTTCGACCACCACGCCGCGTGCCGGAGCCGTCGGGTTCGCTTTGAGCTCCTGGACCTCGGCCACGAGCAGGATCATCTCGAGCAGGTCCTCGATGCCGATCAGCTGCTTGGCGGACACCTCCACGAACGGAGTGTCGCCGCCCCACGCCTCGGGGATGACGCCCCGCTCTGAGAGCTCGTTGCGCACGCGCTCGGGGTTGGCTCCCTCTTTGTCGATCTTGTTGACCGCCACGATGATCGGTACTCCCGCGGCCTTGGCGTGGTCGAGCGCCTCGACGGTCTGCGGCATGACGGAGTCGTCCGCCGCCACCACGAGGATGACGATGTCGGTCATGTTCGCGCCGCGGGCGCGCATGGCGGTGAACGCCTCGTGGCCAGGGGTGTCGATGAAGGTGATCTGCTTCCCGTTCTTGACGACGACCGATGCACCGATGTGCTGCGTGATGCCGCCGGCCTCGGTCGCGGTCACGCCCGTGTGGCGGATCGCGTCGAGGAGCGAAGTCTTGCCGTGGTCGACGTGGCCCATGACGGTGACCACCGGCGGCCTCTCCTTGAGGTCCTTCGGGTCGTCGTCGAACACCTCGACGGGCTCCTCGCCCGGTTGCTTCACGTCCACGAGCAGGTCGTACTGCTCGCCGAGCGTCTCCAGCATCTGGCCCGAGAGCGCCTGGTTGACCGTGAAGGCCTGGCCCATCACGAAGAGCTTCTTGATGACATCGCCGGTGGGCACGCCGATCGCGTCGGCAAACTGTGAGACCGAGGAGCCCTCCTCGATCGTGAGCACGCCGTCGAGCACCGGCTGGACGGCTTGGGAGCTGCGCGAACGCGGCCCCTCTTCGCGGTTCTCGCGGCCGCCCGGCTTCTTGGACTTCTTGCCCTTCTTGCCGGCGTATCCCGGAGCCGCCTGTGCGGCGGCCGCCTTGGCCACCTCGACCACCGACTGGTGGACCTGCTTCGTGGCGGCCTCCGCCTGCGCGGCCATGAGCTTGTAGCGCTCGCGCTCCTCGGCCTCGCGTGCGACTTCCTCCTCGCGGCGGCGCTGCTCTTCCTCGTGCCGCAGCTTCTCGGCCTCGCGCTCGGCCTCCTTGCGCTTGCGCTCCTCCTCGGCCTCCGCTTTGCGGTGCGCTTCCTCCTCGGCACGCGCCGCCGCCTCGGCGGCTTCGCGCTCGGCCTCCTCGGACTTCAGGCGTTCGGCTTCCTGCGCGGCACGGACGGCCGCTTCTTCGGCAGCACGCGCGGCCTCCAGGGCCTCCTTCGCCATGCGCTCGGTCTCCATCGCCTGGTGACGCTCGGCGATCTCCGGCCCGAGGTTCTTGCGGATCTTGTCGACGTAGGCCTCCACCAGGGTGGAAGCGTGGTTCTTCGCCGGGATCTTCATCGCCTGGATGCGCTCAAGAAGCTCCTGGGAGGTCATCCCGAACTCCTTGGCGAGCTCGTGTACTCGCATGCTCGGCACTTACGCCTCACCATCCTCGTGGACGAACGTGCCTCGAGTCTCGAGCTCACATTCGTATTCCGCCCTCAGGCGGCCGATATCGTCCTCGTTCACGTGCGTCCGCAACGCGGACGAGATCTTGTGCTTGCGGATCGCAGTCTCGAAGCATTCGATAGATGTGTGGACGTAGGCCCCGCGCCCGTTGGCCTTGCCGGTCGGATCCACCTCGACCGCGCCGTCGGGCAGGCGGACGAAGCGTACGACCTCGCGCTTGTCCTGGCTCTTGCCGCAACCTATGCAGGTGCGGATGGCGGGCTTGCGGGGGCGCATCTCTACTTCGCCGCCTCCTTGTCGTGCAGGGAGCAGAAGGTCGAACCGGGCTTGGACCTGTTGCGGCAGCGGATGCCGGTGGCAGAGAGGGCACAGCATCGCCCGTCGCCCTCGACGTGCTGGCCCTCGCCTTCGGCGGGCGTGACCGCGTCGCTGATGCCGGCCTGGACGGCCTGCATCTGGCTCTTGATGTCGATCCTCCAACCGGTCAGTTTCGCCGCGAGGCGCGCGTTCTGGCCCTCTTTTCCTATCGCTAGCGACAGCTGGTCGTCGGGGACGATCACGGTCGCGGAGCGCTCCGGCTCGTGGATGAGCACCTTGGAGACCTTCGCGGGCGAGAGAGCGTTGGCGACGAACTGCGCCGCGTCGTCGCTCCATGGAACGACGTCGATGCGCTCGCCGCGCAGCTCGCCCACTACCATACGGACGCGGCTGCCCTTCGGCCCGACGCACGCGCCCACGGGGTCGAGTCCCGGCTCGCGGCTCGAGACCGCGATCTTGCTGCGCAGGCCGGGTTCACGCGCCACGCTCTTGATCTCCACGATCCCATCGTAGATCTCGGGGACCTCGAGTTCGAAGAGACGCTTCAGCAGGCCCGGATGGGTCCGCGACACGACGATGGAGGGCTCCTTGGTCGTCTTGCGGACCTCGGTGATGTAGGCCTTGATGCGCTGGTTGTGGTCGTAGCGTTCCGTGGCCGGCTGCTCGCTGGGCGGCAGGAGGGCCTCGACGCCCTCGCGCAGCTTGATCAGCGTGTAGCGCGCGTCCGACTGCTGCACGGTGCCCGTGACGGCGTCGCCGACCCGGTCCTGGTACTCGTCGAAGATCTGCTCGCGCTCCGCGTCGCGGATCATGCCGACGATCACGCTCTTGGCGGCCTGCGCGGCAGTCCTCGAGACGTCCGGCGGCGTGACGTCGCGCTCCTCGAACACCGGCTCGTCCTCCGTCCCGCCTACGGGCACGAGTTCGTAGACGGTGATCCCGCCGGAGTCGCGGTCGAGAACGACCCGCGTGTCGTTGTCCAGGTCGAGGATCTTGCGGTACGTGGCGGCCAACGAGGACTCGAGCCTGTCCAGCATCGCGTACTCGTCGATGTTCTTCTCGCGCGCGAGCGCCTTGAGCGCTTCCATGAGCTCAGATGCCATCGTCGGCCGTCCCTTCCTTGCTGAAGTCGATCCGGACGTGAAGTCGCGCCTTCTTGACGTCGGCGTGCGGCAGCCGGACGGTCTCTTCGCCAGTGCCGAGAACGATCTCGTCGCCCTCGACCGCGCGTATGTCTCCCGTGAAGTGCTTGCGTCCGTCGATCTCCCTCGAGGTCGTGATCTTGACCTCCGAGCCCACGAAGCGCGCGAAGTCGGCGAGCTTGACGAGCGGCCTCTCGATCCCCGGTGAGGAGACCTCGAGCATATAGCCGCCCGCGTACTCCGGAAGCGGATCGAGCACCTTCTTGATCCACTTGTTCGCCTCTGCGATGCGCTCGATCGTGATGCCGCCCTGGTGGTCAAGGAAGACCCTCACGACCTGGTTGTTGCGCGCGCCGGCCGTCTCGACCAGCACGAGCTCGAACCCGTGAGCCGTCGCGGCCGCGTCGAGGAGGCCCTGGATCAGGCGCGGTGTGCTATCGGCCATCAGGTGCCTCCTCCCACAACAAAAGAAGCGGGGGTCAGCCCACTTCTCGCACGGCGATCAGTTTCCTTGCGAGTGCAGATTCTAGCACAGGGCATCGGGAGGAAGGAAGTGCGGCGGGCTCCAAGGACTCCCTCTGCGCGCCGGGCGTATCGCTCAGAGAAGGCGGTACTAAGAGACACTCGTTCCGGGGTGATCCGTCTTGGGCCCGAGGGCGGCCTTTGCGGACGCCAGGGCGGAGGCGACGTAGGCCACCACCTCCCCTACCTGGACGTTCTCGCGCTGCCCGCTGGCGCGGTCCTTGACCTCGACCACGCCCTCCGCGAGTCCGCGCTTGCCGACGATCACCTGGAAGGGCCAGCCGATGAGGTCGGCGTCGTTGAATTTCACGCCCGCGCGCTCGTCACGGTCGTCGATCACCACCTCGACCCCCGCTTCGGCCAGCTCGGCCCAGATGCGCTCCGCCGCCTCGAAGACCTCGCCCTCGACCATCAGCGGAAGCACGGCGACTTCGAGCGGCGCGACCGTCACGGGCCATGCGACCCCGCTGTCGTCGAAGCTCTGCTCGATGACGGCCGCCAGCGACCGCGACACGCCGACCCCGTAACAGCCCATGAGGAAGGGCCGCTCCACCCCGTCCTCGTCGGCGTATGTGGCTCCCATGCTCTCCGAGTAGCGGGTCCCGAGCTGGAACACTTGGCTGACCTCGATGCCGCGCGCGCCCTTGAGCACTCCGCCGCACACCGGGCAGCCGTCGCCCGGCTGCGCTCCCACGAGGTCGACCCATCGGGCGGCTTCGAAGTCGCGCCCCGGCATCGCGTCCACCACGTGGTAGTCGTTCTCGTTCGCGCCCACGCCCCACGCGACCTCCGACTCCAGTGAGCGGTCGGCTATCACCACGGTGCCCTTGGGCGGGTCGATCGGCCCGAGCGAGCCCTTCGGGATCTTCAACGATGCGAAGTCGGCCTCCTCGAGAAGCACCACCCCAGGCGCCGCCCAGCCGGCCTTGACGGGGTTGAGCTCGCGATCGCCCGGCACGCAGAAGTAGACGATCGTGCCGTCCGGGAGCTTGCCGGCCATGGTCTTGACGGTGTCGTGCTCCGGAATGCCCAGGAACCCGGCCAGCTCCGCGATCGTCCGGATGTCGGGCGTGTGCACCTTGCGGGCAGGACGCGGTTGGGTCGTGGCGGGATGGCGCGGCACCACCGTCGAGGCGGCGTCGACGTTGGCCGCATAGCCGCAGTCGCAGTAGACCAGCGCCGCCTCGCCGGACTCGGCGAGCGCCATGTACTCGATGGTGACCTTGCCGCCGATCTGGCCGGATTCCGCCTCGACTGGGCGGAAGTCGAGCCCGAGACGCTCGCAGATGCGAGCATATGCGCGGCTCATCGCGTCGTAGTGCTCCTGCAGCGACTCCTGCGTCGCGTGGAACGAGTAGGCGTCCTTCATGATGAACTCGCGGCCGCGGAGCAGGCCGAAGCGCGGCCTCACCTCGTCGCGGAACTTGACCTGGATCTGGTAGACGGACAGCGGCAGCTCCCTGTATGAGCGCACCTCGTTGCGCACGATCGAGGTCACCAGCTCCTCGTGCGTGGGGCCCAGGCAGAAGTCGCGTCCGTGCCGGTCCTTGAAGCGCATCAGTTCGGGCCCGTAGAGCTCCCACCGGCCCGACTCCTCCCACAGCTCGGATGGCTGCATCGCGGGCATGAGCAGCTCCTGCGAGCCGATGGCGTCCATCTCCTCGCGGACGATCTGCTCGATCTTGTGCAGGCTGCGCCAGCCGAGCGGCAGGTAGCTGTATATGCCCGCGGCCGCCTTCCGGATCATGCCCGCGCGCAGCAGGATGCGGTGCGACGGAAGCTCCGCCTCGACGGGGACCTCCTTCAGCGTCGGGGCGTAGAGCGAGCTCATGCGGAGCGCGACGGGCATCGGGGCTACCTCTTCCGTGATGCGGGAAGATCGTCTGCGTCCTACAGGATAGCTGACGGCGCGCGTGCGCGGACCCGTCGCCGGGCTCTGATCGCGCGGCGTGGCGGTGCTCGCCCTATCGGCGGACGGTGGCATCCCGACTTGCGGTGGGCGCGACGCCCAGCTCCTCGGGGGCGTGCATGCGCAGCATTCGGGCGTCGACGTCCGCGGCTATGTCCTGCCTCGTCATCCTCGAGACGATCGAGGTCACAGCGAACGCCAGCGGCACCGTCAGCAGGGCGGGCTGGTGCGCGAGGGCGGAGGCGAACTCGGGAGGCGCCGGCAGGGTGCCAGCAGCCACCAGCGTCGAGTAGAGTGCCGCCGCGGCGGTCGAGCCGACTGCACTCGACACGCCCGCTACGACGCCCGTCGCGGTGAGCCCGCGGTACCACGATCCGAGGACCATCACGGGAAAGAGCGTGGCGGCCGCCAATGAGAAGGCCCAGCCGAGCAGCGGCGTGAGGTCGACCCGATCCGCGAGCAACACGGCCGCGGTCATCGCCATGGCGGCGCTGGCGGCGGCGGCGCGCGCGCGCCCGAGCCGGCGCCCGCGAACGCGTGCGGGCGGCATCGCGAAGGCGATGGCCGCGAACGAGGCGGCCAGGCTCCCGGCGAGCGCTCCGAGGACCAGCAGGAGGACAGCGGGCCCCATGGAGGCGAGGACTGCAGGTTGCGCGGCGACTACCGCCCCACCCGCCAGGACGACGGCCGTGAGCGCTGCCGATCGCAGGGCGATGGCTCGCGCCTCACGTCCTCCCGCGCTGGCAGCGGTGAGGCCCAGGACCTGGGGAAGGGCGGCTGTCCCGCAGGCGAGAGCCAGGAACAGTGACGCGGCCCCGGCGTGTCCTGCCGCGGAGATACGCGGGGCGCCGGCTGCCAAGGCGGACCCCGCCGACGACAGACTGGCTTCCGGACCGGCGAGTCCTGCCGCAGCGGCGATGGCCACGCCGCCGGCGAGTGCCAGAGCCCGCAGGAGCAGCGCCGCCGCCTGTGCGACGATGCCTGTCTTCGCGCCGGTCAGCGCCAGCACCAGAGCCAGGGCCACCCCGGTCACCAGTACTCCGGCAGCGTGCGGCATGCCGGTGATCCGAGCCAGCAGCGAGCCCGAGACCTGCAGGAGCGGAAGGGCCAGGAGAACGCTCACGGCGATCGCGGCGAAGCCCACGGCGTAGCGTGCCCCGTTGCTGTCGAGACGGGAGAATGCGAAGTCCGGGACCGTCCTGGCGCCGGACCGCTGGACGGGCGCGGCCAGCATCATGAGAAGCAGCAGGAGGCCGGTCACAGGCCCGGCGACGTAGGGGATCAGGCCGGTCCCGGCTGGTGCGCCCGCTCCCGGGATCGCTAGGATCACGGTCGCCGGAACGAGCGCTCCCGCGATAGCGGCTGCCGCGCGCCAGGTCCAGCCGCGGTTCACGGTTCAGTCCCCGCGCAGAGTGTCGTCCAGCACGCGGGCCGTCACGCTCGGCGGCAGGGTGCTGACGTCGACGAGGCCGAGAATCTCGTCCTCGATGTCGCCAGCACGGCGAGCGTACCAAGCACCCAGGAGGACCGGCACGGTCACCGCCGCGGTGATGGTAGTCCACCACGACGCTGACGCCGGGTGGAGGCCGGTCGTGTCGCGGAAGACGAAGAGCGCGGCGGCCCCGAAGAGGGCTGTGCCGAAGATGCCGGAGAGGAGCAACTGGCGCCGCACGAGAGCACGCAGGAAGTCCGCACTGTGGAGTCCGAGCTTCGTGCCCATGCCGGCACATCCCTTCCTTGACGCAAGCGGCCCCGCGCTCCCCACGGGTGGAGGGCGCGGGGCCGCTGGGGTCTGTCCCCTACGACGCCTCGGCGACAGCCGGGGCCTTGGGGGCCTTGATGAGCGCCGCCAGCACGGTCGCAACGACGAGCAGCGCCGCGGCGACCCAGAAGGCGACAGTGAAGCTGCCGAAGACGTCCTTGGCGAACCCGGAGCCTATGGAGCCCAGGACCCCGCCGGCGCCCCACGCTGTGAACACGAGGCCGTAGTTGACGCCACCGTGCTTCGTCCCGAAGAAGTCGTAGGTCATCGACGGGAACAGAGTCAGGTTGGCGCCGTACATCGCGCCGATGAGCGCGGCCACGATCAGCAGAACGGTGAAGTCCTGCACTACGCCGAAGCCGAGCAGCGCGAGCAGCACCGCCTGGGACACGAACACTCCCATCATGGCCTTGGTCCGGCCGATGCGGTCGGAGATGATGCCCGTGATCGGGCGCCCCGCGCCGTTGCCGATCGCCAAGCGCCATGACGAACGTGAACGTCGCGCCGGCGTTCGCGACCCACGCCAGGCCGCCACCCTTGAAGCCGTTGGTGATGGTCGTGAGCTGGTCGACCACCGACGGTATCCCTTGAGCGTACTTGGCCATGATGCCGACCACCATCAGGCCCGCGCCAGCCGCGACCGCGTACATCGCCCACATGAGCCAGAACTGCGGAGTGCGGACCATCTCCTGCCACGTGTACTCGCGATGAGCCGCCTTTGGAGACGACTTGGTCGCCACGCGTGTGTCCGCGACCGGCACGTATCCAGCGGGCGGGTTGTTCAGGAACTGCGCGAACGCGAGGATCGCGATGAAGAAGCCGATCCCCAGATAGAGGAAGGTGTTGTTGACTCCGGCCGTAGCCAGAAGGTTGCCGGTGAGAGGGGCGGTATAGACCGACGCGAGCCCGAAGCCCGCGACGACGGTCCCGGAGATGAGCCCCTTCTTCGTGGGAGCGAACCACTTGCACGCCGCAGGAGTCGCGGCCGCGTAGGCGAAACCGATTCCCGCCCCGGTCAGGACGCCGAAGCCGATCGCCAGCCACGGGAGCGCAGCGCCGACGCCGGGCAACAGGGTGGCCTTCGCAGCTGCGAACGCGGCGGACTGTGTGACGTCGAAGCTGGCCTTGACGGCGGGGTCGGTGAGCGCCTTCGTCGCGATCGGACTCAGAGCGGCGAAGACCTTGGATGCAGCCTCGTCGGCCTTCGGGGCGAAGCTGGAGATGACCATGCCCGCGCCAACGAGCACGCCACCGATGGAGGCGGCGATCCTGGGCCCGATGCGGTCCTGCAGGCGCCCCGCGAACACCATGGTGAGCCCGAACATCCCGAGCGCGATGGCGTACGGGGTCAGCGCCTCAGCCGCCGTCCACGCCAGCTTGCCCGTGAGCGCGCTGGTGAACATGCTCCATGTGTACAGAACGCCGAGACACAGGTTGATGCCCACACCTGCGAGCACGACGATCTTGCCCATGGAACCCGGTACCTTTGCCTCCGCCACCTCGTCCACCACCTCTCGTCGACGTGCGATCCGGGCGTCCGCAGATATCTCCCGGTACGTGACTAGATTCTGTCCCGGTGTGCGTCAAAGCCCTACGCGGCACTCGCGTGTGGCGGCAGCGAGAAGGTGAACGGCATCATGGCAGCGGTGAACGGCGCGCGAGTACGGGCGCGCGCGGCGCGGGCGTTACGCGCGCGACTCGAGGTTCGCGATCTCCTCGAAGAGCGAATCGATGATGGCGGCTTCCGGGACCTTCCGCACCGGCTCGCCCTTGGCGAAGATCAGACCCACGCCCTTGCCGCAGGCCACCCCGATGTCGGCGTCCCGGCTCTCCCCAGGCCCGTTGACGACGCATCCCATCACGGCGACCTTGATCGGAGTGCGGATCGCCGCCAGCCGCCTCGAGACCTCTTCCGCGATCGGGATCAGGTCGACCTCGCAACGGCCGCACGTCGGGCAGCTCACGAGCTCGGGCCGGATCCGCCGGATGTCGAGGGACGCCAGGATGTCCCACGCCACGCGGATCTCCTCGACCGGATCCGCCGTGAGAGAGACGCGCATCGTGTCGCCGATGCCTTCGGCGAGAAGGATCCCGCACCCTACGGCGGACTTCACGGCGCCCGAGAGCAGCGTGCCCGCTTCGGTGACTCCCAGGTGGAGCGGGTATGGGAGGAGACCTGAGAGCTTGCGGTAGGCGTCGACCGTGGCTGTCACCGAGCTCGCCTTCGCCGAGACGACGATATCGGTGAATCCCCTCGATTCGGCATGCTCGCAGAAGGCTACAGCGCTGCCCACCAACTTGTCGGCGAGCTCCCAGTCGCGTTCTTCGAACGCGGCGGCGAGCGAACCGGCGTTGACTCCGATGCGGACGGGGATCCCCGCCTCGCCCGCGGCCTCGAGCACGGCGTCGACCCGGTCCAGCGATCCGATGTTGCCGGGGTTGATGCGCAGCTTGGCCGCGCCCCGCGCGACCGCCTCGATCGCGAGACGGTGGTCGAAGTGGATGTCGGCGACGACTGGCAGGCTCGATCCGGCGCAGATCGCTTCGAACCCCTCGAGGGCGTCAGCGCGCGGGATGGCAACGCGTACGATCTCGCATCCCGTCTCGGCCAGGCGGCCGATCTGCGCCAGGGTCGCAGCGGCGTCGCGGGTGTCGGTGTTCGTCATCGACTGGACAGCCACCGGGGCTCCGCCCCCGACGGGAACGCAGCCGACCATCACGGGACGCGTCTCGCGGCGGAGCGGGGGCAAGGGTGGTCGATGCTCCTCAGCTGCCGGCGGGTTCCTTCGGGGCTAACCCGGGCTGACGATGTAGCGGACGATGTCAGCGTACATCAGGTAGAAGATGAGAGAGAACAGCAGGACCGCGCCCGTGGCGGAGAAGGCGAGCGAGACCTTGCGGGGTATCGGGCGGCGCATGAGCGCTTCGACGATCTCCGAAGCGATCTTGCCCCCATCCAGAGGCGGGATGGGCAGGACGTTCATCACGCCGAGCGACAGGCTGAGCACGGCGATCAGCCACGCATAGGAGAGCGGTCCCTCAGTGACGGCGTTCGCCACCTCGTAGGATATGCCGACCACGCTGCGCGCGCCTTGCAGCGACACCGCGAACGTGGCCGGGTTGAGCAGGCGTCCTACGGCCGCGAAGACCTGCCCCGTCATCGCGAAGGATGCCTTGACAGCCTCTCCGGCCGGCATCGGCACGTCTGTCAGAGAGGCCGTGATGCCGAGCATGGCGCCGCCTCCTGGCCGGGCCGCGAGCACCGGCTGCAGGGTCAAGATCTCTCCCGCGCGGCGCACTCCTACCGTCACGCGAGTCCCGGGGTGCGAAGCCTGCAGCACTCGGGTGATCTGGCTCCAGTCGGTGACTGAGACCCCATCGATCGAAGTGATCGTGTCGCCCACATGCATCTCTGCTGCCGCAGCCGGAGAGCCGGTCGCAATGCGGGCGATGGTCGGGACCGGTGTCGGAACGCCCCACACAGTGAGCGTCAGCGTGAGGATCACGATCGCCGCGACGAGGTTGGACAAGACGCCCATGGACAGGATCGTGACCCGCTTCCACGGCCTCTGCCCCCGGTAGACGCTCGAGCGCACCCGCGCGAGCAGTTCGTCGTCGCTCTCGTTCTCGAGGCGCGTCACGATCGGCGTGACCACTTGGAGCTTGGCGGGCGACTCCGCGGCGCCGTAGTCTTCAAGGGTCGTGAGAAGCGCCGATGCGTGGTCGCGATCCACGCCGACCTCGCGAGCGAGGTCGTTCGCGTCGGTGTGTTCGCGCCCCACGACGAAGCCCAAGGCCCTCGCGAGCAGCGGGTCCTCGGCCCCCGGCTCCATGCCCGCGATACGGACGTATCCGCCCAGCGGGATCATGGTGATGCCGTATCGCACCCCGCTGCGCTTCGATCTCCAGGTGAGCGCGGGGCCGGGAAGCCCTAGCATGAACTCGTGCACCTTGACCCTGAAGGCCCGGGCCGCGAGGAAGTGACCGCCTTCGTGGAGCAGGATCAGTATCGAGAAGGTCACGATCCCCCAGAAGAGGGCCGCGCCGCCGGTCGGCATGGTGGCGATGGGAGTCACGGGTCGCTGTCGTTCCTCTCCGGGTCGGCTGGTCGCGGCCGGACGCACAGGGTTCCGAGGTCAGCAAGGGGGCTGCCATGTCGCCGGGTCGCGCGATTCGTGAGTCTAGACGGCGGCGACCAGCTCCTCCGCGCGTCTCCGCGAGATCGCGTCGATCTCCTCGAGCTGCTCGAATGATTCGACGCGGCGTCGATCGTGTTCGTTCATGACGGTCTCTACCACCGCGTCGATCCCTGTAAAACCGAGGCCACCCCTCAAGAAGGCCGCGACGGCCACCTCGTTGGCGGCGTTCATGGCCGCGGGCATCGTTCCTCCGGCGCGCCCAGCCTCCAGCGCGAGTGCCAGGCAACGGAACGTCCCGAGGTCGGGCGGCTCGAATCTGAGTTCACCGAGGGTCGTGATGTCCAGAGCAGGGACCGGTGCGTCCCATCGGTCGGGGTACGAGAGCGCGTACTGGATCGGGACGCGCATGTCGGCGACTCCCATGTGCGCCTTGACCGAGCCGTCTGAGAATTCCACTAGCGAGTGTACGATCGACTGTGGATGCACCGCGATCGAGATCGCGTCGTAGTCCATCGAGAACAGGTGGTGGGCTTCGATGGTCTCGAGCCCCTTGTTCATCAGCGTCGCCGAGTCGATCGTGATCTTCGGTCCCATCGTCCATCGCGGGTGGGCCAGCGCCTGGTCCACGGAGACCGATCGAAGATGCTCGCGCCTCCAGCCGCGGAACGGTCCTCCGGAGGCGGTGAGCCACAGACGCGCCACGCGCGCGGGACTCTCCCCGACCAAGCACTGGAAGATCGCGGAGTGCTCGGAGTCCACCGGGATCAGCTGACCTTCCGCCGCCAGGGGCATCAGCAGATCGCCGCCGATGACCAAGGATTCCTTGTTCGCGAGCGCCAGCCGCTTGCCCGTCTTCAGCGCGGCCTCGGAGGCTCGCAGGCCCGCGGCGCCGACCAGCGCGTTGACGACGACGTCCACGTCGTCGGACGTGGCGAGTGCCACCAGCGACTCCGCTCCGGTACGGCACGAGGCCCGGGGCGGCAGGTCCGCCGCGGCGGGCGCGTGATCGGCGTCGGCGATCGCGATCGTATGCACGCCGAGCTCCCGCGCCTGCCCCGCCAGGAGTTCGCCGCTACAGTTGGCCGCGAGCGCGACGATCTTCACGCGGTCCGGGTTCCTGGCCGCGACGTCGAGCGTCTGGCGCCCGATCGATCCGGTGGAGCCCAGGACGGCGATCCGCAGGGGTGAGCGCTCCGTCATCGGGCGCCCGCGAACAGAAGCACGTAGTAGACGACGATCGACACGACGATCATCGAGTCGAATCGGTCGAGGAACCCGCCGTGGCCCGGGAGCAGGCGTCCCGAGTCCTTGACCGAGAACTCGCGCTTGATCCGCGACTCGGCGAGGTCGCCGAAGAGAGCGGCCGCGGACGCGACGGCGCCCGTGACGAGGAACACCCACAGCGGCAGAGGCGAGCCCGTCACCAGCCAGCCGATGCCCCACGCCGCCATCGTCCCGATCGCACCGGCTATGAAGCCCTCCCACGACTTCTTGGGTGAGATGTGAGGCGCCATCCGGTGCCTTCCGACGGCCGAGCCGATCAGATACGCGAAGGAGTCCATGGCCCAGACTCCCGCCAGAGTGATGATCACGAGCTCCGATCCGGAGTCGAGCGCGCGCATGAGCACCAGGTGAGCTAGCGTGAAGCCCGTGTAGACCGCGCCGAAGACGGTCACGGCCGTATCGGACGCGGTCACCTGGCGAAAGAGGATGTGCCATGTCAGGGCGGCGAGTATCAGCCCGCCCATGACTGCCGTCAGCCCGACTGACCCGAGATCCGCGCCGCTCGCGGCGCCGCCAGGGATGGCTTTCGATACGTAGAGGCCCGCAGCCAGGGGCATCGCGGCGGCGGCTATGACGCCGAAGACCTCGTTGGGCTTGCGGTGGCCGGTGCGCATCATCGCGTAGAACTCGGCCGCGCACACGGCGGCGATCGCGGCGACGATGCCGGCCCACAGAAGCCCGTCGCCCGCGGAGATCAGGTCCGGCCACAGGTCGCCTCCGATGAGGACGACTCCCAGGAGCAGCGCCGTGAGCGTACGTACAAGGAAGCCGCGGAGCGCGCGCGGGGCGTGGATCGCCTGCCTTATCGGAGCTTCTCTCACAGTCCCCCGAACCTCCGCTCGCGTCCTTGGTACTCGACTATGGCCTCGAGCAGGTCGTCCCGGCCGAAGTCGGGCCACAGCGTGTCCACCACGATGAGCTCGCTGTATGCGATCTGCCACAACAGGAAGTTGGACAGCCGCATCTCACCGCTCGTGCGGATCAGCATCTCGGGGTCGGGAATGCCGGAGGTATAGAGATGGGCCGCGAACGCATCCTCCACGACGTCGGCGGGCTCGATGACTCCCGCGGCCACGTCCGCGGCGATCGCGCGGGCCGCGTCGACGAGCTCGGCCCGCCCGCCGTAGTTCAGCGCAATGACCAGGTCGAGCACGTCGTTGGCGGACGTGCGGTCCATCGCGTCGCGAAAGGCCTCGGCGGTCCTCATCGGCATCTCCTCCAGCCGGCCGATGACCCGGACGCGGACCCGTTCCTTCATCAGGTCCGACATCTTCGCGTTCAGCACCTCCACGAAGAGCCCCATCAGTGCCTTCACCTCGTCCTGGGGGCGGGACCAGTTCTCGGTGGAGAACGAGTAGAGCGTCAGGTAGCGGACGCCGCACTCGATGGCAGCTGAGATCACCTCTTCGATCGCTTGCGCTCCCGCGCGATGTCCGGATATCCGCGGCAGGCCTCGCTTCTCCGCCCATCGGCCGTTGCCGTCCATGATGATAGCGACGTGGGCCGGGACGTGAGCCTTGTCCAGGCGCGCGAGAAGATCCCGGCCGCGCGGGGAGTCGAAGAAAGCGGTGGGCTTCGGTTTCGGCATGCGCGGAGGTCAGACCTCCATGATCTCCTGTTCCTTCTTCTTGAGCAGTGCGTCGATCTCGGCCACGTACGCGTCTGTCTTCTTCTGCACCTGCTCCTCGCCACGCTTGGCCTCGTCCTGCCCGATGTCGCCCGCCTTCTCCTGCTTCTTGAAGGCGTCGTTGGCGTCCCGGCGCGCGTTGCGCACGGCCACGCGCGCTTGCTCCGCGTAGCCGTGGCACAACTTCACGAGCTCCCTGCGGCGCTCCTCGTTCAGTGCCGGGAAAGGCACCCGGATGACGGTGCCGTCGTTGCTGGGGTTCAGCCCCAGGTCGGAGGCGAGTATCGCCTTCTCAGCGGCCTTGATGAGCGACTTGTCGTAGGGCGATATGACAACGAGTTGAGGCTCGGGAGAGGAGACCGCGGCCAGCTGCAGCAGCGGAGTCGGCGCCCCGTAGTAGTCCACATGGATCTTCTCGAAGATCGCGCCGGAGGCGCGTCCCGTCCGCACAGTGGAGAACTCATGGCTGAGCGCTGCGACGGCCTTAGTCATCTTGTCCGCGGCTTGGGCTACGACCTCATCCGGCATCAGTTGCCTCCTCTGACGATTGTGCCGACGTGCTCGCCCGATAGGGCGCGAACGATGTTTCCGTCGTCTTGGATGTTGAAGACTATGATCGGGAGATCGTTGTCCATAGCAAGCGTGATGGCCGTGGAGTCCATGACCTTCAGCCCGCGGCGCAAGACCTCCATGTACGTGAGCTCGTCGAAACGGACGGCGTCTGGGTTGGCCCTTGGATCGTCGTCGTAGACGCCGTCAACGCGGGTCGCCTTCATGATGCAGTCGGCGTCGATCTCGAGCGCGCGCAGCGCCGCGGTCGTGTCGGTGGTGAAGTACGGGTTGCCGGTGCCGGCGGCGAATATGACGACGCGGCCCTTCTCCAGGTGACGGATCGCCCGACGGCGGATGTAGGGCTCGGCCACAGAGCGCATCTCGATGGCCGACATGACCCGGGTGAAGACGCCGGCCTTCTCGAGCACGTCCTGGATCGCCAGAGCGTTCATGACCGTCGCGAGCATCCCGATGTAGTCGGCTTGTGCGCGGTCCATGCCCTGGGCCGAGCCGGCAATCCCTCGGAATATGTTGCCTCCGCCGACCACTATGGCGACCTCGACGCCGGCGTCGCGCACGGTTCGGATCTGAAGGGCGAGGTCTTCGATGATCGCCGGGTCGATCCCGTAGCCCGCCTCGCCCATCAGCGCCTCGCCGGACAGCTTGAGCAGGACGCGCTTGAACCGTGGTTCCGACATCGGCTGACCCCCGTGTGTCTGCGGACGCCGCCCTCCCCGCCCTGGGGTTCGGACCGGCGCATCTTGTCCGACATTGTAGAACGGGGCGGTCCTCAGCGGACCGCCCCGTTCACCGAATCGTTGCGCGAGATGAGGGCCCTAGGCGTTGGCCGGCTGGCCCAAGACCAGTCGCTCGAAGCGGACGACCCGCAGCTGCTTGCCCGTGGCCTTCGAGGTCTCGGCGACCAGCTGCTGAACCGTCCTGTCGGGGTCCTTGACGAAGGGCTGCTCGACGAGGCAGACCTCCTTGTAGAACTTCTCAAGCCGGCCCTCGGCGATCTTGACCTGGATAGCCTCGGGCTTGCCGGACGCAGCGGCCTGGGCCCTGTAGATGCTCAACTCGTGCTCGAGGGTCTCGGGTGCGACGTTCTCCCTCAGCACGCACAGAGGCTGGGAGGCGGCGATGTGCATCGCGACATCCTTGGCAAGCGTGGCTACCTCCGGGAGAGTGTGGTCGGATCCGCCGATCTCGACCATGACCCCGATGCGGCCCATGCCGTGGACGTAGTAGCTGACCATTCCATCCTCGGGCGCGTCGAAACGCACGAACCGGGTGATCACTATGTTCTCGCCGAGTTTGCCGACGACCTCGCCGAGCGCCTGCTCGACAGTTATCGAGGGGTTTCGCTTCCACTGGAGGAACAGCAGGGACTCGGCGCTCGAGGGAGCGTCGACCGCGATCTGCTCGGCGAGCGCGGAGGCGAAGGTGGTGAACTCGGCGTTGCGGGCGACGAAGTCGGTCTCGCAGTTGACCTCGACCATGGCGCCCACCGTGCCCGTGTGGTTGACCCACGCCGCGATGACACCCTCGTTGGTGGCGCGGCCGGCGCGTTTCGCAAGGTCCGCCAGGCCCTTGGTGCGCAGGACGTCGACGGCCCTGTCCATGTCGCCACCGGCCTCTTCGAGGGCCTTCTTGCAGTCCATCATTCCCGCGCCTGTGAGCTCGCGAAGCTCCTTGACCATGCTGGCGCTGATCGCCATGTCTATCACTCCTTCGATGGGTGCACGCGCCGCTTCGAACGCTGCGGCGCGGGGACAGATCGGACGATACTACTCCGCGGTCTCGGGCTCTTCGGCCTCAGGGGCCTCGGTTTCGGGCTCCGCGGTCTCTTCGACCTCGGCCTCGACCTCGGCCTCGGGCTCTTCGACCGTGGCCGGCGCCTCGACGATCGTCTCGTCCGCGGGCTCCTCGACAACGGTCTCGAGCTTGGGTGCGACCTCTGGCGCGGCCTTCTCGACGTCGAGACCCGCGGCCGCCCGACCCGCGATGCACGCGTCCGCGATCACGCGGGTGATCAGGTTGACCGAGCGGATGGCGTCGTCGTTGCCGGGGATGACGAAGTCGACCTCGTCCGGATCGCAGTTCGTGTCGACCAGGCCGATGATCGGAATGCGCAGGCGGCGTGCTTCGGCGACCGCTATCGTCTCGCGCTTCGTGTCGATGATGAACACGGCGCCGGGCAGGTCCTGCATCTCGCGGATGCCGGTCAGGTTGCGCTGGAGCTTCTCGAGCTCGGCGCGCAGCTTGAGGGCCTCCTTCTTGGGCAGTGCGGCCATCCGGCCGTCGGCCTCCATGGCCTCCAGCTGGGTCATTCGGGAGATGCGCTTGCGCATGGTCACCCAGTTCGTGAGCATTCCGCCGAGCCAGCGCTGGCTGACGTAGGGCATCCCGGCTCGGCCGGCCTCGTTCTCGACGCCTTCCTGGGCCTGCTTCTTGGTGCCGATGAACATGACCGACCGGCCCTGCCCCGCCAGGGTGCGGACGAACTTGTAGGTCGCGTCGAGCTCGCGAAGCGAGCGCTGCAGGTCGAGGATGTAGATCCCGTTGCGTTCCGTGAAGATGTAGGGCTTCATCTTGGGGTTCCAGCGGCGGGTCTGATGTCCGAAGTGGACGCCTGCCTCGAGCAGGTCCTTCATGGCGACGACGGGCACGGTGCTACCTCCTACTGTTCGGTTCCTCCTCCGCCCGGCGGCTCGGTTCCCGCGTCGCGACCGTCACACTGATGGATGACGGCACCGCGCGCCGCGGACCGGCGGGCGTGTGTATTGAAAGCCGCAGTAGTGTAGCACCCGTCCTGAGCGCGGACAAACGCGGTATCTCGAAGCGAGCGAAGGCCTAAGCCACGTAGCCCCGTGCAGCGTGGAGCCGCGCACGAAGGCGCAGTACTGCCTTGGTGTGCAGCTGGCTCGCGCGCGACTCGGTGACCCCCAGCACCTGTCCTATCTCCTTGAGTTGCAGCCCCTCGTAGTAGTAGAGCGCAACAACCGTGCGCTCACGATCCGAGAGGTGCTCGATCGCATCGGCGAGGATCCCCTTGATCTCCTCCGATTCGAAGGCCGTCACGGGATCGGGTGCTGACTCGTCCGGGATCACCGACGCCAGCGTGTTCTTGTCGTCGCGGTCAGCGGTCGGAGACCAGATCTCATCGAATGAAAGGACGGACGTGTACGCGAGCTTGGCGTACGAGTCCTGCAGCTCCTTGAGAGTGATGCCCATCTCCTCCGCCACCTCGGTGTCGTCTGGCGTCCGGCTCAGCCGGTTCTCCAGGGCCATGATCGCGTTCTCGATATCGCGCGCGCGCGCACGCACGCTGCGCGGGACCCAGTCGAGAGCGCGCAGCTCATCGATGATGGCGCCACGGATGCGCGAGATGGCATACGTCTCGAACTTGAAGCCGCGTTCCGGCTCGTACTTCTCGATGGCGTCGATCAGCCCGAAGATCCCGTATGAGATGAGGTCGGCGTTCTCGACCGTGCTGGGCAGCTTCGCGGCCACCCTGCCTGCGACGAACTTCACCAACGGCGAGTAGCTCAGTATCAGCTGTTCGCGGGCATCCGCGTCCCGGCTCTCGGTGTATCGCTGCCATATCGCGGGCAGCTCCTCGCGCTGATGCGGGTGCTTCATCCGCACGGCCCCTTAGACGGTCCTCGGTCAGGCACGCGGGTGTGAGTCCCGGTGGACTCGTTGGAGTCGCTGCACCCCTAGGTGAGTGTAAATCTGGGTGGTGGACAGGGCAACATGGCCCAGCAGGTCCTGCACGGTGCGAAGGTCGGCGCCGGCTTCCAGCATGTGAGTGGCGAACGTATGCCGGAAGGCGTGCGGGGTGACCCCTGCGGAAGCTCCCAGCGCGCTCAGGTGGCGGGAGAGCATGCGGCGGATGCCGCCGTCGGTCAGGCGGCTGCCCCGCCGGTTCAGGAACACCGCGTTCTCCCCCGCCTTCGGCTTCATTCGGGGCCGTGCGTCGGCCAGGTAGGACTGCAGACGTGAAACGGCCTCCCGGTGCACCGGGAGGATCCGCTGTTTGTCGCCCTTGCCGGTCACGCGGATCTGGCCTCCCGGAAGGTCGAGGTCGCCGACGTCGAGCGAGGAGAGCTCGCTGACGCGCGCGCCGGTGGCATAGAGCAGCTCGAGGATCGCACGGTCGCGCCCTGCTGCGGGCTCCCCGGAATCGGGGAGGTCGAGGAGCTCGGCGAGGAGGTCCGAGGGTACCAGGCGGGGCAAGCGTGCGGGCAGTCTCGGACTGCCGACGACTGCCGCCGGATTGTGGGTCACGATGCCCTCGCGGTTGAGGTGTGTGAAGAGCGAGCGGACGGCGGAGAGCCGACGCGCGATCGTCCGCCGAGCGTACCGGGAGCGGTCGAGGTCGGCCAGGTAGCGGCGCAGGATGCGCGGATCGGAACCGAGAGGGTCGGCGCCGGCGCGCTCGGCCCACTCGAGGTAGCGCGCAAGGTCGGACGAATAGGCGCGCACAGTCTCCGGCGATACGTTGCGCTCGGTCTTGAGATGCTCGAGGAAGCGGTCGACCATCGCTGCCGCGTTCTGTTCGCTCACGAGGCCGCCACATCCGCGACCCCGGCCCGGACTCGCTCGATGCCCAGATCCGTGCGGGACTCCAGCCAGGCCGACATCGCCTCGTCGGCCCTGGCTGCGAACGCCGCGTAGCGCTTGCGGCGCCCGGGGATCTGTGGGACGAAGGGCGGCAGCAGCCCCATGTTGACGTGCATCGGCTGGTACGGCCACGTGTCCGGGGCGGTTGCGTAGGCCAGGAGCGCTCCGAAGACAGTGTCGACGGGGAGCACGACGGGGGGTCCGTCGACCGAGGACGCGCCGAGCGCGGCCACGAGCCCGCTCGCCGCGGCTTCGAGGTACCCCTCCGTGCCGGACAGCTGCCCCGCGATGCGAACGCTCGGGCACGCGCGCATGGAGAGGTCGGGCGAGAGCAACCGCGGTGCGTCCACGAATGTGTTGCGGTGCATCACCCCGTGACGCAGGAACTCGGCGCAGGCAAGCCCCGGGATCATCCGGAAGACGCGGTCCTGCTCGGGGAAGGTCAGGTTCGTCTGGAAGCCGACGAGGTTGTAGGCCGTGTGCTCGCGATTCTCGGGGCGCAGCTGAACGACGGCCCACGGTCGCTGCCCTGTGTTGGGATCGGTCAGGCCGACCGGCTTCATCGGTCCGTAGCGCAGCACGTCGACGCCGTGACGCGCGACCTCCTCGACCGGCTGGCACGCGCAGAACAGGTCCGCGGCCTCGAACTCCTTGGCGGTCACGCGTCTGGCGCCCGTGAGCGCGGTGACGAATGCCTCATACCCGTCCCGATCCATCGGGCAGTTGAGGTAGTCGGCGCCGCCCCCCTTCTCGTAGCGGGACTGGGCGAAGCACGCCGACCGGTCGACACTGGACGCCTCCACGATCGGGGCGGCGGCGTCGTAGAACGCAAGCCGGTCCGCTCCGGTCAATGCGGACAAGGCAGGCTCGAGCGCGGCTGAGGTGAGCGGCCCGGTGGCGACGATGACCTCGGCCGCTGGGAGTTCGCGGGCCTCCTCGCGGACGAGGTCCACTTCTCGGCGGCTGGTGACGACGCGGGTGAGAAGTGAGGCGAACGCCTCGCGATCGACGGCGAGCGCGCCGCCCGCGTCGACCGCCGTGGCGCGCGCACAGGCCAGGACCACGCTGCCCATCGCCTCCAGCTCGCGCTTGAGCATCCCGGCCGCCGTGTCAGGAGAGTCCGACTTCATCGAGTTCGAGCAGACGAGCTCGCCAAGGAGACCCGTGTGGTGGGCCGGAGCATGCGGCGACGGCCTCATCTCGATGAGGCGTACGTTCACTCCCCGGACGGCCAGCTGGTACGCGGCCTCGCTGCCCGCGAGCCCGCCGCCTATGACGGTGATCGTGCGTGACACGCGCTCTCCTCACGGGCGCCGCGCGTGGTGGTCCCCGCGCGCCGCTCGATTGTAGCGTCAGCGCGGGGCGCACGGTCCGTACCTCCCGTCGGGGTAGCGAGCGACGAGGCGCTGCGATTCGAGTCGGGCGACGCAGGCGAGAAGTTCGCGGGCGTCCATACCGAGCGCGGTGGCAAGCGCGTCGGCCGCCATAGGCTGTGCTTGCAGGGCGCGCAGCACCGGGTCGGTGGAGGGTGAGGCCAGCAAGGTGACTCCCGCGGGGCCGGCACAGGCCGCGGCCGCTTCGGGTTGGATCAGCCCGATGCCCGCGAGCGAGTCGAGCAGGTCCTCAACGCAGCAGACGGGCGCCGCGCCCTGGCGGATGAGGCGGTTGCTGCCCGCCGACCCGGCGAAGAAGACACTGCCCGGCACGGCCAGCACGTCGCGGCCCGCTTCGAGGGCGTGGTCCGCGGTCGAGAACGTGCCGCTGGGCAGCGCCGCCTCCACAACCAGGACGGCGTGCGCGAGGCCGGCGATGATGCGGTTGCGCGCCGGGAAGTGGCCGCGCGCCGGGGGCATCCCCCACTCGAACTCGGACACGACCGCCCCGACGCCGCTCCGGAGCGTGGCGAGCAGGTCTCGCGGCGCGGGACGGGTAGTCGATGTCAGCGCCGCAGCCGAGCACGGCGACGGTCGTCCCACCAGTCTCGAGAGTCGCGCGTTGCGCCGCCAGGTCGCAACCCATGGCGGCGCCCGAGACGACCGGGACGCCGGCGTCGGCAGCGCACCGGGCGAAGACGGTCGCGCAGTCGAGGCCGTACGGTGTGGCCTTGCGGGATCCGATGATCGCCAGGGCGGGGCGAAGCGCCTCGGGGTCCCCGAAGCCATAGAGGACGCGAGGCGGACGCGGAGTGAGCTCGAGCTGCGGCGGGTATCCCGCCTCGCCCAGGCGCAGGACGAAGCGGGTGTCGTCTCTCACTGGAACGCCCGGTAGCAGGAAGCTTCGAGGACGTGCTCCTCGCCGACCTTCTCGGCGCCGGCAAGGTCGGCGATAGTGCGCGCCACCCGCAGGAGCCGGGTGACCCCGCGGCCCGACAGCCGGTGGACGCGCGCCGCGCGCTCGACGGTTCGCCGCGAGCGGGCGTCGAGGGAGCACGCGCGCAGGAGCGCCGCACCTCCCGCCGCCAGGCGGCCGCCTTCGCGCGCACCGGCGCGCTCTCGTGCGCAGCCGACTCTGTCGCGAACGGACGCGCTCGGCTCGTCACTGGGCGCCTCCCAGGAGGCATGCGGGATCGATGCGGTCGACTCGCAAGGTCATGTCGATGCGGTCCATGAGCGGCCCGCCGACTCGCGCTCGATAGCGGTCGACTGCTGCCGGGGGGCATGTGCACGTACGCGCGAGGTCGCCGAGGAAACCGCACGGGCAAGGGTTCATCGCCGCCACGAGGGCGAAGCGCGCAGGGTAGCGCACTCGGCCCTCGGCGCGGACCAGCGTCAAGTAGCCGTCCTCGAGTGGTTGCCGCAGGGCTTGGAGCGCCGCCGGCGAGAACTCCGGGAGCTCGTCCAGGAACAGGACGCCGTTGTGGGCGAGACTCGCCTCTCCCGGGCGCGGGGGAGAGCCGCCCCCGACCAGGCCGGCGGTCGAGGCGGTGTGGTGCGGCGCCCGAAAGGGGCGCTCGCCAGCCAGGATCGCGTCGACCTCGAGTCCGGCGACGGAGTGCACGACGGCGCTCTCGATGGCCTCCTCGTCCGTCAACGGCGGGAGGATGCCCGGAAGCCGACGGGCGAGCATGGTCTTGCCCGCTCCAGGCGGTCCGAGGAACAAGACGCCCAATCCGCCCACCGCCGCTATCTCCAGAGCGCGCTTGGCGGTCGGCTGGCCGTGGACCTCGGCGAGATCCGGAGTCTTGGTCGCTCTCCTCGTGCGCGGGACCGCCGCTTCCGATGGGTCCGGCAGACCCTGCCGCAGCTGCGAGAGGGCACCCAGCGGCCGCGCCGAGAGCCCCGCGACGGCGCTCACGGCGGTCAGAGCCTCGGCCGCCAGCAGGAGCGGCCAACCCGTCCTCTGGGCGGCTATGGCATGGGCGAGCAGGCCGGGGACGGCCCTGACGCCGCCGTCGAGCGCCAGTTCGCCCACGGCGATCGCGTCCGTGGCGCTTCGTGGGACCTGTCCTGTCGCGGCCAGCACTCCAAGGGCGATCGGGAGGTCGAAGCCGGTGCCGTGCTTTCGGACCGGCGCGGGAGCCAGGTTCACGGTCACGCGCGCGTTGGGGAAGTCGAAGCCGCAGACGCGCATCGCCGCGCGGACCCGATCGCGCGCCTCCAGCACCGCCGCGTCGCCCAGTCCGACGATCGAGAACGCGGGCAGTCCCGCTGAGACGTCGACCTGTACCTCCACGCCGATGGCCTCGACCCCGACGATCGTCGAGGACGCGACGACGGCCTGCGTCACGTGGTCGCCTCGAAGGCGGCGCGATAGTGGCGCAGCAGCGCACGATCATCGGCGATGACTCGGATCGCGACGACGTCGAAGCGCACGCCCCCTTGCGACTGCTCCCCCTCTGTCGCGATGTACGCGCGCGCAAGCCGCACGATCCGGCCCTGCTTCGCGACGGAGACCGCCTCCGCTGCGGTCCCCGCTCGCTCCGATCTGCGGGTCTTCACCTCGACGAACACGAGCTCGTCGCCGTCCCGCGCGACGATGTCGATCTCCCCGGCGGAAGACCTCCAGTTGCGGGCCTCTATCTGCATACCGACGCGCTCCAAGAACGCGGCGGCGGCGTCCTCGCCCCTTCGGGCGATCTCCGAGCGTTCCATGAACGCACCACCTCCGCCACGGATGGTGGCGGGGAGTGCTTAACGCTTCCCGAACGGCCTCCGACCGATGCTGCCGGGAGCCGGGATGGGTGCGGCTAGAAGAGCCGGTCGCACCCCAGGCACGGGGTGAAAGAGCGGCGGTGGATGTCGCACGGCCCCACGAGGCGCAGGTGCTCCAGGTGGTCAGCCGAGCCGTATCCTCGGTTCCCGTCGAAGCCGTAGCCCGGGTACGCGTGGGATAGCTGGGCCATGAGCGCGTCGCGCGCGACCTTGGCGATGACGGACGCGGCCGCGACGCAGGCCACGCGCGAGTCCCCGCGAACGACCATCGTGACCTCCAGCCCGAGGTCCCTGCCGTCGTTACCGTCCACGATCACGTGGTCGTAGGGCATTCCGAGGCCTTCGAGCGCTCGCCGCCAAGCCAGGCGCGTGGCGCGGCCGATCCCCATCGCGTCGATCTCAGCGGGCTGGGCGTGAGCTACCGCGCTCGCGAGCGCCTGCTCGAGTACGGCGGCGGCGATGCGTTCGCGGGTCTCACGGGTGAGCTTCTTCGAGTCGTTCAGCCCCTCGATCCGTGCGTCGGACGCGAGTATCACGGCGGCCGCGGTGACCGGACCCGCCAGCGCTCCCCTGCCGACCTCGTCAACGCCTGCGACGACCGAGAATCCTCGTCTGTGCAGGTCGCGCTGCAGGGTCATCAGCCCTTCGAGCCGCAGGTCCTCCGCCTTCAGACGACGGTCTCGCGCACGCGCCGCGTCCACGATCGCGCGCACGCCCGCACGCGGGTCTCTCTCGAGGTTGGACAGCAGAGCGTCGCGCTCGTGCCCCGTCGCATCGGCAAGCCGGGCTCGGACCTCGGCCACTGTGATCCGCTCGCTCGCTCACGACGCGCCGGCGCCCTCGGAAACGCGGACGCGCCCCTTGCCCGTGGGCGGGAGCGCGTCCGGATCGATGTGCGTGTGGGACACGGCGTGTCGCCTAGAAGCGCTTCTCCTTGAGGCGGGCCTGCTTGCCCACCTTGTCGCGCAGGAAGTAGAGCTTCGCGCGACGGACCTTGCCGCGGCTGACGATCTCGACCTTGTCGATCTTCGGCGAGTGCACCGGGAAGGTGCGCTCGACGCCGACCGCGAACGAGATCTTGCGGACGGTGAACGTCTCGCGGGCGCCGGAACCGTGACGGCGGATGACCACGCCTTGGAAGACCTGGATGCGCTCGCGCGTGCCCTCGATGATGCGGTAGTGCACCTTGACGGTGTCACCCACCTGGAATGCCGATCTGTCCTCGCGCAGCTGCTGCGCCTCCAGTGCCTTGATCTGATCCATGACCTTGTCTCGTCCCTGTCGGTTGTGCGCGAGGTGTCGTCATCGCGCCGGGCGATGATGACACGAGTGGTTAGTATAGCGGCGCGTTCCCCGCCCGGCAACGACGAGGTGCGGGCGCCCGCCCGCGCCCGTCCTGCGCTACCTCAGAGGCCCGATCCGTGCCCAAGGCCAATAGACGAGGAAGGCCTTGCCGTGCACGGAGGAGAGTGGCACCGGCCCGAAGTAGCGGCTGTCCTGGCTGGAGGTCCGGTTGTCGCCCATCACCCATATGTGGCCGGCCGGGATCGTGATCGGGTACGTGATGTTCTGCGCGCCGCCGCGTTCGATGGGGTAGCTCGGCAGCCCGTGGGTGTAGGGCTCTGAGAGTACCCGGCCGTCCACTAGAACCCGGCCTTGCTGAAGGTCCACCGTCTGGTCGCCGACCGCGATCACCCGTTTGATGAGTGTGTCCACCTTGCCGTCCGGGTCATCGAGAACGACGATGTCGCCCGGCTGCGGCGTCGAGAACCGGTACACGAACATGTTGGCGAGCACCTGATCGCTGAGCTGGATGGTCGGCAGCATCGAGCCGGTGGGAACGACGAACGGCTGGATCACCCACGCGCGGACGCCCTGCGCTATGAGGTAAGCGAGCGCAAGGGTCAGGACGAACTCGACTATCTGGCGCAGCGCGCCCATACGCGGGGCGGAGTTCTCCTGCGTTTCATCGTCGATAGGTGCCTTTGAGGCCTTCTCGCTCACTTGTCCTCCGGATCGTGGTGCAGCGCGTCCTCGATCAGGCCGCGCTCCGTGTCTGTCAGTGCGACGGCGTCGGCCTCGAGGAGGTCGGGACGTCTGAGTGCGGTGCGCAGCAGCGACTGCTCGCGGCGCCACCGCGCGATCCTTGCGTGATCCCCCGAGAGGAGCACCTCGGGCACGACCATGCCACGATACTCCGCCGGGCGGGTGTAGTGAGGATACTCGAGGAGGCCCGTCGTGAACGACTCCTCGTCGGCCGAGGTCTCACCTCCCAGGACTCCGGGAAGCAGCCGCGTGACCGCGTCTGCCACGACCATGGCCGCCAGCTCCCCTCCGGTCAGCACGTAGTCACCGATGGAGAGCTCGAGGTCCGCCAGCGAGCGGATGCGCTCGTCGAAGCCCTCGTAGCGTCCGCAGAGGATCAGAAGCCGATCGCGTGCGGCCAGTTGCTCCGCGCGTGCCTGGGCGAAGCGCTCGCCCTGCGGTGTCATGAGGATCACGTACGGCGGGCGTGGGTCCGCCGCGGTCACGGCTTCGACGGCCTCGAAGACGGGCTCCGGCCGCAGGACCATTCCCGATCCGCCGCCGTAGGGAGCGTCGTCGATCTGCCTGTGGACGCCGGGAAGTGCCCACTGCCGCAGGTCGTGCGCGGCGAATTCGAGGGCGCCCTTGGTGCGTGCGATCCCGAGCATGGCCGAACCCATGATCGGCTCGAACACCTCGGGGAACGCCGTCAGCACGTCGATGCGCACGCGGTCACTCCCCTTCGATGAGGCCGGGCAACAGCGAGACGCGCACCGTGCCGGACTCCTCGTCGATCTCGCCGACCACCTGATCGATCACCGGGATGAGGACTTCCCCGAACGAGCCTTCGACCACCCAGACGTCGTTGGCGCCTGTGACGATGACGTCGGTGATCTCTCCGATCTCTCCCCGCTTGCCGTCAACGACGGTCATGCCGACGAACTCGCACTCCGCCTCGGCCTCCGGCAGGTCGTCCACGCGCGCCAGCACCGTGCACCCGCGCAGCGTCTCGGCGGTGGCGAGGTCGCCGACGGTGTCGATGGCGAGCAGCGGGCCCTTGGGCCCCGGCCTCACGCCGGTGATCCGACCGGTGCGCACGACCGAGGGGGGCGGAACGAACCACACCTCGAGGCCGGCCATGCGTTCAACGGGGAGGTCGACGGCCATGATGACCGAGACCTCCCCGTTCAGTCCGTGCGTCTTGGCGACCCGCCCGAGCGGGGCGAACGCGTCGGCTTCCATGCGGTATCCGCTACCCCAGGATCTCTATGTCGACGTTGCGGCCGTCGACCGAGCCGGCCGCGCGCATCAGGGTGCGCAGTGCCTTGACGATGCGGCCCGAGCGTCCGATGACCTTGCCCACGTCATCCGGGGCCACACTGATCTCGAACAGCTCGCCGCCGGAAGTCTCGGTGCGCGTGATGGTGACGGCGTCCGGGTCATCGACTAGAGAGCGAACGAGGTAGTCGATCAGTGTCGAGGTGTCTGCTGCCACGGCTACTCGGCATCCGGTCCGGCGTCGGCCTCTTCGGCAGCGGCTTCTTCAGCAGGAGCTTCCGGCTCTTCGGCCGCCTCGGGCTCTTCGACAGTGGGCTCCTCGGCGGGAGCCTCCTCGGCGGGAGCCTCTTCGACGACAGCCTCTTCGACCGGGGCTTCCTCGGCGACTACCACGGCCCCAGCGGTGGGTTCTTCGGCGGGAGCTTCTTCGGCGGCCTTCTTCTCGGCCTTCGCCTTCTCCTTCGCCTCAGCGGTGGCCTTCTTGTCGGCCTCCGCCTTCGACGCGACCTTCTTCGACACGCGAGTGACCTTGGCTGGGACGGTCTTATCGCCGCGGGCGATGGCGATCAGCTTGCCGGCGGCCTCCGTGGGCTGGGCGCCCTTGGAGATCCACGCGTCGACCTTCGCGAGGTCGAGCTCGATGGACGAGGGCTCGGAGCGCGGGTTGTAGCGGCCGAGGATCTCGAGGAAACGACCGTCGCGAGCAGAGCGGCCGTCCGCGGCGATCACGCGGTAGAACGGCGCCTTCTTGGCGCCTGCGCGCGCCAAACGGATCTTGACTGCCAAGAACCTTCACCTCCGGGTCATGTGAGCGAGGCCCGGTCCGGGCCTCGTGACTCATGCGTGTCTGATAGAGCGACTGCTCACTATAGGGCATGCGTGCGAACCTGTGAAGCGAGCGAATGCGCGGGTCGGTGCTGACGCGGGAGGCGCCTCAACCGTCTCTAGAACGGCATCTGCGGCATCCCGCGGCGCTTCCCCTTACTGCTCTGCATCTGCTTCATCATCTTCTTGGCTTGGACGAACTGGTCGAGCAGCCGGTTGACCTCCTGCACCGTCGTGCCCGAGCCGCGCGCGATACGCGAGCGCCGGTGGCCGTTGATCAGCGCCGGCTTGCGCCTCTCCTCGGCCGTCATCGACTGGATGATCGCCTGGGTGTGGTCCAGCGCCTTCTCGTCGATCTGCGCGTCGGCGATCTGTGCCCGCTGAGCCGCCCCCATGCCCGGGATCATCCCGAGCATGTCCTTCAGCGAGCCCATCTTGCGGACCTGCTGCAGCTGCGAGAGGAAGTCGTCGAGCGTGAACTCGTTCGCCCGGAGGCGCTTCTCGAGCTCCTCGGCGTCGGCGACGGCGACCGTCTCCTGCGCCTTCTCGATCAGCGAGACGACGTCGCCCATCCCGAGGATGCGGCGGGCCATGCGGTCGGGGTGGAACGGCTCCAGAGCGTCGAGCTTCTCCCCCACTCCGACGAACTTGATGGGCTTGCCGGTGACGGCGCGGACCGACAGGGCCGCGCCGCCGCGGGCGTCGCCGTCGAGCTTCGTGACGATCACGCCGTCGAAGTCCACTCGCTCGGCGAACGCCGTGGCTGCCGTGACCGCGTCCTGGCCGGTCATCGCGTCGATGACCATGAGGACCTGGTCCGGACGCACGGCGTCGCGGATCCGCGCCGCCTCGTCCATCATCTCCTCGTCTACGTGCAGCCGGCCCGCCGTGTCGACGATCACGACGTCGCGCATGTCGGCGACGGCCGCCTTCACGCCCGCCTTCGCGATGTCCACCGGGTCGGCGCCGGCTTCTCCACGGTAGACGGGGATGCCGAGCTCGCGGCCGAGCGCCTCGAGTTGATCGATGGCGGCCGGCCGGTAGACGTCGCACGCGATCATCAACGGCCGCCTCCCCTGCTTGCGCAGGAGGTTCGCGAGCTTGGCTGCCGCGGTGGTCTTGCCGGAGCCCTGCAGGCCCACGAGCATCACGACGTTGGGGATGCGCCCCGAGAACGCGAGCTTGCTCTCGCTGGTGCCCATCAGGGAGGTGAGCTCGCCGAGGACGATGCTGACGACGGTCTGCCCGGGCGTGAGCGAGCGCGTGACGTCGGCGCCCATCGCCCTCTCGCGCACGGACGCGACGAACGACTTGACGACGGTGAAGTTGACGTCGGCCTCCAGCAGCGCCAGCCGCACCTCGCGCATGGCCGCGTCGATGTCTGCCTCGCTCAGGCGCCCTCGGCCGGTCAGCCGCGAGAAGACGCCTTGGAGCCGTTGTGTGAGGTTCTCGAACACGAAGGGTCCTTCCGATCTGGTTGAGCCGCGCGTCAGGGCTCGGGGACGAACCCGATCCTCGAGAGCGGTGCGTAGATGGCCACGACACGGCCATGAATGGTACTCTCTGCGAACGTCCCGACGAAGCGGCTGTCGAGCGAGACGGCGCGGTTGTCGCCCGCCACGAAGATCTGCCCGTCCGGGACGACGAGCTCCTCGACCGGCTGGGTGTTCCCGCTGTCGATGATCATGTGCGGGAACTTCTCGCCCTGCCCGTTGACGGTGATCATGTCTCCCGTCACGTTCACGCGATCGCCCCCGACCGCGATGATCCGCTTGACCCACTCCTGGCTTTGGCCCTCGTACTGGACGTGCAGCACCACGATGTCGCCACGCACCGGAGTCTTCAGGCCTTTGGTGATGAGCGCGTGGTCTTGGTCCCGAAGCGTCGGGTACATGGAGGAGCCGTCGACTGTGGACGTGTCGAAGAAGACGAAGAACACCAGGACCAGGGCGAGCAGGATCGCGGCGAGCGGGCCCACGAGCCACAGGGCGATCCGGGCCGAGCGGCGCTGGCTGGGCGTCAGGCCGTCGTTGCCGGGCGCGTTCGGGTCCAGCGCTGCAGGCCTCTCGCGGTCCGGAAGGTCAGTCATCTCACGCCAGTCAGGGCCGAGGCGAACTCGGTCGCGTCGAACGAGTGGAGGTCGTCGAGCGATTCCCCGACGCCTATGCGCACGATGGGCAGGTCGAGCTCCCTCGCGATCGCCACGGCGATGCCTCCACGCGCGGTGCCGTCGAGCTTGGTCAACACGATTCCGTCGAGGTCTAGCGCCTCATTGAAGCTGCGCGCCTGCTGCAGCCCGTTCTGCCCGGTACCGGCGTCGATCACGAGCAGCGAGATCACGGGCGCGGTGCTCTGTGCTCTTGCTACCCGTTGGACCTTGCGGAGCTCCTGCATGAGGTCGGCGGAAGTGTGGAGCCGCCCCGCCGTGTCGACCAGCACAAGGTTCGCGGAAGTCCTGCGAGCCTCGGCCAGGGTGTCGAAGACGACCGAGGCGGGATCGGTGCCGCGCTCACGCTCGACCACCGGCACGCCCGCGCGGTCGGCCCACACGCGCAGCTGCTCGATCGCGGCGGCGCGGTAGGTGTCGGCCGACCCGATGACGACGCTGCTTCCCGCGGCCGCTGCCTCGGCTGCGATCTTCCCAACGGACGTCGTCTTCCCAGTCCCGTTGATGCCCACGAACAGGACGGTGAGCGGACGGACGGCAAGCGGGTCCGGCGCCTGTGGTAGTTCGGATGCGATGAGGTCGACGAGCGCCGCTTTGACGGATGCGGCGTCGGGTAGGTCCTCGCGACGCGCCCGGGCGCGCAGGCGCTCGACGATCCCGGCGGCGGCCGGCGCGCCCGTGTCCGCGGCGATGAGTGCCTCCTCGAGGCCCTCCCAGAACTCCTCGCCGACGTCAGGACCGCGTCCCACGAGCTCCGCGATCCGGTCGCCGATCTGCTCGCGCGTTCGGCTCAATCCGGCCGAGAGCCGGTCGAACCATGCCGCCGTCATGCAGCGCCGTCCGCGTCGACGGGCCGCCCCGTCGCACGATCGAGGCGCTGGCTCACGACCTTGCTGACGCCGTCGGAATGCATGCTGACGCCGTAGAGGACGTCGGCCATCTCCATAGTGCGTCTTTGATGGGTCACGACGATGAACTGGGTGTGGGACCGCATCGTGTCCAGGAACGCCACGAACCTCCGAAGGTTGGAGTCGTCCAAGGCCGCCTCCACCTCGTCGAGGATGTAGAAGGGGCACGGACGAGTCCGGTACAGGGCGAAGAGCAGAGCAAGGGCAGTAAGGGACTTCTCCCCGCCCGACATCAGCGTCATCTTCTGGAGCTTCTTGCCGTGAGGCTGGGCGACCACGTCGATGCCGGTCTCCTCAGCGTCATCCGGGTCGGTCATCGAGAGCTCGGCGTGGCCGCCCGGGAACAGCAGGGTGAAGACGTTCTGGAAGTGGCCTGCGACCTGCTCGAAGGTGTCGAGGAAGCGCTCGCGCATCTTGCGGTCGATCGCGCGCACGACCTTCGTGAGCGCGGTGCGGCTCGACGCGAGGTCCTCGATCTGGGAGGCCAGGTGCGATGCGACGCTGCTCGCAGCGAAGCGTGCTCTTCGACCGCGAGTTCGTTGACCGGGCCGATCTGACCGATCTGCTTGCGGAGCTTGTGAGCCTGTTCGGTGGCGGCCTCGCGGTCGACGCAGGGCTGCGCCCTCGAGCGCGCGCTCGAGCGGGACGTCGAACTCGTCGACGATGCGGCCGACCGCTGCGTCCACCTGCACCTGCAGCTGGCCCTTCTCGACGCGCAGGTCGCCCATCGCCGCCGACGCGCTCGTCGAGAGCGCCTGCGCCTCGTGCACGGCCTCCTGAGCGGCGCGGATCGTGTCGCGCAGCGACTGCGAGTCGGCCTGCTCGAAGCGGGCTCGGTCGCGCAGCTTGGCCGCCCACTCCTCCGCTCGTTGCAGCAGCGCGGAGTAGACGTCGTGCACCGGCTGGATGCGCTCGCGGAGCAGCTCCAGCGCCTCCTCGGTACTCTCCGAGGACGCGAGTGTCTCCTCGATCTCGGCTAGGTCCGCGGCCGCAGCGGACATCTGGCGCTTGAGGTGGACCTCGCGCTCGGAGACGGTGGCCATGTCGACCTGGCACGACGCCAGACGGTCGGAGATGACGGTCTCTTCACGGAAGCGGTCGTCGCGCGCCTCACGCTTGACGGCCTCCTGCTCCTCGAGCTCCTCGACACCCTGCTCGGCCGCCTTGATCCTCTCGGCATTCTGCTCCCGAGCGGGGCGATCCTTGGCGGTCTTGTCGGCGATCGTTGCGGCACGCTGCTCCAGTGAGCGGGACTCGGACTCGAGGTCCGCAAGCGCGGATTCGAGTCGCGTGAGCTCCTCCCGCATGGACTCGCGCTCACCGGAGCGCGCCGCCATCTGCTGCCCGAGCTCGAGCGCGTCCTGCTGGGCAGCGCGCAGCGCCTCCTCCGCCTCGGCTAGGAGCGCCTCCGAGTCGCCGACGATTGCGGAGGCCGCGGACTCGTCGTCGTGCAGCTCGTTGATCCGGCGTTTGCGCTCGAGCACCGACGCGCTCTGGTCGAGGCCCGGTCCCACGGTGACCTTGCCGGAGGGCCACACCATGTGCCCGTCGGGGGTCGCGAAGCGGCTGCCGGGGAAGCGAGCGGAGGCGTCGAGAGCCTCTTCGAGAGTGGGCACGAGGTAGACGTCGCCGATGAGAGCCTCGATGGCGGGGCGCACGGAGGCGTCGCACGAGATGGCGTCGGAAAGTCGGCGGCCGGCGCCCGGGCGGGCCTCCTGAGGAACGGCGGAGTCGAGCGCGATGATGGCGATGTCGCCTGCGGCATGCTCGGACAGCAGTCGGAGCACGCCGTTTCGAGCCGCGCCGTCCGAGACGAGAACGCAGAAGAGGTCGGATCCGAGTGCGAGCTCGACCGTCTTCTCCACGTCGGGTTCGACCGTGATGGCGTCGGTCAGCGGCCCCACCAGCCCGGGCACCTTGCGGTCGGAGGAGAGCACCCACGCGAGCGCGGGCGTGGCTGTCGCGAACGCGCGGTCGACCTCTTCCAGCCCGACGGCCTCGGCACGCACCTGGGTGAGCCGCTCGCGCAGCTCCTGCAGCTCGCGGCGGCGCGACTCAACGACCCTGGCTCTGCGGTCGACGTCGGATTCCGCGAGGGCGATCTGCTTGAGCATGTGGGTGCGGACCCGCTCGACCTCATCGAGGTGGGTGCGGCGCCCAGCCAGAGTCGCTGTCAGGGTCTGCCGCTGCGCGGCAAGCGTTTCCGCCCGTTCGGCGAGTAGCGATTCCTCAAGAATGAAGGCCGACAGCGATTGTTCGACCGTCGCCAGATCGGCGCGGGCGTCGTCGGCTTCCTTGCGCAGACGGCGGATCGCTGCGGTGACGTCCGAGAGCGCGGCCTCGGCTGCGAGTCGTCCCTTGCGCGCGGTCTCCGATTCCCGCCTGACTTCGCCCAGGCGCTGATAGAGCGCCTTGAGTTGGGCGTCGGCCGCCGACCGCTCCTCGTTGAGCCGGGCGACCTCCTGCAGACGGCGTTCACGGCGCGCTGCGGAGCCGTGCACCTTGGCCCGTAGCTCGGAGATGCGCTCGACGAGGTTCTTGCCCTTCTCCTCGAGAAGCAGCAGTCCGGAGCTGAGCCGCTCGAGGACTGCCTGGATGCGCCGGCGCTGCTCGCCGAGGTCGCCAACGAACAGGCCCTTCTCCTCGAGGAGAGACTGGAAGGTGCCCAGTTCGCGCTCCTTCTCGGCGAGGCGGTAGCGCGCGAGTTCGAGGTCCGCATCGTGCTCGCGTTCCTGCTTCAGCACCACTTCCCACGTCTCGTGCAGTGCCCGCAGTTCGCCGACTGCGAGTGCAACCTCGAGATCGCGCAGCCGGGCGATCAGCCCGTCGTACTGGCGTGCCTTGTCGGCCTGACGCTGCAGCGGGCGCAGCTGGCGGTCGACCTCGGCGAGAACGTCCCGCGCCCTCTCGAGGTTGGACTCCATCGAGCCGAGCTTGCGCAGCGCCCGCTCCTTGCGCTTCTTGTGCTTCAGCACTCCGGCGGCCTCTTCGATGAGGGCCCGCCGGTCCTCCGGCCGTGAGTTCAAGATCTCGTCGAGACGGCCCTGGCTGATGATCGAGTGGGTGTCGCGTCCGAGGCCGGAGTCGTGCAGCAGGTCCTGGACGTCCATCAAGCGGCAGGGCGAGTCGTTGATCAGATACTCGCTCTCTCCGTTTCGATACATGCGCCGGCTGATGGTGACCTCGGCGAACTCGAGCGGGAGGGTGCCGTCGGTGTTGTCGAGCGCCAAGTCGACCTCCGCGACGCCGACGGCCTGTCTGGCGGACGAGCCCGCGAAGATGACGTCCTCCATGGAGTTGCCGCGCAAGGTCTTGGCGGATTGCTCTCCCAAGACCCAGAGGACCGCGTCAGAGATGTTGGACTTGCCGGAGCCGTTGGGCCCCACGATGCTGGTGACTCCGGGCTCGAGGGTCAACACGACGCGGTCCGCGAAGGACTTGAACCCCTTGACGGTGAGTGACTTGAAGTACACGGGTCCCCGGTGGACGACGCGGCGCTTGAGAGCGTGCGCGACCGGGCGGTCGCGCACCGCAGAATCCTATCACAGCGCGAACACTCCAAGGTCCTTTGAAGGGTGCTGCGAGCGGGCCTGTCAGGCCCCGCCGAGGGCTTCGAGAGCGTCGATTGCGGCAGCCTGCTCGGCGCGCTGCTTGGTGGGTCCCATACCCCGTCCGCGGACCCTCCCGGCGAACGAGACCTCTGAGGTGTAGACGGGATCATGCGCGGGGCCGGTGCGATCGACTATCGCGTAGGCGGGCAGCTCGAGGCCGTCGGCCTGGGTGATCTCCTGGAGGCGGTTCTTGGCGTCGACCGGGGCGGCCAGCAGCGCGTCGCGGTCGATGCGGTCGCCCATGACCCTCATCACGAACTCGGTCGCGGCCTCGAGGCCGAGATCCAGGTAGACGGCCCCGACCAGAGCCTCGAAGGCGTTCTCGAGAACGGAAGGCAGAGCCGCATGATACTCGGAGCCCTTGCCGAAGCGCATGACCCGGCCGAGATCCAGCTCGCGCGCGACGGCGGCGAGCGTGCGGCCCGAGGTCAGAGCTACCTTCATGCGCGTCAGGTCGCCCTCAGGAAGGTCCGGGAAGTCTCGATAGAGCTTGGAGGCGACGATGCCGACGAGCACGGCGTCCCCGAGGAACTCCAGGCGCTCGTGGTCGCTCCCCTTGCCGTCCCGCGTTGAGGATGGGTGGGTCAGCGCGCGTCTGTAGAGGTCAAGGTCGTGGATCTTCAGGCCGAGGCGCTCGATCAACGTGTCGAGTGCGCGCGAAGTCATCTGTCAGCGCGCCCGAAGATGATCGAGGCGTTGTGCCCGCCGAAGCCGAAGGAGTTGCTGAGCGCCACCGCCGGGTAGGCGGCACGCGCGACGTTCGGGATGTAGTCGAGGTCGCACTCGGGGTCCGGGTCGGTGTAGTTGATCGTCGGCGGCAGTAGGCCGGTCTCGAGCGCCCGGATGCAGGCGACGGCTTCGACCGCGGCCGCCCCGCCGAGAAGGTGACCAGTCATGGACTTGGTGGAGGACACCGGCGGCGCCTGGCGGCCGAACACGGCCTTGATCGAGCCGGTCTCGGCTGTGTCTCCGAGCGGGGTGGAGGTCCCGTGGGCGTTGATGTAGCCGACCGCGGAGGGTTCAAGGCCCGCCTGCTCGAGCGCCAGCCGCATCGACCTGCAAGCCCCGTTGCCGTCGGGAGCGGGCGCGGTGACGTGGTAGGCGTCGGCAGTCGCGCCGAAGCCGAGGATCTCGCCGCGGATGGTCGCGCCGCGGGTCACGGCGCGGTCCCAGTCCTCGAGCACGAGGACAGCTCCGCCCTCCCCTATGACGAACCCGTCGCGACCCGCGTCGAAAGGACGCGAGGCGCCCCGAGGGTCGTCGTTGCGTGTGGAGAGCGCACGCGCGGCGGCGAATCCCGCGAGGCCGAGAGGCGTGACCCCGGCGTCGACCCCGCCCGCGACGACCACGTCGGCCGCGCCGCGCCGGATCGACTCGAACGCCTCGCCGATGGCGTGGTTGCCGGTCGCGCAGGCTGAGACGACCGCGTAGTTGATGCCTTTGAAGCCGTAGCGGATCGAGATCAGGCCTGCGGCCACGTCGATGATCATGCCTGGCACCAGGAACGGGCTGACGCGCGAAGGGCCGCGCTCCGCGAGCACGCGGGCCTGCTCCTCCATCAGACCGAGGCCGCCTATCCCCGAGCCCACCACGACGCCGATGCGCTCGGCTTCGTCACCGGTGACCTTGCCGATACCCGCGTCGGCGAGTGCCTCGGCGGCGGCCACGAGCGCGAACTGCTGGAAGCGTGAGAGGCGCCGCGCCTCCTTGGCGTCCAGAACCGGGCTGGGGTCGAAGTCGTCGATGCAGGCGGCGAAGCGAGTGGTGTACTCGGAAACGTCGAAGGAGGTGATGAGGGCGACCCCGGAGCGGCCCGCGGTGAGGGCGTCCCAAGCCTTGTCCACGCCGACGCCGACTGGGCTGACGATCCCCAGGCCGGTGACCGCGACCCTTCTCATGCAGTCCCCATCTCCGCGGCGGCGCCGTACTCCGCGACGAGCCGGTCCATCAGCTCACGCACCGTCGGGATGTCGTGGATCCTCGCCACCCCGCCGCCAGTGAAGACCAAGCCGTCCTCGACGTCGCCTTCGTGAGCCTTCGTCAGCTTGTCCATGATGCAGAACTCCTTGCCGCACTTCTTGAGGCACACGATGCACCGTTCGATGCGGGGCTCGATGCCCGCCTCGAGGCGGTCGGTGAGCGGGTTGCGTAGCGCGCGCCCCGGAAGGCCGACGGGGCTCCTGATGATGACCACGTCCTCCTCGGTCGCCTCGAGGTACATCTGCTTGAAGGCGTCGGGGGCGGAGGACTCGACCGTGGCGGCGAACCGCGCGCCCATCTGCACTCCCGAGGCTCCGGCCCTGATCAGATCGTAGACATCGCCGCCTGTGACTATGTTGCCGGCGGCGATCACAGGGAGCGAGACGGCTTCCAGGACGCTGGGGAGCAGCTTGCGGACCGGAACGTCTGTGCCGAGATGTCCTCCTGCGTCGCCACCCTCGACGACGATGGCGGTCGCGCCGAACTTCTCGGAAAGCTTGGCGAATCCCGCGGAACTGACGATCGGCACCATCGGCACTCCCGCCTCGCGCGTCCAGCCGAAGACCTCGCGGGAGAACCCCGCGCCGGAGATGACGAGGTCGATCCCCTCCGCGAGCGCGGCCTTCACGAGGTCGGCGAAGTTGCGCACCGCGACCATGACGTTGACGCCGATGAAGCCCTTCGTCTTCGCTCGTGCCTCGCGGACCTCCGAGCGAAGCTCCTCGGGGGTCAGCCCCGATCCGGCGATGACGCCGATGCCGCCCGCCTCCGCGACGGCAGCCGCCAAGGGCGCCAGGGAGATGCGGACCGCCATGCCGCCTTGGATGATCGGCAGCCTCGGGGTGACGCGGCCTATCTTGAGACTAGGCATTTCCACTCTTGGTGGCCTTCCTCATGTGTCGCCGACCGTGTGGACAAGCCGGACGCCCGCCGCGATGGAGGCGGCGACGGGCGCGGGCCTGCTGTGACGAAGCGGGCGCATCCCGCCGCCCGGCGACGCCGGAGCAGGCGAGACGAGCGGTGGATCTAGGCGGTCTCTGCAATGAAGTCGACCGCGTCGCCGACCGTCTTGATCTTCTCAGCCTGCTCGTCGGGGATCGAGACGCCGAACTCCTCCTCGAGCGCCATGACGAGCTCGACGATGTCGAGCGAGTCCGCGCCGAGGTCGTCGACGAATGCGGCGTCCTCGGTGACATCGTCCTCTTCGACGCCGAGCTGATCGACGACGACGGTCTTGATCTTCTCGAACAGTTCTTCGCGGTCCATTGCGTCTCCGCTCTCCTTCGGGACCAGGCCCCTAGCCCGGTTGCATACGCAGTCTAGGCGAAGGTCATGCCCCCGTCGACGGCCAGTGTCTGTCCCGTGACGTATGCCGCGTTGTCGCCCGCCAGGAACACTACCGCGGAAGCGACGTCCTCCGGCCTGCCGAGACGACCCAGCGCTATATCGCCCATGAGGGCCTCGCGGACCGAGTCGGAGAGCCTCGCGGTCATATCGGTCTCGATGAAGCCGGGGGCCACGGCGTTGCACCGGACTCCACGCGATGCCAGCTCGCGCGCCGTGGTCTTGGTCAGTCCGATCACCCCGGCCTTCGCGGCCGAGTAGTTGGCCTGCCCGGCGTTGCCCATCATGCCCACGACCGAGGCGATGTTCACTATGGAGCCGGTGCGGGCCTTCATCATCGTCTTGGCGACCGAACGGGTCATGTAGAAGACACCCGAGAGGTTCGTGGAGATGACCGCGGCCCAATCCGCGTCCGACATCCGGACCATGAGGCCGTCGCGGGTGATGCCCGCGTTGTTGACCAGGATATCGATCGCTCCGAACTCGACGATCACGGCATCCACGCACGATTGGCAAGAATCGGGGTCCGAAACGTCTCCAACGAACGCCACCGCATGCCCGCCGGCGCTCTCGATCTGCTGCACGACCGCCGAGGCGTCGTCCTCGCACCCCGGGTAGTAGTTGATGGCGATGGTCGCGCCCTCGTCCGCCATGCGCACCGCGATCGCCGCGCCGATGCCCCGCGACGCCCCCGTGACCAGAGCGATCTTGCCAGCAAGTCCATTCATGTCCTAGGAGACCTCCTCGACGATCTTCTCGATACCCGCATCTTCGACGGTATAGGCCTGCAATCCCTCGACGCGCTTGGCGAGGCCAGCGAGCACCCCGCCGGGGCCGCACTCCAACACGACCGTGACGCCGCAGGACTTCAGGGCCTCCATCGTCTCCCTCCACCGGACCGGAGACACGATCTGTGACGCAAGGCGCTCGCGGATCACGGCGGCGTCCGTGGCCGCGCTCGCGGCCGTGTTCTGGAAGACCGGGGTGGCTGCGTCGGCGAAGTCCGCCTTGGCAAGCACGTCCGCAAATCGCTCCGCCGCGGGTGCCATCAGCGGCGAGTGGAACGGCCCTCCGACGGCGAGAGGGACTATGCGCCTCGCGCCGGCGCCGTCGAGAGCGACTGTCGCGGCGGCAAGGCCTTTCGGCGTCCCGGTGATGACGGTCTGGCCGGGGGAGTTGTCGTTGGCCACCCAGACGCCTGCGATGCTCTCCAGCGCGCACGCGATCGCCGAGGGCTCGAGTCCCAGGACAGCAGCCATTCCTCCAGGTGTCTCCGCGGCGACCTCGGCCATGAGGAGCGAGCGCTCGACCACGAGCTCCAGACCGGCCTCCGCAGAGAAGACGCCTGCGATCGCCAGCGCCGCGAACTCGCCGAGGCTGTGTCCCGCCAGGGCTGCCGGCTTCACGCCCGCTCCGAGGGCGAGAAGGCCAGCGGACCAGTCGGCGAGATAGAGGAGCGGCTGTGCCGCGCGGGTGTCAGCAAGCTGCTCCTGAGCCCCGGCCTCCGCGACCTCGTGCAGCGGCAGGCCGCTGAGCGCCTCCGCGGCGTCGAGCAGACGCTCTCCGCCTTCGACCCATGCCAAGTGCGAGAGCATCCCGACCTGCTGGGAGCCCTGCCCCGGGAACACGAGCGCGACGCGCGCGCTCACAAGCCCGCCTGCGAGCAGAGGCCTCGCATCACGCTCTGCGCCTCGGCGACCAGTTCGGCGATGATCTCCGCCGCCGGCTGGATCGAGTCGATCATGGCGGAGCACTGTCCCGCCATGAGCGAGCCCGTCTCGACATCCCCCTCGCGCATCGCCGCTGCGAGCTTCCCGGCTCCGAGCGCCTCGATCGTCTCGGGGTCGTTGGCGCGATCGAGCTCCTCGATCTGACGCGACAGCTTGTTCTTCAGGACGCGGACCGGGTGTCCGGTCGAGGTGCCCGTGACCACAGTGTCGCGGTCGCGGGCCTTCAGGATCCGCGCCTTGACATCCGGATGGATGGTGCACTCCACCGCGCACATGAATCGAGTGCCCATCTGCACGCCCTCGGCGCCGAGCGAGAACGCTGCCGCGATGCCTCGACCGTCGGCGATTCCGCCCGCGGCGACCACGGGGATCGAGAGCGCGTCCACGAGCTGTGGAGTCAGGACCATGGTAGTGAGCTCGCCGATGTGGCCGCCGGCCTCCATGCCCTCGCCGATGATCGCGTCGGCGCCCGCTTGCTCGAGCCTGCGCGCGAGCGCTGTGGACGGCGCGATCGGCAGCACCTTGATGCCCTTGTCTTGCAGAGCAGCCATGTACTTGCTCGGGTTCCCGGCACCGGTTGTGACCACCGCGACGTCCTCCTCGAGGACCATCTGAACGAGATCGTCGATGTGCGGCGTGAGCAGCATGAGGTTGACTCCGAACGGGCGATCGGTGGCCTTCTTGGCGGCGCGGATCTGCTCGCGCAGCATGTCGGTCGGCATCTGGCCGGCGCCGATCACACCGAGGCCGCCCGCGTTGCTCACCGCGGCGACCAGTTCCCACGTAGCCGTCCAGGCCATGCCTCCCTGGATGATGGGATGTTCGATCCCGAGCAGACGCGTGACGCGGGTCTGTAGGGGCATGTATCAGTCCTCCCGCGTCCAACGGATGATCGCGGCACCATACGTGAGTCCCGCGCCGAACCCGACGAGCGCCAAGATGTTGCCGGGATGCAGGTGCCCGTCCCGCTGCAGGGAGTCCAGCACGATGGGGATGGAGGCGGCGGAGGTGTTGCCGGTGTCCTCGATGCGGCAGACAACGTGCTCGTGAGGGATGCCGAGGCGCTGCGCAACCGTGTCCGTGATCCTCTGGTTGGCCTGGTGCGGCACGAGCCAGTCCACGTCAGAGGTGGTCAGCCCCGATTCGGCGAGTGCGAGCTTCGTGACCTTGGGGATCATGCGGACGGCGAACTTGAAGACCTCGCTGCCGTTCATCTTGAGGTAGCCTTCGCGCGCCGCCAGCCGCTCGGCCGTCATCGGGGCGGCGCTCCCGCCCGCCGGCACGTAGAGCAAGCCGACTCCCGAGCCGTCCGCGCCGAGATGCACCCCCAGGACGCCCGGCTCGTCGGATGCCTGCATCACCACGGCGCCGGCCCCGTCGCCGAATAGCACGCAGGTCGATCGGTCGGTGTAGTCGATGACGCTCGAAAGGACGTCTGCTCCGATCACCAGAACCGTCCGCGCGCGCCCGGACTCGATGATCGCGGTGGCGACGTCCAGCGCGTAGATGAACCCGGTGCATGCCGCATTCACGTCGAACGCCGGACAGGCCAGCCCGATCTTGGCCTGGGTGACGCAGGCACTCGAGGGAAAGACCATGTCGGGAGTGGAGGTCGCGACGACGAGCAGATCGACGTCGGCGGGCGCCAGGCCGGCCCGCTCCAAGGCCAGTCTCCCCGCTCGCGCGGCCAGGTCCGAGGTGGCCTCACCCTCCGCGGCTATGCGCCGTTCGCCGATGCCCGTTCGGCTGCGGATCCACTCGTCCGACGTGTCGACCATCTTCTCGAGATCCGAGTTGCTGAGGCGGCGCTCGGGCAGCCAGGAAGCGACAGATATCACGGAGGCACAGGGCACTGGTTCACTTCTCGTCGTCTGCGGGTTTACGGAGTCTGAGAATGGTACACGACGGAGGTGGGTCACGCACCCTCGCGGCTGAGTGCCGCCGCGATGCTGCGGACCAGTCCCGCTCGCACCGCGACCGCACCGACGCGCAGAGCTGAAGCTATCGCCTTGGGGCTCGACGAACCGTGCCCGATGAGGGTCAGCCCGTCTATGCCGAGCAGAGGCGCTGCCCCGTGCACGTCGGGGTCGAGCTTGTCTCGGAGAGTCCCGAGAGAGGGCCCCAGAACCGCCGCCGCGACCTTGTTGACCGGTGACGACACCAGTGCCGCCTTGAACTCGCCTAGCAGATGCCTGCTCATCCCTTCCATCAACTTAAGGGCCACGTTTCCGGTGAACCCGTCGGTGACCACAACGTCCACGGTGCCCGCCGGGATGTCGTTGCCCTCGACATTGCCGGCGAAGCCGGGCGTGTCCTGCAGAAGCGCGTATGCGTCCTGAGCGAGCTGCGAACCCTTGGCGGGCTCGGTGCCTATGTTGAGGAGACCGACTCGCGGCTCGACGATGCCGAGAGCGGCTTTGGCGTAGGCCGCGCCCATCATCGCGAACTGAGCGAGGTGCTCGGGCCGGGCATCCGCGTTCGCGCCTGCGTCGAGAAGGACGCAGGGGGCGCCGGCCGTCGGCAGGACGGTGGCGATGGCGGGACGCTGGACGCCTTTGATGCGTCCGATGAGGAGCGTCGCGGCGGCCATGGTCGCTCCCGTGTTCCCTGCGGAGAAGAAGGCGTCCGCCCTCCCGTCCCTGACCAGCCGGCATCCGACGACGATGGAGGAATCCGGCTTCCCGCGAACTGCGGCAGCGGGGTGCTCGCCCATCTCGACGACTTGGGTCGTGACGACCGCGTCGCAGCGGTCGCGTCCGGTGGCGAAGGGCTCGACGGTCTCCATGGCCCCTACGAGTAGGACCTTCAGCGACGCGTCAGCCGCCAATGCCGCCGAGACGCCCTCCAGCACGGCGTGCGGCGCGAAGTCTCCGCCCATGGCGTCGACGGCGATGGTTGTGAGGGCGCTGGTCGGCATGCGGATCATCAGCTCCCGATGCTCGGACGGACGGCGGACATTACCCGAGGAACGGCCGGCACAGCGACGGACGATACTCCGGTGCGAAGCTCCCGGTGTGCAACGACACCCGCTGCGTCTTGGCAGCGGGTGTCGTCATCATAGCGTTCGCTCGCCGAGGACCTAGTCGATCTCGACGATCTCCTTGCCCTTGTACGAACCGCATGACGGGCAGACCCGGTGCGGAGGCTTCGGCTGGTGGCACTGAGGGCACAGGGACAGGCCCGGTTCCTCGAGGTGGTCGTGCGCCCGGCGGCTGTCGCGCACCGCCTTGCTCGTCTTTCGCTTCGGGACAGGCATGTCGCTTCTCACTCCTGGTTCGGTGGCGGCGGAAACCCGCGCGGGACACAGCGACGGATTCTAGCACAGGGTGCCGCTTGCTGCTATGAATCGGCGCTCTCTTCGAGAGGCAGATCGCGCAGCACCGCGAAGGGCGAGTCCCGATGGGGGCTCGGGGCACTCGCACCGGCCGGTATTGAGGTCGGCACCGCACGACGGGCAGATGCCCTTGCACTCCTCCGCATGCAGAGGCGCGTAAGGCAACTCCACCACGACGGCCGAGCTGATCGCGGGTTCGAGGTCGATGCTCGAATCGTCGGCGATGAGCTCAGCCTCCTGCTCCTCGGGAAGGTCGGCTTCGTGGCCCGGCCGGACATAGAAGCCCTCGACCTCGGCTTCGACGGTGAGGTGGGAGTCGCAGAGGCAGCGGGAGCACGGAGTCAGGACCTTGGCGGTCGCGCCGCCCTGTGCGACTATCCCTGTCCCGGCGTTGGTGAGAGTCACCTCGAACGTCACGGGCCCATCGAAATGGAAGGGCTGCCCGCCCAGCTCGACGTCGGCCATGTCGAGCTCGCCTACAACGGTGCGCGAGGAGGCCAGGGCGTCGGAGAGCCCCCGGATGGTGGTGCGGTAAGGCATGACGCCTCCTTGGCGCCTACTGGCGCTGGTTGACCTTGCCCTGGAGGCGGTCGCGGCCGCGCTGGACGGCGGTCAGGAGCTTGCCGAGGTTGACCTCGAGGTTTGCGAGCATCTCGTCGGCGTAGTCCTCTGCGCCCAGGCGGATCTCGCGCTCCTGCTGGCGGGCGTCATCGAGGATGGATGCCGCCTGCTCGGCGGCGCGCCGGACGACCTCCTGCTCGGAAGCCATGGAGTCCGCGCGATCGCGCGCCTCTTCGAGGATGCGGTTGGCCTCCTTCTCGGCCTCTTCCAGCATCTCCTGACGTTCCTTGACGATCCAGCGCGCCTGCTTGAGCTCGTCGGGGAAGTTGCCCCGGATCTCATCGATGATCTCGTAGACCTTCTCGATGTCCACGAGGCGCCCGCGCATGAGAGGCAGGGAGCGACCGGTGTCCATCGCTTCTTCGATCCGGTCGATCAGGGCCATGACATCCATCGTATTGGTCCTCTCCTACCGTCTCTGTCCGAGACGTTCTATCAGCCGCTCGTTCACGTGGGCGGGGACGAGCCCGGTGACCAGCCCCCCATGCCCGGCGATCTCCTTCACTGCTGAGGAACTCAGATACATGTACTCCGGGACCGAGACGATGAAAAGGGTCTCGATCGCATCGTCGAGCCGGTAGTTCAGCTGCGCCATCTGGAACTCGCGCTCGAAGTCCGTGACCGCGCGCAGCCCCTTCACGATGACGGTGGCCTGAACTTGCCGCGCCAAGTCTACCAGAAGCGAATCGAACGGCTGGACGGTCACGTTGGCGAGATGGGAGGTGGCCCGGGCGACCATGTCGACCCTCTCTTCGACGCTGAAGAGCGGGCCGCCCGCCTTGTCCGGCGACACTGCCACGGCGACGACTACCTCGTCGAATATGCCTGCGGCTCGCTCGATGACGTCGAGGTGACCGTTGGTCATCGGATCGAACGTGCCGGGACAGAGCGCTCTCTTCATTCGACCCTCCCCTCGCCGTAGTACCTCAACAGCGTCACCGACGTGTCGCCGTAGCGGTAGGTGCGCTCCTGTGCGAAACCCTCGGGCTCCGGCACGGAACCTCCGGCACCGTGCTCCCAAGCTAGAGCCGCGCCCACGATTATCGCACCGGTTGCTCCCAACGCGGTAAGGCGCGCCGCGACCCGCGTCTGGTCGATTCTATAGGGGGGGTCGCAGAACAGCAAAGCGAACGGGCCGGCAGTGCCGACGCGGGAGCCGGCGGCCCCGAGGACGTCGCCCTCGACGACCTTCACGCGGTCGGCGACACCGAGCGCCGCGACGTTCTCGGCGATGGCGCGCAGCGCTCCCCTGTCTCGCTCGACGAGCACTGCACGGCCCGCCCCGCGTGAAAGGGCCTCGAGAGCGAGCGCTCCCGAGCCGGCGAAGAGGTCGAGAACCGCCCCACCGCCCAGGTCCGAGCCCAGGCGGCCGACGAGCGAGGACATCAGCGCCTCGCGCACGCGGTCGCTCGTGGGGCGCGTTCCCTCTCCTTTGGGTGCGACCAAGCGCCGGCCCTTGAACGCTCCGCCGACGATCCTCATCCGCTGCTCACCCATTCCCAGTCGCGTCCGTAGCTGCGACGCACCGCGACCATCAGCGGGGCGTTCCTCGCATCCTCGAGATGCGGGTCCTTCGCGACGATATCGTGGGCGTCGCCGCGCGCGGCCTCCACCAGGTCTGAGTCGCGCACGATCGAGGCGAGCCGCAGCTCCGGAAGGCCGTGCTGCCTTTCTCCGAGCACCTGCCCCTCGCCTCTCAGCCGCAGGTCCTGCTCGGCGAGGTCGAAGCCATCGGCTGTCGAGGTGATCGCCTTCATGCGCTGGCGGCCCTCCCCTGTCTTCGGGTCCGCGAAGAGCAGGACCTCGCCCCCGTGTTCGCCGCGGCCGACGCGCCCCCGGAGCTGGTGGAGCTGGGCGAGCCCGAACCGGTCGGCGTCCTCGATGATCATGATCGTTGCGTTGGCGACGTCGACCCCGACCTCGACCACCGTGGTGGCGACCAGGATGTCCAGCGAGCCATTCACGAACGAGGCCATCGCCGCGGCCTTCTCCTGGGAGCGCATCTGGCCGGTGAGAAGGCCCACGCGCAGTCCCTTGAACACGCGGGTCCGAAGCCGCTCCGCCTCTCGAACGGCGGCCTTCGCCTCCAGAACGTCGGACTCGTCCACCAGCGCGCAGATCACGTAGGCCTGGCGTCCCTGCGCCACCGCGGCGCGCACCGAAGCGTAGGCCTCATCGCGCCCGGACTTGGGCACGAGGCGCGTCGTGACGCGCTCGCGCTCGCGTCCGGGGGGCGACATGCGTAAGTAGCTTGCGTCGAGATCGCCGTAGAGAGTGAGCGCCAGAGAGCGGGGAATGGGCGTGGCGGTCATGACCAGCAGGTCGGCCGCCTCCCCCTTGCCCCGCAGTCCCAGTCGTTGTGTGACCCCGAACCTGTGCTGCTCGTCCACGATCGCGAGGGTCAGGTGCCTGAACGTGACGGACTCGGTTAGCAGCGCGTGCGTCCCGAGCAGCACGGAGACCTCTCCGGACGCCACGCCAGCGAGCATCTCGCGGCGCTGTGCCGCTGCGGTGGAACCGGTCAGCAGCCTCCACGTCACCCCGGCGGTGTCGAGCAACTCCCCGACCGCGCGGGCGTACTGGCGCGCCAGCACCTCCGTCGGCGCCATCATCGCCGCTTGGGTCCCCGAGTCGGCCACGGCGGACAGGGCGATGGCAGCCACCGCGGTCTTGCCGGTGCCCACATCGCCAAGGAGCATGCGGTTCATGGGCCGGGCGCCGGCCATGTCGGCGAGGATCTCCGCGCTCGCCGTCAACTGGTCCGAGGTCAGCTCGAAGGGCAGCGCGGCCAGCAGCGCGGCGCGGTGCGGGCCGTCGATGCGATGCGCGTGCCCGCGCCTCTCCTCGACTATGGCGTGGCGCCGCAGCGCCATCCCGAGCTGGATGGCGAGCAGCTCGTCGTAGGCGAGCCGGCGCCTCGCTGCGTCGCGGGCCTCGAGGTCCTCGGGGAAGTGGATGGCGCGGATCGCGGAGGCGAGCGGGACCAGTTCCCGCTCGATCCGGAGTGCGGCCGGCAGCGGATCGGGCAAGTCGCCGAACTGATCAAGCGCTTCCGCTACAAGTCGCCGGATCCAGTTGGACGACAGCCCCTCGGTGGCCGGATGGACCGGCAGGATCCGGCCGAGCCACGAGGCGTCGTCGGAGGATCCCAGACGTTCGACGAAGGGCGAGCGCATCTGGCGCAGGCCGTACTCCATCGTGACGGTTCCCGCGAAGGCGACGCGGTCGCCTGGCCGGAAGCGCTGCTGGAGGTAAGGCTGGTTGAACCAGACGCCCACGAGCACACCACTGTCGTCCACGAGAGCCACCTCGGTGATGCTCAGCCGTGGACGCGGGCGCTTGACCACGACCTCGTGGACGGTGCCCACCGCGGTCGCCTCGGCGCCCAGCGGCAGCGAGCCCAGCGGCGCCGTCGTGCGCAGATCCAGCCATCGGCTCGGGTAGTGCCTCAGCAAGTCCTCGACCGTGCGCACGCCCACGCGCGCGAGCGCCTCCGCGCGCGGGGCATCGACGAATCTGACGCCCGTGACGGGCTCATCGAGTGCGGTGAGTCGCAATGCGCGTTGCACGCCAGCGCGGCTCACGTGCGGGTCACCCCGCGGGCGCGTACGCTACGCCGACCGCGCGCGGACCGACGTGCGTGCCTATGACGGAGCCGATCTCGTCGACCGAGACAGAGAGTATCTCGGTACCCGCCGACCGGATCGCGTTCAGGAGCTCGTCGGCCAGGTTCTGCGCCACGGCGTGGACGACGACGATCTTGAGCGGCCCGAGCTTCCGTGAACGGTCGGCGACGTGCTCCGCCATCTCGCGGATCGCCTTGTTCGTGCCCTTGCTCTTCTTGAAGGGCTCGATCACGCCGCCACGCACCTGAAGGACCGGCTTGATGTTGAGCAGCGCCGCCGCCATGCCCTGGGCGCGGCCGGCGCGACCGCCCTTGACGAGGTAGTCCAGGGTGTCCAGTACGAAGAAGAGCTCGGTGCGGGCCGCGGCGTCCACGGCCGACTTCTCCACCGCGTCCAGATTCTTGCCCGCGTCGCGGGCCTCACACGCGGCTTCGATCGCGAAGTCCATGCCGGCCGAGACGAACGTCGTGTCGACCACGCGGACGGGGACTGGCGACGTCTCCGCGGCCATGAGCGCGGACTCCATGGTCCCCGACAGCTTCGCGGACAGGTGGATGGAGACGATGCCCTCGGCGCCTTCGTTCGCGAGGCGCTGATAGACGTCGGCGAACTCGCCGGGCGTCGGCTGCGAAGTGGTAGGCAGCTGTGCCGCGACCCGGAGCTTCGGGTAGAAGTCGGCGGGCATGAAGTCGGTCCAGTCGCGGTAGGTAGTGTCTCCGAAGTGGAGCTTGAGCGGGACCATGGTGACGCCGATCGCTGCGAGCGCGGCCGGGCCGCGATCGCACGTGCTGTCGGTGACCACTGCGATCCGAGGCATGCCGGTACCTCCCCTATTCGACGGACATGATCAGCGGGTAGAGCGGTTGCTCTCCGCGGTGCGTCTCGATCTCCAGGTCCGGGTGCGACGCCGAGATCGCGTCGGCGATCTTCTTCATCGCGGCGTCGTCGAGGTCCTCGCCTGCCAGCAGCGTCACTGTCTCGCCGTCCTCGACGAGGATGTCGAGAAGACGCTGTCGCCACGTCGGCGACATCGTCTCCGACCACTTCGATCTCGTGGTCGGAGATGCCGATGATCTGGCCCTTCTTGATCGGGCCGGCCTTTCCCTTGGAGTTCTTGATGGCCGTGGTGACCTCTCCGGTGCGCACGGCCTCCGCCGCCTCGGTCATCGCGGCGACGTTCTCCTCCACCGTCGCGTCGGGGTCGGCGGCGAGAAGCGCCGAGAACGCCTGGGGGACCGAGGTCGTGGGCACGACGGCGACGGGCTTGGATGCGACGCCGATCGTCTGATTCGCGGCGAGGATGATGTTGCGGTTGTTGGGCAGTACGACCACGGCCCGTGCCGGCACCCGGTCGACCGCCTGCAGCAGCTCGGCCGTCGAGGGGTTCATGGTCTGGCCGCCGGCGACGACCTCGTCGACCCCGAGGCTCTTCAGGATGTCCGCCAGCCCCTTGCCCGCGGCTACCGCCACGAAGCCGAGCGGTTTCGATGCGGCAGCAGCGCGCAGTGCTTCGGCGCGCGCCTCGGTCTGCCGGCGCATGTTGTGGATGTGCACCTCGGCGACCTCACCGAGGGCCTGCGCGTACGCCAGCGCTTGCGACGGGTCGTCGGTGTGAACGTGGATCTTGAGCTCGTCGGCGGAGCCGACAACGAGTTGAGAGCCTCCATGCGAGGCCATGAAGTCCTCGATCGCGTCGCGGTCGAGGTCGTGACCGAAGAGCAGGAACTCGGTGCAGTAGAGGAACTCCGTGTCGTCCCAGTCGTTGGCGGAGCCCGTCTCCAGAATAGGGAGCGCGGAGGTGACGGTCACGTCGAAGGTGCGGAGCCCCTTACCCTGGATGGCGGACGCGAATCCCTCCATCAGGATGGCGAGCCCGTAGCCGCCTGCGTCGACGACGCCGGCTTCCTTGAGGACGGGCAGGAGGTCCGGCGTGCGCTTGACCGAGGCGTAGGCCTCGTCGACCGCAGCGGCCATCACGCCTCCTATGTCGGCGCCGTTCTCCGCCGCCGGCTTCGCCGCTTCGGCTGCGTCGCGCAGGACGGTGAGGATCGTTCCTTCCACCGGGCGCCTCACGGCCTGGAATGCAACGGCGACAGAGCGTTCGAGGCATGAGGAGATCATCGCGCCGTCCACGTGGTCCGCTGCCGCGAGGGGCTCGCACAGTCCCCGCAGTATCTGGCTGAGGATGACTCCCGAGTTGCCGCGCGCTCCCATGAGAGAGCTGTGGGTGATGGCGTGGCAGACGTCGGCCAGAGCAGCGTCGGCTCCGAGCTTGCCTACCTCCGCCACGACCGAGTCCATGGTCAGCGACATGTTGGTGCCCGTGTCGCCATCGGGGACGGGGAACACGTTGAGGCGGTTCACCTCGTCGCGCTTGAGCTTGAGTGCGTCAGCAGCGGCGTTGATGAGGGATATCGCGGACGGTATGTCGCGAGGCGGACCGTCGCTCACTTGCGGACCTTGATGCCTTGGATGTGCACGTGCACGGCGTCCACGCGCACCTCGGCGTTGCAGCTGACGACGTACGTCACCCGGTCGGACATGTTGTGGGCGACCTCGGCCAGGTTCGTCCCGTACTCGGCGACGACGTAGAGGTCTATGACGACGCCTTCGCCGTCGCTCGTCACGCGAACGCCTTTGCGGAGCTTGTCGAGCGACAGGAGCTGAGCGACGCCGTCGCGCAGCGTGGGGCTGGCCATCCCGACGATCCCGTAGCACTCGAGGGCGGCGTAGCCGGCGATGTCCGCGAGGACGTCGTTGCCTATCTTGATCTCACCGGTGCAGGGTGCGGTCATGCTCCCACCTCATCGTGATCGGTTCGAAGGGCGTTCAGATCGGCGATCAGGCCGTCGACGGCGATGTCGTGCATCGAGGCGACCGAGGAGAGGGTCTCCATGTCCGCCGCGAGGCACATCGGGCACGCGAGGCCGTAGCGCTCGAACACGGCCGCGGAGCCTTCCGCTGAGTTGAGCACGTCGCGGATGAGCGTCTCTCGCGTATAGTGCGTCATCGCCCGTCCCGTTCTCGTCTGCCCGGATCGTCGAAGGGCCACGCCCTCCGCGGTGCGCTTCGGAGTATAACCGCCCGCGGCCGGGTCGCGCACCGTCTCCGCGGGTCGGAAGGCGCCTTGAGGAGCGCGTCCTTCCTGTGCTACCATGCCGTGCGCTTTGCCTCACCGAAACCACGCCCGCGCCTTCGACCGCGTCGGGTAGACCCGAGGAGATCTCAAGATGTCGCAGGTATGCAGCGTGTGCGGGAAGCACCCCTCCGCGGGCCGCAACGTCAGCCACTCGCATCGCGTCACCAACCGCACCATACGTCCGAACATCCAGAGCGTGCACGCGGTCGTCGACGGCGCCGTCAAGAAGATCAACGTGTGCACCAAGTGCATGAAGGCCGGCAAGGTCACCCGCGCCTAGGGGCCGAGGCGACGCCCCAAGGCCGACACCGAACTGATCGCACAAGAGAGCGCCGGACATCCGGCGCTCTCTTGTTGTGCTCCTGCGGACGGGCGGCGGACGTCAGACGACGATGTCGTTCGCTATCACGACGAGACTGCCGCGCCGCACCCTCACCCTCACGTCGGCTCCGAGGGCCTCGTTGCTGACTCCGCGACCGCTGAGCGCCTCCATAGAGGCCTCCCTCAACTCCCAGCGACCTCCGAGCTCGGTGACGCCCTCGCAGTGCTCGAGGGCGAGGATGCTGTAGCTCGTGCCGCACGTGAGCGTCAGCTGGATCGGGCGGCCCGGAGAGCACGGCCAGGCGCGCCAGGTCGGCTCCGCGATCCGGGCCCCCTTGCCGGCGCGCATCACCAGCCCGAGCGCGGCGAGCGTGTGATCGAGCCGCTGAGAGAACGCGGCGGTCAGGCAGATCGGGAGCGTCCACAGGTCCTGCGCCACCGCCACCGCCAGCTCGAGATCGGTCGCGTCCTTGTCCGCAGGATGGACCTCGAGGCGGACGCCCTGGCGTTCCAGGCCGTCGAGCTCGTCGGGGTCGGCGCTGTCGAAGTCGCCGACGACGACGTCGGGAAGCCTCCCGAGCGAGGCACACCACTCGCCGGCGGCGTCTGCCGCCACGACCGCGGCCGCCGACGCGAGCAGACCTCTGTAGAAGTCTTCCGAATCCGGCGCGGGAGCCGCGCCGACCACGACAACCTCAGTCATTCGGCAGGAACCGCCCTCTCCAGCACAGGAAGAACGACGAGTGTCGCCACCAAGCATAAGACCGCGGAGGGTCCCATGTACGTCGCGTTGTAGATGAGCGAGTAGAGTGCCACGGGCTGCCCGGCGGGCGCGTACGCTCCGAAGAAGACGACCCCCGAGACGAAGTGGGCGGCGAAGCGTGCGGTCATGGCGAGAACGGCCAATGGTGTCGCGGTCCCGAGCATGGCGGATGCCGTCCTGCCCGAAGCGATCCGAGTGTGGAAGCGCTCGCGAGCCGAGACCCGCGATGCCGACCAGGCCGTAGGCCACGGCGTAGTCGAGCAGGAACTGCGCCCAGTGCACTATCGCCACCGGATCGATCGTGTAGTTGAGCAGGCCGTAGGCGGCGCCGGTCACGACTCCCGGCCCGGCGCCGCGGCGTAGTGCGAACACCAGGATCGGCAGCATGTCGAGGGACACCGAGCCCCCGAACGGGAGCTTGAAGAGCATGAATCTGCCCAAGACGTAGGCCAAGGCGATCGTGAGTCCCGCCTCGACCATCACTCGGGTGCGGTTCGCGGCCATAGGTGCCCTCCTTCCGCCAGGCGCCATCGCGGCACCTGTGTCGTCGACCGCGGGAGGAAGAGCGAACGGGGTGGAGGTGCCGTCCCCGCACCGTCGTGCGGCGCCGCATTATCGGCGCCGTCATCCTCGGTCGCGGCCGTCTTTCCGGCCGCCTCTCAGCCGCGATCCACGCGGCTCCCGGAACGGTCCTTGCCAAGCTGCGGCGGTAGCTCGCCGCGGGTCCGATCCTAGCACCCGGACACAGGTGGAGGACGCTACTCCATCTGCCTCAGATAGGGGTAGGGGTTGACCCAGTTCGAGCGTGGCCCCATCTGGAAGTGGAGGTGGCAGGCCCCGCCCGCGGCGTTGCCGGTGTTGCCGACGTAGCCGATGACCTGGCCGGCCTTCACTCGTCCGGCCTTGACCGCGTAGCCGTTGAGGTGCGCGTAGTAGAAGCCCCACCCGTTGTTGCCGGTGAGGGTGATGGACTTCCCGCCCAGTCCGCTGTAGTGCGGGCGGGCGTAGCCACTTGTGATGGCCACGACCCGCGTCCCTCGAGGGGCCATGATGTCAGTTCCCATGTGGTGGCGGCCGCCAGACCGCGGCGCTCCCCAGGTGTTGCGGTAGTAGTAGACGCCGCGCACGGGGAACACCATGCCGTTCGGCCCCGGCGGGTAGGTCCCGTGACCGGGGTTGTTGCGGGCCATCTCGGCAGCGATCGCGGCCAGCACGCGCTCGTACTGGGTCCGCTTGGCGGAGAGCTTCGCGTTGAGAGCGTCACGCTTCACCTTCAGAACGGCGGCCTGCTTCGTCTGGACCTTGGCCTCGGCCACCAGGTCCACCCGGTCCTTCTGGAGGTTCGCGCGGGTGAGCTTCACCTCTTCCACCAGCGACGCATCGTTCGCGGCGATGGCAGTGATGTAGTCGAGACGGGTTACGAAGTCTTCCCAGGACGTGGAGCCCAGAACGAAGCCCAGGAGGCCGTCGTCGCCGCCCTGGCGGTACATCGCGTCGGCGCGCCCTCCCAAGCGGGCTTCGGAGGCGGCGAGCTTCTTCGTCTGCGCCTTGATCCGCGCGTCGGTCTGCTTGACCCGGTACTGGGTGTTCTCGAGTTCGGTGGTCGCATCCTCGTATGCCGCACCTGCGGGCGCCGCTTCGGACCGGATGGCGGCAAGCTGGGCCTTGAGCTCCGCGAGGGTCGCCGCGTGCGCCGTCGAGGGCGCGGAGCCGAGAAGGCAGACGCCCAAGCCGAGGGTCAGCGCGGCGCGGAGGAGGGTGCCGGGAAGACGTGTCATGCGGGCCAGTATACCAGCACGCGCTTGCCGTATGCCCGCCGCCGGGACGTATCATGCCGCGCGTCCCCGTCCGCGGGGGCCCGACGCCCGCACCACCCGAAAGGCCACCGATCGATGCCCTCCTACGACTTCCGCTGCGTGGAATGCTCCGCCGTCTGCGAGGTCACTCGTCCTGCCCGCGACGACTCCCCTGTCGTCGTGTCCGGTGTGCGGCGGCGCGACCAAGCAGGTCTTCCATCCGGTCGGCGTGCACTTCAAGGGCAGCGGCTTCCACAACACCGACAACCGCAAGACGTCCGCACGACGAGCCCGCTGCGGCTCCGACGTGTGCGGCGGGCGGCCCGGAGTGCGCCGGCTGCCCGGCGGCCGAGTAGACACTCCCGGTCGTAGACGCAGTGAACGGGAAGGGCAGCCCGTCGGGGCCGCTCTTCTTCGCTTCCCGATCGCCTCGCGACTAGTCCCTGCGGACCCAGAACTTCTCGTCGCCGGTGTTGTAGATGGTGTCGATGAAGCGGACAGTCCTGGTCCTGGCGTCCATGGCGACCGAGTTCGTGCGCGCCCCGTGTCCGAAGTACTTCACTCCGCGCAGCATCTCGCCGTCGGTGACTCCTGTGGCTATGAACGCGGCCTCGTCGGTGTTCACGAGGATGTCCATGTCGAGGACCCCGTCGATGTTCGGGGTGCCCATCTCGACGGCACGCGCCTTCTCGGCCGGATTGCGCCAAGCGAAGCGGCCCATGAATGTGCCGCCGATGCACTTCATGGCCGAGCACGCCAGCACGCCTTCGGGTGCGGCGCCGATGCCGAGATAGAGATGGATCCCCGTGCCCTCGATCGCGGTAGCGACCGCGCCGAAGACGTCACCGTCAGAGATGAGCCTGATTCGGGCGCCCGCCGTGCGGACCTCCTTGATCAGCTCGATGTGACGCTCCCTGTCCAGGATGCACACGACCAGGTCCTCGACATCGCGCTTGAGCGCCTTCGCGACATTGCGGACGTTCTCGGTGGGAGTCGCGTCGATGTGTACCGCGCTGGCGGCGTCGGGCCCGACCGCGACCTTGTTCATGTAGGTGTCGGGCGCGTGCAGCATCGTCCCGTTGGGGCCGAACGCCAGGACCGCCAGCGAGTTGGACTGCCCATAGGCGGTGAGGTTGGTGCCCTCCAGCGGGTCCACGGCGATGTCGATGCGCTCGCCGCCCTTCCCCACCTTCTCGCCGATGAAGAGCATCGGCGCCTCGTCGCGCTCGCCCTCCCCGATCACGATGGTCCCGTCGATCTCCACGTCGTTGAAGGCGGCCCTCATTGCCTCGACCGCGGCGTCGTCGGCGGCGTGCTTGTCGCCCTTGCCCATCCAGCGGCCGGCGGCCAGCGCTGCCGCCTCCGTGACCTCGAGCATCTCGACGATCCTGGTGCTGCGCATGGCAACCTCCCCTGGGTCGTGCCTCGGTCCCCGCTGCCGGTGGCAGTTGTGCCTATGTAACGCGAACGAGCAGGGCGACGAAGTGTCCGTCGGGCCCGCCCGCGCGAGGCGTGGACTGGAAGTGGCCCTGCTCGCCGATCTCGCCCCTCCACTGTGCCGGGACGGCGGCGGTGAGGTCCCCGACGACGAACGCCCCCTCGCTGTCGGACAGGAACGATGCGACCACGTCCTCGTTCTCGGTCCGGCTGATGGTGCAGGTAGAGTAGACCACCACGCCGCCGACGCTGACAAGCGCCGCCGCCTCGCCGAGCATCTTGCGTTGCAGGACCGCAAGGCGGTCGATGTCGTCGGGCGTGACGCGCCAGCGCTTCTCGGGACGGCGCCTCAGAGCGCCGAGGCCGCTGCAAGGAACATCCACGAGCACCGCGCAGGACGTGCCGGGCTCCGGCAGACCCCGGATCGAGGCGACGTCCGTTGCGTCCCCGACCAGTACCGTGACCCCTGGCACGCCGAGATCGTCCATGCGTCGGCGCAGGACGTCCGCCTTGAACGGGTGGATGTCGACGGCATACAGGTCGCATGAGCCCCCCGCCGAGACGCTGCACTCCTGCACCTCGGCCGTCTTGGTTCCGCGGCCGGCCGCCACGTCGATCACGATCCCGCCCGGGTGCGGACCCAGGATCTGGGCGGCGAGCTGTGCGGCGGCATCGGTGACCAGCGCCATGCCCGAGCGGACGGCGTCTCCACGCACGGCAGCGGCGGCGTCGCCCGCGCGGATGCAGCCCGGGGGGATGTCGGCGACAGGCTGGGCGCCGTCGGCCTCGAGGGCGTCGAGGATCTCGACGGGTGTGGCCTTGAACGTGTTCGCCCACAGATAGAGAGGCGCGGGTTCCAGATCGGCGTAGAGGGTCTCCGTGGCGCGCCGGCGCCCCAGCTCGGCGATCCAGCGGTCCACCAACCAGCGCGGGTGCCCAGTCGCGCGAGCGAGCGCGTCGTCGTCGGTGGCCGGGTCGCCCCAGGGAAAGGAGTCCGCCTCGGCGGCGATGCGACGAAGCACGGCATTGGCCAGACCCGTCGCCTGCGAGCGGACGCTGCGCACACCGTCCACGCCCTCGTGCACGGCCGCGCGCGCAGGGGTGCGCATGAAGAGGATCTCGTAGGACGCCAGCCGCAGCACGTCGCGCACCGTGGGCTCAAGGGCGCCGGGCCTCTCTGCGAAGCGGTCGATGGCCTCGTCGAGCGTCCCCAGCGTCTGCAGGACGCCGTAGGTGAGGCGCGTCGCGAGGGCGGTGTCCCTGGCGCTGAGGCCGGAGGCCCTCAGGACGGCATCGAGTGTCTCCGGGCCGAAGGAGCCTCTCTCCCTGACGCGCTGCAGGACCCGCAGCGCTGCGCGCCGGGCTGGCGCCACGCTCACGCTGCACTCCAGGTGACGTCGGGGCCAAGGCGGGCGCCCCGGAGCCAATCCGATGCCGCCATGGGCGCGCGACCCTGAGGTATGAGGGTGGCGAGGCGCAGCGCGCCGTCTCTCAGGCCGATATCGAGAGCGCCGTCGGCAGATACACGGCCCGGCGGGACCGCCCGGGCTGAGGGATCGGCGGCGACCACCGTGATCCGACGGCCGTCGATCGCCGCGCGACACGGGGCGCTCGCGCCCGAGGCCCTGACGCGGCGCCATGCGTCGTCGATCGAGAGCCCCGGGTGTAGGGCGACGTCGGAGGCAGAGATCTTCTGCGCGTAGGTGGCCGATGCGGCGTCCTGGAAAGTCCACTCGCACTCTCCAGAGGCGATAGCCGGGATCGTTGCGAGGAGTGCCTTCGCGCCGAGGTCCGCCAGCTCCGCGGTGAGTCCCGCCGCGTACTTGCCGTCTACAGGTGTCGAGAGTTGATCGCACCAGGGTCCCGTGTCGAGACCCTTCTCCATCCGCATGATCGACACGCCGGTCAGGCCGTCACCCGCGAGTATCGCGCGCTGGATGGGCGCGGCGCCGCGCCAGCGAGGCAAGAGCGACGCGTGGACGTTGATGCAGCCGAACCGCGGAGTCTCCAGCACCTCGGGCGGCAGCATGGCACCGTACGCGGCGACGACGATCAGGTCGGGTCCGAGAGCGCGGATCGACGCGACAACGTCCGGGTCGCGCAGAGAGGCGGGCTGCCCTACGGACATGCCGGCCTCGAGAGCCCTCGCCTTGACGGCGGAGGCGGTGATGTGGCGTCCGCGGCCTGCGGCCGCGTCGGGACGCGAGTAGATCGCTACGACGTCGTGAGCGTCCAGGAGCGCATCGAGGGGCGGAACTGCAAACGCCGGCGTCCCCATGAATACGATTCTCACCGGTCCCCCTTCGTCGGCGTCAGCGGGCCTCGGTTGCCTCGCGGTAGCGCCGAAGGGCCGACCGTCTTTCGTCGGGCGTGGCCCGGTCGAGGATCAGCAGCCCGTCTAGGTGATCGGTCTCGTGCTGCAGGACGCGAGCGAATAGCCCCTCCGCCGTGATGCGGATCGGCTCTCCCTTCAGGTCGAGCGCTTCGCAAACGCAGCCCAGGGGGCGCTCGATCGGAATGTAGACGCCGGGGAGGGAGAGGCAACCCTCGTCCTCGGTCTCGGTCTCGGGAGTGGTCTTCACGATGCGCGGGTTGCAGAGCGCCATCAAGCCGTCGTCGACGTCCAGGACGACGAGGCGCTTCTGAACGCCGACCTGGGTCGCCGCGAGGCCCACGCCGGGAGCCTCGTACATCGCCTTGGCCATCGACTGCACGAGGGACACTAGCGTGCTGTCCGCCGCTGGGTCGACCTCGGATGCCTGCTGCTTGAGAGCGGGGTTGGGGTGCTGGAGGATGTCCATAGTGTCCTGTGTGCCGTCGGAGCGATACTCAGGCGTCGCGCGTGGACCTCCTGCGCGACGCCCCACCCCGGATTCTACACCGGTGTGCGCGTCTAGAGCATGTCGACAGGGTCGACGTCGGGCGCCGCCGACACGCCCTCTGCGATCTGCGTCCGCGCGAGCCCTTCCCGCAACACTGCCCCGATGTCCGAGCCGACTGGAGCCTTGAGGAGAGCCTGCCACCGCCACGCGCCCTTGACCCTGGCGATCGGAGCGGGGCTCGGGCCCAACACCACGCACCCGGGCATGCTAGCGGCAGCGGCCGTGAGCGCCTTGACGGCGCCGACGGCCGAGGAGCGCGTCGCTGCGTGGTCCTTGCCGGTGAGCACCAGACGTGCCAGCCGACCGAACGGCGGATACCCGAGGGCGCGCCGCAAAGGCAACTCGTTGGCGTAGAAGGCCTCAGGATCGTGGGCGGCGGCCGCCACGACGGCGGGGTGATCGGGCCAGTAGGTCTGTATGACCACCTTCCCTCCGGCGGATCCCCGCCCAGCGCGACCCGAGACCTGCTCGAGCAGCTGGTACGTGCGCTCGCCCGCGCGGAAGTCAGGCATGTGAAGCGTCGTGTCGGCGTTGATGACGCCGACGAGCTCGACCTCGGGGTAGTCGAGTCCCTTCGCGACCATCTGCGTCCCGAGCAAGACTCCGCTGCGCATGGACTCGAACTCGGCGAGCCGCCTCTCGTGGCCGCCCTTTCCGCCGGTGGTGTCCGCGTCCATCCGCACGACAGGAAGCCCCGGCACCGCGGTGGCGAGTTCGGCCTCAACGCGCTGGGTGCCCGTTCCGAACTGTCGCAGGTAGGGGCTTGAGCACTTCGGGCATCGTGCTGGAAGAGGTCGGACGGCCCCGCAGTGATGGCAGACGAGACGCTTGCCGACGTCGTGGTAGGTCATTGCGACCGAGCAGTTGTCGCAGTGCGGGACGAATCCGCACTCGCGGCACAGCACGAACGAGGCGAAACCTCTGCGGTTCAGGAAGAGCACGGCCTTGGCGCCGGTGTCGCGGACATGCTCGAGCGCCGCAGTCAGCGGCCGGGAGAACATCGACCGCCCGCCCTGGCGGAACTCCTCGGCCATGTCGACGACCTCCACCGGAGGCATCGACCCGCCCGCGACGCGATCCGGGAGACGGACCCGCTGGTATCGGCCCTCGTCGGCGGCCAGCCGGCTCTCGAAGGACGGGGTTGCGCTCCCCAGCACGAGCACAGCGCCGGCAGCGGCGCACAAGCGCTCGGCCACCGCTCGCGCGTGGTAGCGCGGCGCGGACCCCTGCTTGTAGGAACCGTCGTGCTCTTCATCGACGACGACGAGGCGCAGGTCCCTTGCCGGGGCGAAGAGCGCCGAGCGCGGCCCGATCGCCACGCGGGCGTCGCCCGAACGGACCCTGTCCCACTGGTCGTAGCGCTCTCCGGCCGGCAACCGGCTGTGCAGTACCGCCACCAGGTCGCCGAAGCGAGCGCGGAAGCGCCCGACGGTCTGCGGGGTGAGCGAGATCTCCGGGACGAGGACGATGGCCGAGCCGCCCTCGGACAGAGTCTTCTCGATCGCAAGCATGTAGACCTCGGTCTTGCCCGAACCCGTCACGCCGTCGACCAGCACCGCGGCCGATCCGGGTCGGGCGTTCGCGATCGCCTTCAGAGCGGCGACCTGGCCCGCTGAGAGCGTGGCGTGGCGTGGGGCTTCGCGCACGGCCGAAGCGGGCTCACGCATCCTGCGCCGTCGCTCGATCCTGACGGCGCCCGCGGCGGCGAGAGCGCGGAGCGGACCGTCGACGGAACCCAGTTCCGCCGTGAGCTCGACGACTCTAACGGGTCCGCGACTGAGCGCGTCGAGCAGCGCGCGCTGCGCAGTCGCGCGGGAGGACGGCGTGAACGCCACACCCTCCTCCAAGCAGGCCCAGCGGTCGTCGACCGCGCCGACTGCGGCCGGGCGCAGGCGCCACGAGCGCTCGAGTGCGCCCGCCCGCGCCAGCGCGGCCGCGGTCGCGGGGAACCGGGGGTCGACGGTCCTCAGTTGGGGGGCGGTCAGCTCCCCCGCTTCCGCCACCGCGTCGAAGACCGCTGCGCGGAGCGGACCCGCGGGACGCGCGGAACCGACGGTGTATGCGGCCACCGCCGACGGAGATCCGCCTGGCGGAAGCAGTAGACGCATCGCGTCGGCGAGCGTGGAAACGTACTCGCGCGATATCCACGCGGCGAGCTCGTAGCCGTTCTCGCCGAAGAGCGGCTCGCCCAAGACCGCCTCGATCGCGCGCAGGCGTCCCTCGAAGGAGCTCGCGGCTACGCGCTCGACGACGTAGCCGACGACGCGCTGGCCCCCGAAGGGTACGACCACGGGCACCCCGACGGCGACGGCGCCGGAGAGCACTTCGGGGACGGCGTAGTCGAAGGGCTCGGAGAGTGCGCGGGTGGGCACGTCGACGACGACGCGTGCCACGGGCTTGAGCGGGCTGCTGACCATGTCAGCAGCATAGCGGAGGCCGCCGACATCGAGCCGGCGACCTCGTTCGCGATCCGTAGCGCGATGCCTGTCAGAGCCCCGCAGCCGCGCGAAGCTCCTTGACTCGATCGGTCCTCTCCCAGGTGAAGTCGGCATCGTCGCGCCCGAAGTGGCCGTAGGCCGCCGTCTTGCGGTAGATCGGACGCCGGAGGTCGAGGTCGCGGATGATCGCGCCGGGCCTCAGGTCGAATGTCGACTCGACGGCGCTCTCGATGCGCGCGGTGTCGATCGTCTCGGTCCCGAACGTGTCGAGGAGCACGGAGAGCGGGTGTGCCACGCCGATGGCGTATGCGAGCTGCAGCTCGCAACGGTCCGCGAGACCGGCGGCGACGACGGTCTTGGCCACCCAACGCGCCGCATAGGACGCGGACCGGTCGACCTTCGTGCAGTCCTTGCCCGAGAAGGCTCCGCCACCGTGGCGGCCCATCCCTCCGTAGGTGTCGACGATGATCTTGCGGCCGGTCAGGCCCGAGTCGCCCATGGGCCCGCCGACCACGAAGCGCCCGGTGGGGTTGACGAAGATGTCCTCGTCGCCGACCTCCCAGGCGATCGACTCGGTCTCGAAGACCGGGCGGATCACGTGCTCGATGAGGTCCGGACGGATGAGGGTGTCCACGTCGGCCTCGGCGGCGTGCTGCGTGGAGATCGAGGATCTTCTCGACGGCCACGGGCTTGCCGTCGACGTAGCGGACGGTCACCTGGGTCTTGCCGTCGGGGCGCAGGTACGGCAGCACGTCGGCCTTGCGGATGGCGGTGAGGCGCTCGGCGAGCCGGTGCGCCAGGTAGATCGGCATCGGCATCAGCGTGGAGGTGTCGTTGCACGCGTAGCCGAACATCATGCCCTGGTCGCCCGCGCCGATCAGGTCGAGCGGGTCGGTGTCGCCGTGCTTGGACTCGAGCGAGTCGTCGACGCCCAACGCGATGTCGGCGCTCTGCTCGTGGATCGCGGTCAGAACGCCGCAGGTCTCGTAGTCGAAGCCGAATCGGGCATCGGTGTAGCCGATGTCCTTCACTGTCTTGCGGACGAGAGCAGGGATGTCGACGTAGGCGTGCGTGCGTACCTCGCCGCCGACCACGATCAGTCCCGTCGTGGTGAACGTCTCGACACCGCAGCGGACATATGCCGGGTCCGCCACGCTCCCCTTGTCCGTGCAGTAGCCTTCGGCGGCCAGCTCGGCCTCCCGGGCGATGATCGCGTCGACGACCGCGTCCGAGATCTGGTCGCACATCTTGTCGGGATGGCCCTCGGTGACCGACTCCGATGTGAAGAGATACTCGCGCTCCGGCATGTGTCTTCCTTCCTTCTCCCGTGCCCCCCTCGGGCGGCATGGATGCCTGTCCCCGACGACAAAGGCCCTCGCCGGCATGCGGACGAGGGCCTCGTGAGGGCACGCGTTCAGGCGTGCCTCGCTCTTCCCTCATCTGCCAGGTCTCTGACGGATCCCAAGACCTGCCGCAACTTGGCACCTTGCTCCACTTTCGAAACAGGTTGCCGGGGCGTCACCGGGTGCGGTCCCTCGGCCCTCTGCACCCACGTCTCCGGGGGTGCCTCATGATGAGTCGCCTGCGAAGATAGCACTCGCTCCGCCCTCGCGCCAACACCGGCGGACTGTGCGGTTTGCGGGGTCGGGCGCCCCTGCGCGGTACCATTACTCCCGCTGGAGCCGACAACGAGTCGTTCCGACGGAGGCCGCATTGTCCACGCCCGTTCGCGTCCGCTTCGCCCCGAGCCCGACCGGCCACCTGCACATCGGGGGCGCCCGCACGGCCGTCTACAACTGGGCTCTGGCTCGGCACACCGGTGGCACCTTCATCCTGCGCATCGACGACACGGATCCCGGGCGTTCCACCGAGGCGAACGTCGCAGCGATCCTGCGGGGTCTGCGGTGGCTCGGGCTCGATTGGGACGAAGGTCCGGAGATCGGAGGAACGCACGGCCCGTACTTCCAGACGCTCAGGGCGTTCACCTACGTGGAGGCCCTCGAGGTACTGCGGGCCGGCGGCCACGCATACCCCTGCTTCTGCTCCGCCGAGCAGCTCGAAACCAACCGCGACGCTGCTCGCTCGAGGGGCGGGTTCGCCGGATACGACCGCACGTGCCGCAGGCTGGACGCCGTGTCGGCAGCGGCACGCGTGGAGGCCGGCGAGCCACACGTCTGGCGTCTCGCGGTCCCCAAGGACCGCACCGAGGTCGCGTTCGACGACGCGATCCGCGGCCGCATGTCCTTCCCCGCCGACGCGCTCGACGACTTCGTACTCCTGCGCACAGACGGCACACCGACCTACAACTACGCGAGCGTGGTCGACGACGCCCTGATGGAGATCACCCACGTCGTGCGCGGTGACGACCACCTCTCCAACACGCCGCGCCAGATACTGCTGTTCGAAGCGCTCGGTCACGAGGTGCCGGTCTTCGCGCACCTACCGATGATCTGGGGCCCGGACGGCAAGCGCCTGAGCAAGCGACACGGCGCAGTCTCGGTGGAGGCCTACCGCGACAGCGGCTACCTGCCCGAGGCGGTGCTCAACTACTTGGCACTTCTCGGCTGGTCGCTCGACGGCGAGACAACGATCATCTCCGCGCAGACGCTCTGCGATTCATTCTCGCTGGAGCGCGTCTCGAGCAACCCCGCGATCCTCGACACCGGCAAGCTCGATTGGATGAACGGCGCCTACATCCGGGAGCTTTCCGCCGATGAGTTCGTCGACCGGATGGCGCCGTGGCTCGTCGAGGCCGGGCTGGTCACTGCCGAGGACCTGGGGAACCGCCGGGAGTGGCTGCTCAAGCTCGTGCCCCTCATCTCGGAGCGCGTCAAGCGCTTCGATGAGATCGTGCCCATGGTGCGGTTCCTGTTCGAGGCGGCGGTCGAGATCGATCCGACGGCCCGCGCGACGGCGCTCGTCGCCGAGGGCGTGCCGCAAGCGCTCGCTTCCGCGAGGGTCGCACTTGCCGACCTGCCGGCGTTCGGGTCGGCGGCGATCGAGGAAGCACTGCGGGCGGTTCCCGACGCGACCGGATTGAAGCCGAAGGTGGTGTTCCAGGCGGTCCGCGTCGCCGTGACGGGCACCACGGTGAGCCCGCCCCTGTTCGAGTCTCTGGAGCTGCTGGGGCGAGAGATGACGCTCGCTCGGCTCGATGCGGCGACCGCCGGCGGGGTTGACGGCCCACTCACCCATCCGTAGAATCTCACTCCGCGCCGCGTCCCGGGCGCAGCGAGCCAAGCCTCATTGGGGCGTAGTCTAATGGTAGGACGGCGGGTTCTGGTCCCGTGTGTGAGGGTTCGACTCCTTCCGCCCCAGCCATGAGGTCTTGACGCGGCTCCGCAGCGCGGCCCGTTCGTCTAGCGGTTAGGACACCGCCCTCTCAAGGCGGAGATCGCGGGTTCGAATCCCGCACGGGCTACCAGCATACGTGCAGGTCAGAGGATACGTCCTCTGACCTGCTCTCTATTGCACGCGCCGTGTCTGTATCGCCGCGCCGCGGGTGGCGCTAGGTCGAGCCTGAGGAGCGGCTGTGCTATCCTCGCCCACCATGAGCACCGATACCCCGACTCCAGCGCAGCGCAGCGACTTCCTCCGCGAGATCGTGTCCGCCGACGTCCGCGAGGGACGCGTCGGGACCGTGGTCACGCGCTTTCCGCCGGAACCGAACGGCTATCTACACATCGGGCACGCCAAGTCCATCTGCCTCAACTTCGGGATCGCCAGCGAGTTCGGCGGCCGTTGCCACCTGCGCTTCGACGACACCAACCCGCTGAAGGAAGAGCAGGAGTACATCGACTCCATCGAGGCGGACGTCCGCTGGCTGGGCTTCGACTGGAACGAGCACCGCTATTTCGCCTCGGACTACTTCGAGCAACTCTACGAGTGGGCGATCGTGCTCATCGGAGCCGGCAAGGCCTACGTCGACGACTTGTCCGCCGAGGAGATCCGCGAGCATCGCGGTACGCTGACCGAGCCGGGGACTCCGAGCCCGTGGCGCGACCGCCCCGTCGAGGAGAACCTCGACCTGTTCCGCCGCATGCGCGCCGGCGAGTTCCCCAACGGCGCACGGGTGCTGCGCGCGAAGGTCGACATGGCCTCGGGCAACATCAACATGCGCGATCCGGTGATGTATCGCATCGTGCACGCCGCGCACCCGCGCACGGGCGACGACTGGTGCATCTACCCCTCGTACGACTTCGCGCATGGCCAGTCCGACGCGATCGAGTGCGTGTCGCACTCGATCTGCACGTTGGAGTTCCAGGACCATCGCCCGCTCTACGACTGGTTCATCGCGAACCTGCCGGTTCCCTGCACGCCCCGCCAGTACGAGTTCGCGCGCCTGAACGTCACGCACACCGTGCTTTCCAAGCGCATCTTGCTTCGACTCGTGAGCGAAGGATACGTGCACGGCTGGGACGATCCCCGCATGCCCACGCTCTCCGGGCTTCGCCGCCGTGGAGTACCTGCGGAAGGCATGCGCGACTTCGTCACCGGGATCGGCGTGGCGCGCACGGACAGCACCATCGAGATCGAGAAGATGGAACATGCCATCCGCAACGTGCTCAACCGCACTGCGCAGCGCCGTTTCGCGGTGCTGGATCCGATCAAGGTCGTCATCGACAACTACCCGTCGGACGTGGTCGAACAGGTCCAGGCTGCAGAACAACCCCGGAACGCCCGAGGAAGGTTCCCGCACGCGTCCCCTTCACACGTGAGTTGTGGGTCGAGCGCGAGGACTTCATGGAGGACCCGCCCACGAAGTTCTTCCGTCTCTCCCCCGGCCGCGAGGTCAGGTTGAGAGCAGCCTACTTCATCACCTGTAACAGCGTCGTCAAGGACGTCGACGGCAACGTGGTGGAGCTGCACTGCACGTACGACCCGGACACGCGCGGCGGCGAATCCCCGGATGGCCGCCGTCCCAAGGCCACGCTGCACTGGTTGTCGGCCCCCCACGCCGTCCCTGCCGAGGTGCGTCTCTACGACCACCTCTTCATCGACCCGCACCCCGGCTCGGAAGGCCGCGATATTCTCGAGGAAGTGAACACCGAGTCGGAGACCGTACTCACCGGCTGCTTCGTCGAAGCATCGCTGGGCGATCTGCCCCTTCTCGAGACGGTTCAGTTCGAACGGCTCGGCTACTTCTGCCTCGACACTGACTCGTCGCCCGACGCGCTGATCTTCAATCGGACACTCGGTCTTCGCGACACGTGGGCGAGGCTCCAAGCGCAAGGTCTTCACGACACGCCCTGACGGCGCACGCGTTCCGTATGCCGATACCAACGACTGAGCCCGCATCCTGCTAGAATGCGCACCGGAGTGGGCCGGGCGGCCGCGCGTTGCGCGCATCCGTGCGCGTGCGTGAGGAAAGTCCGGACTCCACAGGGCAGGGTGCAGGCTAACGGCCTGGCGCCGCGAGGCGACGGAAAGTGCCACAGAAAAGAAGACTCCGCCGATACCGCCCGGCACTCCGCGTGCCGGTACAGGTCGGCGGAAAAGCTGAAACGGTGCGGTAAGAGCGCACCAGCGCCGTGGAGACACGGCGGCTTGGCAAACCCCACCCGGAGCAAGGGCGAATAGGAGCGGCTAAGACTGGCCCGGTCATCGCTCGGGTCGCCCGCACGAGGCCATCGGTGACGATGGTCCCAGACAGATGGTCGCACGAGACAGAATCCGGCTTACAGGCCCACTCCGCAAGCCTGGGAAGCACGAAGAAGGCCCATCTGCATGGGCCTTCTTCCGTTGCCCCGGTTGCGGGCGCGAGGGATCAGAAGGATCTCCACTGGAAGTTGCCACAGCTCGCCGGGGTTGCGATCCCGGCCCTGTGGCAAGTGCGCTGGAAGACGCAGTCCGCGCACACCCAGATGGCGAATGTGGTGTCCGAGGCACGGTACGGCTCGGGCTCAGGCTCCGCGAAGAGCGCCCTTGCGGCGGACACCTCTTCGCCCGGCATCGGCTGCGGCGGCATGACGCCGTGCCCTGCCGTCTCCTGCAAGGGGGCAGCGTCCGCCCCAGGTTCCTCCTGCTCTGTGGTGGCATCCCCTTGCGGCGGGGCCTCGACCTCGGCGGAACCTTCGAACACGAAGGCGTCCGGCACGATCAACTCCGCCTCGACCAACTGCTCCACGATGTCCGTCTCGGGCGCTTCTGCCGACAGCGCGTATCCGATGTCGGGCTCCTCCAGGAGGGGGGCCTCGACGGGCAGTTCGCCGATCTCGCTCGTCTGCACGACTGCGGGCTCATCAGCGGCCGAGGCCGCATCCTCGACTCGCCAGCCGTCGCCGCCCGACGCCGGAGTCTCATCCCCGTTCGACATCGGGGCCGCATCCTCTTCTGACACGGGTAGCACGTCCCCGTTCGACATCGGGGCCGCATCCTCTTCTGACACCGGTAGCACGTCCCCGTTCGACATCGGGACCGCATCCTCCTCTGACACCGGTAGCACGTCCCCGTTCGACATCCGGAAGTCGATGGCTTCCGATTCCCGGATCGCATCCGTTTCGAATCGCAGAGCCGCGGCCTCGCTCAGCAACCGGCCCTCCTCGCGGGCTTCCATAAGGTCGGACTCGTCCTCCGCGGAGTACCCCCCACCCGGCGGCACGCCCAGACGGCTCTCTGAGGCTTGCCGTTCTCCTCCGCCCGTTTCCTCGACCCCGAAGAGCGGATAGCGAGGCTGCAGGCGCAGCACTATCTCGGACGCGAACGTCTCCGGTTCCGGCTCGAGGTTCGGCTGCGGTGCTTCGCCGGATGCAGCGCCACTGAAGTCCCATGCCTCGGGCGCCGCGGGCGTCAGCCAGCGCCACGGCCGCGCCGCAGCCTGCTCGGTCGGCGCCGGAGTCTCGGCAGCCGGCACCTCGACGCGCAGTACGAGCACCGGGCCGGCGTCGTCCAGATCGACGGCAAAGACCTCGTCGTCGCGGAGGTCGATCGAATGGGCCGTCACCGTGGCTGCGTCCACCGCCGCTGACTGCGAGTCGAAGGCGCGCTTCGACAGCGGTCTCACGCCTCCGGTGATACGCTCGCGGGCCAGGAGGATGAACCTCATCGTGTACCTTCGGTTCGGACGGAGGAGACAGGTCGGCCCCCGTCTGCGGTCGGGACCCGTCTCGCCCATGGTACGGTGACAGGGCCCTCGGCACAAACCCCTTGTGCGGCTGGTGTATCATCGCCGCGGTGCTCGCGCCTTCCACACTGATGACCGGAGCGTCTGCGATCCATGCTTAGCGGCTACGAGTTGGCCGTATGCGACTTTGTCGCCGTCGACCTGGAGACCACCGGCTGCCGGCCCGGGTGCAACAGCATCATCGAGTTGGGAGCCGCCCGATTCAATGCCGGCGGCGTCGTCGGCACCTTCGAGAGTCTGGTCCGTCCCACCGACTCGATCCCGAAGGCGGTCGAGGACCTCACTGGGATCGAATCGTCGATGCTGGTGGGCGCGCCTCCTATCGCTGACGTCATGGAGGAGTTCCGCAGCTTCTGCGAAGGCGCCGTGCTCGTGGCTCACAACTACCGGTTCGATCTTTCCTTTCTCGACCACGAGTCAGAGACCCTTTGGGGCGTGCCGATGGCGCGCCCGACGATCGACACCCTGTCGCTCGCGCGACGTCTCCGCCCGGATCTGCGCCGCTATAGCCTCGGTTCGCTCGCGAAGGAGTACGAGACCCCGACAACGCCGGACCACCGCGCCGGAAACGATGCGCGCGCCACCGCGGAGTTGCTTGTTGCTCTGATCCCCGGCCTCGCGCGGCTTGGCATCTCCGACGTGGGTGCGATCTCCGCCTTCTGCGGGCTCTCCAACCAGTCGGAGCTCGCAGCCCGGCTGACGCTGACGCGCCACCTTCCTGACGAACCCGGCGTGTACCTCTTCAGGGACGTCACGGATGACGTGATATTCGTCGGCCACGCGCGCAGCCTGCGGACCCGGACTCGGCAGTACTTCTACCCAGGAGCGACGACCGACGAGATGGCCGCCGAGGTCGCGTCGATAACCGCGGTCCGAACGCCGTCGCACCTCGACGCCTTGCTGCTGGAGCACCGACTGGTCGACAGGCACAAGCCGCGGTACAACCCGGCGGCCCATCGCTCGCGCGTGGGCTACGTCATCAAGGTCGAGAGCGGCTCGCCGTATCCGAGCGTGCGGGTGGTGGAGGCCCCTAGGAAGCTCGGGCGCCTCATCGGTCCCTTCACGAGCAGATGGGCCGCGATGACGCTCGTCGAGACGCTGAAGGAAGTGTACGACCTTCGCCGATGCGAGCGACGTTTCGACGCCAAGCTCGCTATGATCCCCTGCGAGTTCCGGGACGCAGGTACTTGTCCTGCCCCGTGCGTGCGGGTCCCTGATCCGGCGGAGTACGCGGAGCGCGTGCGGACCGCGCTGGGAGTCCTGGAGAACGACGTCGAGTTCCGGTCTCTACTGTCGGCGGCACAACGCATCGCCGCCCGGGAGGGCCGATACGAGGACGCGATCCGTTACCGAGACGGCCTGCGCGCCCTCGACCGCGCCCTGTCGTCGCTCGCCATACTGCGGGACGCCGCGACCCGCGACGCGCTGGCCGTCGAGGAAGCCGATGGCGAGGTGGTCGTGAACTTCATCCGTGGCGGCCTTCGGGCGGCCGCTCTGCGCGGGCGGCGAGCAGTGATCGAGCCCAAGATCGGGGCGACTCTCGAACGCGTCTACTTCTCCGGCGTCCCAGGGGTGGACCCTCTGCGTCTGACATCCGAGAAGATCGCCGAGCTTCTGATCGTCGCCTCGTTCATGGAGGGTGAATCGTACCTGGAAGTGGCGGTCACCGACGCTGCGGACACAGCGTCGCGGCTCAGGCGGGCCCTGGGACTGGACCGGCGGACCCCCCGGCGGCGGCACGGAGCTCCTTCAGCCGGCTGACGTTGATCGTGTCCTTCTCGGGCGGGTCCCCCGGCATCTCCACGATGGCTGCGGAGGAGTCCAGCGACGGCTGCCCGAACATCGCGCGGAAGCCTGATTCGCCCACGAAGCCATCCCCCACCCATTCGTGCCGGTCGCGGTGGGACCCGAACTCCCCTTTGCAGTCGTTGGCGTGAACGAGCGCGATCGACCCCGGCCCGCAGCGCGAGTCGAGGTGTCCCAGGAGACCGGCCCACCCACCGGGATCGCGTAGGTCGATGCCAGCGGCGAACGCATGGCAAGTGTCGACGCACAGGTACGCCGTCACCCCGGATGCGCGAACCGCCATCAGCGCTTCGGCCATCTCATGCGCGTCCGTTCCGTACTGTCTGCCCGCGCCCGCGGCGTTTTCAAGGACCACCGGCGCGACCGGGCCGGCGGCGGACTCCGCGGCTCTTCGGACGGTCTCGGCGACGCGTGCCGTGCACTCCCTGTCGTCGTCGGAGAATCGGGTGCCGAGATGGACCACGACTCCCGCCGCCCCGATCTCGAAGGCGCGCGTCATCTCATCGCAGAGAGCCGATGTCGACTTCTCCCACTGGACGGGATCGGACGCTCCCAAGTTGATCAGGTAGCTCGCGTGGGTGAAGACAGGACCTAGTCCGGCGTCCTGGCACGCGGCGCGGAATGCGGCCGCCTCCTCCGGATCCCGCCGGGGCGCCGACCAGCGTCTCGGGCTCTTTGCGAAGAGCTGGAAGGCCTCACTGCCTGTGGCCAGCGCGTACTCGAGGGCGGCGGTGAGCCCGCCGTCCATCGGAACGTGAGCGCCGATCCTCATGCGCCAGGTCCTCCCTGCCGAGTGCGGCTCCCAGGCGGTCTCACGACGGCCCGGGCGGCTATCATCTTCGCATGAGCGACCCCCACGAGAAGACAGAGCGGGCACGGGCCGCGGCGCCCTGGCCGGGGCGCGCCGTCCTCCACGTGGACATGGACGCGTTCTTCGCTTCAGTGGAGCAGCTCGTTCACCCTGAGTGGCGTGGTCTGCCGGTGGTCGTCGGAGGGTCCCCGGAGTCGCGCGGGGTCATCGCGGCCGCCTCCTACGAGGCGCGAAGATATGGCGTGAGGTCGGCTATGCCCTCGGCACTGGCGGCGCGGCTTCTTCCTCCCGAGACCGTCTGGGCCCGCGGCAGCTTCGAGCGCTACGCTGAGATGTCCGCCGCCGTCTTCGCCGTGTTCGAGTCGTTCACCCCGGAAGTCCAAGGGGCCTCGATAGACGAGGCGTATCTCGAGGTGACCCCCGGGACCGAGGGGCCGCATCCTTTGGAGGTGGCGGCCGCCATCCAAGGCGCCGTCGACGCCATGGGCCTGTCCTGCTCGATCGGAGTCGCAACCAACAAGACGGTTGCGAAGATCGCGTCGGACCGTGACAAGCCGCACGGCATCACGGTGGTGCCGCCCGGGACCGAAGCGGCATTCTTGGCGCCGCTGCCGGTGGGAGCGATGCCCGGCATAGGGCCTGCTACTGCGGCCCGGCTCGTGTCCCTGGGCGTCCGCACCCTGGGCGATCTCGCCGCGCTTGATGACGACACCGCCAGACAGGTGCTCGGGTCGCACGGCCCCGCGACCGTGCGGCGGGCCTCGGGATCGGACACTCGCCCCGTGCGCCAGCGCGAGCCGATGAAGTCCGTCAGCAACGAGCGGACGTTCGCCGCGGATCTGCGAGATCGTAGCGAGGTCGGTGACGTGGTCGCGGGTCTGTCTGAGCACGTCGCGCGACGCTTGCGGCGAAAGGGTCTGAGAGGTCGAACCGTCCACCTGAAGGTGAGGTTTTCCGACTTCTCGACTCGGACGGCGCAGGTCACGCTGGACCACCCTGTCGACGACAGCGAGAGCATCCTCAATGCGGCCAGGGCATTGCTGGAAGCAGCCTGGGCTCCAGGAGTGGGCGTTAGGCTGCTCGGCGTAGGGATGTCGGGCTTCGGACCGGCCTCCCGGCAACTCACTCTGCTCGACGACGAGTCGCGGAAGCGCGACGGGCGCAGAGCGGCCATCGATCGTGCGGTGGACGAGCTTCGAGAGCGCTTCGGCGAGGACGCGGTGCGCTTCGGCACGCGGCGATCAGCGTCGCGTGAGCCCAAGGAGCACTACGGGCCGTAGCGGAGCGCTGGTCTGCGGCGCCCGCTCGGGTTACGCTGCGCGGAGGGATTCGCCGGGGCATTGGACGAGGGAGGGATTCGATGAGTCGAGCGTCCGCGATCGCGGTGACGTCGGCGATGCTGATCGCAGCCGCGCTAGTCTGCTCATGCGCCCCGTCTGCGGCCACGCCCGATTCCTTGCGGCCCGCCACCTCCTTGCCGGCGTCGCGCACTGTTGCCCCCGGCATCTCAGAGTGGGCGAGCGGGACGGTGGAGGCGGCCGGCTGGGTGGCCTGGCTCGATCTCGAAGGCGGTTTCTGGGCGCTCCGAGACGGTCCTGCCGTCGCAGTTGGAGTGAAGGAGCCGAAGGTGATCGCTGTGCTGCTGCCGGGCGCGGTGACCGAGACGGCCATCTCTGCTCTCAACGGGAGCTATGTGGTCGCGAGCGGGCGCATCCAGGGCGGCGCGTCGATACGCATGGCCGGCCCCGAGTTGGTGGTCGACAAGATCTCTGCGGCGCGTCCCTTGGTGAAGTGAATCAGGCATACTCCGGCTCGCCTTCCGCTCGCCCGCCCTGCCATTCCTCCTCGTCGCTGTGTCCCGCGCTGCCGCGGAACGGACCCATCGGGGCCGTTCCCACGCCTCGCCTCAAGCGCACAGGAGTCCCCTGCGAGGTCCTGACCACGTAGGGCTTCACGATGTCGGCCACCACCGCGATCCCGCGTTCCTGGTTGTTCTGCAGTACGCCCTCCACGATGTATGAGCGGTGTTTCACGATCGTCTCGCCGCTTCGCTGGAGCGCCTCGGGGAATACGACGACGTCGACCAACCCCGTCGGATCCTCCAGAGTCAGGAAGCACACCCTCTTCCCCGAGCGAGTCCGCGGCGTCTGTGCGCGCTCGCGCAGTCCAGCGACCGTGATGCGAGAACGGTCGGGGCGGGATGGCAGGTCTCTCGCCCAAGTGACGCCGCGCGATATCAGATCCTCGCGCGCCAGTTCCAGCGGGTGGCAAGTGACGGCGAGCCCCAGACGCTCCAGCTCCGTGCCGAGGCGGCGCGCGACACTCCATCCAGATGGGTGTGATGGGTCCTCGGGCGTGCGTGCGCGCGAGGGCGCGAGCAGCAGGGCCCGCTCTCCCCCGCCGCCCTCCCTTGCCAGGGTGGCTTTCAGCTCCGGCAGCAGGACCAGCTGCTCGTCGCGGGTCGGCGGACGGCCCGCATCGGTGCTCCCCAGCCCGTCGAGCGCTCCGACTCGGATCAGCGACTCCGCAGCGTCGATCTCGGCACGGGTGCGCCTGAGGAAGTCGGCCAGATCGTCGAAGGGTCGGATGCACCTTTGCTCCTCTATCACGGGCAGCAGTCGAACGTTCATGTCGAGCAGGTCCTTCAGACCCACGCGGATGGCTCGCCCGTCCTTCTCGACGGTGCAATCCGCGCCGGAGGCGTTCACGTGCGGCAGGAGGATCTCGATGCCGTGACGGCGAGCATCGTCGAGCACCAGGCGCGGGCTGTAGAAGCCCATCGGCTCGTGGTTCAGGATCGCGGCAGTGAACTCGGCCGGATAGTAGGTCCTCAGCCAGGCGCTTGCGTAGCTAACGACCGCGAAGCACGCCGCATGCGCCTTGTTGAAGCCATAGGCGGCGAATCCCTGCAGTTGCCGGAAGACCTCCTCGGCGACCTCCGGCTTGCAACCGAGCGCCACGGATCTTCGCACGAACTCCCCGTGCAGCGACTCCATCTCGGCGCGGCTTCTGTCCTTTGTCATGGCGCGCCTGAAGCTGTCGGCCTCGGCCAGAGTGAAGCCGGCCACGGCGCGAACCACTTGAAGGACCTGCTCCTGATAGATGATCACGCCGTAGGAGTCCGACAGGCACGGCCCCATCCCCGGATGCGGCACGACGACGGGCTCGAGCCCGTGGCGGCGGCGGATGAAGGGCACGATCATCTCGGCTTCGAGAGGCCCGGGCCGGAACAGCGAGATCGCCGCGATGATGTCCTCGAAGTCGCGCTCCTGCAGGCGCATCGCAAGGTTGCGCTGCCCGGAGCTTTCCAGCTGGAACATCCCGACCGTGTCCGCCGCCGCGATCATGTCGTAGACCTTGGGGTCGTCGTGCGGCAGCAGGAACGGCTCGGGAACCGCGTCCTCGCCCACACGCGCCCGCGCCAACTCGACCGCCTGGCTGATCGCGGAGTGCATCCGCAGTCCCAGAATGTCCATCTTCACGAGCCCGAGCGCCTCGACGTCGTCCTTGTCGTACTGGGAGACGACTGTGCCCTTCGCCGCCCACTGCAGAGGCGTCCAGGTGTCGACCGGCTCGGCTGTGATCAGGAACCCGCCGAGATGCGTGCCGAGGTGCATGGGAGCGTGATCGAGCTTCTCGGTCAGGTCGAGCAGCATCTCGTGTTGCGCGCCGCGAAGCGGATGGTTGAGGCACTCCGGGTAGGTCTCGAGCACCTCGCGGATCTTGCGCGCGCTGACCCATGGCAGGTGGCGCGAGAAGGAGTCGACCTCCGTCGGAGGATGGCCGAGCGCCTTCGCTGCGACCCGGACGGCGCTCTTTGCGGTCATCGTGTTCACGGTCGCGATCATCGCCACGTGCTCGGCTCCGAACCTCTTGTAGATGTAGTCGATGACCTCGTCGCGCCTGGCCGAGTCGAAATCGACGTCGATGTCGGGCATCTGGCGGCGCTCCGGGTTCAGGAAGCGCTCGAAGAGCAACGAGTGCGCGATGGGATCTGCGTCGGTGATGCCGAGCGCGTAGGTCACGATCGAGTCGCCGGCGCTGCCGCGCCCCGAGTAACGGATGCCGCGCCCGCGCGCGAAGTCGACGATGTCCTTGACGACGAGGAAGTAGGCCGGGAATCCGAGCTTGTCGATGACCGAGAGCTCGTACTGCAGCCGGCGCACTGATTCGGGGGTCATCGGGCGGTAGCGTTCCTCGAGCCCCCGCCATGCCAGCTTCGAGAGCACCGAGTAGGGCGTCTCGCCGCGCGCGAGCTCGACCACGGGAAAGTGGAACGACCCCAGTCCCAGGTCCAGATCGCAGCGCTCGGCGATCTGGAGTGTCGCGTCGCAGGCGCCCGGATAGCGCGAGAAGAGCCGGCGCATATCGGAGGCGCCCTTGAAGTAGAGCTCGGCGTTTGGGCGCTCCAGAGGGCTAGGCAGCGCCCGGCGGGCTCCCACGGCCGAGAGAACGTCGTGAATCGGCGCGTCGGCGCGCGTGAGGTAGTGGACGTTGTTGGTGGCGACGACGGGGAGACCGAGGTCGCTCGCGAGATCCGTCAGAGTTCGCAGGTAGCCGTCCGCTTCAGGGGTCATAGTGTGCATGAGTTCGATGTAGAAGTCCCCGGGAGCGAAGCAGCGCGCCAGCCGCGAAGCCGCCTCCCGCGCACGCCAAGGCACGCGGGCCGCGACCGCGGCGCCGACCTCGCCTCGTTGACACCCCGACAGAGCGATAAGGCCCTCGCTCATGCGATGCAACTCGCGGAGTCTGACGACCGAACGCGTACCGCCAGCGTCGTCTTCAGCCGAGCCGCCCCGCAGATGGGCCGTCGAGAGCAGCCGGCATAGGTTGCGGTAGCCGGTGATGTCCTTGGCGAGCAACGTCAGGTGGAAGCCCGCGGCGCTCGCGCGCCCGAAACCCGCAGGATACGGGCGTGCGAGACGTTCCGCCGGGGGGAGGTCCGCCTCGCAGCCGACGGTGCCGGCCGTTTCGACGACGATCTCGGCGCCGATGATCGGGCGGATGCCGGCTGCCCGGGCCTTGCGGTAGAAGCGGATGGCGCCCGAGAGCCCCTGATGGTCCGTAAGGGCGAGCGACTCCATTCCGAGGCGCTTGGCCCGCTCGACCAGTGCGTCCAGCGAGATGGCCCCGTCCATGAAGCTGAAGTGGGAGTGCACGTGCAGGTGCACGAATCCGGGCATGGGCCGCCGCCCCGAGCTTACCGCGCTAGTCGACCACGCCGACGAGCAGCCACTGCTCGCCGAGGCGGTCGTAGGCTAGGTCGTAGACTCCACCGCGCGCGATCACACGGAAGCAACGGCGACTGACCCTTCCGTCGCGTTCCCACCAGCGGGTGTCGATCGCCCACTGGGTGACCACCTGGTCGACCTCGTACCGCTTGCCCTTTCGGATGAAGGAGCCTGGTCGTCCGCGTTCGGGGTTCCACTCGACAGGGACCGGGACCTCGCTCCGCACCGGGCCATCGACATCGGAGGCCCGGTGCAGCCACGGCGTCGAGAGCAACTCGAGCACGACTGGCAGCCGGCCGGCGCTCCCGAACAGGTCGAGGGGCTGCCCGGTCCTCAGAGCGTCGAAACGTCGTATCGGGGCGTTGTTCCCCACGTCAGATGAAGGCCTCCTCGCGGGCGGCTGCGGGGACGCAACATCGGCGTCCCCGCATCACGAATATACCGAACATATGTTCGATATACAACGCGACCCTGACACTGAGCGACGGACGGGTGTGAGGACGCGACGAAGAGACAGCGAAGGCACCGCCCGGATCACCGGCGACGCCTTCAGTCTCTACACACAAGTGTCCCGAGAAACCTCGCCTGCGGGGACATCTACTGGCCGGATTCCCGTTTCTTACCTCCCCAGACCCCGGTGGAAAGACCGCCTCGCGACAGTTCCTTCACACTGCGGACGTTCTGGTCGGGCAGCAGCTGGTACTCCGGTTTTCAACGCTCGCTCGGTCCGACTTCTCGGGACAACAGCCACATTACCGGGGCTCGAAAAGCACGTCAACCTGCATTTCGCGATTTGCCGGGATATGTTCCTGACGGTTGCGCATACGCGCCGAATGGGGCCCATGGCCTTCCGAACGGCCACTCCTCCCCCGCCGTCGAATCCGTCGCGAGAGAGCTAGCGAGCGCGTCTCGCGACCTCTACGAAGACGAGCGCCGCGACCTCCCGTGACACCGCGTGCTCGCCCCCCGAGACGGTCACAAGAAGCGGTCCGCCGAAAGGCGCGACCTCCTTCACGCGGATAGGCGATCCAGGCACCAGACGCAGCGCGCCGAGGTAGGCCAGCACCTCGTCGTCCTCCTCAGACACTCGAACGACCTTTCCCGAGGCACCCTCGGGAAGCGTTCCCAAAGGGACGCCCGCCGGCTCCGACACCGCTCCGTCGACGGAGGGGATCGGGTGCCCGTGCGGACATACCGACGGATTGTCGAGGAACTGCTCGAGGCCGGCAAGGACGCGCGGGGACATGGCGTGTTCGAGGAGACAGGCCTCCTCATGGACCGATTCCCACGGCAGATGTAGCACGTCGACGAGGAATCGCTCGGCGATCCTATGGCGCCTGATCACAGCGATCGCTTCGCGACGCCCTTGCTCGGTGAGCGCGACGCCACCGTCAGGACGCGTGATCAGAGCCGCCGCCTCGAGCCGGCGCAATGTGGCCGTGACCGTCGGGCCTGAGACCGAGATCGCCTCAGCTATCTGCGTCGGGCGGACGTCGCCCGAGAGCGAGATCTTGTAGATGGCCTCGAGATACTCCTGGAGTGTGGCGCTGGGCATCTGGTGTCCACTCTCGGACGGATCGGGACCGGGCTGCGAGCGTTCGCGAAACGTTCCCATCAGTATAGACGACCGCCGCAGAAGCCCTTCCTGCAGGGCCTGGGCGACCACATGCAGATCCGGCCGCAAGACTCTGCGGATCGGTCCCGCAGGGATTCCGCTGCAAGGGTGGCATGCGTCCGTTCGGCGTCGCAGCCAGACCGTTCACCGCCCGCTGCGGCCCTTTAGGCGCGAAGTTGGAGAATCTGAAGAATACCTGTTGACGCGCTCCCGGGGCGTCGGTAATGTGGCTGTTGTCCCGAGAAGTCGGACCGAGCAAGCCTTGAAAACCGGAGTACCAGTAGCTGCCCGACCTGGTTCGTGCGAAAGGGTTCCGTCGCGAGGCTGACCCCGACTACCACCCTCTGGGAACGGCGTGAAATGGGAATCCGGCCGGTAGATGCTTTCGCGAGGCGAGGTTTCTCGGGACACCTCTATGCAATGACAGGAGAGGGCGCCGCCTCGAGAGGCGGCGCCCTCTCTCTCGTCCGGCCGGGTCGCGCTCTACGGGCGGTAGACGAGCTTGGCGACCGGCGACTCCCAGACGGCCACCTCCGTGACGGTGACAGCCGGGCCGACAGCGCCAACGAGCCGCTCGCAGACCACGCGAGCCAGGTTCTCCGCTGTCGGGTTGAGACGGTCGAAGGGTGCCACCTCGTCGAGGAAGACGTGATCGTAGTCGTCCAAGATCGCCCGAAGGTCGTCCTTCAGGGTCTTGAAGTCGTAGAGGAGCCCGAGACCGTCCAGCGCCTCGCCCGCGACCGTGACCTCGACGTCCCAGGTATGGCCGTGCAGCCGACGGCACTCGCCCGGATAGCCGCGCAGCGAATGCGCTGAGTCGAAGTGGTCGCGAACGGTCAGTTCGTACACTGGCTCCACCCTTCCTAGAAGAGTGCCGTCTGCGACGGCTCGTGAGGATCGACGCCATCGCCAACGGTCGCGCGATCGTCCATCGCGATGTTGGCCAGCTCGTCGGCTGCGGCGTTCATCTCGCGCCTAACGTGGACTATCTCGGCCGAGTCGAAGCCGCGCAAGAGCTCACGTGCGCGCGAGAAGAGCGGGCGAAGTCCCGCGTTCTTGACCCGGTATACGCCGTTCATCTGGCGGACGACCAGCTCCGAGTCGGCGCAGACGCGCAGGCGCTCGACACCGTGGTCGAGCGCCGTCTGGAGGCCCCAGACGAGCGCCTCGTACTCGGCTTGGTTGTTGGTGACGGACCCCAGGAAGCGCCCGCCACGGCGCACTATCGCTCCCGCCTCGTCTTCCAGGACGAACCCTGCGCCCCCGGGACCCGGGTTGCCACGGGCTCCTCCGTCGGTGCGCAAGGTGTAGAGAGCGGCCACGTCACTACCCTCGCACGATCAGGATCCGCCCGCAGCTCGGGCAGACGCCTATGTCCGGACCCGCCTCGAGTGCGGCGACCTTTCCCGCCGGCAGTGTGACGCGGCATGCACCGCACATGGATCCCTCGAGCGTTCCGACCGCTATACCGTGGCGCGTCTCCCGAAGAGTCTCGTATCGCGCCCGCAGGGCGGCATCGACGGAGAGCACGAGGCTCTCCCTGGCCCGCTTCTCGGACGCGATGCGCTCCAGGACGGAACCTCCATGGTCCTTGAACCGCTCGGTGAGAGTGGTCTCGGTGCGGTGTCCCTCCGCGAGAGCGGCGTCGATCTTGGCGAGTTGAGCGTCGCCGTTCTCGCGCTTCTGCATCTCGGCGAGAAGCTGGCTCTCAAGCGTCACAACCCGGCGTCGCAAGGATTCGAGCTCCAGCGACACGGCCTGCAACTCCTTGGGATTGGCGATCTCGCCCGAGACGAGCTTGGCCTGCTCGCTCTCCATCTTGGCCGTGAGCGCGGCTATCTCGCCCTCAAGACGGCTGGACACCGTGTCCATCGCGTGGATAGCGGCCTCGGTACGCTCGCGAAGCTTCTCGATCCCGCCCAGCTTGGCACGGGCGGCGAGGATGGCGCGCTTCTCCGGCATCTCCTCGAGTTCCCGCTCGAGGCGCAGAATGGTGAGGTCGTGCTCCTGGAGCTCGGTGAGTGCCCGCGCTACATGCATTCGCTGCCCTTCGCGATCGTGCGCCAAGGGTGCCCGACGACGTCGGCGATGACGTCTTCGCTCTCCAGGCCCGGCGTCCGCCCGACGATCCGTGCAAGAGCTTCGGTCAACGGCCACTCGGTCGCGTCGTGCCCGGCCTCGATCACATGAAGGCCCCTCATCAGCGCGTCGTGGGCCACATGGTATCGCAACTCGCCCGTCACCAAGGAATCCGCCCCGCCAGCGATAGCGTCTTCGACGAGCGACCTGCCGGAGCCGGGGGCCACGGCCACGAGCGTCACAAGAGCCTCGGAGTCTCCCCACATCCTTACTCCGACACCGAGTCGCTCGGCGACGAGTGCCGCGAGCGCGCCGAGCGTGCGGGCTTCCCCCGGATGGCACAGGCGCCCGGCCAGCGGGGTGTCGTTCGGCACGGCGCAGAGCACGTCGGGATCGCGACGCTCCAAGGGCCCACGAACTCTCAAGCCGAGCGAGGCAGGCAGGGCTTCCGCGCCCAAAGGGGCGCGATCGAGGTTGGTGTGGCAGGAGACCAGAGCGATGCTCAGCCTCGCCGCCTCGAAGGCTACGCCGGCCGATCCTGGCGCGGCGACGACCGTCTCGAGCGGCTCGATGAATGCCGGGTGGTGGGTGACTAGCACGTTGGCCCCTGCCTGCGCCGCACGCTCGAGTGCGGACGGCGTCGGGTCCAGCGTGACGAGCACGCGGTCCACCGCGGCGCGCGGGTCACCGACCGTGAGGCCGACGTGGTCCCATGGCTCGGCCCAGGAGAAGGGGATCTCAGAGTCGAGGTGCGCGCACAGATCGGCGACCGTGATCACAGGCCCACCTCCTGAGCGACGCGTCGGCGGAAACAGACGACGGAGTCGTATCCGGCCTCCAGCAAGAGTCGGCGCGCCAGATCCAGGCCCGCTCCCACCTCGCCGGGCGCGTGGGCGTCGGACCCCATGGTGGCGCGCACGCCCTGGCGGCGGCACGCCTTCAGAAGATCCAGAGCGGGGTAGATCTCGCCTACGGGCTTCCGGAGGCCACCCGTATTGACCTCTATCGCGCAGCCGGCGTCGGCCAGCGCGAGCGCGGTCTGGTCATACCAGCGCCTAGGGTCGATCGTCGGACGGGAGCCGAACTTCTTGACGAGATCCGGGTGCGCGATGACGTCGAACGTCCCGCTTGCCGCAGCGTGGGCGATCTCATCGAAATAGCGCGCCCACAGCGCGTCGGCTTGCCACGCGTCGTAGCGGGAGACAAGGTCGGGGTCGTCGAAGGCCCAGTCGCCCAGGAAGTGCACCGAACCGAGTACGACGTCGAAGTCGTAGGGAGCGATCATCTCGGGGACGTGCAGGATGTCATCCGGGAGCCAGTCCGCCTCGATGCCTAGGAGCACTTCGGGGCCGTCCTCGGCTCGGGAGGCCTCCGCCGCAGCCTGCACGTCGGCCACGTAGTCCGGAAGCTCGGCAGCCTTCATCGTGTAGTGCTGCGGATAGGGCGCGGGCATCGGCAGGTGGTCCGTGAAGCAGATGGCCTCGAGCCCGCGCTGCCGAGCGGCGGAGACGTACTCCGACACCTCGCCGGATGCATGTCCGCAGCGCGCTGTGTGCACGTGAAGATCGATCACCAGGCCTCCTCGATCACTCCGCCGCCGACCACTAGATCGCCGTCCCAGCACACAAGTGCCTGTCCCGGCGCCGGCGGGTCGATCTCCCCGTCGAAGTGTGCTACGAGGCCGTCGCCCTCCAGAGTAGCGGTCGCGAGGGACTCGGGGCCACGGTATCGTACGCGCGCGGTGACCCTTCGCTCCGCGCTCCCCCTCCACACCGGGTCGGACGCGACCACGGTGCTCACCAGGGCCGAGCCCTTCGGTCCCACTGTCACGGTAGCCTTGCCGGCGTCGATGGCGGTCACGTAGGTCCGCTCGCGGCCCGGCAGTCCGAGGCCGCGACGCTGTCCCACCGTGTAGCCAGGCACCCCGTCGTGAGAGCCTACGACCGCACCGGTCTCGTCGCGGATGTCCCCCGGCACGAACGCGTCCGGGCGGCGCTCGCGCACGAAAGCGCGCACGTCGTCTTCGGGCACGAAGCACGTCTCCTGGCTCTCGGCGCGTTCGGCGGTCGAGAGTCCGAAGGAGCGGGCGGCCTCCCGTACCTCGAGCTTCGTGAGCCCGCCAACGGGGAACAGAGTCCGCTCGAGCTGCTGCGGCGTCATGCGATAGAGGAAGTAGGACTGGTCCTTGGCGGCGTCCACTCCACGGGCGAGCCAGCGTGTGCCCGCGCCGTTCTCCACGACGATGCGCGCGTAGTGGCCCGTAGCAAGGTACTCGGCGTCCTGGAGCGCCACTCGCCGCATCAGCTCGGAGAACTTCACCCGGTCGTTGCAGACGATGCACGGGTTGGGCGTTCGGCCGGCGGCGTACTCGTCGCAGTACCGCTCGATGACCTCGTGCTCGAACTCCTTCGAGAACTCGAGCGTGTAGTGGGCGATGCCGAGGGTGCCGCAGACGCGCTTGGCGTCGCGCGCTCCTTCTGCGGAACAACAGCCGCCGGTATCGTCCTCGGCGGAGAGCAGGCGCATAGTGACGCCGGTCACGTCGTGTCCGTCGCGTACGAGCAGTGCGGCGGCGACCGAGGAGTCCACGCCTCCGCTCATCGCGACGAAGACGCGCGACATCGCGCTAGACCTCGCAGCGGTCGGCTGTGGAGTCCTCGTCGGCGTGCGGGTCGAAGTCGGGGTTCTCGGAGAGGATCTCGCCTGCGATGGGGGCGCGTCCGTGCTTGACGAGGTAGTCGTCGACAGCGACCTTCAGCCCGTCGGTGGCGAGTACCGAGCAGTGCATCTTCACCGGAGGCAGGCCGCCGAGCTCGTCCGCCACCTGCTGCTTCGTGAGGGCAGCGGCCTCTTCCAGGGTCATCCCCTTGGCCAGCTCCGTCACGATCGACGACGTCGCTATCGCCGCGCCGCAGCCCAGCGTCTGGAACTTGATGTCCGTGATGCGGTCGTCGTCGACCTTGATCGTGATCTTCATGACGTCGCCACAGACCGGGTTGCCGACCTCTCCCACTCCGTCGGCATCGTCTATCACACCCACGTTACGCGGGTTGTTGAAGTGTTCCATTACCTTCTCGGAGTAGAGCACGGGGGTGGTCTCCTTATCGGATCGGCTGAGCGCGGCGGGCAGTGTCTCCTGGTGTCACTCGGACGCGCCGAACATCTTGGCGTAGACGGGCGACATGGCGCGGAGCCGCTCGATGATCGGCGGCAGGACGTCGAGGAAGTAGGCGACGTCGGCCTCGGTGGTGAAGCGCCCTACGGTGACGCGCAGCGAGCCGTGCGCGATCTCGGGCCTCAGGCCGATGGCGAGAAGCACGTGGCTGGGCTCGAGAGAGCCGGACGAACAGGCCGAGCCGGTCGAGACGGCGATCCCCTTGTTGTCCAACTGCAGCAGCATGGCCTCGCCCTCGACGCCCTTGATGACGAGGTTGGCGATCCCGGGCACTCGGGGCACGTCACGGCCACCGTTCAACTCGGTATTCGGCATCCGCAGGACGCCGTCGATGACCTTCTCCCGCAACGCCGCCAGGCGCGGAGCCTCGACCTCCCGCTCGGACTGCATCAGCTCAAGGGCCTTCGAAAAGGCGGCTGCGCCGCCGACGTTCTGCGTTCCCGAGCGCTTCTTGCCCTCCTGGCCGCCTCCGATCAGGTAGGCCTCGAAGGGGGTGCCGCGCTTCAGGTACAGCGCTCCGACCCCCTTCGGGCCGTAGATCTTGTGGGCGGAGAACGATGCGGCGTCCACACCCAGTTCTGCCGCGTCCCACTCGATCTTGCCGAGCGCCTGGATCGCGTCGGTGTGGAAGTACCCGCCGACCTCGTGCGTGGCCGCGGCGAGCTCCTTGACCGGCTGGACAGTGCCGAGCTCGTTGTTGGCGTGCATCACGCTCACGAGGACGGTCGCCTCGCTGAGCACAGCACGGAGGTCGTCGGCGTAGACGATACCGTCCTCGCGGGGCTTGAGTTCGGTGACTTGGAAGCCCTCCTTCGCCAGGCGGTGGGCCGGCTCCAGGATCGCGTGGTGTTCGAAGGCGGAGACGACCACGTGGTCGCCCTTCCCGCGCGCGCGAGCAGCGCGAGCGATGCCCAGAAGCGAGGTGTTGTCGCCCTCGGTGCCCGCGCCGGTGAAGATGACCTCAGACGGGTTGGTGGCACCGATCGCAGCGGCGAACGACTCGCGCGCCGCTTCGAGGCTGCGGTATGCGTCGCGCCCCAGCCCATAGAGGCTGTTGGGGTTGCCGTACCGCTCGGTCATGAAGGGCAGCATCGTCTCGACCACCCGCTGATCGACGGGGGTCGTGGCAGCGTAGTCGAGGTAGATGGTCCTGGGGCTGTCGCTCATACGTGGTCAGGCTTCCTCTCCGACTTCGTTCGTACCCGCGCGGTCGAATATGACCTGCCTCGAACACAGGTCGCCGATGCTCGTGGTGGTGAACACGTCGCGCAGCGCCTCGGTGGCCTTGGACCAGACGCCGGCTGCGGCACATGCGCCGCTGCGCCCGCAGAGCTGACCGCCGTCGCAACTCGTCGGGGCGAGTGAGCCTTCGAGCGCCTCGACGACCTCCAGTACGGAGATCCGGGCGGGGTCCCGCGTGAGAGCGAAGCCGCCGCGTGCTCCGCGACACGCGCTGACCAGACCGGCCTTGCGCATGGCGGCGAGGAGCTGCTCGAGGAACTTCAGCGGGATGCCCTGACGTTCGGCCACGCCGCGTGCGCTCACGGGTCCGTCGCCGTAGCGGACACCCAAGTCGATGAGGGCCAACAGGCCGTATTCGCTGCGCGCAGTGAGGCGCATCGTGCCTTCCATCTCTAGTCATCGAATCTCTACCGCGTCGGTATGATATGACTTGATCCGCCGCCGCGCAACGGGGAGTCTGCGGCTCCGCCGGGGTCGAGTCGTGCGCTACCGCTCGGTCCCACATCACAACCGCTCCTCGGTTTCCCAGTGCCGCCGGGCGCACTCCGCGTCGAACCCGTTGCTTCCCTCGGAGGGGCGTGCTAGATTCTGCTCCCACGTCATCGAGGGAGGACCTTCGTATGACGCAAAGGGTTGTGGATCCGCGGTCGACAGTCACAGGGTGACGAGGACCCTCCGGATTCTTGGCCCGGGAAGATGAAGCCCCGAAGCGCAGTGGCGCCGCGGGGCTTCTTCCATTCGAAGGCGTCGCCGGTGGCCGGTGTCAGACCTTCTTCAGCAGGTTGGCCATCTCGATGGCGGACACGGCGACGTCCCAGCCCTTGTTGCCCTGCTTCGTGCCACAGCGCTCGACGGCCTGCTCGATGGAGTCGGCTGTCACGATGCCGAACATCACCGGCACGCCGGTCTTGAGCGCCACGTGAGCGACGCCCTTGGAGACCTCGGAGGCTACGTAATCGAAGTGCGGGGTCGCTCCGCGGATCACCACGCCGAGCGCGATGACTGCGTCGTACTTCTTCGAAGAGGCCAGCCTGTGCGCGACCATCGGGATCTCGAACGCCCCCGGTACCCAGGCCACGTCCACGGCATCCTCGGCCAGGCCGTGGCGGCCGAGCGCGTCCAACGCCCCTCCCAGCAGGCGAGAGGACAGCAGCTCGTTGAAGCGGCTGACGACGATGCCCACCTTCAGCCCCGATCCGATCAGGTCACCCTCAAAGACGCTCATCGCTTCTCCTCCTTGACGTCTGCGCCCGGCCCGTCGCCCAGGTGCAGGCGGTGGCGCATCTTCTCCTTCTTCGTGCGCAGATACGTGATGTTGTCAGGACCCGCGCATATCTCGAGCGGGACCTGTTCGGTCACCTCCAGGCCGTAGCCCTCGATGCCGCTGATCTTCTTCGGGTTGTTGGTCATCAGGCGCATGCTCGTGATCCCGAGGTCCACGAGGATCTGGGCGCCGATGCCGTAGTCGCGAAGGTCGGCGGGGAAGCCGAGTGCGTCGTTGGCCTCGACGGTGTCCGCGCCGTGCCTCCTGCAGCTCGTAGGCGCGCAGCTTGTTCGCGAGCCCTATGCCGCGGCCCTCGTGGCCGACCATGTAGAGGACCACTCCCCTGCCCTCCGCCTGGACGCGGCGCATCGCCTCCTCGAGCTGAGCGCCGCAGTCGCACCGCAGCGAATGGAACACGTCGCCGGTCAGGCACTCGGAGTGGACGCGCACCAGCACGTCCTTCGCGCCCGCGATGTCGCCCACGACGAGCGCCAGGTGCGTCGTGCCGTCGAGACGGCTCTCGTACCCGTAGCCGGTGAACTCTCCCCATCGGGTCGGCAGTTTGACGGTCGCGATCCGGTCGACGAGGCGTTCGGTGCGACGCCGGTAGCGGATGAGGTCCGCCACCGTGACCATCTTCAGCCCGAAGCGCTTCGCGACCTGCTCGAGCTGCGGGCGGCGCGCCATCGTGCCGTCCTCGTTCATGATCTCGCAGATGACCCCCGCGGGAGTCAGCCCCGCCATGCGCGCGAGGTCGGTCGCGGCCTCGGTGTGCCCGGCGCGCTCCAGGACTCCGCCGGGACGGGCGCTGCAGCGGGAAGACGTGGCCGGGCATGGAGAGGTCCTCGCGGCCGCGTGGCCGGGTCGACGAGCGTGCGGACGGTCTCGGCGCGGTCGGCGGCCGAGATGCCGGTGGTGATGCGGCCCTTGGCGCCCACCGAGACGTGGAACGCGGTCCCCTGCTCGGACGTGTTGGTGTCGCGTCATCGGCGGGAAGCTCGAGCGCCTCCACGCGGCTCCGCGGACAGCGGCACGCAGACCAGCCCGCGGCCGTTGGTGATCATGAAGTTGATGGCATCGGGCGTGACCTTGTCCGCCGCCATGACGAAGTCGCCCTCGTTCTCGCGGTCCTCGTCGTCGACGACGATGAGCATCCGCCCGGCGCGGATCTCCTCGATCGCCTCGTCGATGGTCGCGAACGCGGGATCCACACGGCGTCACCGGCCCTCACCCGAAGTCCTTGAGCATGTCACCGAGTCCGCGCTTGGCCGGTCTCTCGCCGCCGGTCTCCGGCGCCGCCCATGTAGGCCGCGACGAAGTTCTTCACGTACTTGGCGAACATGTCGGCCTCGAGGTTGACCTGCGCGCCGTTCGGCTTGTCGCCGAGCGTCGTGGCCTGCTCCGTCAAAGGGATGACGGACACGCCGAAGCCGTCGTCGAAGAGGCGCGCGACCGTGAGCGAGATGCCGTCGACCGCCACGGAGCCCTTCTCCACGAGGAACTCGCGGATCTCGGGTGGCGCGGTGAAGCGGTAGAGAGTCGCGTTGCCGCCCGGCTGGCGCATCGAGAGCGTGCCGACCGCGTCGACGTGTCCGGTAACGATGTGTCCGCCGAGGCGGTCGGACATGCGCAGCGCGCGTTCGAGGTTGACGCTGCCCCCCTGATGCAGCTCGGCCAGCGTCGTGCGGCGGACCGTCTCGTCGCTCACGTCCACCACGAACGCGCCGCGCAGGAACTTCACGATGGTGAGGCATACGCCGTCGACGGCGACCGAGTCGCCGATCGCCATGTCGCGGCCGAACTCGGGCGCGTAGACCTCGAGGCGCATGCCCGCTGCCGACGCGCTCCGTCCGCGTGACGATGCCCTTGGTCTCGATGAGTCCCGGTGAACATGTTTGCTCTGCTCCTTCGAAAGCGCCTAGGCGGCTACTGACGGTGCCGCCCCTACTCGGATACCACCGATGCGCGGACGCCACACCGTGACGGCGTCACTCCCCGACTACCCCCGCCTCGACCGCGCGGAAGTCGCGCTGCAGCGTCGCGGGGTCCTCCTGCGATTCTCCCACATACAGGGCGGGCGCCTCGCTCGCCGGCGAAGCCGCCCGGCGTGGTAGCAACACGAGTTCGTCGATCAGCCCGTAGACGGCCAGCGACGCTGAACATCCGCGGGCCGGCCTCCACGAGCAGGGAGACGACCCCGTCGTCGGCGAGCGCGCGGAACGCGTCGGCCAGACCGCAGGCGGCGTCCCAGCTCGACGCCGCGCGCCCCGGCGGAACTCAGCGCGGGCTCGAGGTCGAGCGCGTCGGGCACCAGCAGCTCCGACCGGGCCGAGCGCCGTCGTGGAACATCCGTGGCGTCGGCGGACGGCTGCTCGGTGCGGCGTCAGAACGTACGCGGCGCGGCTGACGCGGTCGCGAGAACACCGTCGGCGTCGCGAACGGTCAGCGCGGGGTCGTCCACGGCCACCGTGCCCGTGCCGACGAGCACGCGTCGGCCTCGGCGCGAAGGCGCATGCGTCAGGTCGCGGGCGCTCTGCCCGGTGATGGCGCTGCGCGCGCCTTGCGCGAGACTCGGCCTGCCCGTCCAGGGTGAGCGCGATCTTGACGCGGACGAACGGGCCGCCCGGTACGCAGCCGGTGCAGCCACTCCTCGTTGAGCGCCTCGAAGGGCCGGGGGTCCGACGCGAACTCCACGTCGACGCCGGCGGCGCGGAGCACGTCGGCGCCTCCGGCGGCCTCCGGCTTGGGGTCGGCCATCCCGATGACCACCGCGCGAGACGCCCGCGCGCGCGAGCGCGGGCGCGCATGGCGGCGTGCGCCCGTCGTGCGAGCAGGGCTCGAGGGTGACGTAGGCGGTGGCGCCGCGCGCGGCGTCTCCGCGCGGCCTGAAGCGCCACGATCTCAGCGTGAGGACCTCCCGCACGCTCGTGCCAGCCCTCACCCACGACCTGCGCCGTCGCGCACGAGGACGCAGCCGACGAGGGGGTTGGGCGAGGTCGTGCCGCGGCCGCGCTCGGCGAGATCGAGGCGCGACGAAGGTACGGGTCGCTGACGGACGCGTACGCGTCGCCGAATAGGCGCGTCATGCTAGACGCATCCTTCTCTCCATCCGGACTGTGACCGTCGGCCCCGGAGTCTCACCGGATCGGCCCCCCATCTCGAGGGGTTCGCGGGCTGTCACCGCCGGTGGGGAATCTCACCCCGCCCTGAAGAACGTGCACCGGAGTCTAGCAGGAAGTGCAGCTCGCCGCCAACGAGGCGGCCGCCATCAGCCCAGCAGGCGGATGAGCGCCACGATCGCGGCCACCACGGCGACCACTGCACCGGCGACCAGGAAGCGTACGCCGAGGTCGCGGAAGAACTCGCGCCATGTGGCGGCGGCTGTGACGACACGCTTCCGCGAGCGTTGCACGAGGTATCCGCGACCTGGCGGCTGGGGATCGAGCGCGTCAGACAAGATGCACTCCCGACTCCCCTGCCTCGCGGATCGAGCGAAGCGCGGCGACGGGATCTTCTCGCCCGAAGATGGCGTTGCCTGCAACGAGGATACGTGCGCCGGCCGCTGCGACCACGGGGGCGGTACTCTCGTCGATACCGCCGTCGACCTCGATGACGGCGCGAGGATCCGCTCGCGACGATCATCCCCGCGACCTCCGCGATCCTGGCGGTCGACCCGGGGATGAAGGACTGGCCGCCGAATCCCGGGTATCACGCTCATCACGAGCACGAGGTCGAGGTCGCTCGATGACCTCGCTGGAGAACGACGGCGGGCGTGCCGGGTTGAGCGCCACGCCCGCCTTGGCGCCGGCGGCGTGGATCGTGCTGGACGATGCGCGTGAAGGTGGTCGCACGCCTCGACGTGCACCGTGACCCAGTCCGCGCCCGCGTCCAGGTACCACCCGACCGTCGTGTCGGCGTTGTCGATCATGAGGTGCACGTCGAGCGGGACCGGTCGCGATCGCGCTTCAGCGCCTTGACCACGGGCGGGCCGATCGTGAGGTTCGGGACGAAGTGGCCGTCCATGACGTCCACGTGGATGAGGTCGGCGCCCGCCGCCTCGACGAGCTCGACGGCCTCGGCCAAGCCGCGTGAAGTCGGCCGAGAGGATCGACGGCGCCATCCAGGATGCGGTCGGTCATGTCGCCCTCCCGATCGTTCGGACGTGCAGAGCGCCGTCAGTCGTCGACCGAGACCCAGACCGTGCAGCTCGTCGCGCGCGCTCGCGGCCGAGCAGGGCGTCCTCGCCGCTCGGCGAGAGACAGGCCCTCGTAGAGCACCGCGCGCACCTGCCGCGTGATCGGCAGCTCGACGCCCTTGGCGCTTGCCGAGCTCCTCGACCGCGATGCAGGCGAACGCGCCCTCGGCGACCATGTTCGTCTGGGCCTCTCCAGCCTTCGAGCGTGCCGCCTGCGACCTACGAACTCGCCGAGGGCGCGGTTGCGGGAGTTCTTGCGACGTGCAGGTGGCGATCAGGTCGCCCACGCCCGCGAGGCCCATGTACGTCAGCGGGTTGGCGCCCATGGCGCTGCCCGAGGCGGCTCATCTCCGCGAGACCGCGCGTCATGAGCGTCGCCTTGGTGTTGTCTCCGTAGCCGAGTCCGTCGCACATGCCCGCGGCGACCGCGATGACGTTCTTGCTCGCGCCGCACAGCTCGACGCCGACGACGTCGGGGTTCGTGTAGACGCGGAAGAACCGCGTCATGAACAGGTCCTGGAACAGGCGGCCGACCGCCTGCGTCGTACGCGGCGACGACGGTCGCCGACGGGATGCCCTTCCCGACCTCCTCGGCGTGGTTGGGACCGGAGAGACCGGCCAGACGCTCACGGTTGCCGAGCACGTCCTCGAGCACCTCGGTCATGAGCATGAACGTGTCGTTCTCGACGCCCTTGCTCAGGATGACGACCGGCATGTCGTCGGCCAGATGCGGCTTCATGGTCTCGGCGGTGCGTGCGGACGCCGAGGCTTGGGGTGACCATGACGACGGCCTCGGCGCCGCGCAGGACCGTCGCCGATCTCGCACGATGGCGACCACGCTGTCGGGCAGGACGATGTCGCTCATGAACGTGCGGGTTGCGGTGCTCGGCGTTGACGACCTCCGCGATCTCAGCACTCGCGCGCCCACAGCGCGCACGTCGTGACCCTTGCCGCCGAGCAGCCAAGACGCGGAGGTGCCCCACGAGCCCGCTCCGATGACTGCGACCGTTCGTCACGACCGCTCCCTCGTCCGTCTCGGCCCTTGCGTTGCCCGTCCCATCGTAATCCTCGGCTCCTCGCCGCGCATCAGGCGACCGATGTTGGCGCGATGCGCCCAGACGATCAGCAAGATCGCCACGCATCGCGAAGCCGAGGAGCACCGGACGATCCTGCCCGCTATAGAACACCCAGATCACTCCGGGAAAGGCGAGGGCGGACAGGATGGAGGCCACGGAGACGATCCGCACCGTGAGCGACCAGCAAGACGAAGATGACCACCAAGGCCGCGAACGCCTCGGGCATGAGGACGAGGATCCCGCCCGCCGCCGTGGCCACACCCTTGCCGCCGCGGAACCGGAAGTAAGGCGAGAACATGTGGCCGGCCATCGCCGCTCCGCCCGTGGCGATCACGAAGAGGTCGCGTGCGTTGATGCCCCACGTCGGATCGGGCAGCAGGAACCTCGCGACCAGCGCCGGCACCGCGCCCTTGGCCACGTCGAGGACCGCGACGACCAGTGCCGGACGCCAACCCAGGAGACGCAAGACGTTGGTGGCCCCGGTGTTGCCCGAGCCGAGGGCGGTGATGTCCACGTCGTAGAGCTTCCGGGCGACGATGACACCGAACGGTATGCCCGCGAGGAGGTACCCGAAGGCCAGGGCGATGACGACGCGGGCGGCGGATTCCAGCATCTCCCCGTCAGTCCTTCTGCCGGAACTTCAGCGTGACCGGCGTCCCGGTGAGGTCGAACGACCTCGCGCATGCGATTCTCCAGATAGCGCTTGAAGTTCTCGTCCACGAGCTTGGGGTGGTTCGCGAAGAACGTGAAGCCCGGTGGCCCGTTGCGCGTCTGAGTGCCGTACTTGACCCGCAACTGCGCGCCTCCTCGAGAGATCGTGTGTCCTGTCTCGCGCAGGTCGGAGAGGAACCGGTTCAACTTGCTGGTCGCGACCTGCTGCATGAAGTTGCCGTACACGAGGTCGATCAGGTCGTAGAGCTTGGCGATGCCGCGACCAGTGAGGGCGGACGTGCGCAGCAGCGGTGCGTAGTCGACGAAGCCCGAGCTTGCGGGGGATGTCGTCCATCGACGGCGTCGCGAGCCTCGTCGTCGGCGAGCAGGTCCCACTTGTTGAGCAGGACGACGATCGCGCAGCCGCGCTCCTCGGCGAAGCGGGCGACGCGCTGGTCGCCGTCGGTGATACCTGTCGACAGCGTCGACCACGAGCAGCGCCACGTCCGCGCGGTCGATCGCCCGCATCGCCCGCACGAAGCTGTAGTACTCGACCGACTCGTCGATGCGTGACTTGACGCCGCAGTCCGGCGGTGTCGACCAGCCGGTACGACTTGCCGTCACGCTCGACGACCGTGTCGATCGAGTCGCGAGTCGTGCCCGCGACGGGGCTCACGATCGAGCGCTCAGCGCCGATCAGGCGGTTGAAGAGGGAGGACTTGCCGGCGTTCGGGCGTCCGATGATGGCGACGCCGACCTCGCCTTCCGTGACCTCCGGCTCGCTCTCCGGGAGCGCCTTGACCAACGTCGTCGAGCAGGTCGCCGGTCCCGTGGCCGTGCAGTGCCGAGATGGCCCACGGCTCGCCGATCCCCAGGTCCCAGAACTCGTAGCCGGCTGAGTCGTCGCCGGGGCGTGTCGGACTTGTTGACGACGAGTAGGACCGGGCGTTCGCTGGCGCTGCAGGATGCGAGCGACGTCCTCGTCACCCGCGGTGATCGCCGGCCTGGCCGTCGACCACGAACAGGACGGCGTCGGCCTCTTCGGCCGCTATGATCGCCTGCCTGCGGATCGACTCGCCGAAGGCGTCGTCGGTCGCGAGCTCGATGCCGCCGGTGTCGACGAGCATGAACTCGCCGGCCGTTCCAGTCGGCGCGGTGGTAGCTGCGATCGCGCGTCACGCCCCGCATGGCGTGGACGATGGCGTCCGACCCCTGCACGAGGCGGTTGACGAGCGTGGACTTGCCGACGTTGGGACGACCGACGACGGCGACGACAGGGATGGACATCTGCGGATCACCCGCTCTTGGCGGTGGACAGTCGGACAGGGCGGAGACCAGCCCCGCGGCGTCGCATGATACCAGACGCACGTCGGCTCCTGCCTGCGCTGCTACGTCCGTCGACGGTCGGGTCGTCGAGGATCAGCCCGTCGTCGTTGACCGTCACGTCGGGAACCAGGAATACGTCGGCCGATCGCCCTGCGGGCAGCGACGGCGCGAGCGATATCGCCGCCCCCGAGCAGACCGGCCACGCCCACGTTGCCTCCGAGGAGGTCGTTCGCGCACTGGCAGTACGGCGCGTCCGGCAGCCCGAGCGCGCGAGCGCGGGCGCGAGGCGCGCGAGCACGGGGCCGAAGAACTCGCCCGTCACGAGGGCCACGCGAGGACCGTCGGCGGGAAGCTCGGCCGAAGCTGGCGCGAGCGCACCGGCACGCTCCGCTGCCTCGTCGACGAACGCGCGGACCATGCCGATGCCGTTCTCGTACTGCGGGAAGTCGTCGTACTCCTCGGCAGCGCGGAAGCACCGCCCCGGCCGCGAGGTACAGCTCGTCGGCCGCGTAGACCCACGAGATGCTCGCGCTCGGAGCGCATCCGACTCTGCCACGGCTCCAGCTGCTCGAGCACCGCGGCCGCATCGTCGGCGGAGTCGTATCCGTGCGTGATGTTCCTCTGGTAGCGCGTGACGCCTACCGGGACGACTCCGACCGACCGTACGCCTGGCCGTTCGGCGAGCCACGCGAGGGTGCGCTGCAGCGCAGCGCCGTCGTTGATCCCCGGCACCAGAACGATCTGCACGTGCAGGTCGATGTCCGCCGCAAGCAGCATGTCCGACGGACTCGAGCGCGCGATCCTCGACGATGGGGCACATCAGTCTGCGGCGGACGTCAGGGTCCACCGCGTGCAGCGACACGTACAGCGGGGTCAGGCGTTGTTCGACGATCCGGGCCACGTCCTCGTCGTTCAGGTTGGTGAGGGTGATGAAGTTGCCGGTGAGGAACGAGAGCCGGAAGTCGTCGTCACGCACGTAGAGCGAGGGGCGCAGGCCCGGAGGAAGCTGGGTGACGAAGCAGAACGCGCAGGCGTTGTCGCACTCCCGGATGCCGTCGAACACGACACCGTCGAAGGCCAGTCCCCACGACTCGTCCCAGTCGCGCACAAGCAGTGCGTCTCGTTCGATGCCGCGGCAGTCCCTGAGTCGGACCCGGACGCTATGCGCCGTCCGCGAGCCACATCCAGTCGATGACGTCGCGCAGGCGGTCGCCCGCCACCGACGAGGATCACGTCGCCGGCGATCAGGCCTGCCGCGGCCGCGGGGGTCTCCGGCGTCCACGAACGCGACGCGGCCCCCGGCCGCGGCGGCGGACGACCTCAGTCGGATACGTCATCGACCATCGCCTCGATCGCCGAGACGACGCCCGCCATCTGCTCGTCGGGGGTCGACGCGCCAGCGGTGACGCCCACGCGTACGGACGCCCTCGAACCACTCGGGCTCGAAGCTCGTCGGCGGTCTCGACGTGGTGGACCCGCGGGTTCACGGCGCGACAGATCTCGGCCAGCCGCGTGGTGTTGCCGGAGTTGTGACCGCCGACGACGACCATCACGTCGACCGACCGAGCGAGCTCCTCCGCGCTGCTCTGGCGCTTGCCCGTCGCCGAACAGATGGTGTTGTGGACCTTGAGCTCGCTCACCCGCGGCATCAGGGCGGCTACGACCTGGTTGAGCCGCTCGAGCGACTGGGTCGTCTGCACGACGATGCCTGACCCGCCGCGATGGAAGATGCTCGGGGATGTCGGAGACCTCCTCGACGACGATCGCATCGCCTCCGGTGTGAGCGACGATGCCCTCGACCTCGGGGTGGTCGGCCTCGCCGACGATCACGACGCGTGTACCCGTCGGCCTTGAGTTGGGCGGCGGCCTGCTGCGCGCTGGAGACGAAGGGGCACGTGGCGTCGACGACGTCCAGCCCGCGCTCGGTGGCCGCCGCGATGATCGCGGGATCCACGCCGTGGGTCCGGATGACGAGGATGCCCTCCCCGGCCTCCTCGACGCACGCCGCCGCCTGCACGCCGCGCGCACGCAGCGCCTCGACTGCCTGGGGGTTGTGGATGAGCGGGCCGAGGGTGTGAACGGTCCTGCCGGTGGCCGCGGCCTCGTCGGCGAGCTTCAGCGCGCGCTCGACGCCGTAGCAGATCCCCGCGTGCCGCGCGACCGTCACCTTCACGAGTACGCCACCTCTCCAGCACGCGCGACTTCTTCGCCGATCCTCCCCATGATCTCGGCGGTGATCGCCTGGACCCTTCTCCTGCCCGCGCCATCGAAGCCCTCGGGGTCGATCGGCCGTCCGAAGGAGATGACCACCTTCGGGAAGCGGATACCGCGCGAACCCGGGGGGCTGATGCGCTCCGTGCCGGCGATGCCTACCGGCACGATCGGCACACCGTTGCGGAGAGCCAGGAACGAGGCGCCGCCCTGCGCTTCGGCGTCGCCGTCGAGGTTGCGCGTGCCCTCGGGGAAGATCCCGACCAGCTCGCCCGCCTTGAGGTAGTCGCTCGCCTTGATGATGGCTGTGCGGTCGGCCTCGCCGCGGTTGACCGGGAACGCCCAGAAGTGGTCCAGCCCTGTTCCGAAGAGCGTGCTCTTCCACAGTTCGGACTTGGCCATGAAGTGCACCGGCCGCGGAGAGCGGCACCACAGCAGGATCGGGTCCGCGTACGAGATGTGATTGCCGGCAAGGATGACTCCGCCACTGGCCGGCATGTTGCCGCCGCCGATCACCCGGGTGCGGAACAGCGCGGCGATGAGCGCGCCGGCCGTGGCACGGATGACGTGCGCGAACCAGAAGCTTCGCGGGGGGTGAGGGACGCGGCTCACCGTCTCGCCTCCACCAGGCCGGTGATGGCATCGACGACATCGTCGATCGTCATTCCCGTGGTGTCGATGGCGAAGGCGTCCTCCGCGCAGGACATCGGGGAGGCCTGCCGCGTCGAATCGTATCGGTCGCGCGACTCGAGCTTCGCCTGGACATCGGACTGCGACATCTCTACGCCGCGCCCGATCATGTCGATCGTGCGGCGGCGCGCGCGCTCCTCGGCGCTGGCGGTGAGGAAGACCTTGACCTCGGCGTTCGGGAAGACCACGGTCCCGATGTCGCGCCCCTCCAACACGGTATGCGGCGACTCGGCAGCGATCCGTCGCTGCTGCTCCACCATGGCCGAGCGCACGCCGGGCACAGCCGACACCGGGCTAACGGCCGCGTCGGCCTCCGGAGTACGGATGGCGCGGGTCACGTCGACGCCGTCGACTAGCACGCCGGCAGGCAGCGGCGAGCTGTTCTTCGTGCACGAACGAGACGGTGACCTCGCGTGCCAGCGCGCTGAGCCCGGAGTCGTCGTCGAGCGCGATCCCGCGGCGCAGCGCTTCGACCGCGATGGCCCGGTACATCGCGCCTGTGTCGAGGTACGCCATGCCGAGCCGGCACGCCAGCGACTTCGCGACCGTGGACTTGCCGGAGGCGGCGGGCCCGTCGATGGCGACGATCAATTGGGGGCTCCTTTGCGGACGGCGCCGTCTGGCCTTGAGAAGCGTAGCAGACAGCGCGCCAGCCGACCGAGGGTCACTCAGCGCAGCAGCGATGACAGATCGCGCTCGAAGGAAGGATACGAGATCGTCACGGCCTCCCACAGGGCGATCTCCACAGGCGCTTGCGCCCTCAACGCGGCCACAGCCCAGGCCATGGCGAGACGATGGTCGCCGTGCGAAGACAGCTGGGCTCCGCGAAGGGCCGCCGGGCCCTCTACCTCGAGCCAGTCCTCGCCGCATCTGACCGTCGCGCCCATCTTGGTGAGCGCGCCGGCCATGGCCGAAAGGCGATCGGATTCCTTGACGCGCAATTCTACGACACCCTCGAACCGAGTCACGCCCTGGGCCGAGCAAGCAACCACTGCCAGCAGCGGAACCTCGTCGATCAGCGACGGCGCCTCGTCCGGGGTCACGACGGTGCCGACCAGGCCGTCCGAGTAACTGGCAACGATGCGCCCCGTCGGCTCGGCGCCCGCGGCGCGTTCGACGGAGCACTCCACAAGCGCGCCCATGCGCTCGAGCACGCGCACGAAGCCGGTGCGGGTCGGGTTGAGATCGACGTCGCGTATGGTGACCCTGCTACCCGGTACGGTCACTGCCGCCCCGACTATGAAGGCGGCAGAGGACGGGTCGGCGGGGACCGCGACGTCGGAGGCCGTCAGAGCGGTCGGGCCGGTCACCCAGCAAGAGAGCGTCTCCATGTCACGGCCGACGCCGACCCCGAACGCGGGCAGCAGACGCTCCGTGTGGTCGCGGCTGGGCGCGGGTTCGATGACCGTGGTGACTCCTCGCGCGCCGAGGCCGGCGATGAGCACGGCCGTCTTGACCTGGGCGCTCGCCACGGGCGACTCGTAGCGCAGGGCCCGGAGCGACGCGCCTTCGATGACTGCCGGGAGGTGACCCTCGGTCGTGGCGAAACGCGCGCCCATCGCCGTGAGCGGGTCCGTGACGCGCCGCATCGGGCGCTTGCGAAGCGATTCGTCGCCGTCCAGCGTCACGACGAGAGGCCATGGGGCCAGGACTCCCATCAGCAGTCGCGCTGTCGTTCCGCTGTTGCCGCAGTCGATGGCGTGCGCGGGCGCGTGCGGGCCGCGCGTGCCCCAGCCGGTCACCGAGACGTCGAGTCCGCCCTCGCGTTCGGGACCGACGTCGACCACGGCGCCCAGGTCCGCGACCGCCTCCAACGTCGATCGGACGTCGGCGGAGTCGAGGACGCCGGTGAGGCGGCTCGTGCCGTCGGCCATTGCGGCGAAGAACACGGCGCGATGCGAGATCGACTTGTCTCCGGGCACGCGGACAGTGCCGCGGAGCGGGCCCGGGGCCGGTTGCGCCTCGAAGATCATGCCTGTCCCTCGGCGTCGAGCGGCGAGAGTGTGACGTCGAAGCCGTCCTCCCGCAGTCCCGCGACCAGAGCGTCGACGTCTCCCTCGTCGGTGAGCACCAGACTCAGCAACGCGGTGTCCTCGGTGACGTGGTCGATCCCGATGTCCTCGATGTTGCAGCCCGCGCGTGCGGCGGCCTGCGTGATCGCGCTCACAGCCCCGGGGCGGTCGGTCATGGCGACGCTCAGCTCGCGCAGACGCGCCGAAGCCGGGACCCACTGCGACGGCAGCGCCCGCCGGACCTGCGCGGCGCGGCTGAACCACTCGCGCATGCCGGCCCGGTCGCCGAACGCCAGCAGCCGCGAGAACTCGTGCAACTGCCCCGTCAGGTCTCCGAGGGCGACCATCACCGCTTCGCTGTTGTCGATGCAGATGCCGGTCCACAGCTCGGGGGAGCCGGCGGCGATCCGCGTCATGTCCTTGAAGCCCCCGGCCGCCAGTCGCAAGACGTCCTCGCCGTCGCGGGCCCGAGCCGCCGCGAGGTTCGTGAGGGCGGAGGCCGCCACGTGTGGTGCATGGCTGATGGCCGCCACCGCGCGGTCGTGCGCGTCGGGCGAGACGGCGATGGCACGGGCGCCGATGGATGTCACCAGATGGTGGAGGCGGCTGTAGGCGTCCGCAGGCGTGCCGTCAGAGGGGCAGAGCACGTAGTAGGCGCCGTGGAAGAGCTCGGGATCCGAAGACTCGACGCCGCTGCGTTCCGAACCCGCCATCGGATGGCCGCCTATGAAGATGGCCCCCTCGCCCAGCAGACTCGCCGCCTTCGCCGTGATGGCGGTCTTGGTCGAGGCAACGTCGGTGACGACTCCCTTGTAGCCGAGCCGCCCGATACGGGCCAGCCACTCCCCCGCCGCGCTCGCCGGGGTCGCGATCACGACGAGGTCCGCGTGCAGGAGAGCGGAGTCGATCTCCATGGCCGAGACCGCCTCGTCGATCGCCCCGCGCTCGAGAGCGACCGCCAGAGTGCGTGCGTCCGCGTCGACGCCCCTGACCTGCGGCGCGTCCGCGACCGCCTTGATAGCAGCGCACAGCGAGCCGCCGATGAGCCCGACGCCGATCACCACGACGCGATCGAACGGGCGGCTCACCGCCTCTTCCCTTCGAACTCGACGAGTGGCGTGAGCGAAGCGGAAAGGGCCTCGAAGGCGGGGATGTCCAGCGACTGCGGCCCGTCGCAGAGCGCGTGTTCGGGATCGGGATGCACCTCGACGATGAGGCCGTCGGCGCCCGCGAACACGGATGCGCGGCACATCGGCGCGATCAGATCGCGCCGGCCGGTCGCGTGGGATGGATCGACGATCACCGGCAGGTGAGTCAGCGTCTTGAACGCGGCGACGGCAGAGAGGTCCAGCGTGTTGCGCGTGTACGTCTCGAACGTGCGGATGCCACGCTCGCACAGGATGACGTCGCGGTTCCCGCCCTTGAGCACGTACTCGGCGCTGGAGAGGACCTCTTCGATCGTGGCGGAGAGCCCGCGCTTCAGGAGCACCGGCTTGTCCATACGTCCGAGCTCTTCGAGCATCATGAAGTTCTGCATGTTGCGCGCGCCGACCTGCATGACGTCTGCCCACTCCGCGACCGTCTCGGCGTCGCGGACGTCGAGGACCTCGGTCACGACGGGCAGGCCGACGGAGTCGCCGGCCTGCCGCAGCAGCTTCAGGCCGTCGAGCCCCATGCCCTGGAATGCGTACGGGCTCGAACGCGGCTTGTAGGCGCCGCCGCGCAGCATCGTCGCGCCGGCGGCCTTGACGGCGCCCGCGACGGTCATCATCTGCTTCTCGGATTCGACCGAACACGGTCCCGCGATCACGGCGAACACGCCTCCGCCGACCTCGGCGCTGCCCACCTTGACCACGGTGTCCTCGGCCTGGAAGTCGCGCCCGACGAGCTTGTAGGGCTTCAGGACTCGGATGACCTCCGAGACGCCAGGGAAGCCCTCCATGTCCAGCGTGTAGATCAGCTCACGCTCGCCGATGACGCCGATGACTGTCTTGACCTCGCCCTGCGAGAGGTGCGTCTCGGCGCCGGAAAGGTGCAGGTGGTCGACTACGTGCTGGATCTCTTCAGGGGACGCATGGTCCCTCATCACTATCAGCATGGTTCGAAGCTCACATCCTCGTCCGTCGTTCGCGGTGTGCGCAGCGGCGGGGTCAGATGCCGCCCAGCCGCTTCTCGATCCGCTCCATTGCGGCTTCTATGAGCCGCGTGTCGTTCGGGGTACCCATCGTCAGGCGCAGCGCGGGCGCGGTCCCGAAGTCGCGCGCGATGATGCCTTCGTCGAGCAGCGCCTCGAACACTTCGACCGGTCTCTCCGTCTTGATCCAGACGAAGTTGGCCTGGGACGGCACGTAGCCGATGCCCAGCCGGTCGAAGCACGAATAGAGGTAGGTCTTCTGCTCGCGGTTCTCGTGCTTGCGGCGGACGACCTCCGCCTGGTCGTCGAGGGACGCCAGAGCGCCCGCCTGACCGACGGAGTTGACGTTGAACGGCTCGCGGATCTTGTCGACGGCGGCGCGCAGAGGCTCGGGCATGAAGCCGTAGCCGACGCGCTGTCCGGCCAGGGAGTAGATCTTCGAGAAGGTGCGCAGCACGACGATGGGAGCCACGCCGTCGAAGTAGTCCAGGCTGTCGGGGTAGAACGGGTCGTCGGCGAACTCGAAGTACGCCTCGTCGACGACGACGAGCACGTGGGGCGGGACCTCCGCAAGGAATGCGCGGAACTCGTCGCGCTCGTAGATGGTGCCCGTCGGGTTGTTCGGGTTGCACAGGAAGACGATGCGGGTCGCGGGCGTGATGGCGGCCAGCATCGCGGGCAGGTCGTGCCGGAGGCCGGCGTCGAGCGGCACGACGACCGCCTTGGCGCCGAACATCGCCGCGACCGCCGGGTAGACGATGAAGCTCGGCCACGCGAAGACGACCTCGTCGCCCGGGCGCAGGACGGCCTGCCCGATCAGGCGGAGCAGCTCGTTGCTCCCGTTGGAGACGCAGATGAGACTCTCGTCGACGCCCCAGTGCGCGGAGAGGCGCGCGCGCAGCGCGTCGGCGGAGCCGTCGGGGTAGCGGTTGCAGGTCGGAGAGCGCGGCGCTCATCGCCTCGACGGCGCGGGGCGTGGGTCCGAGCGGGTACTCGTTGCTGGACAGCTTGAGGATCTCATCGCAGCCGCTAAGGTCGCGCACCTGCTCCGCGCGAAGTCCGGGCGCGTACGCGGTCATACCCCGCAACTCAGGTCGTATGAACGCGTCCCAGTCCATTCCCGGTCCCCTCGCCGCCCGCGCGCTGCGCGCGAAGAGGGGCGGCGCGTCAGGTGTGGGTGTTGATTGTGTCGCGTGAGGTCGGTGAAGGCAAGCGCATAGGGGTCACCAGCCTGTCCGCGGCGCCGCCCGCCGGCCGGTTGCGAAGCCGCAGGTACAGCCTCCCGCCCGCGAAGCCCGAGCACACTCCGAGGATCGCCCAGAGATCGGGAGTGCCGAGGTTGAGCGGAGCGAGACCGACTATCTGCACCGCGCCGAGCGTGAGCGGAGAGGCCAATGACGCGGCCGCGCCCGCCCACTGAGTCGGCTTCTGGATGAGCTGTAGAACCGCGAGCGCGGCGACCGCGCCCACCCATAGGACGTAGAATCCTGCGACGACGTGGAGGAGGCGACGCGCCGGCCTGGCGATGACGAGCAGCCCGGTGGTAAGAGCGAACGCGAGCACCTGGACGCCGGCGTTGACCACGTTGTAGGGCAGGGAAGCGCCCATTCCCGAATCGAGCGCGACGACCGCCGCCAGCAGCACCGGAGGCAGTGCGAATCCCGCTGCGAGGAACGCCACCGCGAACCAGAACGACGCGTCCCAGTCGATGCGGAGGTGCTTCATTCGTCGCTCTCCGTCGCAAGGACCTCGATACCGAAGGTACGAAGGGTGCCGGTGCCATCCCAGAGCGTGAGGGTGGCGACCGACGCGTTCGGGACCGCGAACCTCCACGCCGCCTTGTCCGGCAAGCCCAGCCAGTGCGAGACCAGCGAACGCACCACTCCGCCGTGCGCGACAACCGCGACGCGAGAGCCGCACTTCTCGATACGCTCGGCGGCCTTGTCGATACGGGCGGCGAACGCCTGCCACGACTCGCCGTCATGGAAGGGAGCCGACTCGGGTGGGCCACCGAGCAGGTCGATGTCCACGCCGGCGCGCCTCGCCTCGTCGTAGGTGAGGCCCTCCGCCGCGCCGAAGTCGATCTCGGCGAGATCGTCGTCCACGTGCAGCTCGACGCCCGCCTGCTTCGCCGCGAGGTCCGCGACCGCGCGTGCGCGCGTGCGCGGGCTCGAGTGGACGGCGGTCGGCTTCCAGGCGGCGATGTAGTCGGCGAGCGCCGCGCACTGCCGCTCGCCCGAGCGCGCGTGAACGGGGAGTCCCCCGTTCCCACGAACCTGCCGTCCACGTTGGCCTGCACCTGCGGGTGGCGCGCGATCAGCACCTCCACGGGCACGCCGCGCGCGGGTCGTTCGTGGGCTCCGATGGTAATGGCGTCGGTCACTTCAGATCACGGCTCCGATCAATAGGACGACAGTCTCTACGAGGATCACGGTAGCGCCGAACAGGTCGCCGGTCATCCCGCCGATAGGCCGCGCGAGCGCGCGGGGGACCAGCATCGCCGCGGCGAGGCCCGCGGCCAGGACGGCGAGGACGGCCGGCACCGAAGCGCCCAGGAAGACGAATGCGAACAGCGCGAGCGCAGCCGTTGCTGCGACGACGACGTCGTATGACCCCGGTGCGCCCATCGCGGTGAGGCCGAGACCCTCCGTGCGCGCGCTCGGCAGCTGCCAGGCGGCCAGGGAGGCCGCCAACCGCCCTAGGACCGGTGCCGCAACGAGGAGCCACAGAGCGCCTCTCTCGATGAGAAGGGTGGCGGCGGTGACCTGCAGGAGCGCGGTCATGAGCAACGCCACAGCACCGAAGGAGCCGATGCGGCTGTCGCGCATGATCTCCAAGCGGCGCTCGGGCGTCTGGCCGCCCCAGAGTCCGTCCGCGGCGTCGGCCAACCCGTCCCAGTGCAGGAAGCGCGTGAGCAGCGCCCAGGCGGCTACCGCGACCGCTGCGCACATGAGCGCCTTCGTGCCCGCGATCGGCCCCTGAAGGCGCCTGAGGGCCCACAGAGGCCCTACGACGACACCTCCGACCAGCCAGCCGACCCACGGATACCATCCGACCGAGCGTGGCGGGCGATCGTCGGGCCACAGGCGGCCGATCGGCAGCAGCGTCAGGAACCCGACGGCGGCGGCGAAGTCCGCGAGCGGACGCGGAGGCGGCTTGTGCGGGGCGGACCCGGGCATCAGTCCTCCCGCTCCGAGACGCCGGCTTCGCCGAAGGTGGCCATGCCCGACATCACCGCGCATGCGGCATCCATGATCTCCATGGCCAAGGCGGCGCCGGTGCCCTCTCCCAGACGCATGTCGAGCTCGAGCACTGGGCGAAGACCGAGCGCGCGGAGAACGATGGCGTGCCCGGGCTCGGCGCTGCGATGCGACGCGAATACCCAAGGACGGGCGGCCGGGGCGACACCCAAGGCCGCGAGCGTCGCCGCGCCGGAGATGTAGCCGTCGCTGACTACCGGGATGCCCTGGGAAGCCGCGCCGATGACGACGCCGGCGAGTCCGGCTATCTCGAGCCCGCCCACCTTGGCGAGCACGTCGAGGGCGTCCGTGGGGTCGGGGGCGTTGACCGCCATCGCGCGCCGGATGATCTTCGTCTTGTGCGCGACTCCTTGCTCGTCCAGGCCGGTTCCGGGGCCGACCACCTGTGCCGGGTCGACACGAGTGAGCGCACTGGTGATGGCGGCCGCCGCGGTGGTGTTGCCGATGCCCATGTCGCCGGTGCCGATCAGGTCCACGCCCTCCCGCGCGAGCCCGACCACTTGCTCGATCCCCACTCGTATCGCGGCGAGCACCTGCTCCCGAGTCATCGCCGGGCCCTTGCTCATGTCGGCGGTCCCGTCGGCGACCCGCCGCTGGACCACGCCGTCCGTGACGAGCAGCTCGTTGGCAACGCCCACATCGACGACGCGGACCGTCGCCCCCGCATGGCGAGCCAGCTGGTTGATCGCGGCCCCGCCCGCCGAGAAGTTGGCGACCATCTGCGCCGTGACCTCGCTCGGATACTGCGACACCCCTTGGGCAGCCACCCCGTGGTCGCCAGCCATCAGAACGATGGCCTTGCGAGGAACCGCCGGGTGATCGGTTCGCTGTAGAACGGCCAGGCGCTGAGCTAGTTCCTCGAGCAGCCCGAGCGAGCGCGGAGGCTTGCTGAGCGAGTCGAGCCGCGCCCAGGCACGGGGTCCCCACTCCTCGTCGGGAACGGGGATGGCGGTGATGGTCTCGCGCAGGAAGTCCTCGTCGTTCATCGGTCTCCTTCTTTACGGGTGGGCGGCCAGCCGGGGTTGTCGGGAAGGGCCTTCAGATCGAGGCAGCGGCCGTCGACGACCAGGTACGCGGCGTCGGCGGCGTCGACGAGGCGGCGGTTGGCGCGTCCGAGGACGTCGCGGAAGATCCGGGCGCTCGGCCACTCGGGCACCACACCCCAGCCCGTCTCGTTGGTGACGACGACCGTTTCACCGCGGCGGGCGATGAGCGCGGCCACTAGCGCGTCCACTCGCTCTGTCACCGCCTCCTCGGCTCCGGGAGGCGCTGCCTCGGCCTCGCCCACCTCCTCGAAGCACGCGTGGGAGACCAGGGTGCCGAGGCAGTCGAGGAGGAGCACGGCGTTGTCAGGTACGGCCGCGACCCACGACGGATCGACCTGCGCCGCCACAGTCGTCCAGGAGTCGGGGCGAGCGAGTCGATGGGCATCGATGCGTCGCAGCATCTCATCGTCACCATCCCAGCCGGCGGCCGCGACCAGCACGTCGAACCCGATGGATGCCGCCAGCCTCTCAGCAAGGGCCGACTTACCGCTGCGGACGCCTCCCGTCAGCACGATCAGGCTCACGAGCCGGTCACCCCCTCCAAGCAGTGGACGAGCCCGCGCGCGTCCGCGCACGTCCGCGCGCCCGCAGACTCGAGACCGTCCCAGAGGGCTGTGGCCTCGCCGCGCGAGAAGTCCATCTGAGGCGTAAGGGAGCCGACCAGCACCGTGCAGGCTGCACGGTGCGCGATCGCGCGCAGGTTGCCAAGGTTGTCGGGGCCATAGGGCGTGGCGACCGCAACGATCACGTCGGCGCGGTCCGCCAGGTCCCGGACCGCCGCATCGTCCTCGGGGGACATCGCGACGAACGGCGCGATCCCGCGCATAGGCAATCCGAGCGCCCTTGCGACCGCGCCGTCGGTGTCGTCGGGCGAGAGTGCGCCGACGGTCACTTCGAAACCCCCCAGCACGAGCCGGCGCAAGATCGCCGCGCCGGTACCGGACCCGGACACGACATGTACGCGCACGCCCCGCGGAGCCACCGCGCCCCCCTCGGAGCGCATGACCGGCAGCACCTGCACCGTGCCCGTGACCGGGTCGCGTCCGATGACCGCAGCTACTCCGAACGCCCCCGCGAGTGTCTCGCCGGTGAGCACTTCGTCGGGGATTCCCTGCGAGGTCATCCGTCCCGCCAACGACCACGGCGAGTCGGTCGGAGTAGCGGGCCGCCATGTCCAGGTCGTGGAAGACGGCGACCACGGCCAGCCCACTATCGACCAGAGAACGGACCACGTCCAAGACCTGCAACCTGTGGTTGAGGTCGAGGTGACTCGTCGGCTCGTCGAGAAGGAGCACGGACGGTTCCTGCGCCAGCGCCTGAGCCAGGGTCAGCCGCTGCAGATCTCCGCCCGACAGCTCGTCGACCCGGCGGTTCGCTAGCCCGCCGGTGTCCGTCAGGGCGAGCGCGCGGCCGACCGCCGCATGATCGGCCGGTCCCAGGTCGCCGAATCGCGACACGTGCGCGTGGCGCCCCATCTCCACGAACTGCTTCGCCGTGAACGCGAACGACGTGGGCAGCGTCTGCGGCAGCACCGCGACGAGGCGAGCCAGTCCGGAACGCGTGTACTCTCCCACCGAGCGCTCGCCGATCGTCACAACTCCGCCGAAGATGCGGGCCCCGCCAGTGACCGACCGCACGAGCGTGGTCTTGCCGGCGCCGTTCGGCCCTATGAGCCCCACCATCTCGCCCGGGCGGGCCTGAAGCGTGACGCCCGAAACGACGGGCGCGCCGTAGCCGACCGAGGCGTTCTCGAATGCCAGTCCGGCCATCACAGCCGGACACCCCGCTGCGCGCGCACGAGAAGCCACACGAACACCGGGCCACCCGCCAGCGCGGTGACGATGCCGACCGGCAGTTCGACTGGAGCCAAGGCCACACGGGCCACGAGATCGGCCAGCACCATCACGATGGCGCCGGAGATCACCGACGCGGGCAGCAGCAGGCGGTGGTCGGGTCCGAGCACCAGCCGGGCGGCGTGCGGCGTCATCAGACCTACGAAGCCGATGAGACCACTCACGGAGACAGCTGCAGCCACGACGAGCGACGCGGCTGCCAGGATGACGCGCTTGACGCGCTCGACATTGACGCCGAGCTCCCCGGCGCGCTCGTCCCCGAGCAGCATGATGTTGAGCTCGCGTGCGTAGACGACCGCGACAGCGAGGCCCGCTGTGAGCATGAGCGCCACGATCCCGGCCTGCTGCCAGGTCGCGCCCTGCAGCCCGCCCATCATCCAGAACACGATGCGGGACATCTGCTCGCGACGCAGCACCAGCACGAACGAGGTCATCGCCGCCAGCGTATAGGAGACGGCCACGCCCGCTAGCAGCAGCGACAGCGTCTCCATGACCCCGCGACGGGTGGCGAGCGCCGCCACCAGCAGGATCGTGGCGAGCGCACCAGCGAACGCTGCCAGAGGGGGCGCCCAAAGCGCGGCCGCGCCCGCACCGCCGGCCGCGAAGGTCAGCGCAGCGCCCAGACCGGCACCGCTGGAGACTCCAAGGATGTACGGGTCGGCCAAAGCGTTGCGGAAGAGCGCCTGGTAGAGAACGCCGGCGGCGGCAAGACAGGCTCCCACGAGCGCCGCGAGAGCGACACGAGGGAGGCGCAGGTCCATCACCAGGGCTTGCGAGGGTGTCAGCTCGGCTCCGCGCAGCGTTCCACCGATGGCCCCGGCCACGTCTGCCGCTGAGACCGCCACCGCTCCGAACGACGCGCCCGCTACGCAGACGGCCAGCAGGATGCCGGCGAGCGCCAGCAGAACGAAGGCCGCGCGCTTTGTCCCGGTGCGTCCCACCGTCTCCCCCTACCTGAAGAGCTCTGGGTGGAGCGCAGCCGCGATCTCGCGCACCCCGGCGATCACGCGCGGTCCCGGTCGCGACACGAGATCGTCGTTGAGCGGGAACACGCGTCCCGCCTTGACCGCGGAGAGTGCAGAGTAGCCGGGGCGCTTCGGGAACGCCTTGGGGTCCCCGATGGAGGAAGCCGTGCCGAGGTAGACCCGAGGTTGATCGCTGACGAGCTGCTCGACCGAGTAGCCGACGTACCCCTTCTCCTTGACGACGTTCGTGCCGCCGGCATGAACGAGCAGGTCGTCGAGGAGCGTTCCGGGGCCGGCGGTGAAGAGCGGATTCCACCCGATCTCGATGAAGGCCGTGACGGGCTCGGCGTCTGCGAGCTTGGACTCGATGGCCGCCATATCCTTCTTCATGCCGAGAACGACCTGGTCGCCCTTGGCGGCAGTGCCGGTGGTCCTGGCGACCTTCCCGATCGCCGAGTAGACCCCGTCGATGTTCTGAGGGTCGATCACGACGACCTTCGCGCCCACGGCCTCGAGCTTGGAGATGACGTCGGCCTGCACGCCCCCGGTGACGAGTATCAAGTCCGGCTTGGCGCCTGCGATCGCCTCGATGTTGGGCGTAGCGAAGTCCCCGACCTTGGCGATGTCCTCCACCTGCGCGGGGTAGTTGTCCCACGTCGTGACCCCGACGAGTCGGTCGATGATTCCGAGGGAGTAGACGATCTCGGTGTTGGCAGGTGCGAGGGAGACGATGCGCTCGGGCAGTGCGTCGATCGTGACCGTGCGCGATGCGTCGTCTGTGACGGCCACCGGGAAGCCGGCGGAGCCGGTGACTGCAGGCGGCGTGGGCGCCTTGGCCCCGCAACCCGCGAGCGGCGGCGCGAGAAACGCGACTACTACGAGAGTCGCGAGCATGCGGTTGAATGGCGTTGCGGTTCCAGGTGCGCGGATCATGGTGATCGTCCTTCCGTTCGCGTCCGGGCTGTCCTCGGCCAACGTGCCCGCTCAGCACGAGGAACGCCGACCCCTTCAGGGAACGCGAACGGCCCCCGCTGTTGCGCGGGGGCCGTCTCGGAAAGGATCCGTGTGTTCCGGCGGGCGGGGGCGATCTTCTGCTGAAGAGACCCGGCCGGGCGACGCGGGCCTCGTTTCCTCGAAGGCCTCATCGTGCGGTCGCTCCCGAGCGGGCAGGTCTCCTGGCTGGGGCCCGACGTGCAGGCCCATCACAGTTGCGGGACAGCGCCGGATTCTCACCGGCTTCCCTATTCTCCCGTCGGCCTGAGGCGCACATTCGCGCCGAGCCGTGCGGGCACCCGTCGGGGATGCGTTGTGCGGTTGTGAACGATTCGGAGTGTAGCAGAGGAGGCGGATCGGAGCGCTGGCGGGCCGGTCTGAGTGCAGGCGGTCGACGCGGTCGTGATGACCGGACACATACGGGCACATATGTCTTGCAGGCTGTTCAGCGCCGCCGGGATATCGCCGGGGCGGCTCCGCTGAGGAGCGCAGTGCGGGGTGCCCTGCGGGACCCGCAGGGACGTTCAGCTACGTGATGGGAGGAAGCTATGCGAAGGAAGAACCTACCGATCTGGGTCGCCGCGTTGGCGATCCTTGTGGGAGTAGTCGCAGTGCTCGCGGGCTGCGGCACCTCCGGTACGGGGACGACAGGGACGACCACCGGGACGACCGGGACGACAGCGATCAAGATCGCGCTCCTGCTCCCGGAGACCAAGACGGCCCGGTACGAGACCCAGGACAGACCGCTGTTCGAGGCCAAGGTCAAGGAGCTCGCTCCGGAGATCGAGATCCTCTACAGCAACGCCAACCAGGACGCCAACCAGCAGCAGTCGCAGGCCGACGCAGCGCTGACGAACGGGGCGACGGTTCTGGTGCTCGACCCGGTCGACTCCGCCTCGGCGGCCTCGATCGTGGCGAAGGCGAACGCCAAGAAGGTCCCGGTCATCAGCTACGACCGTCTGATCCTCAATTCCGCGGTCGACTACTACGTCTCGTTCGACAATGAGCAGGTAGGCAAGCTGCAGGGCCAGGCGCTTCTCGACAAGCTGACGAAGGACGGCAACGCCGGCAAGACGATCGTGATGATCAACGGTGCGCCTACCGACAACAACGCGAAGCTGTTCAAGGCGGGCGCTCACAGCGTCCTCGACGGGAAGGTCAAGATCGGCGCCGAGTACGACACGCCGGACTGGAGCCCCGACAAGGCCCAGACCGAGATGGATCAGGCGATCACGAAGCTCGGTAAGAACGGCTTCGTCGGTGTCTACTGCGCCAACGACGGCACCTGTGGCGGCGCCATCGCCTCCATGAAGGGTGCCGGCATCGATCCGAAGACCAGGCCGACGACCGGCCAGGACGCCGAGCTCGCGGGCATCCAGCGCATTCTTCTCGGCGAGCAGTACATGACCATCTACAAGGCCCTCAAGGCCGAGGCGAACACCGCCGCGGAACTCGCCGTCGCTCTCGCGAAGGGCACGGGCGTTCCATCCGGCATGACACTGAGCAAGGTCAACAACGGTCAGATCGACGTCCCCTCCGTCCTCCTGACGCCGGTTGCAGTCACCGCCGGCAACATCAAGGACACGGTGGTGGCCGACGGTTTCTGGACCACCCAGCAGATCCTGAATACGCCGGCACTCGTGGCGGCGGGCAAGGCCGTAGGACTTCAGTGACGCCAAGTTCTGAAGGCACGCGAGCGACGAGCGCGGCACCGTACCTTCTCTCGCTGAAGGGCGTGAGCAAGGCCTTCGGTGCCAACCAGGCCCTCTCCAGCGTCGACTTCGAGGTCGGCGCTGGAGAGGTCGTCGCGCTCGTCGGCGACAACGGGGCCGGCAAGTCGACCCTGGTCAAGGCCATTGCCGGCGTGCAACTCTGCGACGAGGGAACGTTCTTCTTCAACGGCGACCAGGTGAAGATCTCGAGCCCCCAAGACGCGACGGCGCTCGGGATCGCCACCGTCTATCAGGACCTCGCGCTCTGCGACAACCTCGACGTCGTGGCGAACCTCTATCTCGGCCGTGAACTGTTCGTACAGGGCTTCGGCAGGGGCGCCTACTTCATAGACGAGACTGCCATGGAGCGAAGCTCGCTCGAGCTGCTCGGATCTCTGGCCGTGACCACAATGAGTGACGTACGGCAGCCCGTGGGGTCGCTCTCCGGCGGTCAGCGGCAGGCCGTGGCGATCGCCCGGTCGCTGCTGGGCCATCCGTCGGTGCTCCTGCTCGACGAGCCCACGGCAGCGCTAGGCGTATCGCAGACGGAGCAGGTGCTCAGCCTTATCCACACCTTGCGCGAACGAGGACTCGGCATCGTGGTGATCAGCCACAACCTCGAGAACGTGTTCGCGGTCGCGGACCGGATCATCGTCCTGCGCCTCGGCCGCAGGTCCGCCACGTTCGACGTTCGCGGAGTCAGTCGCGAAGACGTCGTCTCCGCCATCACCGGCGCCGAGTTCGGGCTTGGAGCCGACATCCGCAAGGAGAACGCATGAGCGACGAGCCGGAAGCCCTGCTCTCGCCACGCGGCGCGGGCCAGATGCTAAGGGACCTGGGCAGGAAGATGGCACAAGGAGAAGCGGGTCCGCTCCTCGTGCTCGTGATGGTCGCCGCGATATGGACGTTCTTCCAGTTCCAGAACGACAGGTTCTTGAGTCCCGGCAACCTGACCAACCTGGCCCTGCAGCAAGCCGCCGTGGCGACGATCTCGATCGGCGTCGTGCTCATCCTGCTCCTGGGGGAGATCGACCTGTCGGTCGCAGCGGTCAGCGGATTCTGCGCGTCGGTCATGGCGGTGCTGATCGTGAACGGCCATGTCTCCCCCGCGCTCGCAGCTCTCGCGGCGGTCGGACTCGGCTCGGTCGTCGGCCTGTTCAACGGCTTCATGATCACGCGCTTCCGAATCCCTTCCTTCGTCGTCACGCTGGCCGGGTCGTTGACCCTGGTGGGCCTCCAACTCCTCGTGCTCGGTCAGACCGGCACGATCAACTTGGAGGACAGCTTCGTCACGCGTCTGACGAGCACGTTCTTCCCGCCCTCGATCGGCTGGGCCGTCGCCGGGGTCTCGCGATCGTGCTCACCTTCACTTCCGCGCTCGTCGGACGCACGCGTCGTGCTCGCGCCGGCCTACGGGTCGGCTCGATCTGGTCACTCGTGTTCCGTGTCGGCGCGATCGCTGCAGCGTTCGTGGCCTTGGTCGCTGTCGTGAACCAGGACCGTGGCCTCCCGCTCGTGGTAGTGATCGTGTTCGCGTTGGCACTGCTGTTCGCCTACGTCACCGAGCGCACGCGGTTCGGCCGCCACATGTTCGCGGTCGGGGGCAACGCCGAGGCGGCTCGCCGGGCCGGCATCAAGATCGACCACGTGCGCATCATGGTCTTCGTCCTCGGCTCGTACGCTCGCCGCGATGGGCGGCGTGCTCGCGGCATCGCGACTCACCGCCGTCAACCAGTCCTCCGGCGCGAGCGATCTGCTTCTGATGGCGATCGCGGGCCCGGTCATCGCGGGACGAGCCTGTTCGGCGGTCGCGGCACGGTGTGGTCGGCGATCCTGGGGGCGATCGTGATCGGCTCGATCGCCAACGGCATGGACCTGCTGGCGTACTCGTCGTCGGTGAAGTTCATCGTCACCGGCGCGGTGCTGATCGCCGCGGTGACGATCGAGTCGGTCACGCGCATGCGCCGGCGCGGCTCGCAGGTGACGTAGCCGAGGCCGAAGGCTCGGAACGTGTGGGCTGCAGCTGCTCGAGCGCCCCGTCCTCAGTCGGCCCCGGACGCGCCCTGCCGCCCCGCCCGCTTCAGGGCCTCGACCTCGTCGCTCTCCAGGGCCCTGACCGCGCCCGAGGCCAGGTCCCCCAATTCCACCGGCCCGAAGGCCGCGCGCACGAGCCGCGTCACCGGATGCCCGACCGCCTTCAGCATTCGCCGCACCTGGCGCTTGCGGCCCTCGCTGATGCGCATTTCGACGACCGCGCGCCCTTGCGTGCGTGACACGAGGACCGCGTCCGCGGGTGCGGTCAGCCCGTCATCCAACTGCACGCCCCGCCGCAGGTGAGCCAGCGTTGCTGGCGTCGGCACGCCCTGCACCGTCGCCATGTATGTCTTCGCCACGTGGTGTTTGGGGTGAAGCAGCTTCTGTCCGAGGTCGCCGTCCGTTGTGAGCAACAGCAGTCCCTCGGAGTTGTAGTCGAGCCGACCGACCGGAAACAGCCCCGCGGGCGCGTCCGGCGGGAAGAACTCCGCCACCGTGCGCCTTCCCTGCGGGTCGCTCATGGTCGTCATGACCTCCGGGGGTTTGTGAAAGGCGTAGTACGCGGGCCCGTCCGCCAAGGCCACGACTCTGCCGTCGACGGCCACCTCATCGACGGCCGGATCGACCTTCACGCCCAGCTCGGTCACAACGACACCGTTGACGGTGACGCGCTCAGCCGTCATGAGATCCTCGCTGCCGCGTCTTGATGCCACACCCGCGCGCGCCAAGAACTTCTGCAGCCGCATCGGGTAGACGCGGCCTTGGGCCCTCTCCTCGCCGTCCGCTTCAGTCAACGGTGGCGATCCCGTCCTCGTCCTCGGCGTCCGGGCCTTCTATCGCATTCAGGCGGTCGCGGATCGCGGTCTCGGTCGCTGCGTCCGGTGCGAACTCCGCAAGCGGAGGAAGTTCGTCGAGACCCTTGAGGCCGAACTTCTCAAGGAACGTGCGCGTCGTGCCGTAGAGCACTGCGTTGCCCTGCGCGCGCTCGCGCCCGACCTCGCGCACGAACCCCTTCTCGACCAGCGACGACAGCACCGCCTCCGAATTCACGCCGCGCACCGCGTTGACGCCCTGCCTCGTGACCGGCTGGTGGTACGCGATGACGGCCAGCGCCTCCAACGCAGCCTGGGACAGGCGCCTGGTGTCCCAAGACAGCACCATCTTCTCGATCACGGGGTGGAACGCCGGGTGGGAGTACAGTCGCCATCCTCCGGCCACCTCCCGCAGTTGGAAGCCGCGCTCGTCGCGGGCGTACTCCGCTGCAAGGTCCTCGAACGCCGCGGCGACGTCGGACTCGGGGACCTCCAGCAGCCCGGCCACGCGCGTGACCGGCAGCGGCTCGTCGGTCACGAACAGGAGCGCCTCGAGAGTCCCGCGCAGCACAGTGTCACCCATGATCCGTCCCGCTTTCGAATTCGATTATCACTATGTCGCCGAACAGGGCGTCTTGCCTTAGGGACACGTCGCCGCGCTTGTACATCTCGAGTATCGCCAGCAGAGTGACGACCACGATCTCCGTGGGTGCGCCCGCCGCCACCAGCTCCGAGAAGCGCACCTCGTGCGACGTCTTCAGACTGCGACGAACCGACTCGATGTGCAGCTCGACCGGAAGTGGCATGGCCGCCACGTGCTCGGCTTGCAGGAGGAAGATCTCCCGCTTGTTGACCAGGTCCGCGCAGAGGACGGCCAGACCCCGAAGGGTGACGCCCTCCAGGAAGTCAGGCATCAGGGCCAGGAACGGCTCCTCGATCCCCGCCGCGCGGGCGTGCATGCGCCCTTCGGACTCCAGCCGCATCGCCAACTCGCCGGAAACGCTCTTGAACTGCTTGTAGACGAGAAGCCGCTCCACCAGCAGCGCTCGCGCTTCCTCGGGAGACAGGTCCTCGTACTCTTCGAGGTCGAGGTCCTCCTCCCCCGGCAGAAGGGCCGCCGCCTTGATCTCGAGAAGAGTGGCCGCGACCAGCAGGAAGTCGCTGGCGACGTCCAGGTCGAGGTCCTGCATGCGCTCGATGTGAGCGCAGAACTCGTCCGCGATGTCCGCGATCGGGATGTCGCGTACGTCGAGCTTGCGGCCGCCCACGAGGTGCAGCAGCAGGTCGAACGGCCCCTCGAATATGTCTGTCTTGACCCTGTAGGCGCTCAAGTGCGCCTACCGCCCTTCATCCCGCAGCGTCTTGCGCACGGCCGAAGGCCGCGTCGAGCCTCTCAGCTTCTCGAGCTTGTCGGCGAGAGAGGGCTCGATCGGGGCGTACTTCTCCGGATCGACGCCTACAAGGCGCCGCACCGTTCCCACGACCTCATCGGTGACCGGCCGCACGCTCTTCGCGCCCTCGGCGAGGACCTCCCACGCGTAGCCGGGACGCGCGGCCAGCCTTGCCCGACGCTCCCGGAACGGGCCGAGGTAGGCGCCGAGTTCCTCGGCCAGAGCCTTCTTGTGCGCGACACACCCGCATGCTGCGCGGCGGCAGCACGCGTCCCACTCCTCGACCACGACCGGCTCCGCGATCAGCTTGTGGATCTGCTGGAGCGGGCAGACATCAGGATCGCCCGGGTCGGTCTTCAGCTTGCGCGCCGGGTCGGTGATCATCGACATGACCTTGGCGGTGATCTCCTCAGGCGTGTCCGAGAGATAGATCGCGTTGCCGTAGCTCTTGCTCATCTTGCGGCCGTCGGTGCCCGGGACGCGCGCGCCCTGCTTCGGGATGAGCGCCGCCGGCTCCACGAGGTAGTCGCCGTAGACGTTGTTGAACCTGCGCACGATCTCGCGGGTCAGCTCGAGGTGCGGCAGCTGGTCCTCGCCCACCGGCACGAGGTCGGCGTTGACGATCGTGATGTCGGCGGCCTGCAGCAGCGGGTAGAGGAAGAAACCCACGTTGCCGAGGTCCTTGTCGGTGATCTGGTCCCGCTGCTCCTTGTAGGAGGGCACGCGTTCGAGCCACGGCATCGGAGTGACCATCGTGAAGTAGAGCGCGAGCTCTGCTACCTCCGGCACATCCGACTGCCGGTAGATCGTGCACTTGTCCGGATCGAGGCCGGCCGCCAGCCAGTCCAGGACCTGCTCCTCGGTGTACTGCCTGATCTCGTGCGTGTCGGCCCACATCGTGGTCATCGCGTGCCAGTCGGCGACGAAGTAGAAGGCGTCGTACTCCTCTTGGAGCGCGAGCATGTTCTGCAGGTTTCCGAACCAGTGCCCCAGGTGGAGCTTGCCGGTGGGGCGGTAGCCGGTGAGGATGCGCTTGCGCGTCATGCGTGGGGCCTTCTCTCGAGTGCCAGGCGTGTCACGCGATTCTACCGTACCGAATGCGGGAAACCTCTGTTGAGTGCCCGCCGGACTCGGTCGCAAGTGGAGGTCACCGAATGGACACGATCGATCGAGAGACGATGCTCGAGCTCGCTACACGCGCCGTCTGGCCGGCAGTCTCGATCCTGACGCCAACCGACCCCGTCGGCGTCCACACTGACGCCGACCGCATCCGGTTGCGCAATCTCGTGCGCGACGCCCACGACCTGCTGGTGGGTGATGGTGTCCGGGGCCCGGATGCCGATGCGCTGCTCGCCCCTGCGATCGAGCTCACGGATTCGGGCCAACTGACGGTCGGCGGCCCGAGCGGGCTGGCCCTGTTCGCTTCGCCCGGAAGCACTCGCGTCCTGTGGGTGGACAGGTTCCTCCCGGAGACGGTGATGGTCGGAGACCGGTTCTACCTGCGGCCACTGTACGGTGCGCTGGCCGACGAGACGCGCGCATGGGCGCTGGCCATCGACTCCAACCGCAGCCGTCTCTTCCACCTGGACCGGGCTTCCATAGATGAGGTCGCACTGCCGGCCGGTACTCCCTTGTCGATGGCCGACGACACGAGATACGACGTCCGCGAGGAGTCGCTTCAGTACCACACTGTTCCCGGAGCCACGCCTCAGGGCGTTTCGCCCGGTTCGAATGCCGCGATGTACCACGGACACGGCGGCAGCAAGGACGTCGACAAGATGCAGCGCGAGCGCTTCATGCAGGAACTCTCGCGCGGAGTGGTGGAGACGATCGGCGCCCAGAGCGCGGAGCCTCTGGTCCTGCTGGGCGTTGACTACTTGGTCGAGGACTTCCGAGTGGTGAGCGCGTACCCGCATGTCGCCGAGGAGCAGGTGATCGGAGCCACCGACGAGATGTCCGCAGCCGACGTGCAGCGCAAGGTGCTCGGCGTGCTCGCCCCTCGGTTGGAGGCCGCCTCCGGGGCGGATCTCGAGGAGTACCGCGCCTCGCAAGGGACTGCTCGGGCGTCGTCGAACGTCGAGGAGATCATCGTGGCGGCGGCCAGCGGGCGCGTGAAGACCCTGCTCATGGACGAGTCGGAGGGTCCCTGGGGCTACTTCGACCGGGACCTGCTGTCCGTCACCCGCGTGTGCCACGCGAAGCCGCGGTGGCTGCGCGACACGACACCCGTATCGGAGACGACCGACCTACTGGAGTGCGGCTGGGACCTGGTCGATCTCGCGGCCGCCGAGACGCTGCTGCACGGCGGCAGGGTACGCACGTATCCCGGCGAGGATCCGCCGGTGCGGGGCGCCGCGGCTGTCTTCCGCTACTGAGGCCCTCTACTCCTGCGGCGGCGGCTCGGGAGGCTCCGCACGCGGGAACACGGGCGGCGGAGGGAATCCCACCACTGGCGCAGGCCTTGGTGCGACCTCAGGCGCAGGCTCGGGCGTGAACACCGGCGGCGGGTAGGCGACCGCGGCGGCCGGCTCGGGCGTAGCGTATGTCGGTGGCGCGGCCGGCGCGACGGGGGCTCCGACCGGCACGGGGACCGGTGCCTCGGGCGATGCAGGCGGGGCGGCCTTCGGTCTCACCGAGAATTCCCCCACCTCCGCCCCGGCCTGCATCGCCCACGCGAACGTCACCCACATCATCGCCAGAGCGGCGAGCGCCGACGTTCCGAACAGGGTCATGATCGACAGCACGACGAGCCCGAGGCTCAGCAGCAAGGGAGCCATCACCCAGCGGCTGACCGCAGGCTTCTGCCCCCGCATCGTCGGCTTCGCAGCCCGACCCATGAAGAGCCCCAGAGACGCTCCGATGACGAGCGCGACAGCCAGCCACAGCCAGCTGGGACGCGCGGCGGACATCCAGGCCAGCACGGCCACGACGACGCCCAGCACGGGCGCGGAGATGGCGCGCCACGGGCCGGCGAACTTGCGCTTGCGCGGAAGGACGATCGCCAGGATGAGGGCGATCACCACCACGATCAGGAGCATGAGGAGCTTCGCCACATACCAGATCCCGGTTCCGACATCCACGTCGGTCTCTCCTGTCTCTAGATGGCGAAGAGCAAGAACGACAGCAGGGACAGTATCCACTCGACCGCCAGCAGATCAGCAAGGCTCAGCGGCGGCCTGTACTCGTAAGGCTGGACAGGCGACCTGACCGGCGGCGCACCCGCGCCAGTCTCAGGGAACCCCGCGGGAGGAGTGGGCTTGCCCAGCAACGCGTTCAGCGTCCCGGACATCTGATCCGCCAGAGACGGCATCGCGACATACTTGTAGAACTGCCTGGCTGCGACGGTGCCCGAACCGCTGGCGCCGAACGCCGAGCCCGATCCCTCGCCGGTGATGTCATAGCCGCTGACGGAGGGCGTCACATAGATCTTGCTACCCACCGACACGCCCGCCCCGCCGAAGTCGAGCGGGATGTTGAACTCGCCGCCGCCGCCCTCGTACACCTTCCCGAGCGACGAGAGCACCGGCAGCCCAGGCACCTGAACGCTCACGCGCGCGGTGCTGGCGTCCACCGACTCTATCCAGATGCTGGCCGGAACGGTGTCTCCGCCGCTGTCGATGCTGCCCGCGTAGCTGCCCACCCACGCAGGCGGCTCAGAGGCGGCGAACGCAGCGGGCAGGAGCAGCACCCCGATGGCAGCGACGATCAGGACCGGCACGATCCGTACCCAGCGCCTCTTCGCGCGCATCGACACCCCCTTGGAGCAGCCACCCCTTACCCCAACAGGTTACTGCAGGCGCCTCGCAGGGCGCGCGGGCACGTCGGTGAACGGCGAGCGCCCCTGCTACCCCAGGACGCGCACGATCACGGACAGCAGCTGCGGGCCACCCAGGAGCTGCGCGATGGGGTAGACCGTGGCCCGGAAGTAGGCCCCGATCGGGTCGAACTGCGGCATGACCTGCGGCAGGATGAAGACAAGCGCCAGCACGATCAGGATCCCCCACCGCTCCAGCGAGGCGTATGCCCGCAGGGCTTCGCCCTTCAGGAAGTACTGGACGACACGACTCCCGTCCAGCGGAGGGATCGGGACGAGGTTGAAGAACGCCAGCAGCAGGTTAAGGAACGTGAAGAAGGCGAACGAGTACAGCACTATGACCGGCGCACCCAGCGCGAGGACGATACGGAAGCAGATCCCCGATACGATCGCTAGGAGCACGTTCGTGGTGGGACCGGCCGCGCCGGTCAGGAGCATGGCGGTTTGATACCGCACGCGAGTCATACGCCGGGGGTCGATCGGAACGGGCTTTGCGTAGCCGATCGCGAAGCCGGCCAGCAGGAACATCATCAGCGGAAGGATGATCGTCCCGAACAGGTCCACGTGCGCGATCGGGTTGAGGGTCAGCCTGCCCGCATCACGGGCCGTGGTGTCGCCGAGAAGGAGCGCGACGTAGCCGTGCGACACCTCGTGCAGGATGATCGCGGGGATGATCAGCAGAACGTTGAGTATGATCACGCCGACAGTCAGCGGCATCTTACGGCTCTCTCTGCGGTGAATGGCGTGGACGCCGACAGTATATCCGAGGCCGTCACTGCTCGATCACGAGGTCCGGCGTGCCGACCGCCTCGGGGAAGACGTCGACGGCCTTCCGGAGTCTCCCCTCTCCAGCATCCAGCAGGGCCTCGTTCGACGCGTGCAGCGTGCAGAGCGACTGTCCCGCCTCGACACGGTCGCCCACCTTGGCGTGCAGGACCAGCCCCGCAGCGGGATCCACGGCCTCGTCGATGCGCGCGCGTCCGGCCCCAAGGGCCATCGCTGCACGGCCGACCCCCTCCGCGTCGTAGCGCGCGAGCCAGCCGGCCTCGGAGGCGGCGACCTCCCTCGTGAACGCCGAGTGTGGGAGAAGCGACGGGTCGTCGACCACGCGCGGGTCCCCGCCCTGGGCCCCGATCCAGTCGCGCATCTTATGAAGCGCCGCGCCCGACTCCACCGCGTGGACGAGCTTGGCCCTCGCCTCGTCGAGATCGCGGGCCAAGTCCGCGAACACGAGCATACGTGACCCGAGCGACAGGCACTCCTGGAAGAGGTCCTCCGGTCCTTCGTCATGCAGCGTCGCGATCGCCTCGGCGACCTCGAGTGCGTTTCCGACCGCAAACCCGAGCGGCTGGTCCATGTTCGTGAGCAGCGCCTCGACGCGCAGCCCGAGCGCCTCGCCCGTCCGCGTGAGCTCGCGCGCGAGCGAGCGCGCCTCCTCGACGGTCTTCATGAACGCGCCCGAGCCGACCTTCACGTCCAGGACGACCGCGTGCGCCCCGCCAGCCACCTTCTTGGAGATGATCGAGCTGACTATCAGCGGAACCGAAGGTACGGTGGCGGTCACGTCGCGGAGCGCGTACATCTTCTTGTCGGCAGGATCGACGCCAGGCGACTGGGCGATCACCGCCACACCGATGGCGCGCACCTGAGCGACGAACTCCTCCGGCGACAGTCCCGTGCGGAAGCCCGGGATGGACTCCAGCTTGTCGAGCGTGCCGCCGGTGTGACCCAGCCCACGGCCCGACATCTTGGCCACCGGCGCTCCGCACGCGGCAACCATCGGGGCCAGCGCGATCGTGGTCTTGTCCCCGACGCCCCCGGTGGAGTGCTTGTCCACCTTGACGCCGGGGATGGATGACAGGTCCATGACCTTGCCTGAATGGGCCATGGCGTCGGTGAGCCACACGGTCTCTTCGTGGTCGAGCCCGCGAATGAGCGCGGCCATCATCCACGCGGCCATCTGGTAGTCGGGCGTCGACCCGGACACGTAGGAGTCCACCAGCCGACGAATCTGGGCGGCGGTGTGACGGCCCCCATCCCGCTTGATCTCTATGAGCTCCTCGATGGTGGTGTCAGGCATTCCGGACCTCCGCAAGGAACGAAGTGCCGCGCCCGCACTTCCCGGCCAAGCCGTAGAAGTCGAGCACGGTCTCGCCGACGTCGGCGAAGGTCGCCCTGTCTCCGAGATGTACCCCTCGGTCGACGCCCTTCACCTTGGCGATGAGGGGCGCGTACTCCCGGGAGTGGTCCGTCGAGGCGGTTGTCGGATCGCATCCGTGGTCGGCGGTGATCACGAGCAGGTCGCCGTCGACCATCGCGTCCAGTAGCTCCGGCACACGCGTGTCGACCGCCTCCAGGCCCTGCGCGTACCCGGCGAAGTCGTTGCGGTGCCCCCAGACCATGTCGAAGTCCACAAGGTTGGCGAACACGAACCCGCTCTCGGCGTCGCACACCCGCTCCAGCAGATGATCGAAGCCGTCCATGTTGTCGATCGAGTGGGGCGATTCGCAGATGCCTCGCCACGCGAAGATCTCGCCGATCTTGCCGATGCCGAAGCACTGGACCCCGTTCTCCCGGAGGATGTCCAGAACGGTAGGTTCCGGCGGCTGCAGTGCGAAGTCGCGCCGACGATGGGTGCGCCGGTACACTCCTCCCTCGTCGGGGCCAATGAAGGGGCGCGCGATGATGCGCCCGACCGCGTGCTCCCCTACACAGACCTTCGTGCGCGTCACCGCGCAGATGCGGTAGAGCTCCTCGATCGGGATGACTTCCTCGTGAGCTGCGATCTGGAACACAGAGTCGGCGCTCGTGTACACGATCGGCCTGCCCGTGGCAAGGTGCTCGTCGCCCAACTGCTGCACGATGACCGTGCCGGACGCCGGGTAGTTGCCGAGCCAGCCGTACCCGGTCTCACGCGTGAACGCGTCCATGACCTCGGGAGGGAAGCCGTAGGGGTAGACCGGGAAGGGGCACGTCAGGCGCATCCCCATCATCTCCCAGTGGCCCGTCGTGGTGTCTTTGCCGACGGAGGCCTCCGAGCTGCGGCCCCAGGAGGCAGTCGGGCGATCGGTGGGATCGACGCCGAGGATGCTCGTGATGTTGCCCAGGCCTAGCGCGCGGAGATTGGGCATGTGCAGACCGCCATACGCATTGGCGGTGTTGGACAGCGTGTTGGAGGCCTCGTCGCCGTAGTCCGCGGCATCCGGCAGAGCGCCGGCGCCCACCGAGTCGAGCACCAGCACGATCGCCCGCCGCCCGCGTGTCATCTGTGATACCAGCCTCTCACGTCACCTGACCAACGGGCGTGGGAAGGTGATCACCCACCCACGCGCGACCGCGGAGGCCAAAGGGGCACCCGCCTTGAGATCGAGCATCCCCGAGCAAGGGCGACGATGCTTCCAAGACCAGACTTCGACACAAGGATAGCGGTTGATCGCACGACTCACGCCATCAGAGCGCCGAACCGGACATTCCCGCTGGCGCCGACGACTACACGCGTGGCCAGCACACCTGGCCAAACCGGGAGCGCACCGCTCGCCGAGCCGACGGACCGGTGGGCGGAAGGCGCGGGGCTAGCCTCTGATGTCGGTAGAGGCGCGTCGGATGATCGCGTCCGCGATCGCCTCCGCCGACGGCATGTTGAACGTGATGCGCCGCCTCGACGGGGCTCCGAGCGCTGGGATCGGATCGCGTCCGCTCGCGTTCTCGAGGTCCGCGCTCACCACGTCCGTAGCCACAGGATCGGGGTTCTCGCGGGGGTCGTGCGTGTCGATGTCCATGCATTGGATATCGGCCGGAACGGACGCTCACTTGACCCGCTCCGAGAGATTGGTCGCTGCGCTCCGGTCCCTCCGCCGAGACCGGGAGAAAAGTCGAGCCCCAAGGCCGGCACCTTGAGGCTCAGGGGTAAGGGTGTTGCCGAGGCAACGCTCCTGCGGAAATCGTAGCAGCGACGAACCGGGCGTGCAAGGGGTTTGTGAACCAATCTACAAGCGGTATGCGGGCAGCGCCGCTTCTGATGCACTGGTGGAGGCCATCCGAGAGCTGGCGGGACCTACCGCAGCAAGGCCGTGACTACCGGACCGAGGCCCGACGCAAGGGGCGCGACGCCGACCAGCACGATCACCACGGCGAATGCGACCGACAGTGCCCGTGACGAGCCGGGATGAGCCCGCTGGAGCCGCCTCGCCTGCCTCCACGCTCTCGCGGGCCGGCGGCTCGTCGATGTAGGCGGAGCGGATGGCCGCTCCGTAGTACCCGAATGAGACCACGGACCCGAGAACGGCGATGATGGCCAACCACAGGTACCCGCCGACCGACGCGGCAGCGAAGACAAGGAACTTGCCCCAGAACCCGGCCGTCAGTGGGATCCCCGTCAGAGAGAGCATGATCACGACGAGTGACGCCGCGAGGGCTGGGCTACGCTTGGAGAGCCCTGCAAGGCCGCGCACCGTACCGTCCCAAGACCGGTCGGCGCGATGGAGCGCTTCGACGAGGACGAACGAGGCCGCCGCCGTCAGCCCGTAGAGGACCGCGAACACCAGCACGCTGGCGGATTGCGCGCCCAGCGGCACTCCCACGAGAGCATAGCCGACCTGTGCTATGCCGGAGTACGCGAGCAGACGAGCGAGAGAGTGCTGACGCAGGGCGGCCAGGTTGCCGAAGACGATGGAGCACACAGCCAGGACAGCCACGACACGCACGAGCCGCTCCCCCGCCAGACCCGTCACCGAGTACGCCAGCCACACGGTCGCTGCGAGGGGGCCCACCTTGCCGGCGGAGGCCATGACCGCCGCCGCAGCCGGCGGCGCCGTCTCGTAGGCGTCAGGCATCCAGCTGTGGAGCGGGAAGGCCCCGACCTTGAACGCGAGCGCGGCGAGTACCAGAACGAATCCGACGGCCAAGGGAACATCTGGAGAGCTTGCCGACGCCGCGGCTATGGCGCGGTAGCCGAGCGCGCCTCCCGACCGACCCACGAGGACCGCCGTGCCGATGATGAAGACGACGGTGGCGACCGACCCCTGTATGAACCACTTCATGGCGGCCTCGCGGGCACGATCGGTGCCTCCGAGCGCGACGAGCGCGTACCCGCACAGGGCGAGCATCTCGACACCGAGGAAGAGCACTCCGATGTCCGCCGCGGCGGCAATCAGTGACGAGGACGCGGCGGCGAGAGCCCCTAGGGCCACCAACCGCGAACCGCTGCGGTCCGACGCCAAGGAACCGGCGCATCCCAGCAGCACGACCGCCCCAAGGAACATGCACACAGCCGGCGCGACCGAGACCGTTCCGCCGCTGAGCACGGCGCTCCCGTAGACCGGCGTCTCCAAGGCCGACCACAGCGCGACAGCCGCGCCCAGAATCAGCAAGGAGACGGCGGCCGCCACGGCGGCGGCGCGGCTTCCCCATGCGTCGAACACCATTGCGGCGACGGCGGCCGTCACTCCGAAAGCAAAGGGCGCGAAGGGAAGTAGCGGTGCCACTGCTATCCCCTCCCGATGATGACCGAGACCGCGCGCGCCACCGGCGCCATCACGCCGCTCACTAGCGAAGGCCATACGCCCATCACGACTATGGCGAGCGCCAGCGGCGCTGCAGCAAGGATGTCGATCAGGTCAAGGTCGCGGATCGCGGACCACTCCCTCAACGCAGGCCCGTGCGCGACGGCGCGAACGGCACGAAGGCTGTAGGCGCCCGCGAGCACCACGCCGAGCGCAACCGGGATCATCCACCAACCCCACGAGATGAAGCCCTCCAGGAAGGCCAGCAGTTCGCCCGGGAAGCCGGCCAATCCGGGCAGCCCGAGACTGGCCAGGGAGCCGAAGACGAAGAACGTTCCCCAGACCGGTATCGTGCCGAGCAGGCCACCGAGACGCGCGAGCGAGCGCGTGTGCGTGCGGTCGTAGAGCTGTCCGACGAGCAGGAAGAGCAGACCCGCGGTCAGCCCGTGGGCGACCATGACGAGCATCGCGGCGTCGAGCGCCAGCGGCGAGCCCGTCGCGATGGCGAGCACGACGAAGCCCATGTGAGCGACCGACGAGTAGGCAACCAGTCGCTTGAGGTCGGTCTGGGCCAGCGCGACCGCCGCGCCGTACACGATCCCGATGATGCCCAACGTGGCCAACAGAGGCGCCGCGGCGTGAGCGGCCTCCGGAGCGAGCGGCAGTGCCAGGCGCAGGAGCCCGTAGCCGCCCATCTTCAGCAACACTCCGGCGAGCATGATCGAACCTGCCGTGGGCGCTTCGACGTGGGCGTCGGGAAGCCATGTGTGCAGCGGGAAGATCGGAACCTTCACCGCGAAGCCGGCGAGCATCAGCCAGAACACCACCGTCCGCAGCGACGGGTCCAGAACTCCCGCGTCCAATGCAGAGATACGCATCTCGCCTGTGGTGAATCCGACGAGGAGAAGCGCGATCAGCATCAGAGCGCTTCCGGCGAACGTGTACACGAAGAACTTCATCGCTGCATGGCGCCGGCCCTCGTGGCCCCATCCGCCGATCAGGAAGAACATCGGGATGAGGACGGCTTCCCATGCTGCGTAGAAGAGCACCAGATGGTCCGCGAGGAACACCGTCGTGACGGCGGCTTGAAGCGCAAGCAGGAGCGCGAAGTGCGCGCCCGGCCGCATGTCCACCCGCCACGATGCGAGCACGGCGACCACACCCAGGAGCGAGGTCAGCGCCACCAGCGGGAGCGCAAGCCCGTCGAGCCGGAGCAACCAGAAGCTGGACGCCATCGAAGTCAGCCCACCGGTCATCGATGGAGGCGTGTGGAGCGCGACCGTCGTTGCCACGAAGCCGGTGAACACGAGCTGGACCAGCGCCACCGCGAGTGCCACGGCCTTGGCAGCGGAGGGACGATAGCGCCCGACCAGCCAAGCGACGGCGGCGCCTCCGAGCGGGATCAGCGCGAGCATCGTGAGGGTCATGACGTCACCTCACCAACCAGACGGCCGCCGCGACGAGCACTAGCACTCCGGTGGCCATGAGCGCTCCGTACCACTGAGCGTCGCCGGACTGGATCTCGGTGAAGAGCCCGCCGATGCGCGAGGCGGTCGAGGCCACACCTTCGGCGATGCCGTCGATGGCGAGGCGGTCGGCGATGGCGTCGGTCACCCGCGCGATGGCCGTCGTGGGGGCCACGACGAATCGCCGCGCGAAAGCGTCGACTCCCCAGCCCGCGAAAGCGGCGCGGGTCACGGAACGCCACGCCGGCGCGGGCTCAGCCGCAGCCGCTTCCGGACGTGCGCTCCGCCAGCCGAACGCCGCGCCGAGAAGCGCCAGCACGACGGCCGTTGCGGCTATGGGAAGCGACAGGGGCTCCGCCTCGTGGCCCAGCGCCGAGGCCAACGGGCCGCCGACGAACCCGAGCGTCAGAGCGCCCACGGCCAGCAGGGCCAGCGGAACGATCATCGTCCATGGGGATTCGTGCGCCGCCTTCGCGCCGCGCGGCTCGCCGAAGAACGCGAGTCGGGTCGCCCGGGCTGCGTACGCCGCCGTGAGCGCGCTGGCCGCCAGCAGGGCGACGCCGGCCCATGGGGCCGCCGACAGGACGGATGCGACGACCTCGTCCTTGCTGAAGAAGCCGGCCGCGGGCGGGATACCCGCCAAGGAGACCACTCCGGCGATCCAGCAGGCCGCAGTCAGGGGCATGCGGCGAGCCAGCCCGCCCATCTCGGCAAGCTCCTGGGTCCCACTCCCGTGGATCACCGACCCCGCGGAGAGGAAGAGCAGCGCCTTGAAGGCCGCGTGGGTGACCAGGTGGAAGATCGCGACCGGCCAGGCGCCGACGCCCAGAGCCGCGAACATGAAGCCGAGCTGGCTGATCGTCGACCAGGCAAGCACCTTCTTGATGTCCCGCTGCGCGAGAGCGACGGTGGCGGCGCCGAGAGCGGTGATCGTCCCGACCGCCAGCGCCGTCATCCGCGCCGCGGGAGCGACCTCGAACAGCGGCCAGACTCGCGCGACAAGGAACACGCCGGCGGCGACCATGGTCGCGGCGTGGATCAACGCCGACACCGGCGTCGGACCCTCCATCGCGTCCGGAAGCCAGATGTGCAGCGGGAACTGGGCGGACTTCCCCACCGCTCCGAGCAGGATGCAGATGGCAGCGCCCGTGACGACGGCTGGAGCCATCGAGCCGGCCTTGCCCAGGACCGCGCTGAGCTCCAGCGTCTGGCCGTATCTCCAAAGGACCGCCATGCCGAGCAGCATCGCGGCGTCACCGACTCGGGTGACCATGAACGCTTTGCGAGCCGCCTCGGCGGCCGATGGCTTGTCGTACCAGAACCCGATGAGCAGGTAGGAGCAGGTTCCGACAAGCTCCCACCCGATGAAGAGCGAGACCAGGTCTCCGGCGAGCACGAGCCCCGCCATCGAGGCCGTGAACAGCGACAGCAGCGCGTAGTAGCGGACGTAGCCCTTCTCGCCGTGCATGTATCCGATCGAGAACAGCATCACGCAGGACGCGACCACGCCCACGACGAGAAGCATGACAGCCGCGAGCGGGGTCGCGTCGTAGCCGAGGCGCATGGCGCCGTCGCCGACGCGCATCCAGGTCACGAACGCCGACGTACCTCCGGAGAGCGAAGCCGCCCCGACCCCGAGCGCGGTCAGCGGGCCGAGAAGGGCGATCCACGCGGACGCGCGACCCCACGCGCGCACGCCCGCGCCCAGGAGCGCGGCGAGCGCCAGCGGGACCAGGACAGCCAGGTAGGGTGCCTCACGAAGGACGCTCATCCGCGCACCTCCGTGATCTGGTCGATGCGCGTGCGACCGCGTCGCACCAGAGACACGAGCAGGCCGATCCCGATGGCCGCCTCAGCTGCACCAACGGCGAGCACTAGGAGAACGTACCCTTGGCCGGCTGCTGCGGTGGTGCCCGCGGCCGCAGTAGGCGACCAGGAGCAACGAGGCCCCGCCGAGCATGACCTCTATCGAGGCCAGGACGGCGACGAGGTCCCGTCGCGTCAGCACGCCGTAGAGACCGGCGCCGACGAGCACGCACGAGAGCACGAGCGTGTTCACTTCGAATCGCCTCCCCCCACGATGGCGAGCGCGGCGGCCAGCCCGGCGAGCAGGACCACGCCCGCGATCTCGAATTGCGGCAGAAGGGACCCGAGTAGCGCGTCGGCCGTCTGCTCGACTGTCACCCCGACCAGAGGCGCGGCCGCCGGAGGAAGCTCCCGAAGGGCCAGCACGAGAACAGCCGCCAGACCCACACTGACCGTGGCCGAGCCGAAGTCGAACTTGCGGGCTATCGCGCGAGACTCCGTATCGCGACCCATAGCGGTGATGGCCAGCAGGAACAGGACGAGCACTCCTCCCACGTACACGAAGATCTCGGCGACGGAGAGGAGTCCGAAGCCGTACCAGGCGTAGAGGCCCGCGATCCCGAGCAGAAAGGCGCCGAGCCCGAGCATGAGGCGCGTCATCTCGCGCACCATCACGACGACGGCAGCTCCCGCGACCGTGAGAGCGGCGAGTGCCCACCAAAGGATCGTCACACTCACGAGCGCTCACCTGCTTTCGGCGCTATCGGGCACGCGGGCGCCTCGATCCCGTCGCGGCCGGTGGACCGCGTGGGCACGGAGTCCCGCAGCATCTCGCCCTTGTCGAAGAGCATGAGGTCGCGATGGTAGAAGGACATCTCGTACTGCCCTGAGTGGACCAGGGCCATGGTCGGGCACTGCTCCGCGCACAGACCGCAGAAGCAGCACTTGGACAGGTCGAGGTCGTAGGTGGTCACGCAGCGAGCGCCGGGAGTGTCGACGCGCTCGACCTTGAGGCAGTAGTCGGGACAGGTGCGGGCGCAGAACGTGCAGCCGATGCAGACCTCCGAGCAACAACGGAGGCAGCGCGCCGCGTCGTGCATCGCACCGTCGAACTCGAGTCCCGACTCGATCGGGCGGAAGTCCTTCACACGCTCCTGCGGATCGACCATCGCCATGGGCGCGCGGAGCCTGTCAGCCTCCACGCCGTCCAGAACCGCCGCCTCGTACTTGCGGAACACGGGAACGGGTCGCGGCGTACGCCCCTCGGCGACGTCCAGACCCTGCAGGAAGCGGTGTATCGACTCCGCCGCCTCGTGACCGGTCGCCATCGAGCCGATCGCCGATCCCGGACCCGTCACGACCTCCCCGCATGCGAACACTCCGCCCCCGCTCGTCGTGAAGAGTGTTCCGTCGACCTTGAGGTTCCCGCGCTCGTTGAGCTCGACGTCGCTGCCCTCTATCAGCGGCTCCAGGACGCTCGCCTGCCCGATGGCGAAGACGACCACATCGGCTGCGAGCACCTGGGTGTTCTCCCCCATCTTGGGAGCGAAGCGGCCGGTCTCGTCGAAGACGGAGAGGCATTCGCGCACGCGAAGTCCGGTGACGTGACCGTGCGCGACCATGACCTCCTCGGGGCCGACCGAGCAGCTGGCGACGACGCCCTCGTCCAGCGCCTCCTCGATCTCCCAAGGATGCGCGGGGACCTCCTCCATCGACTCGAGCGAGGCCATGCGGACGGCCGACGCCCCGGTACGCAGGGCGCAGCGGGCGACGTCCACAGCAACGTTGCCGCCGCCGATGACCAGCACCCGCTTGCCCGTCACGCCGGTCTCGCCGGTCCAGTTGGCCTGGTGGAGGAACTCCAGGGCGCCGCGCACTCCTTCTGCGTCGGCTCCCGGGATCGGCAGTATGCGGCTCGCCTGCAGCCCGGCGGCAATGAGAACCGCGCCGTTGTCTTTGCGCAGCTTCTCCAGAGTGATGTCCTTGCCGACTTCCACGGAGCAGTGCAGCTCCAGGCCCATCGTCACCAGGTCGTCGATCTCGGAGTGGAGTACCTCACGCGGAAGGCGGTACGCAGGCACTCCGGCGTAGAGCTGCCCGCCGGGCTTGTCGTATTTGTCGTACATCGTGACCTTGTAGCCGAGCCGCATCAGGTCCAGCGCGGCGGCCAGGCCCGAGGGGCCCGCGCCGATAATGGCAACGGTCTTGTCCTGGGTGACAGGCAGCGCCTTCACCCGTTCCTTGCGCACCTTCGCGTACTGCTCCTGGGCGAAGCGGTGGAGCGGACGGATGGCGATCGGCTCGTCGTAGCGCCCGCGCGTGCACGCGCCCTCGCACGGGTGATGGCAGATGCGACCCAACACGCCTGGCATGATGTTGCGCTCGCGCACCAGCTCGTACGCCTCGGCGACCTTGCCGTCCGCGATGAGGTAGTTCTGGCCTCGCGCATCGACGTTGGACGGACAGGTTCCCATGCATGGCGCGAGCCGGTCGATCGCCAGCAGCGAGGCGATCGCCTCGTTGTGATGGGTCGGCTCGGCGGAGATCAGCGCCACGTCGTCGAAGCCGAGCACGCCTCTCAGACGAAGGGCCCCGCGCCACCGCGGGTTCATCGTCATCTTCACGAACGGGTAGCGCAGCGTCTGGGGCTTCTCGAGGGAGCGCCGAGCTGTGATCGACAGCCCGGCGAATATCGAGCGCCATGCCGATAGGAAAGCGTCGAGGCCCCGCTTCGGGGTCCCGCTCACGTTCAGCACGCCGGACTCGGCATCGGGGCGGCTCACCTCAGCCATACGACTGCCACCGCCCCCGCCACGAGCAACTGCACCAACGCGATGGGCGTCAGGACCTTCCAGGCGAGGCGCATGAGCTGATCCGCCCGGAAGCGCGGGAGAGTCCATTTGACCCACGCGATCAACGTGATGAGAGCGATCGCCTTGACGAGCAAGACGAGCGCCCCGAGCGCTCCGGGCAGACCGTTCGTCCCGCCCAGGAACACCGCAGCGCCGAAGAGCGAGGCTCCGAGCATCGCTCCGTACTCGGACATCATGAAGATCGCCCACCGGATGCCGCTGTAGTCGGCGAAGTAACCGGCGACCAGTTCGGACTCGGCCTCGGCCAGGTCGAACGGTCCGCGGTTCATCTCCGCGATCGACGCGATCATGTAGACGATGAAGCCGACAGCGAACAGAGGGATCCACCACCAACGCCAGGCACCCATCACGACCGAGGGTCGCATCGAGCCCGCCACGACCACGAGCGCCAGAACGGACAGCGTGCGAGGGATCTCGTAGCTGACCATCTGCGCAGCCCCGCGGATCCCGCCGATGGTCGCGTACGTGTTCGCGGACGACCAACCGCCCAACAACACGCCGAGTACCGACATCGACGGGACGGCTAGGAAGAGCAGTATCCCGACCGTCGAGTCGAGCGGCGCCCAGCCGGTCACGAGTGGTATCAGCACCAAGGCGATGGCGGTCGGCGCGAAGACGAGCAACGGGGCCATGCGGAAGATGCGCGGGTCGGCCGCTTTCGGAGTGACGTCCTCCTTCAGAACCAGCTTCACCGTGTCGGCGAGGGTCTGCAGCAGCCCCGCCGGGCCGGCCTGCTGCGGACCGAAACGCATCTGTATGCGGGCGGCCACCTTCCTCTCCCACCACACGCCGAACAGTGCAGCCAAGGCGATGGCGATCCCGCACAGAAGTCCCGCGAGCACACCCCACAGCAGCGTGATCACCGGTCCACCTCCCCGAACACCGGGTCGAGCGAACCGAGGATGACGACCAGGTCACTGATAGTGTGCCCGGGAGCCAGCTGCTCGATGAGCTGGAGGTTGCAGAAGGCCGGTGAGCGTACCTTCAGCCGATAGGGTCTGGGCGAGCCGTCGGACACCAGGTAGACGCCGAGAGAACCACGAGCCGACTCGATGTGGTCGTACGCGTCGCCCGGCCTCGGGCGCAGCAGGCGCGGGAGCCCGTCGGCCATGACCGGACCTGCCTCGATCTGGTCCAATGCCTGTTCGACGATCCTGCAGGATTCGATCGACTCGAGCAGCTTGATCCGGCTCCGGTCGAAGCAGTCGCCGTTCTCGCCGACCGGTACCCTGAAGTCCAGGCGCGGGTAGACGGAGTACGGATCGTTCTTCCGGATGTCGAATGTGACGCCGCTCCCGCGGGCAGTGGGACCGGTCGCGCCCCAGGCGATCGCCTCCGCCGCACTCAGCAGACCGATGCCCTTCATGCGTTCGGCCGCGATGTAGTTGCTGAAGAAGAGATCGTCGAGCGCATGCAGGCGGTCCGGGATCACACGGATGGCCTCCCGGCACTTCTCGACCCACCCGTCGGGCAGGTCCGCGGAAACGCCGCCCGGGCGCACGTAGTTGTACGTCAGACGAGATCCGCACAGAGCGTCGAAGAGATCGATCACGTACTCGCGGACCTCGAACGCCCAGACGAATGCGGTGAACGCGCCGGTGTCGGCGCCCGACCCTCCCATCGCCATCATGTGGCTGGCGATACGCTGCAACTCGCACACGATGACGCGGATGTACTCCGCCCGTTCCGGGACGCGGATGCCGGCCAGACGCTCGACGGCTCGGCAGTAGGCCCAGTTCGCGTACATCGAGCCGACGTAGTCGAGCCGGTCGGTGAGCGGCATCACCTGCAGGTAAGTGCGGTTCTCGGCCATCTTCTCGATGCCGCGGTGCAGGTAGCCGATCACTGCGCTCGCCTTGAGGATGACCTCACCGTCGAGATTGGCGACTATCCGGCATACGCCATGAGTCGAGGGGTGCGAGGGACCCACGTTCAGGACGAGCTCGTCGACCGAGCGCCCCTGCTCGTCCGTCACCGAACGCGTGCTCTCTACCTCGACAGCCACTTGTCGCACCTCCTCTCAGATGTAGTCCGGCCGGCGTATCACTGAATCGTCGACGTAGTCCTTGCGAAGAGGGTGCCCCACCCAATCGTCGGGAAGCAGGATCCGTCGGAGATCGGGGTGTCCCCGGAACTCGACCCCGAAGAGGTCGTAGACCTCGCGCTCCTGCCATCCCGCGGCGGGCCACAGATCGGTGAAGGTGTCGACGACGGCATCTCCGCGAGGGATCTCGGCCTTCACGAAGATGCCGACCCCGAACTCGGCCGACTGCAGCCGGTAGACCATCTCGAAGACCTCGCCCCGATCCACCGCCGTGACGAACCCGAAGCGCTCGAATCCCAGCGCCCTCAGGTTCTCAGCGGCTTGGTGCAGCGCGTCACCGGGCACCTGCAGGACGCCGTCGGCGAACTCGATCGAGAACAGCGGGCACAGGTCGGGGTAGACGGCGCACAGTTCGCGGCGCAGGTACTCCAAGTTGGTCTCGCCCTCGCGCGCGCTCACAGGGACTCTCCCTCGCTTGTGGGATGGGTCTTGCCCGAGTCGCCGATCGGCCGCACGGCGTTGATAGTGCCTCTCCGTGGCGTGTCGGACTCGGGGAGAGTCAGCTCGCGATCATACGTCCTGTCCTCTGCCAGTGATCGCGTCCTGATCTGTTGACGCAACTGGAGCACCGCGTCCTGCAGCGCTTCAGGCCGAGGCGGGCATCCGGAGAGGTAGACGTCCACAGGCATGAACTCGTCGATCCCACGAACGACCGAGTAGGTGTCGTAGTAGAAGATCCCGCCGCTCACGGTGCAGTTCCCCATGGCGATCACGTACTTGGGCTCCGGCATCTGGTCGTAGAGACGCCGCACGGCCGGCTGCATCCTCTTGGTGATGGTGCCGGCAACGATCATCACATCGACGTGCCGCGGGTCGGGGCGCGGGAACGTCCCCAAGCGGTCGAAGTCGAACTTGGAGAACGAAGCGGCGATGAGTTCCATCGCACAGCAAGCCGTGCCCATGGGCATCGCCCAGAGAGACTGCCCGCGCGACCAGTCGGCCAACGCATCCATACTCGTCAGGATGATGCCGCCGCCGGGGACGCTCTCCAAAGCAGAGGTCAGCGAGTCGACTAGCGCCACTGAAGCGCTCCCGTCTTCCACGCGTACGCGAGACCGAACGCGAGCAACCCTGCGAACCCGAGCAGCGCGAACCCCCCAGCGAGGTCGCCACGGATACGGGTCGCCACCGCGAACAACAGGACGGACTCCACGTCGAAGATCACGAAGAGCACCGCGATCGACGCGAAACGCAGCGGATAGCGAACGTGCGGCTCGCCGCCCTGCGGCATGCCGCACTCGTAGGGCTCGAGTTTGTTCGCATTGGGCTTGCGCGGCGATAGGAGCTTGTTCGCGCCGAAGACGAGTCCCACGAAGGCGACAGCCGCCACCGCGGCGCCCAACAGGAAGAGAAACGTCTGCGTGGACTCCGCCGGCACGCTCGCTCCATCCACTCGCCGAGTACCTGCCCGTGAATACGTCCCAATCAAGACGACGGGGACACCCTGTTCTCAACGGCCATCCCCGCCGCACACGGATTCTAGGACAAGGGTGGATACTTTGTAAACGTAGTTACAAAGTCCTGCATCATCGCAGGTAGGATGTCGTGCGGCTAGGCTCTGTGCCGTCTGCGCAGGGTCTTGGGCGCGACGGGTCCGGCGTCCGGCTCCAGGCGCTCGAGCAGGTCCGTCAGCTCGAGCCACTCCCCCTCCAACGCGCGCCTGCGTGACGTCAGAGCTGCGTATTCCGCCATCGCCCGGTCGAACGCCGGCTTGTCGCCGTAGATGCTCGGCTCCGACAATACGGCGAGCAGCTCGGAGTCGCGCGCGTCGGCGGCAGCCATCTCGGCCTCCAGCGCGCCGAGGCGCGCGCGCTCGGGCTTCCCCGTGCGGTAGGCGCGAGTGCGCGCCTCCGCCTCCTCTCGCTTCTGCTGCTTGCTCTTGGGAGCGCTGCCCCGCGGCGCCGTGACCGTTCCCCCCGTGGGCCCGGCCACGGATGTAGCCGCGTGAGACTGCTTCTCGACGGGTCCAGGGCCCCCAGCCACCTGCTCCCTCTTGAACAGGAAGTAGTCGTAGTCCCCTTCGTAGACCGTCGCCGTGCCGTCCTCGACGTGGACGATCTTGGTGGCCACGGCCCGGATCAGGTGCCGGTCGTGCGTGATGAGCGCCATCGTCCCCTGATAGGCGACCAGCGCCTGCTCGAGGACGTCGCGCGCACGGATGTCCAAGTGGTTCGTCGGCTCATCCAGGCACAGGAAGGGCGCCGGCGTCACCATCATCTTCGCCAGCGCGAGACGTGCGCGCTCGCCGCCCGAGAGCACGGAGACCTTCTTGTCGACGTCGTCGCCCTCGAACAGGAAGGCGCCGAGCAGTCCGCGCACCTGTCCCTGCGTCCAGCCCGGCGCAACCAGGTCCAGTTCGCGGTAGACGGTGTTGCGGGGATCGAGCGCCTCCAGCTGGTGCTGTGCGAAGTAGGCTGTGCTCACGTGCAAGCCCAGTGTCCGACTCCCCGAGTCGGGCTCGAGCGCGCCGGCCATCATCTTCAAGAGCGTCGACTTGCCTGCCCCGTTCGGGCCGACCAGCGCGACCTTGTCGTCACGATAGAGCGACAAGGTCAGATCGTGATACACCTCCAGTGCACCGTACGACTTGCTCACGTGCTCCAGGGAGATCACCGCCTCCGCCGTTCGCGGTGGCTGGGGGAAGCGGAAGCGCACGACCTTGCGCTCCGGCGGGACCTCGATCCTTTCGATCTTCTCCAGCGCCTTCACACGGCTCTGAACGGCCTTGGCCTTGGTGTTCTTGTAGCGGAAGCGCTCGATGAACCTCTCCTGCGCCGCGATCTGGCGATCCTGATTCGCCTTCGCCGCCAGCAGCCGCTCCAGGTTGGCCGCCTTCTGCCCCACGTAGGAGGCGTACGTTCCGTGATAGACCGTCAGCGCGTGAAGGTCGATCTCCGCCACTCGATCGACGAGGCCGTCCATGAACGCGCGGTCGTGGCTCACGAGAACGATGGCTCCGTCGTAGCCTCGCAGGAAGCCTTCGAGCCAGGTGACCGACTCGAGGTCCAGATGGTTCGTCGGCTCGTCGAGCAAGAGGATGTCCGGCGACTGCAGCAGGATCTTCGCGAGGGCGATACGCATCAGCCAGCCGCCCGAGAACTCCTCGGTCTGCCGCCTCATGTCCGACTCCCGGAAGCCAAGGCCTGTGAGCACAGCCCGTGCGTCGGCCTCGATCGTGTAGCCGCCCAGGTGCTCGAACCGCTCGCGGATCCGTGCGTACTCAGCGAGCATGCGTTCGAGCTCGTCTTCCTCGGTCTCCTCGGCGATGTCGGTCTCGAGCACGGAGATCCGGTGCTCCAGCGAGGTGACCTCCGATGCCACTGTGAGAACCTCGCCGAGGGCCGAGCGCCCCGACATCTCGATCGCCTCCTGCTTCAGGTAGCCGACGACCTCTCCCTTGCCGACCGTCACCGTGCCGGAATCTGCATCCTGGTCGCCGGACACGATCTCCAGCAGCGTCGTCTTGCCCGACCCGTTGGGCCCAACGAGCGCGACCCTCGAGCGGCCGGCGACATGCAGCGACACGTCGGCGAAGAGCAGACGTTCCCCGAAGCTCTTGGTCACGCATGAGATGGTGAGTGACATGAGCGGCAGTCTACCAGTCTGGTCGGAGAGCCTCAGACAAGAAGGGCGGCCCCGCGGGGCCGCCCTTCCGAAGCTCGATCACGAATCGCTCCGCAACTACGCCTTGCGGACGTTGCTCGCCTGCTTCTTGCCGTTCTGGCCCTCCGTGATGTCGAAGACGACGGCCTGGCCCTCGTCGAGGGTCTTGAACCCATCGCCCTGGATCTCAGAGAAGTGGACGAACACGTCGTCGCCACCCTCGTGGGAGATGAAGCCGTACCCCTTGTCCGGATTGAACCACTTGACGGTACCCTCAGCCATCCCAAACCTACCTTCCGCCCCTCGGGGCAAAACAATGCGACCTGACTGACCGCAACGAAAGCGATTCGTCCGGCCGCAAACCTACGGGCCGCGATTCGGTCCGCGCCGAGATTCTACTACACACTTTCCGAGTTGTCTCCGGGGCACGGATCGTCCACCGCGCTGGAGCACTGGCGTGGACCAGCACCGAATATGGACCTATCCCGTCACCTACGACCGAGCAGGGCCATCAGGCTCTCACCCTGGTCGTGGCTGTCGACCTTCAGGCGCCAGCGGTCCGACTTGTTGCGCTCGTCGAAGGGTGCGCGAACCAGAAGCGTCCTGCCCGACAGTCTCGCTGACGACACGTCTCCGACCGGCACCCTGGAGACCCGCTCGGAGGCGCCCGCCCGAGTGACCTGGGCGTACCTGGCCATGAGCCATCCCGCGACCCACAGACAGAGGCCCCACGCGGCCGCGACAGCACCGAGCCGGACGAGCAGCGAAGCGTCGACCTTCAGAGCGGGGCCGGTCGACAACACGAGCGCCGCCACCGCCACGACGCCGCCGGCAAACACCGCCAGGCGCACGACCAGCCCCAACCACGCCCACGCGCGCCAGTTGTGAAGCGGCCGACCGATGAAGGTCACGAACCCGTCACTGAATCCCATCGTCACGTCCTCGTACAGCATCTGCGGCGAGATCACCGTTGCGTGGAACGCATGTGAAGTCCAGTGGCCCATCAAGGTTCCCTCCGAACGGCCGCTCTGTCCCCGAGCCCGCGGCAGCGCCACGGCCGCGGGCGGCTACACCACGCGTATCGGCTTCCGCGGCAGATCGTCCGCGGCTCCACGCGACGAATGGAACGTAGGACCGCCGAGCGGTGCGAGCTCGGATGCACGGGTACATAGGAGGTGCACCATCCACGATCAGAGGGAGCGCTCACATGGCACGCGGCAAGGTGAAGTGGTTCAACCCCGGCAAAGGCTACGGATTCATCGAGCAGGAGGAGGGCGAAGACGTCTTCGTGCACTTCTCCGAGATCCAGGACGAGGGATTCAAGACCCTCGAGGAGGGGGCGGAGGTCGAGTTCGAGGTCGCGGCCGGTAAGGATGGGCGCACTCAGGCCACCAACGTTCGCAAGGTGTAGCCGCACGTCGTCGGACTTGGCGGCGAACACACCTGTTGGATCGCCTCCCGTGCTGCGCCGCGGGGCGGCGAGAGGCGCTAGGGCTGTATGAGCGAGAAGATGAGCGTCGTTGCAGAAGCCAGGAGCAGGACGAACACGGCATGCTCGGCGAGAGCCGCGCGGGATTTCGGTCCCATCGCTTTGGACGGGACGTCGACAGTGTGGTGCGAGAGGCGCATCAGCCCCGTGACGACAAGGAGCACGATGGCGCACAGCGGCACGAGCAGCACGGGCGTCCACGTCCGAACCAGATTCGCGAGCGCCACCGGATCGAGAGCGGCTTGAGCGTTCGTTCTGACCAGCCAGAGAGCCGCGGCCGCCCCGGGCACAAGACCCGCGGCCAGCGAGTGCAAGGCATCGATCAGCGTACGGAGCCAAAGTTGTCGCGCGGCCATACCAACCCCCTAGGAAGACCCGGTGGACGCACCTTCTGTCCGGAAGACGGATAGGAGAAGCCCGGTCGTCTGATCACGGTTCGCGAGAGAGAGGCCCCCCGCCGACCCGTGGGCTAAGCCTCCCTCGACGGCGAGACTCCGGGCGAGGACCGACCCGTCGTTCACGCCGGTCAGCCACTGACGTCTTGTGCGAGTGTCTACCGACGGTATGTTCCCACCGTGGGCGATTCAAGGAGTGCTCGGCTTTCCCGAGGCGGAAGGTACGATCGCTCAGAGGGGAGCCGCTCGGGACCTCCCCCTGGAACGAAGGAACGACTGTGCGAGGAAGCCTTGGCATCGGGCCCGTTTCCCTTCTGATCGTCGTGGGCGTGCCGTTGGCGGTGCTCTGGGCGCTCGCGCTTGTCGACCTGGTGAAGCGCGACGAGCGGGACTTCCCTCCCCTGTTCCCCGGCGTCGACCGGCGCGTCTTCTGGACCATCGTTGTCCTGCTTATGAGCGGCATCGGCGCATTCCTCTACTACCTCATGGTGATGCGGCCGTGCCCCAGGAAGCGACCTTAGGACGCGGTCGCGCGTGATCACGGAGACGCCCCGGCTCGGTCGAGCCGGGGCGTCTTGGATCCGGACGGGCGACTTCCGTGAGCCGTGCCGCCGTTTCCAGCGCTGCTAGGGCGCTTGCGTCGGCTGGGTCGATTCGGACTCCTCGGCGGCCGAATCCTGGAGCGCTGGATTCTCCAATGGCTCCGGGTTGGTGTTCACGGGAGCCAGCGCCGGGGCAGGCTGCGACCCGGTCGTGTTCGCGGCGCAGCCGCCCAGTGGCGCCAGACCGACCAACGCCACCGAGAGCGCGACCACGACTACGACTCTCGTCATTCCAGACCTCATGCCGCCCGACCTCCTGCCAGCATCGGCGACCCGCGTGGCTACGCGAAGACACCTCTCGCTGATACCCGAACGGACATCTGAGTCATCGGCTGCCGGTCTCACTCCTCCCCTGCGCCTTCGCCGTAGCCTTCGTGTCCGCATCCGCACGGGGGCTTGCCGTCTCCGTGATGATGGTGACCTGCCCATCCGCCCATCATCCTCTTGCGCGCCGCCCACTCTCCCCATGAGTCTTGGCCGCCGCTCCTGCTCCAGCCGCCCATGTCGTGCATCATGCTCTTCTTGCGACCGATAACGATGCCGATGGCCAACCCGACCATCATCGCCACCATGGCCACCGGCGCGGGTATCAGAGGAATGCTCATCTCATGCTCGCTGCCGTGGGGCATGAGGCCGCCGCTGCTCCATCCCATAGGACCATGCATGTCTGTCTCCTTCCATCGCGTACGAGAAGAGGTTCCTACCCGCGTGGACCAGCTCGTATGCTTCGAGCGCGCCACCGATGCGGGGTGCCCCCTGGATCCGTCCTGGAACGGCTTGAAGGTCAGCCGATCTTCGAGAGTCCCGGGGCAGGGTGATGTGCGTCAGCCATCCGCGTCGTCGCCTCGAGGAGGATCGCGACCGCCTCTCTCTGCGCCTGAAGAAGAAGGGAACCTTACCGACCGCCGGGTGCTTCTTTCCAACTCGCGACGACCGGGCATTCCCGGCGGTGCGGTCGGGCGAGAGGAGAGCTCGATACCCTCGCTCCGGGCATTCGGCAATCCTGCTCCTCTCCGGAATGTTGCTCCCGATGGAGCTGGCCCCCTCGTGGCTCCAAGTCGTCGCACACTTCAACCCGGTCTACTACATCGTCGAGGCGGGCAGAGTCCTGGTCGCGGGCCACCTCACCGACATCAGGGTCGGAGAGGCGTACCTGTTCATGGTGCCGCTGACGATCATCACCGTCGCGTGGGCGACACGCGCGTTCCGCAAGGCCATCGCGTGACGCCCGTGGAGGAGTGGAGCCCTCGCGCTCGCCGCGCGTGTCCCGTAGACGTCGCTCCCTTGCGCGACGACCGCCTCAAAAGGCCCCGGCTCTGATGAGCAGGGGCCTTCTGTCATATGCTGGCGAGCCATCGGATACGAACTGGGGGCCTGCGCACACTAGAACGAATGCCGCCAGCGCCCCCGGCGCCCGATCATGAGACTGTCGAACGAGTAGACCGCCGCGCTGATCGCCCACATCGGGACGAGGATCGTGGCCCCCAGGAACAGGATCTGCTCGTCGATGTGGAAGAGCGCGTCAACAGCGAAATGGCCGAAGAGGAGCGCCCCGTAGGTCGCCGCCATGATCAGCCCTCTGCGCCACGTGAGCCGAAGCGTCTTTTCGATCATCCTGCCTCACCCCCATCGAGGCTACCCCCAGGTGCCTCCCCGGTACACGTGGTGAAGCGATTCTTGACGGGCTCTTCACGAGCACTTCCGCATTGTTCACGCCGTGTTCACATCGGCACGGACAAACGGTCGCCGAACGTAGGAAGGCCCCGACTCTTCTGAACCGGGGCCTACGACCTGAGCTCGCGCGTCAGCGCCGCCCGACCATTCGTCGAGTCCGACCGTAACCCCGTCGCGTCCCCGGGAAGCCCTCGTGTCGACAGTCCCCAGACTGAGGGCTAGAGGAACCAGGCTTGCTTGACACCCGCCAAGACCACGAAGCAGCGCTCGTTGTTCGATCCGACGTCCGCCGGCCTGAGGAAGAACCCCTGGCGCCCGGGCTGGTAGCCGTGCGTAGTCCCTACCAGCACTTCGCCGTCGTCGCACTCGACCCTCATCCGATGCCCTGCCGGCGAAATCGAAGGATCGAAGTCCTTCCGCTCAGTGTGCTCGGGATTGCCCTCGAGGTCCTTCACGAAGAAGAGCGCCTTCAGATGGCTCGTCCGGACCTCGACGGGCTGCGCCCCCGGCGGGGCCATCGCCGCGCTCATGTGGAAGCACGTCTTGGTCGGGAAGAAGTCGCTCGTAGTGCCTTTGAGGGTGCGACCATCGGTGAATCGTGCTACGACCTGTCTCATGGGCCCTCCGCCCGAGATCGCTCTGTGCGGCAGAATTCGCCGAGTAGAACGATACCAGTTCCGGAGGCTGGCGCTAGATGCTTCGTTCACTGATCCGACGCCGCCGCTGACCTCGATCGGCCGGGCGGCACGCCCCGACACGTTCGCCAGGGACCAGGCCATGTACGCGCGGGCGATGGTGGACCATCTTCAACGAGCCTGGGACAGTGCGACTCTCCGGTTGAGTCTCCCTCGCCGCCTACGAGAGCTCCAGTTCCCCTGCGGCAGTGCGTCCGAAGAAAGCCCCTCCAGGATCGTCGTACGACGACTGTGAGACGATCTTCGGCTCGGCCGTGGCATCTACTGGTTCGTCCGCTCCCGCGTTCTCGACCGGTTCGGCCAGCACTTCGCAAAGCGCCGTGACCACCGATCGGTCGTACAGGGAGCCAGCGTTGTCCGTCAACTCCGCGACGGCCTCATCGCGCGTCGTGTCGGCACCGTGATACGCGCGGTGCGTCATGCTGTCGAAGACCTCGCATACCGCCAGGATTCGGGCCTCGACCGTCATCTGGTCGCCGGTGAGACCCAGCGGGTAGCCACTCCCGTTGACGCGCTCGTGATGACCGACGACCGCGCCCTGGACGCGCTCGTCGAAGTTCGCCGCGTTGGCGATCTCCGAGCCGATCCGCGGGTGCTCCCGAACCAGTATCTCATCCTCCGCGCTGAGGGGCTGCGACGCATCGCCTATGCCGCGCGGCAGGCCCAGCATCCCCACGTCGTGCACGAGCCCGGCCAGCGCCAAGTCCTTCCTGACGGACGGACGCAGCCCCATTCGCTGACCGACAGCGCTGGCGAGTTCGGCCACCTGCACGGCGTGCCGCGAGTAGTCCGGACGGCTGTCCGCCACAAGGTACTGCAGCACTCGCAAGGTGCCGTCAAGCTGGATCTGCGCGTCCTTCAGCGACTCTTCGCGCTCGATGGCGAGCTCCACCATCCTGCCCATCAGGCCGAGCGAATCGAGCTGTTCGGCCTCGAACGCACCTTCGCGTCGCCAGCCGCACAGTATGAATCGGAGGTCTCCGGCGACCCGCAACGGGACTGCGATAGCCTGCCCGTTCTCGTCGCCGAGTGTCTGGATGTTAAGAGGGGACCCGTGTCCAGCGGCCACCAGCGCGACATGCGTAAGAGCGCGCTCGGCCTCGGCCCGCGGCACTCCCTCCGCGATGAAGGAGTACTCCTCTTCCTCCCCGAGCACAGCAGATGCGTCCGCATCGAACAAGTCGATGGCCTCGCGCAGCAGCGACTTCAGGCCCGCTTCGACACCCTCCTTGCCGAGTCGAGACGCTGCCTCGTGGGAGAACCGGAGCCACCGGCATGTGACGGCAAGCTCCTTGCGCGCCTCCTCGGTCTCGGATACCGCGCTGCGGACCTCGATGCGGAGCCGACGACGCTGATCCGCGAGATAGAGGACCACGAGCAGCACGAACCCGCCCAGCAGGATGCGGAGGATCTCCGACGACAGAAGCGCTTCCGCAGGGAGCTCGATCCCTGATGAACTCAGGTAGTACAGAAGAACGCCCACCAAACAGAGCATCGCCACGATCAGGATCGTCGCTATGGCGTCGAGCTGCCTTTCGCGCCTCTCCGCGGACTCCATGTCCTTCATATCGAGCCTACCCCCTTGGACCTCCAACAGCACGCCTTCTCTCGGCCGAACCGCGGCCGTCCCCGAGAGTGGCGCATCCTCGAGTGCATCGGTAGCTGGACCGTACTACGTTAGAACCCAAGCGCGACAGCCGTCTTCCGCGCGGCCGCCCGCGATCGCGACCGCGATCCCGGCCGCGTATGCCGAACTCGTCGCGACCGATGCAGCTATGTGGTCGCACGAGGGCCTGAACCGTCCGCTCCGTCTACTCCCGGGCCAAGCCGGCCCGCGGCGTCGAGGCGCGCACAAGTCGCTGCGACCTCCGGGTCGAACTTGTCGGGGTGGCCACTATGCTTTCGGTCAGCAAACGGTACGTAGCCTCGCTCGCGCGGAGTGCGTCAGTGGCTTCCCCGGGACTTCTAGGAGTCGCGTCCGAGCCGGCCATGTGAGTCACCGGTTCCTCACAAGCGTCTGGGCGGTCTGCGTACGTCGGTACGCTTCGCAATAGTAGTCTCTTGCGTGGATGCCTGCCGGGCGAGCGACGATCCAGCCACGCAGAATGCCCCGGCTCCTCTGCGCCAAGGCCGCCGTCATCGAGTCGGTGGGACATCGTGCACGAACCTGGAGCCGCACGACTCCGCACTTGAAGCTCGCTCGCCAGTCGCAACGCGGCGACCGTGTCGGGAACCTGTCCTCCCTACCCCCGTGCGTCCAGGACCTTCATTCTCGCTTCAAGCAGGATCGCCGCCGCCTCCCTCTGCGCCGCAAGCAAGACGTCCGCTGCCGCCCTCTCGACCTCTCGCAGGGCGTCTGCGGCAGCCCTCTGCACCTCTCGCAAGGCGTCCGCTGCGGCTTCTGCGCGCACCAGCCGTTCCGACTCCGGCGACCCGGGTTACACCCCTCCGAACACTCTCTTCCGTCTCCAGCAGGGATGCCTCGGCCTTCTGCTGGGCTGCCGGCAGAACCTTCCAGCCCTCTGCTTCGCTTCCAGAAGGACTCTCTCAGCCTCATGGTGGGCCCGCAGCAGCACCTCTTCGGCCTCCTCTTGCGCCGCGATTAGGATGTCGGCCTCCCTCGCCAGAAGTGATGCTCTTGTTCATCGGTGCCTCTCGTCGCCGCCTGATACAAGCCCAACTCTTGGATTGTCGTTCAGCGGAAGCGTCGCGGCAGTTGTTGACGGCCTTCGAACATCTCCCGGGGCACAGCCAGCAGGGGGCCTCGGCTCTGCTGAGCCGGGGCCTTCGTCACGCTCTGGTGGGCGATCATGGACGGTCTTCGAACCTCTGGAGGCGCGGACGCTGCAGGTGCTGCCCGAGGACTAGGTATCGCTCCCCTGACCAGCGACCGTCTCCTCCGCCCGCCTGATTGCCAAGGTCGCAAGATCGTCCCGCAGCCCGGAGCTGGCAAAGGACGTGACATCCTCGAGAACCGCTGAGATGACATCCGATGTCGACCTGCCCCAAGTACCGCGCAGGAACGCGATCAGTCGCTCCTCTCCGTACAGCTCATCGCCTCGACGCGCTTCGGTGAGCCCATCCGTGTAGAGGAACAACATGTCCTTCCACCCCAGATTCGTCTCCGTCTCTTCGAACACCCATGTCTCGAACGCGCCGAGCAACGATCCCGTCGCGGGAAGCGTCTCCACGCTCCCGCCCTGCCTGACGACGACGGCCGCAGGATGACCCGCGTTCGCATACAGTAGGCGGCCGTCGCGGCGGTCAAGCGTTGCGAAGAGGACCGTCGCGAAGGACTCTCTGGGCGTGGACGCGTAGACGAGACTGTTCGCCTGCGTGAGCACGTGTCCCGGGTTGTTGTCTGGCTCGCTGGCGTACGCCCTGATCGCGTTCCTCACGAGCGAAATGAGCACCGCCGCGTCGAGTCCCTTGCCCGAGATGTCGCCGATACTGATCCCGACGCGGTGCTGATCGAGTTCGAAGATGTCGTAGAAGTCACCACCGACTCTCGTCGACTCGCTCGCTGAAGAATAGGAGCTCGCGAACTCCAAGCCCGGAAGCGAACTCGGCAGCGTGAGGAGCGCCGCCTGCAGAACACTCGAGATGTTGTGTTCCACGTCATACAGACGTGCTTTCAGGGCGGATTCGAGTGCGAACGAGAAGTCGTCCGCAAGCGTCGTGAGCAGACGCACCTCCTCGTCGTCGAAGTAACCCGCTGCGCCGGCGTATAGCGTGATTGCCCCGACTACTGCTCCCTCGGTCCTGAGAGGAAACGATGCCGATGACCGGAATCCGCGCTTCAACTGCTCGTTCCGCCATGGCTTCATGACCGGATTGCATTCGGTGTCGTTGTTGATGAAGGCTTGGCCCTCCCTCAATGCGACGCCTGTGGGGCCACGCCCCTCGGCGGCGTTCTCATCGAGGGAGAGTCGCACTGCGTCCAAGTAGCCCTCGTCACGCCCGCACTTGGCGACTGGCCGTATCTCTCTCGAGCCGGGCGCGACGAAGCCGATCCAAGCCAGGAGGAATCCGCCGTCTTCAACCGCGATCCTGCACGCGGCGTCATAGAGCTCCTGTGGTTCACGAATGCGGATGATGGCCTCGTTTACGCGGCTGAGCACCGCATAGAGGCGGTTGACGCGCCCGAAGTCGTCGAGTGCACGCCTTCCGTCGGAGGCTCGCTTTCGCTCCACGCTCGCTCCCGTCGCGCCTGCGTTGTCTTCCGGCGGGCCATCCACCCAAGTGGCGTCCCATACGGACGTCACTGCATTCTCCACGCCCGGGCTCCCAGCGTCCAATCATGGCCGCGCGCGCTGGCGAACCGAGGGGTCTCCCGGCTTCGGAGCGCCAAGAGGCCCCGGCGCAACCGCCGAGGCCTCCGTCATGTCCTGGTGGGCCATCGTACACAAACTTGAAACCTAGTCACTATGAGATGGTCGGCCCAATCCGCCTATTTGCGTGGATCATCCGCGGGACGGGCCCGCGGCACCGGCGCCCGGGCGCCCTACAGGGCCCGCCCGCCGAAGCCACCGCCGGATCGATGCGGCGGTGGCTAGCTGCCGGGCTTGACCACGTTGATCGTGTAGTCGACATGCCCGCTGCTCTGCTGCGAGATGCTGAGGCCGATGAGCTTCTCACCGCTCGCGCTCTTGAGCTCGCCAGCGGCGCTGACACCGTCCGTCACGTTGTCGGCTGTGATCTCGAAACCGGCCGTCTTCAGCTTCTCGATGTAGGCCTCGACACTCGCCTTGTCCACGCTCTCGTAGAAGAGGCTGTAGATCGTCTGATCGCCCGCTTGCATCTGCGACGACTGTTCCTTGTCGAATGTTCCGTACTCGAACTTCGGGACGCTGGCGGGTATGCCGTCCATCCAACCCCCGGTACCTGCGACTGCCGGCGTCTCCGCCACAGTCGGTGCGGTCGCGGGAGCACCGGATGGACTACCTGTCGACGATGGCTGGCTCGCACATCCGGCGAGAACCAGCGCGAGGAGCGCCGCCGTGCACGCGCGGACGAACAGACCCGATCCTTCCATTCCAGGACCCCCGATCGGTGGACGGCATGACAGCGTTCTTCTTCACTTTCCAGTTTGCGGCTTTCCCCGACACCCTCACAACCTTGCGCGCACTTGCGGCTCACCCGGTTGACCGCCTGTATGGAGTTGTCTCAGACCGGCTGCACACAGGAGGCCCCGACTCTCTTGAGCCGGGGCCTCCGTTGTGCCGCTGGTGGGCCATCGTATACGAACTTGGAACCTAGCTTGCCGAGGGCGGCCTCAAGCTCTTGGGAACCGCACCAGCCAACCATCGCCCGCGCTTCATCCGCTCGGACACGTGAATGCGGTACTTGTCGTGCTCAAGGGGACGGCGGGAGTAGTGCCGTTGGCTCTTGCAGAACCAGCAGGCTGCAACCAGGTTCGTCGCGGCGTTGGAACCTCCGTCTGATCGCGCATTCAAGTGCTCGGCAGTGCAGCGAGACAGCAGGGTCTGCGACCTGGTAAGCGAGTGTAGCGAGGCGAAGGACACTCAGAGCGCAGAATCGCGGGTAAAGACCCATCACGCACAGAACTAGCGCCGATCGGAGCCGGGAAGGAGCGCCAGCCATGGCCCAGAGTCCGGGTGGAGATGTGGCGGGAGGGTCGCAGCCGCTGGTCGCACAGGCAGTCGTAAGTTGCCCCTCTTGCGGGGCGTGGAGCGATGTCTGGGCCGATTCGTGTCACTGCGGCACGGAACTGCTGAGCGACACGCGCAAACTCAGGTTGACCAAGAGCGGCGGAGAGCCGCATGTACGGCTCGAGCGCCGGGCCGAACGGAGCGAGGCATCGACGCAACCCGGTGACTGGGAACAGGCCGTGCGCGATCTCGCAGCCCTGCGGACGGCGGACGGAAGCGCATCCCGCACGCCCCGCATCGCGCGGCTTCTGTTGAAGTTGGATCGGCTCGAGGAGGCCCTCGAAGAGACGCGTGTGCTGGAGGAGTCCGGCGGCCTGCCTGTCGATATCGCCGTCTCGATGTCCTACCGCTTCGACGCGGCCGGGGACCTCGATGGCGCAAACGGTTGGATCGATCGTGGTCTTGTGTCCTGCGGCGACGATCTCAAGGGTCGCCTTCCGCTCGTGTGCGAACGCTGCCGTCTGCTGAGCGATCACGGAAGTGCTCCCGAGGCGCTCAGCCTGCTCAAGCCCCTCCAGACCGAACTCGAGGCGGCGATCAAGAAGACCGAACGGGGTGGAGGCGCCGCAGTAGGCATGTTGTTCGGCGCGGACTCGCAGACGTATGCAAGCGGCATGTGGAGCACCGAAACGGCGACCCTCAAGACCGCGATCGACCACGCCAAGGGCATCGTCGATACGCTGGAACGCGAGAAGCGTGCTGCTGCGAAGCAGGCCAAGGCGCAACAACGTGCCGCCCAGGGCAAGACACACTGGTGGCAGCTATAGGAGCCGGTATCTCGTTACCACACCGCAGAAGTCCCCGACTCTGCTGAGCCGGGGCCTTCGATCTGTGCTGGTGGGCGATGTAGGATTTGAACCTACGACTTCTTCCGTGTGAAGGAAGCGCTCTCCCCCTGAGCTAATCGCCCGTGTCGCCCCGCCCCTTGGGGCTCGAGCGCAAGCGGTATTGTACCCACAACCCGGCGCCAGAGCGAACCCTCGGTCCGCGATCAGCGTCTGCCGCTAGAGCGTTCCCAGGTATGCCATCACACCGGCGGCGATACCGTCTCCGAGCTTCGCCCTGTACTCCGGGGTCGCCATTCTGGCGTCTTCAGCGCGATTGGAGAGGTAGCCGCACTCGATCATGACCGTCGGGACCGTCGAATAGTTGAAGCCGGACAGGTCGCTCCGGCCCAAGATGTCGTGCTTCTTGGCCCCAGTTGAACCGACCACCGCGTCCTCGAGGCGTTGCGCCGCTGCGCGGCTGCGAATCTCGATAGGAGCAGCCCAGGCGCTTCCCGACGGGTAGAAGGTCGTGGCTCCCTCGAGCGTGGCGTCCCCCGAGAAGCTCTGATGCACTCTAACCGCGAGGGCGGCATGCGCCCTGTTGCCTATTCGAGCCCTTTCAGAGTTCGAGATGTTCACGTCGTCCGCGGTCCGCACCATCACCACATCCACGCCCGACGCCTTCAAGGAATCACGGACGCGCAGGGCAACGTCCAACGACTCGACCGACTCCTGCGCGCCCGTAGCCACGCCAGTCACGCCAGCGGACACCTTCGCCTTTCGTACAGACGATCCCGGGCCGTTGGGTTCGAGACTCGTGTCGGGTCTCGCCTGGTGGCCCGCATCGATGACGACGACGAACCGTGCCGCGCCCGACATCATGCCGTTCCTCGCTTGGTACGTCAGCGTCACCACCGAGCCGCCCTGAACGCGCCCGCCCGCCGCCGGCGCCTGCGCCAGCACCGCGTTGGTCTCCACTCCGGAGCTCTCGACGTCGCTGACGCGCGTTTGCACGGTGAGGCCCGCCGCCGTGATCAGCGCCTCCGCGACCTGAACGGACTTCCCCACCACGTCGGGCACCTCGATGTTCAGCCCCACGGCAGATCCGCTGGTGTCCAAGGCAGCGCTTCCGCTCAGGGACGACCCCGGCTGCGGGCTCAGCGTGGCCGGGGGGACGACCCGCACGCCGTTCGAACCACCGGCCGTGAGAGCCCACGCGAGGCCGAACCCGGCAGCCAGCATGAGCACGGCGGCGCCAAGGAGCAGTGGGGTGAACGCACGAGTACGAACATGCGTGCGCCCGTAGCGCTCCGCACGCGTGAGCCTCCCGCTCTCACGCGTGCCTCTCTTGCGCGATGCGCTCGTAGGTGCCTCCGGAAGTCGACCATGTGGTGGGCCCGGCAGGATTCGAACCTGCAACCAAGGGATTATGAGTCCCCTGCTCCACCATTGAGCTACGGGCCCGCTTGGCGCAGCGAACCGGACCATGATAGCAGCGTGCGCACAGCACCCGAGTGCCAGCGTGTTGCGTGTGTCGGCGCACCTGCCTATAATCCGAACCCGTGCCCGGGGTGTGTGTGGGGCACTCCGCGTTCCTCGGTAGCTCAATGGTAGAGCGTTCGGCTGTTAACCGAAATGTTGCAGGTTCGAGTCCTGCCCGAGGAGCCAGACGACAAGAGACGGGCCCCGCTTCTCGCGGGGCCCGTCTTCGCTTCGCTCTCTGTCGCGGATCCGGCGGACTCCTACTCCAGGTAGTCCTTCAACTTGCTCGAGCGACTCGGGTGGCGCAACTTGCACAGGGTCTTGCTCTCTATCTGCCTGATGCGCTCGCGGGTGACGCCGAACTCGCGCCCAACCTCCTCCAACGTGCGAGGGTGGCCGTCGACGAGGCCGAAGCGGAGCTCGATAACCTTGCGCTCGCGCTCGGACAGCGAGTCGAGGACGCGGCGCAGATGCTCCGCGAGCATCGTCTCGTTGGCCGCATCGGGCGGAGCCACGGCGTCGGAGTCCTCTATGAAGTCCCCGAGCTGGCTGTCCTCCTCCTCGCCGATCGGCGTCTCGAGGGAGACCGGCTCCTGCGATATCTTCAGGATCTCCCGGACGCGCTCCGCCGTCATCTCCATCTGACCGCCGATCTCGTCCGGCGTTGGCTCGCGGCCGAGCTCCTGGAGCAGGCCACGCTGCACGCGGATGAGCTTGTTGATCGTCTCGACCATGTGCACCGGGATGCGGATGGTGCGGGCCTGGTCGGCGATGGCACGGGTGATCGCCTGGCGGATCCACCACGTCGCGTACGTCGAGAACTTGAAGCCCTTGTCGTAGTCGAACTTCTCCACAGCGCGGATCAGTCCGAGGTTGCCCTCTTGGATCAGGTCCAGGAAGAGCATGCCACGCCCGACGTATCGTTTCGCTATCGAGACTACGAGGCGCAAGTTGGCCTCGACCAGCGCACGCTTGGCGTTCAGCCCGTCGGCCTCTGTGCGCTGCAGGGCGCGTGCGGTGGCCCTGTCCAGTTTCGTGCCCGCCTCTTCGGCGCTCTCTATCTCGTCGGCCGCGATCAACCCCGCCTCGATGCGCTTGGCCAGACTGACCTCCTGGGCCGCAGTCAGCAGCGGCACCTTGCCGATCTCTTTCAGATACATCCGGACGGGGTCGGACGTCAGTGGTGCCAGAGAGGCGTTCTCGCTGCGGCGACGCGGCTTCTTCTTCGCGCGCGTGGTCTTTCGCGCCGCGGGGCGCGCCAAGACCTCGGCGATCTCTGCCGGGACCTCCGCCGCGATCTCCGCGCCGAGGACCGCCGAAGCCTCGTCGGCCTCGATGATCATGTCCGCGTCGTCGGGGCTGACGTCAACGGTGGGGTCCGCGATCTCGATCCCGCTCTTGATGAAATGGGCGTAGACGCTCTCGACCTGGTGCTCGCTCAGTTCGATGTCACCGAGCGCGCCGTCGATCTCGTCCTGAGTGAGTGTGCCCTTGGCCTTCCCGATCTTGACGAGCGTGAGAACGGCCGGCAGCGCCAACTCCGGCGCGACCTTCTCGGGCGCGACGGGCGCCATCGGCTCCTCGGGTCCAGAGAGCTTCTTGACTGGCCGCTTCGGCGTTCTCGACTCCGGCGCAGCCTTGAGAGGCGCTGCGCCGGCCGCGACCTTCTCGACAGCTCTTGCGGCCCTCTTCGGCTTGGCGGCCTCCTTGACGGCGACCTCCAGGTCCGCAACGGCCTCAGGGGCCTTCTTCTTCGGTGTAGGGCTCACAAGTCTCCTCACAGTGGCATGTCAGCGGGTTGCCGACTCCTCGCGCAGCTCCTCGAGCCTGCGCTGCACGTCGGCAGCCCTTTGGAACAGTTCGTCATACAGACCGGAATCCCTAGAACTCTCCGCGTCGCGCATCCGGGATTGGAGCCGGAAGTACTCCCGCTGCAACGCGAACTGGGTCAGCCGACCCAGGGTCTCCGGGAAGCTCGCCGCCGCAACCGCCGGATCGATCCCGTCGACCAGGTAGGTCGAGAGTGCGTCAGCCGCCTCCCGGTCGCGCACCGCGACGGCCTCGTACAACTCCCTCCCCGTCGCATCTCCCGCCCCGACGATCGACCTCACCACCGATGCCGTGGCCTCGTCCGTCAGAGCGCCCTCGATGGAGAGCAAATCCCGTACCTGCTCGCGCAGTTGCGGCGCAACGGCTATCAGCCGCGCGAGCTCGACCTCGATTCGCGACTGCGGGCTCGCCGAGATCTCCAGCGGTGTCTGCGCCCCGTGTGGCTCCTGGGCCGCGGCCTTCGCCGCCCGCCCGTCGAAGGCGGGCCGGACGCGCTTCGCCACCGCCGCGACGGTCGCGTAGTCGGTCTGCAGTCGGCCTGCGACGTAGTTGGCGTAATCCTGCGCCAGGATCGAGCCCCGCAGGCTCGCGATGACCGCCGCCGCGGCATCGAGCGCACGGGTCCTGCCCTCCGGCGTAGAGAGGTCGTGCGCCTCCAGCCGGCGGTCGATGACGAACCGGACCAGCGGCTCGGCGCCTTCGATGACGGCGCGCATGGCGTCCTCGCCGCGCGCGGCGACGAAGTCGGCCGGATCCATCCCCTCCGGGATGACCGCCACCAGCAGATCCAGTCGGGCCGTGCCGGCTTCAGGAGTGGAGGAGAAGTCCAGGAACTCCGCCGCGCGGTCTGCGGCACGCATTCCGGCCTCGTCACCGTCGAACAGGTAGACGATCCGCTTCGCGAAGCGGCCCAGCAGCTTGAGATGCTGCGCCGTCAGCGCGGTACCCAACGTCGCCACGACGTTCGTGATCCCGGCCTCATGCAGCGCGATGACGTCGGTGTAGCCCTCCACGACCACAGCCGTGCCTGTCGCCACGATCGAGCTCTTCGCGCGATCTATGGCATACATGTTCGCCGACTTGTGGAAGATCGGCGTGTCGGAGGAGTTCAGGTACTTGGGCTGTCCCTCTCCTATGACCCTTCCGCCGAAGGCGATCACCCGTCCCTGGAGGTCGGAGATCGGGAACATGATCCGGTTGAAGAAGCGGTCCTTGACCTCGCCCTTCTCTTCCAGGAGAGCCAAGTTCGCGTCCACCGACTCGTCGCGCGTGAAGCCCTGCGTCGCGAGCCAGGCCGTCAGATCGCCGCGCTTGCCCGGCGCGTAGCCGAGCGTCCAGCCCTTGGCCACCGGCGAGCCGAACCCGCGCCCTGCAAGGTAGTGCCGGGCCGTCTCAGCGCCGGGCTCCTTTGATGTGGCAAGCTGCTTGCCGAAGTACTCGGCTGCGGCTCCGGAGGCCGCAACGAGGCGCTCCTTGCGGCCTTGCGGCACGCCTGGGCCGCCCTCCTCGACGATCTCGATGCGCGCACGGTCGGCGAGCATGCGGACGACGTCAGGGAACTCCAGGTTCTGCGTCTTCATCACGAAGCCGAACGCGTCACCCCCCAGCCCGCAGCCGAAGCAGTGCCAGAGCTGCGTGGATGGGTCGACCTTGAAGGACGCGGTCTTCTCCCCGTGGAACGGGCACAGGCCCCAGAAGAGCCGTCCCTTCTGCCGAAGTGGGGTGGTCTCGGAGACCAGGGCCACGATGTCCGTCGCGTCACGAACGCGCGCGACATCCTCGTCGGAGATCCGACCCATCGGCCCACCTCCTCCTTCGTGCGGAAACGCGCCGACGCCCCCGGGGGCGGCAAGCCCCGGGAGCGCACGAACGCTACCGTTCGTTCATGCCCGCTCCGGCGCGCGGGAAACGTACACGCTACAGACGCGTGAACAGCGGAGCGAACACCACGGCGATCACGGACATGACCTTGATGAGGATGTTCATCGACGGGCCGGCCGTGTCCTTGAACGGATCGCCGACCGTGTCGCCGACGACTGTCGCCTTGTGGGTGTCTGAACCCTTGCCGCCGAACTCGCCGCCCTCGACGTACTTCTTGGCGTTGTCCCAGGCGCCGCCCGAGTTCGCCATGAAGATGGCGAGCAGGAAGCCGACGACCAGGGCACCCGCGAGGAAGCCACCGAGCGCCTGGGAGCTCCAGAGGCCGATGCCGATGGGAAGCGCGACTGCGAGGCTGGCCGGAAGCACCATCTCCCGCAGCGCCGCACCCGTGGCGATGTCCACGCACTTGCCGTACTCGCCCTCGACGCCCTCGACGCCCTCGCGCAGCCCCTTGATCTCGCGGAACTGGCGGCGGACCTCCTCGATCATCGCCTGAGCGGCACGCCCGACGGCGTTGATCGCCATCGAAGAGAACAGGAACGGGAACATCCCGCCGACGAACAGGCCGACGATGACGTTGTTGTTGAGGATGTTGATGCCGCCCGCGAGCAGACCGACCTTCTCGGCGTAGAGCTGGAAGTACGCGAGCGCGGTGACCGCGGCCGATGCGATGGCGAAGCCCTTTGCGATGGCAGCGGTGGTGTTGCCCACCGAGTCCAACGAGTCCGTGATCGCGCGGACCTCAGGACCCTGGTGGCTCATCTCCGAGATGCCGCCCGCGTTGTCCGCGATCGGCCCGTAGGCGTCCACGGCGACGACGATGCCGGTCGTCGCGAGCATGCCGATCGCCGAGAGGCCGACGGCGAAGATGCCGCCACCGTTGGGCATCGCCCAGCCGCCGGCGTAGAAGCTCACGCCCATGGCGACGACCAGGAAGATGATCGACGCGGCAGTGGACTGCATGCCCGTCGCGAGGCCCGACAGGATGACGGTCGCCGGGCCTGTCTTGCCGGCCTCGGCGATCCTCTTGACCGCCTTGTAGGCGTCGGACGTGTAGATCTCGGAGGCCTGACCGATCGCCATGCCGGCCGCGAGACCGACGAAGATGGCGATGAAGAAGCCGAGCGGGTTCTCGACCGTGTGCACGAGGGTCTGGCCGAAGGCGGTGAACACGGTGCCCGCGGGCACGAGCCACATCACGAGGAAGTAACACGCGATGAGCGTCAGGATCGCCGCCCCGTACGTGCCGTACGAGAGCGCGCGACCGGCGTGGCCCTTCTCCCTGCCACGAACGAACAGTGTGGCGACCGCCGAGCACACCATGCCGACTGCGGCGATGAGAACCGGCAGGAGCGCGCCCTTGAAGCCGAGGTATAGGGAGCCGAGTGCCAGCGGTGCGACGATGGCGCCCACGTAGGATTCGTAGAGGTCGGCACCCATGCCCGCGACGTCGCCCACATTGTCGCCGACGTTGTCGGCGATGACCGCGGGGTTGCGGGGATCGTCCTCGGGGATGCCGGCCTCGACCTTGCCGACAAGGTCGGCGCCCACGTCGGCGGCCTTGGTGTAGATGCCGCCACCGACACGAGCGAACAGAGCGATCGTGCTGGCTCCGAGGCCGAACCCGGGGATGACGTCGGAGAAGATGATCGTCGCCGGGATGCTCAGACCGAAGATGTTCAGAGCGGCGCCCTCCACCAGCGTGAGACCGTCAGCACCGCCCACCATGCCGGTCGCGAAGAGCAGGATGATGAAGCACAGCGAGACGCCGAGAAGGCCGAGTCCCGCGACGGTCAGCCCCATCACCGCGCCGCCGCGGAACGCGACCTCGAGCGCCTTGGGCATGCTCTTGGTCGCAGCTTGCGTGGTGCGGGAGTTGGCGCGAGTGGCGATCGTCATGCCGATGAAGCCGGCGCTGGCCGAGAAGATCGCGCCGATCAGATACGCGATGGACATGACCCATCCACCGCTCTTGGAGAGGAACAGCCCCATCGCGATCGCGACCGCGACCAGAACGATGGCGACCACGCGGTACTCGCGCACCAGGAATGCGAGCGCACCCTCCTGGATGTGCTTGGAGATCCTCTGCATCAACGGGGATCCCGCGTCCTGCTTGAGGACCCAGAACGCGTAGTACCCGGCCGTCCCCAAGCCGACAAACGAACACAGGATCGCGATCAACACATACGTCATTGGCCCACTCCCTTGTTCGCGCCTCGACTACCCCTGTGCGGTGCCGGCCCTCGACTGCCCGCGCCGCGGGTCCCACCGTATTTCGACAGGGTATCGGAACATCCTGCCGCCCGCTACGGCGAATCGGGGTCGATGCTCGCGCCCTCGAAGACCGCGGTGTCGGGCGCGCGGTCGACCTACAGCCGCCACGATGCGGGTACGAACAACTCCTCGTACCGCCCGATGGCGTAGCGGTCAGTCATCCCGGCGATGTAGTCGGTCACGCTCTGCGGAAGGTCCGCAGGAGTCACGGGCCTGTACTCGTCCGGAAGGGTCCCGGGATTCTCCAGGTAGTAGCCGAACAGCGCCTTCACCACTCCGTCGGACTTCGGCTCCTCCACCTTGGCTCGCTTCGAGAGGTAGACATGCTCGAAGAGGAACGCGCGCAGCTCCATCATGGCGTCCCAGACCGGCTGGCTCATGCGGATCGTCTCGCACCCGTCGGAGGCGCCGATCGTGTCTCGCACCATCGTGCGGATCCTGGCCCCGTGGGTGTGGCCAAGCACCTCGGTCGGCCCCGCAGGCAGCTCGTCCTCCGAGAGGACCCCGCCGCGCTCGGCGTCGTCTATGTCGTGGTTCACATACGCGATACGGTCGGCCAGACGCACGATCTGGCCCTCCAGCGTGGCCGGCTGACCCTCTCCCGTGTGGTTGAGGATCCCGTCCCGCACCTCCCACGTGAGATTGAGGCCCTTACCCTCGTACTCAAGGTGCTCGACTACACGGAGAGACTGCGCGTTGTGGTGGTACCGGTCGGGCAGGCCCGGGTACCGCCCCCGCAGTGCGTCGTAGCATTCCGAGATCGCGTCCTCGCCCACGTGTCCGAATGGAGTGTGGCCGAGGTCGTGTCCGAGTGCGATCGCTTCGGTCAGGTCCTCGTTGAGGCGCAGGGCCCGAGCGACGCTACGGGCTATCTGTGCCACCTCGAGCGTGTGCGTCAGCCGCGTCCGGTAGTGGTCGCCCTCTGGAGCCAAGAACACCTGCGTCTTGTGCATGAGCCGCCGGAAGGCCTTGCTGTGGATGATGCGATCTCGGTCGCGCTGGTACTCGGTGCGGTACAGGTCGGGCTCGAGAACGCTCTCCCGCCCCCGCGTGCTGTCGGAGAACGCTGCGCGCTCGCAGAGCGTGCTGTGCTCCGCGGCCTCGATGTCGAGCCGGGTGACGACGCTCACGCGGCCTCCCCCTTCGCGTCCGCCCTCGCGCGCGCACCCACGCGCGTCTGCACTGCCTCGACGCCACGGTTGAACAGTACCGCGACAGGTACGACCACCACCAGCGAGATCACGCCGAGCCAAAGGAGCGAGATGTCCTGCGGTGCACCGGTCACGCGACGGATCACCAGCATCAGCGGTTCGTGCAGGATGTACACCGCGAAGGACGCTCCCCCTCCCGCGACGGCCAGCGCTGCGATCCGACGGCCGCGGAGGCGCTGGATCGGCCGCGCGTAGACCACTGCGGCGACGAGCGCGAGACCGGCGGCGCGGTAGAGCCAACGCCCGCCCAAGCCCGTGAAGTACATCCCCGCCGAGAACGGCCACGGTCGCCGCCACCAGCAGCGCGGCCCCGCGCCGGCTGACGCCCAGACGCTCCCGCACGTCAGGCCAGAGCTCGAACGCCAGGAAGGCGCCCCCGAGCACCTCGAGCGCCCGGCCGACGATCAGCGACTTCTCGCCGTCGTACTGCATGCCGACCAGAGGCACCAGGTAGCACCCCGCGATCACGACGGCGGCGGTCAAGACGAGGACGCCGGCCGGTCTGATGCGGCGCATCGCCCAGACCATCAGCGGGGACCGCGAGCACGACCTGCCAGGCGATGGCCATGTACCACCACGACGGGAAGAGCGCCGCCCAGGATGCCTTGCTCACGAAGCCGAGGCCGAGGAGGACCAGCAGCACGTTCACCGCCTGCGATAGCGGCTGCCAGCCGATGGCGAAGGCGACAACGGCGATCGGCACAGCCGCGGCCCAGTAGAAGCCGAACAGGCGGCCCAAGCGCTTCCGAAGGTAGGAGCCGGCACTCGGCGCCTTCAGGACGAGCAGCCGGCAGAGTCCCGCGCCGCTGATGACGAGGAAGATGACGACAGCCAGACCGCCGATGCCCAGCAGCGGCGCGCGATAGGCCAGCCATCGCGGGGCCGACGGCCAAACGCCTCCGGGGAAGTACTGGTACCAGGGCAGATGCGCGACGACCACCATGACGGCGGCGAGAGCGCGGAACGCCTCGATGTCGGGCTGACGCGAGCGGGACGGAGCGGGTGTCTCGGCCATCTATCGCACGAAGGCGACGTACGCCCACAGAAGGAGGACGATCATCGCTACGACCAAGACCGGCACGAGCCAAGGCGGCGTTGACCGGCGCCTGCTCCTCCCCTGGATGAGCGGAGAGCCCGTCCTCTGATAGAGCCGCGTCCTGCCGACCATGGCTCCCCCATCTTCGTCCTGCGGGATGCAGGACCGGCTCTGGACCCGGCCTCCGTTCGCAGGCTATCTGTTGTCCGAGGCCGCTGCCTTCTCGCTCAAGACCGCCTGTGCCGCCGCGAGGCGCGCCAGCGGGATGCGGTACGGGGAGCAGGAGACGTACGTGAGACCGGCCGCGTGGAAGATCTTCACGCTCTCGGGATCACCGCCGTGCTCGCCGCACACGCCCAGCTTGATCTTCGGGTTCGTCTTCCGACCGAGCTCGCACGCCATCCTCACGAGCGTCGCGACACCGGAGTCCACGGTCTCGAAGGGGTTGCGCAGAAGGATCTTGCGCTCCAGGTAGCGCGGAAGGAACTTCGACTCGATGTCGTCGCGGGAGAACCCGAACGTGGTCTGCGTCAGATCGTTCGTGCCGAAGCTGAAGAAGTCGGCGACCTCTGCGATCTCGTCGGCAGTGATGGCCGCGCGAGGAAGTTCGATCATGGTACCGATCGGGATGTCGAGAGCGCAGCCCTCCTGTGCCTGGACCTCGGCCAGGATCTCCTCGGACTCGGCGCGGAGCACTTCCAGCTCCGCGACGACCGACACGAGCGGGATCATGATCTCCGGACGAGGGTCCTTGCCCTGGGACTTGAGCTGGCACGTCGCCAACGCGATCGCCCGCACCTGCATGCCGTAGATCTCCGGGAACATGATGCCGAGCCGGCAGCCTCGCAGCCCGAGCATCGGGTTCATCTCGCTCATCGAGTCGACGAGGGCTAGCAGCCTGCGTTTCGGCGCGATCTCGGCCGCTGGAGCACCGTTGCACTCCATGCGCGCGATCTCGACCGCGAGATCGCGGGGCGAGTCGAGGAACTCGTGCAGCGGCGGGTCGAGCAGGCGGACCGTGACCGGCAGACCGTCCATCGCCGCGAAGATGCCGAGGTAGTCCTCCACCTGCACCTTGAGCAGCTGCGCGAGCGGGGCCGCGCGTCCGGCCTCGTCCTCGGCGATGATCATGTCCTGGACGATCTTCTTCCGGTCTCCGAGGAACATGTGCTCGGTGCGGCACAGGCCGATGCCGGCCGCGCCGAACTTGCGACCGAGTGCCGCGTCATCGGGAGTGTCGGCGTTGGCCCTCACTCCCATCGTCCGGTAGTCGTCCGCCCAGGCGAGGACCGTGTCGAAGTCACCCGATACCTCGGGCTCGACCAACTGCACGGCGCCCATGACGACGATCCCGGTCGTGCCGTCGATGGAGACGACGTCGCCCTCGCGGAGCACTATGTCGGTACCGGAGATGAGTGCTTCCTTCTTCTCCGCGTCGATCTTGAGCTTCTCGGCGCCGCAGACGCAGGGCTTGCCCATGCCGCGAGCGACAACCGCCGCGTGGCTCGTCTTGCCCCCGTGCGAGGTCAGGATGCCCTGTGCGGCGACCATGCCGCGCAGGTCGTCGGGAGTGGTCTCCCAACGCACCAGGATGACCTTGCGACCCGTCGCGGCCGCGTCCACCGCGTCGGCCGACGTGAAGACGACCTCGCCCACGGCCGCACCCGGAGACGCGTTCAGGCCCTTGGCCACGACGTCGTAGTGGGCTTTCGCGTCGAACTGAGGATGCAACAACTGGTCGAGCTGCGCGGGGTCGATGCGCAGCACGGCCTCTTCTCGCGTGATCAGGCCTTCTTCGACCATGTCTATCGCGATCTTGAGCGCTGCGCGGGCCGTGCGCTTGCCCACACGCGTCTGGAGCATCCACAGCTTGCCCTGCTCGATCGTGAACTCGATGTCGCACATGTCGCGGTAGTGCTGCTCCAGCACGTTGAAGATCTCGAAGAGCTCCGCCGCGGCTTCGGGCAGCACGTCTCCAAGATCCGAGATCGAGCTTGTGTTGCGGATGCCCGCCACCACGTCCTCGCCCTGCGCGTTGGTGAGGAAGTCGCCGTAGCGCTCGTTGGTGCCGTCCGCGGGGTTGCGCGTGAAGCCCACTCCAGTCGCCGAGGTGTCACCCTTGTTGCCGAAGACCATAGACTGGACGTTGACGGCCGTTCCCAGGTCGTCTGCGATGCGCTCCATCTTGCGGTACGCGCAGGCGCGGTCGTTCATCCAGCTGCGGAAGACGGCTTCGATGGCCAGCCGCAACTGGACTGCCACGTCCTGCGGGAACGCGACGTGCCCGTCCGTCGCGACAGCAGGGAAGTCTCTGGGCGAGACCTTCTCGGCGACGATGCGCTTGAAGTCGGCGACGAGGTCCTTGAGGTCCTCGGACGTCAGCTCGGTGTCGACCTCGACGCCCCGAGCCCGCTTCTTCATCGTTATGGCGTTCTCGAACTCGTTGCCGCTGACGTCCAGCACGACCTTCGAGAACATCTGGATGAACCGGCGGTAGCTGTCCCAGGCGAAGCGCTCGTTGCCCGTCTGGGCGATGAGCCCCTGCACCGAGACGTCGTTCAATCCGAGGTTGAGGACGGTGTCCATCATGCCCGGCATCGAGAACGGAGAACCGCTGCGCACCGAGACCAGCAGCGGGTCGGCGGGGTCGCCAAGCCTCTTGCCCATCTTCGCCTCGAGCTCGGCGATGTGCACATCGATATCCTCGGCCAGGCCCGCGGGAAGAGCCGGCGGGGTCGAGTTGTAGTACTCCATGCAGGCTTGGCAGGTGATCGTGAACCCCGGCGGAACGGGGAGCCCCATGTTGGCCATCTCGGCGAGGTTGGCCCCCTTGCCGCCGAGGGCCATCTTCATGCCCCTGTTGCCCTCGGTGTTGTTGACGCCGTCGGCGTCCTTTCCGAAGGAGTAGATCCGCTTTGTGTCGGTCAAGGTCCCTCTCCCTATTCGTTCGGGGGCTTGGCGGGTGCATGATACCGCACCCTCGAGCACTTCCGAGGCCGCATATCGCGGCCGGTGGCTCCTAGTCCTTCACCTCCGGCGCGGCACCCAGATACCTTGCGATCTCCTGCGCGGATTCCTCCACCGCACGGTTGTCCGTGCGGATGACGATGCAGCCGAGGCGTCGCATCAACGCACGCGCTTCATCCAATTCGCGCTCGACCTCCTCGCGTTCGGCGTAGCGAGGGACGAGAGTGCCCATCTCCCGCATGCGCTCACATCGGATGTCCACCAACACCTTCGCGTCGGCGACGAGCCCGAAGATGCGCTTGGGATCGACCTCGAAGAGCTGGTGCGGGGGTTCCATGCCCGGTGCCAGCGGCACGTTGGAGACGCGGTAGCCCTTCGAGGCCATGTACATGGCCAGCGGTGTCTTGCCGGTGCGCGAGACGCCGATGAGCACCACGTCGGCCGCGCCCAAGTCCTCGGGGAGCCGCCCATCGTCGTGCATCACCGCGAACTCCGTCGCCTCTATGCGCTCGAAGTACTCCTCGTCGGTGCGGTGCATGGCCCCCGCCTCGCCCGCCGGTCGATGTCCGATGACCTCGGAGAGCAGACCGACAGCCGGGCCGAGGACGTCGACGCCGTTCACGCCACGGGCGACGAGACGCTCCATCTCCTCGCGCAACGGCGCGTCCACGAGCGTGTAGAAGAAGATGCAGTCCCTGCCGCAGTGCATCTCTACGGCGGCACGCAGCCCCTCTGGCGTCGTGACCTTGTCCAACCGCTCGATCCGGAAGTCGCCCGGGTAGAACTGCGCGGCGGCCGCACGGGCCACCATCTCGCCCGTCTCCCCGAGGGCGTCGGACACTACGTGAACGGTGATCGGGTCGGGGGTCACTTGTTGCCTCAGCCCTGCAGACGCGAGAAGTCGGCAACGCCCGCGAAGAGCGCGGTGAAGCGGTTCAGTAGACGCAGCCGGTTGGCGCGCAGCCGCTCGTCTTCATCCATGACGAGCACGTCGGTGAAGAACGTGTCTATCGGGGCTCGCAGCGCAGCGAGGCGCGCCAGTGCGCCCTCCCAGTCCGCTGAGGCCACAGAACGAGCCACCAGCGACTCGGAATGTTCGATGGCGTCCGCCAGGGCCGTCTCAGCCGGACCCATCTTCGAGCGGTCGTACGCCGTTCCGAGCGATGGGTCCGCCAAGTTGCGCGCACGGGCGTACGCTATCGCCAGGTCGGTCATCGGCGCGGTCTCGCGGGCCGCGGTGAGCGCGTCACACCTGCGCGCCGCGTCGGCAGGATCGTCTCCCGCGACCGAGAGGACCGCTTCGACTGTGTCGTACGCGTGGCCGCGGTCGCGCAGCATGATCTCGAGCCGCCCCAGTGCGAAGGACTTGACCGCTGCGCCCGTCGCTGCGAGATCGAAGTCCAGGACGCCACGGTAGCCTCCCAGAGCGGCGGCAACGGCCTCGTCCAGGGTGAGATTCAGGTCGCCGTCGATCACCATCGTCAGGACGCCGATGACCGAGCGCCGCAGCGCGAACGGGTCCGCGGAGCCCGTCGGGGCCTGACCGAGTGCGAAGATCCCGCAGATCGTGTCGAGCTTGTCCGCGGCCGACACAAGGAGCCCGGGCACGTCCGCCGGCAGTTGGTCGCCCGCGAACCTCGGGCGGTAGTGGTCCACGATCGCCTGCGCGACGGCCTGGTGCTCCCCACCCGCCAAAGCGTAGTAACGGCCCATCACGCCCTGCAGAGAAGGGAACTCCACGACCACGTGACTCACGAGGTCCGCCTTGCACAGATGCGCCGCGCGCGTGGCGCGCGACACCTGCTCGGGCGCCGCGCCGTGCAGGCTCGCCAGCGCTCCCGTGAGGTTCTCGATGCGCGCGACCTTCTCCGCCACGCTCCCGAGCTTCTCTTGGAAGACGGCGTCGGCCAGCCGCCCCACCCACGTCTCCATGGGGACCTTCAGGTCCTCGTCGTAGAAGAAGGCGGCGTCTGCAAGGCGCGCACGGATGACGCGCTCGTGCCCGCGAATGATCGGCTCGGTGCGGTCGGGGTCGCCGTTGTGCACGACGATGAACGCGTTCGTCAGCCCACCCTCGGCGTCCTCGACCGGGAAGTAGCGCTGATGGGACTCCATGGCTGTCTCGAGGACCTCGCGGGGGACGCGGAGGAACGCCTCGTCGAAGTGGCCGACGGCCACGGTGGGCGTCTCTACGAGGTTCACGACCTCCGCGAAGACCTTCTCCGGCACGACAGCGGTCGCGCCGATCTCCGAGGCGACCGCCTCGATGCCCTCTCGGATGAACTGCGCACGCGACTCCTCGTCGACCATGACCCCGCCGCGGCGGTGCGCCTCGAAGAAGTCCGCCACCGAAGGCACCTCGATGGGACCGGGTGTCAGGAACCGGTGTCCGAAGGTGACCCTCCCGGCCGTCAAGCCCGCGAACTCGACCGGCACGACCTCAGCCCCGAACAGTGCGAGCAGCCAACGGACGGGACGGATGAAGCGGGTCTCGCCACTCCCCCACCTCTGCGACTTGGGCCAGTCGATGCCCGATGCCACCGATGCCAGCATCCCCGGGAGCACCTCGGTCGCCGGCCGGCCGGCCGATCTGAGGATGGCGTACACGTACTCCGCCCCGTTCTCGGTGTCGCGAACCAGATCCGAGACATCGACACCCTTGCCACGGGCGAAGCCGAGCGCTGCAGCCGTCGGATTCCCGTCCTCGTGATAGGCCGCGCGCACGGAAGGTCCCTTCGCGCGCATGTCCAAGTCCGTCTGCGAATCCGACAATCCCTCGACCACGAGGACCAGCCGCCGAGGCGCACCGAAGGCCCTTATCTCGTCGTACTCGAGTCGAGCATCCTTCAGCGCCCTCGCGGCAAGCGACTTGATCTGCGTCACGGCCGCGTAGAGCGGACCCGATGGGATCTCCTCCACGCCTATCTCGAAGACCAGATCGCGTACCTCGATCACGGAGCACCTCCCTCGGACAGGGAGGTCGCGGACGAGGCGCCCACAGACTCGAGGTAGGCGGCGCAGCACGCCTTCGCGAGCGCGCGGACGCGCAGGATGAAGCCTGTGCGCTCGGTCACGGCGATGGCGCCGCGGGCGTCGAGCAGGTTGAATGCGTGCGAGCACTTCAGCACGTAGTCGTATGCCGGGAGCGGGAACCCCGCTTCGAGAGTGCGACGGCACTCCGCCTCGAAGACGTCGAAGTTGCGGCGCAGCATCTCCGTGTCCGCTATCTCGAAGTTGTAGGCGGAGTACTGCTGCTCGTTGCGCAGGAACACGTCACCGTAGCTGACGCCCTCGACCCACTCGATGTCGTAGACCGAGTCGACTCCCTGGATGTACATGGCCAGCCGCTCGAGGCCGTATGTGATCTCCGCGGGTACCGGCCGGCACTCGAACCCCCCGACCTGCTGAAAGTAGGTGAACTGGGTGCACTCCATCCCGTTCAGCCAGACCTCCCAACCCAGCCCCCAGGCGCCCAGAGTCGGAGACTCCCAGTCGTCCTCGACGAGACGCACGTCGTGCTCAGCCGGGTCGATGCCGATCGCTCGCAGCGAGTCGAAGTAGAGGTCGAGCACGTCGTCCGGGGACGGCATCAGGATGACCTGGAACTGGTAGTAGTGCTGCAGGCGATTCGGGTTCTCGCCGTAGCGTCCGTCCGTGGGGCGCCTGGACGGCTGCACGTAGGCGCAGCGCCACGGCGTCGGATCGAGAGTGCGGAGCGCCGTAGCCGGGTGGAAGGTCCCCGCCCCGACCTCGGTGTCGTATGGCTGCAGGACGACGCAGCCGCGGTCGGCCCAGTAGGCGGACAGCGTCAGGATGATCTCCTGGAATGACTTCGGCTTCATGTGCCCCTGGTACCTCGTCTTCGTCGCAGCATCGATCGCGGCTCTCGGCGCGTACGCGCCATTCTAGCAGCAGGGACGCACGCCTCGGGCAGCGGGCGCGGCGATCGCGCGGGTCCTCAGCCGCGCTTGGCGCCCAGTGCCGTCGCCAGCAATCCCTCCAGATCCGCTCGCCGTTCCTGAGCCACGTCGCGCCCCGCCACCGCGACGAAGTCCTTGCCGCTCGTGTACAGCAGGTAGCAGCCACCCGCTTCTCGCCATTTCGTGAACTCACTCCAATCGGCGCGGGCACGTCGTCGTGGCTGTTCGATCTCCACCCCGTCGTCTCGGAACGTCCACCGAGTCTTCTCGTAGAGCGCCGACGAGCCGGGGCGGTACGCCGAGTACGACCCGACCAGGGCCGCGAACGCGGGCACAAGGACCACGAGCCACGACATGCGCTCGCCCAGTTCGGTCACCGCCACGGACCCCGATGCCGCGCCCAGGGCCCAAAGCAGCGGACCGGAGACGAAGAGAGCGAGGCTTGCCGGGTTGCGGAGCACCAGCGCGAAGGCGATCCGGAAGTGGTCCGGGGGCCGGAGCGACGACTCCACCACGATCGGATCCATTGTCGTGCCGTCACCTCTCCCGGCTGAGGTAGTAGTCGAGCGCGCGCAGCCGCGCCGGGATGTGGAAGCCCGTGTACGCGCGCACCGTCCAGCGGACCTCCTCCGCGACGGCCTGGTCCATATGCATCGACGGCACCTCCGCCATCCGCGCCCGCAGCATGAATGCGAGTGCGTCGCGGGCCTCGCGCGTCAGTGGTCGCGCGTCCGATCCTTGGCCCGCGCATCGATCGCACAGCACGCCGCCCGCCTCCACGGAAAACGCCAGCGGCCCCGAGAGCTTCGCTCCGCACGAGGCGCAGCCTCCCAGCGACGGACGGTACCCGTGCAGGGCGAGCGACTTCAGAAGGAATGCGAGTACGACCGCCTCGAGCGGCTCGACCGGAGCCCTCTCCATCACATCGAGAGTGACCAACGCCATTTCGAACAGTCGCGGCTCGGGCTGACCCTCCACCGATCCCTTGTCGAGCACGTCCACGACCACGGACGCCGCCGTGGTCCGGTCGTAGTCGGCGCGCAACCCGTCGTGGGTCTCCACCGTCTCCGCTTCAGCGACGATCTCGAGGTTGCGGCCGGTGTGCAGTAGCAGGTCGAGCACGGAGAACGGTTCGACCCGCGCCCCAAGCTTGCTTCGCGGCTTGCGCGCTCCCTTGGCGACGGCGCGCACCTGCCTACCGTCGGCGGCGAGCAGAGTGAGGATGAGGTCGGTCTCCCCGAGCTTGGTCTTGCGCAGCACGATCGCACGCAGCGGATAGGAGGGCATCTCCGGGCGCTAGCCGCCCTGTCGTGAATGCCCGGACTCCGCGAGGATCTCGAGACCCGCCGAGGTGCCGATGCGAGTCGCGCCGGCGTCCAGCATCTCTAGCATGTCGGCAAGAGTCCGGATCCCACCAGCCGCCTTCACGCCGATGCCCGGCCGGACCGCGCCGCGCATCGCGCGGACGTCTTCGACCGTAGCGCCAGAGGGACCGAAACCGGTCGACGTCTTGACGTAGTCGGCTCCCGCAGTCACCGCGGACTCGCAGGCCGTCTTGATGCGATCGGCCCCATCCAGGTAGGCACACTCAAGGATGACCTTTACCAGGCCTCGCCCCCCGCTCGCTTCGCGGGTCGCCCTGACGACGTGTCCGATGTCCGTGATGACGTACTCCCACGAGTCCTCAACGGCGGCGGCGATGTTCATCACCACGTCGATCTCGTCGGCTCCCAGCTCGACCAGACGGCGCGCCTCTGCGGCTTTCGATGAGCTCACCGCATACCCGAGGGGGAATGCGACGACGGAGCACACCTTCGTCTGGGTCCCGGCGAGGATCTCTGCCGCCGTGGGCACCAGGAATGGCGAGACGCACAGGGAGGCGAACCCTGCGTCGCGTTGCCTCACCATCCACTCCCGCGCCGCGCGCTGTCCGACCGTCGGCTTCAGAAGCGTCTGATCGATCTTCGATGCGAGCTCGCGCGCATCCATTGCGCTACAGCCCCTCCCCGTATCCGAACCGTTCTATCATGGCTCCGTCGCTTCTCCAGTCCTTCTTGACCCGAACGGCCAGATCCAGGTAGACCTTCGTTCCCAAGAGCGTCTCGAGGTCCTTGCGCGCCTCTGTGCCGATGCGCTTGATCAACGATCCACCCGACCCCACGACGATACCCTGCTGGCTCTTTCGTTCCACGAACACGGTCGCGCTGACGGTAGTGGTCTTGTTGCCCTCGTCGTACCGAATGTCGTCCACGACCACGCCCACGGAGTGCGGGACCTCGTCGCGCGTGAGCCACAGCACCTTCTCGCGGATCAGCTCGGCGATTACGACCTCCTCCGGCTGGTCCGAAGTCATTCCCTCCGGGAAGAACCGCGGCCCCATCGGCAGCAGCGCGCCCACCACCGCCGTGAACCCCTCCAAGTTGAAGCCCTCCTTCGCAGAGAGAACGACGACGTCATCGAAGGGCAACAGGCCGGCAGCGTCGGAGATCCGCTCCTCGATCGGGCGCCGATCGGGCAGGTCGGCCTTGGTGAGGACGAGCACGCGCTTCGCGTCGGTCGCCGCGACATGGGTGGCCACCCATCGATCCCCTCCCCCAACGGGTTGAGAGAGATCCACGACCATGGCTACCACGTCGACATCGCGAAGAGCCATGAGAGCGCTGCGGTTCAGCTCCTCACCCAGGGCGTCCTGCGGCTTGTGCAGGCCCGGTGTATCGACCAGCACGATCTGGGCGTCGTCCGTGTCCACGATCGCGCGGAGGCGGTGACGTGTCGTCTGAGGCTTGTCGGAGACTATCGCGACCTTGCATCCGACGAGGGCGTTCGCCAGGGTGGACTTGCCGGCGTTGGGGCGTCCCACGAGCGCCACGAAGCCGCTGTGGACCTCCCCCGTCGATCGCGCCGCGGTCACCGCGACGGCTCGTCCTGGTCGAGGTAGCCCCGGACGAATGCATCCGGGAACAGCTCGTCGAGACTCGAGGCGCGGACGTGGTCGAGTCTGCCGCCCATCACGACGCGCATCTCAGGGTTGAACTCCGCCAGGAACTGCCGACAGGCCCCGCACGGCACGACGGGATCCTCCGAGTCGCCGACCACGGCGATGGCATCGAAGAAGGTGTTGCCCGCGAGCACCGCGGCCATGGCCGCGGCGCGCTCGGCACAAATGGAGGAGCCGTATGCGGCGTTCTCGACGTTGCAGCCTTGGTATATCTCGCCTCCGGCATATACCGCGGCGCCGACTTGGAACTCCGAATAGGGCGCGTAGCCCCTCTCCTGCGCATCGCGCGCGAACGCCAGGAGCGCGAGGTCCGCCTTGGTGATGTCACTCATCGTCGTCCTCCTCGTCACCGTGCCGGGGGGCGGGCTCGACCACGAGCTGCCTGACCCTGTTGCCTTCCATCTCCTCCACGGTGAAGCGGAGGCCTTGCACGATCACCGACTCTCCTGCCTTGGGGATGTGGCCCGCGATCTCCGTGAAGAGTCCTGCAGCGGTGTCCGCGTCGACGTCGAGGTCGGTGCCGAACCGATCGTCCAGCTCGCTGACCGCGAGCCTCGCGTCGATGCGCACGCGCCCGGCCCCCAGGGACGTGATCATGGGCACCTGCGGATCGTACTCGTCGAAGATCTCGCCAACGATCTCCTCGAGCAGGTCTTCGATCGTGACGAGGCCAGCGGTACCGCCGTACTCATCGGCTACGATCGCTATGTGCGTGCGGCGTCGCATCTCGCGCAGAAGCTCCTCGATCGGTTTGGTCTCCGGCACGAAGAGCGCAGGCCTCGCGAGGTCGATCGGCAGCGTGGCTCCATCGCTCCCAGCCAACCTCGGCAGCAGGTCCTTCGCGTAGAGGATCCCTCGGATGTCGTCGAGCGTCTCGTGGTACACCGGCACTCGAGACACGCCGGCGGCGGTGATCGTCACCAGCGCCTGGTCGATCGTCGCGGTGTCCTCGATGGCCACCATGTCGGTTCGCGGGACCATCACTTCCCGCACGACCTTGCGCTCGAGTCCCGGGACGGCGTCGTAGAAAGCAGCCGCATCGCCCACGGTCCTCGAGTCCTCGTCGGCCGCGGACCTGGACTCCTCGGCCGCGTCCTCCCACGGGACGTCGGGCGAGCGCTCGCCGGTCACCAGCCGCGTCATCCCCGTGGAGGGCATCGATAGGAGCCGCGCTAGCGGGTAGAGGGTCGAGGTCAGCGCGGAGGCGAAGGGGGCGACGACGAGTCCGAGACCCTCTGCATTCGCGGAGGCCACGGCCCGCGGCAGAGCCTCTCCGATAGCGAACACCAGCGCGACCGCCGCCGAGCCCGCGACGACGGCCACGGCCCAGAGCGGCGCACCGGCGACAGCCACTCCGCCCGCCCAGACTGTGACCGCGGCGATCGAAGCAGCCGCGATACCGGAGACCAGCGCGTGGACGGATCCGAGGTGGCTAGGCTTCTCCGACAAGCACGCCAGCGCACGCGAACCCCTCACCGAGGACTCGTCGAGGCGCCGAACGCGCGCGGGGCTGAGAGCGGCCACCGTCGCCTCCGCGGCGCTTGTCACAAAGGCGGCGACCAGTCCGATGGATGTAACGACCAGTGCTATGGACACTGCTAGTGCCGACAAGTCTGCTCCCGGTGGCTGTCAGTGGTGCCGACGCGCCACACGACGGCCACGCGGCGGCTCTAGCTCCAGAATATCTGAAAGGCAGCGGTCGTGAGCAGGAACCCCAGCACGGCACCGGCCACGGTCTGCGGGATCGTGTGGGCCTCGCTCTCGACGCGGCTCTGAGCGACCAGCACTGCGATGAAGAGCGCCAACACCATCGCCTTCGCGGAGTTCGTGGAGTACCCGATGGCCGCGGCCATCGCGGTGGCCAGCGCCGTATGACCGCTCGGCCATCCGCCGCGCAGGAAGGTGGTGCCCTTCTCGCGGGTCGCCGCTTTGACCACCAGCACCACGACGCTCGTCAGGGCCAGAGCGATGATCGAGACCATCGCGTCGCTCGCCCTTGAGACCGCCATCAGGCCCTGCGCCAGCGCTGTGGCACGAGCGAAGAAGATCACATAGCCCACTGCCACCGCGGTCACAGCTGAGACGAGCACCGCGCCCGCGGCGACGTCCTTCGCGACCGCCGCCAGCGGCTCGTAGCCCTCCGTCGCCAGGTCGACGGTGGTCTCCACCGCCGTGTTCACCAGCTCGGCAACCAGTACGAGCCCCACCGCGAAGACAAGAGCCACGAGCTCGAGTCCCGTGATCCGGAACGCGAGTGCGGCGACGAACACCGCCACCGTCAGGAGGAAGTGCCAGCGCATGTTGCGCTGGGTGCGGAGCGCGTAGACGATCCCGCGGATCGCGTAGTCGAAGGAGTGCAGGAGCGAGCGGCTACGCACGGCCGCCCCTCCTATCGGCCGACTTCTGACCAAGCCGCGAGCAGCGCGCTCTCCCGCTCCTGCATGACGGCCGCGTCCGCGTCCGAGGCGTGCTCGTAGCCCAGCAGGTGCAGGATGCCGTGCACCAGGAGCAGGTCGAGTTCCTCTTCCACGGTGAATCCCAGTTCCTCGGCCTGCCTGCGCGCTACCTCCGGCGCGATGATCACGTCCCCGAGCGCCACAGGCTCGCCCCCGGCGGTCGGGCACGCGTCGTCGCAGCCGAACGAGAGCACGTCGGTCGACTCGGCGATCCCGCGGTAGTGCTCGTTCAGATGAGCCATCTCGTCCTCGTCGACCAGCGCGACAGAGAGCTCTACAGCGTCGGGAGCGTTCTCCATGCGCAGCACGAAGGCGCCGAGCTTCTCGAAGGCGTCGAGTGCCAGCGGCTCAGACTCACGGTTCGAGCTGGCTGTGACTCGCATCCCGCACCCCTTCCGCATCGTCCGGGTACTCGACACGCGAGTGCCTCAGGCCTGTGAGCATCTTAGCGTAGGTCGCGACTGCCGCTTCCACGTCCTGGTCGCTCATACCCGAGAAGGCGAGTTGCCCGTCGGCGGCCTTCGCGTCAACCACCCGTCGCACGGTGGCATCGATCTGGACCGCCCCGGCCTCTGCAAGTCCGCGGACCGAAGCCTCCGCCGAGTCCGCCAGCATGACCAGGGCCGCCTCACGGCTGCCGGGGAGCCTCCCCTCGTAGCGGAAGGGCGCCTCGTCCACGCTCGCGCCCCCCGCCGTGGCCTTTCGATAGAAGTAGCTCACGAGCGACGTCCCGTGATGCTCGGCGATGATGTCGATCACCGGGCCGGGCAACCCCGCCCGATCTGCGAGAGCGACTCCCTCGCGCACGTGAGCCGTGATGATGAAGGCGCTCTGCGCAGGAGCGGCTCCGTCGTGAGGATTCCGCCGCCCCGACTGGTTCTCCGCGAAGAACTGCGGCCGCACGAGCTTGCCGATGTCGTGGTAGTAGGCCCCCACGCGCGCGAGCAGGGCGTTCGCCCCGATCGCCCGCGCCGCCGCCTCGGCTAGCGCGCCCGTCATGATCGAGTGGCTGTACGTGCCGTCAGCCCTGTCCATGAGCTCTCTCAGCAGCGGAGAGCCAGGGTCGCACAGCTCCAGCAGGCGCACGTCGTTCCCGACCCGCGAGAAGCGAGCGAGCACCGGCAGCAGCGCGAAAGCCACCGCGGCTGCGACGACACACGCCGCGACGCCGAGCGCGAGCGGAACCGCCGCCTCCCCGCCCAGCCATCCTGCCTTGACGGCCACGAAGGCCGACACGGACACGATCAGAGCAGCCGCGCCAAAGCAGGCACCGGTCAGAGCGAAGGCACCTAGAACCACCCGCCGGCCCGCGTCGCTGGACATGATCCCGCTGCGCGGCCACACCCGCACGCGCAGCTGGGGGGCTTCACTCATCCGCGCCCCGTTCGGAGGCTGACGACTTCGCGCCGTTCTTCGCCTCCTCATAGAGCCCGTACGCCGTGACTATGTGCTGTACCAGCTTGTGCCTGACGACGTCCCGGCTCTCCAGGTCGACGAACGTCAGGTCCTGAACACCGTCAAGGATCCGGCGGACCTGCTTCAGACCCGACGCACCCACGGGCAGGTCGATCTGCGTCACGTCTCCAGTGATGACGACCTTCGAGCCGAAGCCCAGACGCGTGAGGAACATCTTCATCTGCTCCGGGCTGGTGTTCTGCGCTTCGTCGAGCACGATGAACGAGTCGTTCAAGGTGCGGCCCCGCATGAACGCGAGCGGAGCGACCTCGATGATCCCGCGCTCCGTCAGCGCGGTCGATTTCTCGATGTCCATCATGTCGAACAGGGCGTCGTAGAGAGGCCGCAGGTAGGGGTCGACCTTCTCGAAGAGATTCCCCGGGAGGTAGCCGAGCTTCTCACCTGCCTCGACGGCCGGACGGGTGAGGATGATGCGCCCCACCTCCTTGCGCTTCAGCGCGTCCACCGCCATCGCCATGGCCAGGTAGGTCTTGCCGGTCCCCGCCGGGCCGATGCCGAAGGTGATGGTGTTCTCGCGGATCGCGTCCACGTACCGCTTCTGACCCGCCGTCTTCGGCCGGATCGTCTTGCCACGATGGGTCAGGATCACGTCGGAGAAGACCTTGACGGGGCTGAAGTCGCCGCGCTTGAGCATGTCGATCGCCCGATCGATCGCCTCGGGCGTCAGCGGAGATCCCGCGTCCACCAGCTGAAGCATCTCGGTGAATAGTGCCGAGACTGCTTGAGCCTCCTGAGGGTCGCCGGCGATGGTGATCTCGTTGCCGCGCACCATGATCTCGGCCTCGAATTGGTCCTCGATCAACTTGAGAAGATGGTCGCCCTGCCCCAGCAGGTCGACCATCTCACGTCCGGGTGGCACGACGAGACGGATCTCGGCTTCCTGCATGTACTCGTCCTCCAAGACTGCGCTAGGCGAGGTTGACGGGCACTGGCGATTCTAGCACCGTTCCGCGGTAGCTCCGGCCTTCCAGGCCGTCTATCCGGACCCGCACTACGCGGCCGGGAACCAGTCCTCCGGCGGCGACTTCGACGGTGAGCGAATCGTCTGCGGTCCCGAGCGCCCGACCGCCTGAGACCCGCTCAACGCACGCGGACATCTCGCTGCCCACTCTGGCGCGCATGTGCGCGCCGAGCAGGCGCTCCGAGCACTCCCTCAACGCTCGGGCGCGCGCCGCCCTCACCACAGGCGGCACTTGGTCCGGCCGCGCGGCCGCGGGAGTGCGCGCGCGCGGCGAGTAGCGGAAGACGTGCAGACGGGCGAAGCCGCTCGACTCCACGAATGCGATCGACTCGGCGAAGTCCTTCTCTCGCTCTCCCGGGAAGCCCGCGATGACATCGGTGGTCACTGACAGACCAGGCATCGCGTCTCGCGCACGCTCCAAGACCCGAGCGAACTGCGCCGAAGTGTAGCCGCGCCCCATCGCCTTCAGGGTGCGGTCGCAACCTGATTGCAGCGGCACGTGAAGGTGCCGGACCACACTCGGCAGAGCGGACAGCGCGTCGAGCAGCCGGTCGTCCAGGTCGAGGGGCTCTATCGATGACAGCCGCACTCGTCCGACCCCCGACGCGACGACCGCCTCTATGAGCGAACCCAGCGCAGGGGCCCCGTCCGCATCGGCGTAACAACCGAGGTTGACCCCCGTGAGAACGATCTCGGGCACACCCGCTCGTGCGAGCGCGCTCACGCGCGCGAGTACGTCCGCGGAAGGAACGCTGCGCGGAAGACCGCGCGCCTCGGGCACGATGCAGTAGGCACACCTTCGGTCGCAGCCGTCTTGGACCTTCACCATCACACGGGTCCGACCGAGACACGCGACCCGAGTCTCGCCCGTCGCGCCGGCGGCAGGCGCCAATCCCGCCGAGTCCGCCACGCGGCTGGCGAGCGATGTCCGGTCCGACACGACAACGACACGCGGGTCGATCGACCCGAGTCCTGCGGGATCGACCGCAGCGAGGCAGCCCGTCACGACCACGGCCGAGGCCCCGCCCGCCAGCGCGCGGCGGATCGCCTTTCGCGCCTTGGCGTCCGCCTCGGCGGTCACCGTGCACGTGTTCACGACTACGACGTCGGCGTCGTCTCCCGAGTCCATGATGACCGTGGCCCTCGCCGCGAGACTCTCCGCCAGCGCTTCGCTCTCGGTTCGATTGACTTTGCACCCCAGGGTGCGCACCGCGATGCGGGGTCGTTCAGCGGGCACGGCCGCCCAGCCCGCCGAGCTCGTACGCCGTGATGGCGACGGCCACAACGGCCGCCGTCTCGGACCGCAGGACGGTGTTCCCCAGCGAGACGATGCGTGCCCCTGCGTCCTCCATAGCCGCGACTTCCCCCGCCTCGAACCCGCCCTCGGGGCCGACCACGACCAGGACCGAAGCATCCGAGGTGGCGTCCTCCATGTCCAGAGCCTCCCCGACGCCGACGGCGCTACCGGCCGCCTCCTCCCACGGCACGAGAACGACGTCGAAGCGACCCACTGCAGCGAGCAGAGCGTCGAGGGTCATGGCATGCGCGACGTGAGGCACGTCCGCGCGGTGGGACTGCTTGGCCGCCTCCTTCGCGATGCGGCGCCAACGGTCCCCGCGCTTCCCCGCGCGGTCCTCGTCCAAGCGCACAACGCACCTCGCGCAGAGAACCGGCCAGATCTCGGCGACACCGAGTTCGGTCGCCTTCTGGACGGTGAACTCCATGCGCTCGCGCCGCGCGATGCCCGCTGCGAGAACCACGTGAGGACGGCCCGGACGCCAGATCGCGGGGCCTATGTCCGCCGTCACACTGTCGGCCGAAACCTCCACCAGAGTCGCCTCGGCCTCGCTGCCATCGCCTCCGGCGACTACGACGCGATCTCCGGTCCCGAGACGCAGGACGCGGACGAGGTGGTGCCGGTCGGACTCATCCAGCGGGAGTTCTATGGCCCGCTCTCCGTCCTGCGGCAGCTCGCCCTTGAGGAAGAAGCGATGCAGCGTCACTTCGTCCTCCTAGAAGCCGAGCCAGTCGCGGACCCGATCGAGAGTCGAGTGGACGGTCACGTCGCCCATCGTGGCGGCCAGCTGTTCCAGGAGCTTCCGCTGTTCCTTGCTCACCTTTCGAGGGACCGTGATGTTCACATGGATCACCAGATCGCCTCGTCCGCCTCGCTGCCGCGGCATGCCCTCACCCCGCACGACGACCGTGTCGCCGTTCTGAGTGGCCGCAGGCACCTTGACGGTCACCGGCTCATCGAAGACCGGTACGCGGATCTCTCCACCTAGCGCGGCCACTGTCATCGGGACAGCCGCCCGAGCGTGAAGGTCGTCACCCTCGCGGTGCAGGTACTCGTGGGGCCGCACGCGCACGGTGACGATCAGATCGCCCGGACGGACGCCGCGCAGGCCGGCCTCGCCCTTCCCCGGGACAGCGACCGTCTGACCGTCCTGTACGCCCGGTGGGACATGCACCGTCACGGTCTCGCGGGCGTGCACCCGACCCTGACCCGCGCACGAAGCACAGGCCGGCTCCACCACGGTGCCGGTCGCAGAGCAGCCCTCGCACGGAACAGCCGACTGGAAGGTCCCCAGGAAGGTGCGCCGGACCGACATGACCTGGCCCGTCCCACGGCAAGTCGGACAGGTCTTTGCGCTACCTCCCTCAGCGGCGCCGCTTCCGGAGCACGCCGCACACGGTGCCGCGCGATCGTAGGCGACCTCCTTGGAAGCGCCGGTCGCCGCCTCATCGAGCGTGATCACTACCTGCGCCGACATGTCGCGACCCTCAGCGCGTACCTGCCCGCGCGTCGAACCGCCTACTATCCCGTCGAAGATCACCGAGAACAGGTCCCCCACGCCTCCGGCGAACGGATCGCCGTACCCATAGCCCCCGGGGAAGCCCATCTGAGGCTCGGCCGTTCCGAACCGGTCGTAGTTCGCGCGCTTCGAGCCGTCCGATAGGACCTCGTAGGCCTCGTTCAGCTCCTTGAATCGCTCCTCGGCGTCGTCGTGCTCGCTGGTGTCGGGATGCACGTCCCGCGCCCTGCTGCGGAATGCCCTCTTGATGTCGTCGGGGCTCGCGTCGCGTCCGACGCCTAGCACATCGTAGTAGTCGCGTGTCGAGGGCATCTCTCTCCCGGGATGGTGAGTGTAGAAGGCGGCCGGCCGGTCAGCCGAGCGCCTCGGTGAGTCCGTCGGCAGCAGCGCGAACCGCACTGACTGCGCGCGGGTAGTCCATGCGCGTCGGACCGATCACTCCGACAACGCCGCCGGTCCCGCCAGCATCGTAGTGCGCGGTGACCACCGAGAGGCGGTCCAGGCCGGCGGGGTTCTCGGCCCCGATCCGCACCGCTATTTCGCCGGGGCTCATGACCTGCGTCAGGATCTGCAGGGTCGCGAGCCCGTCCTCGAGCAGTTGCAGCAGCGGTCCCACGAGACGGGGATCGGCGAACTCCGGCTGTGCCAGGAGGGCCGGCATGCCACCCGTGACCACCCGGTCGCCGTCGGTCTCGACCAAACAGTCCAGAACCTCGTCGATGAGGACGGCCGCGACGCGAAGAGGCACGTCCGACGCCGCCTCCACCGAACCGCGCGCACTGCGCACGTCCTCTCCGAACTTCCCCTCGAGCGCGGAGTTCAGCAGGCGCTCCACTCCCGCAAGCTGGTCGCTCGTGACGGTCTCGGGCAGCTCCACACTGCGGTCGGCGACCCGCCCGGAGTCCGTGACCACCACGACCACGGCTCGCAAGTCCGCTATCCACACCAGATTGATGCGACGGATGCGCGCCCGGCGCAGCGCCGGCGCGATGACGACGGCGACGTAGCTGGTCAAGCGGGACAGAAGCGTCGACGTCTCCCGCATCGCCTCGGCTAGCTCGTGCTCGAGGGCGATGAACTGACCGTGGACCGCCTCGACCTCCTCCGTAGTCAGCCCCGCCGTCCTGCCCGTCTCGAGCATCGAGTCGACGAATGCGCGGTAGCCCGAGTCGGTCGGGACCCTCCCGGCGGAGACGTGCGGTTGGTAGACGAGCCCGACCTCCTCCAGGACGGAGAGCTCGTTTCGAACCGTCGCCGGGCTCACGCGCAGGTCGTAGCGCTCGACGAGCTGCCGCGACGCAACGGGCTGCGCGCATCGGACATACTCCTGCACCAGGGCTGCGAGCACGGAACGTCTACGATCCGAGAGCATCGGTGGGGCCGCCGCTTCCATTTGTGGCGCCCGTTGGCAAGGGCGCGACCTGCGCTGTTAGCAATCCATTATAGCGAGTGCCAGAGGCCGATGCGATCATCGCAGCATCACGGTCGTGAGAGGCCCTCCGCCGTCCACACTGCACCGAAGACGCTGTTCCCGAGCAGCCAGCCCTGCTCGGTCGTGCGCCACCGTGTCTCGCCGCCGGGTCCCGTTGCGGCTCGCACGAGGCCTTTCGTCGCAAGATCCGCCAGGACCTCCGAGACCCCGGCGCGCTCGGCGGCGGCGGACGAGATCCCGAACGTCGTGCGCAGACCGAGCATCGCGTCCTCGCGTGCGGCTTCGTCCCCGCTGAGGAACTCGAACGCCGCCGGAGCCGTCAACGGGCTCTTCATGTAGTCGTCGACCGACACCTCGCGCGTGAACCGCGCTCTGGCCGGCGTCGGTTCCACATCTGGAGGCAACGTCCAGCCCTCGCCTTCAGCGATCCGCCGATACTGCCCGAACGTCAGCATCGACGCGGCGTGCGGGCCCACCCCGACGTAGGAGCCCCCCGTCCAGTAGACCAGGTTGTGCCGTGCCTCATGCCCCGGCTGAGCGTAGCTGGCGACCTCGTAGCGTGGCAGCCCCGCGGCGGTGAGCGCCACTTCAGCCGCGAGCATCATGTCCGCGGCCTCGTCCGGGTCGGGCTCGGGGACCTCTCCGGCACGGACGGCCGCCTGAAGGGGCGTGCCCTCCTCGATGGCGAGGGGATAGACCGACACGTGTCGCGCGCCACACGCCACAGCCTCCTCGAGAGTCGCATCCCAGCAGGCGCCGGTCTGACCCGGCACGCCGCATATGAGATCGATCGAGAAGGCGGCCTCGGAGTCCCGCAAGACACGGGTCGCGTCGCGAGCTTGTCCAGCGTCATGACATCGTCCGAGGGTGCGTAGCACCTCGTCGTCGAAGCTCTGCACTCCCAGCGAGAAGCGATTCGCCCCCTCGTCCATAAGGGCCGCCACGAGGCTCGCCTCCGTCGTGTCGGGGTTGGTCTCGACCGTCACCTCGGCTCCGGGACGCAACCGCACGGTCTCGAGCAGCCCGCGCAACAGACGCACGAGCTCGTCGCCGAGGATCGTTGGGGTGCCGCCCCCCACGTACACGGTCGGCACGGCGTCGAGAAGATCATAGTGCGACCAATGCCCGGTCTCGAAGAGCGCGGCGTCCACGAACGCCCCGTACTTCGACTCCCCGCCCGCCTGCGAGTAGAAGTCGCAGTAGGCGCACTTCGACGCGCAGAAGGGCACGTGGACGTAGAGGGAGACGGGAAGCAGAGTCGGAGGCGATCCGGCGGAATCAGGTGAGAGCATCGCGATTCAGCTGGATTCCGCCGCGATGACTGATGCTGCGACGGTCTTCGCGGTCATCAGTCATCGACCTTGAGTATCGCCATGAACGCCTCCTGCGGCACCTCTATCGTGCCGACCTGCTTCATGCGCTTCTTGCCCTTCTTCTGCTTCTCCAGCAGCTTTCGCTTGCGCGTGATGTCGCCGCCGTAGCACTTGGCGATCACGTCCTTGCGCATGGCGCGCACCGTCTCGCGCGCGATGATCCGGCCGCCTATGGCAGCCTGGATCGGCACCTCGAACATCTGGCGCGGGATGATGGCCCGCAGCTTCTCGGTGAGCACCTTCCCGCGAGCGTACGCCTTGTCCTTGTGAACGATGAACGAGAGCGCGTCGACCGGCTTGCCGGCCAGCAGGACGTCGAGTTTGACCATTTCGCTCGCACGGTAGCCGCTGACCTCGTAGTCGAGCGACGCGTAGCCCCTTGTCCTGCTCTTGAGCTGGTCGAAGAAGTCCATGATCAGCTCCGACAGCGGCATCTCGTAGTGCATCTCTACCGTTGTGGCGGAGAGGTACTGCATGTCCACGAAGGTGGCGCGGTGCATGTCGGTGAGCTCCATGATCGCGCCGACGAACTCGGGAGGGACCAGGATGGTGACCTTCAGGTACGGTTCCTCGATCTTGTCGATCGAGCCGGCCTCGGGCATGTCCTGAGGCGAGTGGACCGCCGATGTCTCGCCATTGGACTTCGTGACCTGGTACTCCACCGACGGGGCTGTGGCGAGAAGGTCCAGGTCGAACTCCCGTTCCAGCCGCTCCTTGACGATCTCCATATGTAGCAGGCCGAGGAAGCCGCAGCGGAATCCGAAGCCGAGGGCGTGGCTGCTCTCGGGCTCGTAGATGACGGCCGGGTCGTTGAGGCGCAGCTTGTCGAGGGCGTCGCGGAGCTCCGGATACTTGTCGCCGTCGATCGGGAACAGCCCCGTGTACACCATCGGCTTCACGTCGCGGTATCCCGGCAGCGCGCTCACGGCTCCGTGGCGGGCCGCCGTGACGGTGTCGCCGACCTTGACGAGCGAGGTGTCCTTCAGCCCCGTCACCAGGTAGCCGACCTCGCCGACTCCAAGGGATTCAACGGGCACATGGACGGGCCGGCGAACGCCGACTTCCTCTACGTCCGTGACGGTGTCCGCAGCCATCAGTCGGACCTTCATCCCCGCGGAGATGTGACCGTCCACGACTCGGATCAGCGCGACCACGCCGCGGTACGCGTCGAAGAAGGAGTCGAAGATGAGAGCCTTCAGAGGGGCCTTCGGGTCCCCGATCGGGTGGGGAACGTGCTTCACCACCGACTCGAGCGCCTCGTGCACCCCCTCGCCCGTCTTGCCCGAGGCGAGCACGGCCTCGTCCGCCGGGATCGCCAGGGCCTCCTCGATCTCGTGCCGAACGCGCTCGGGATCCGCCGACGGCAGGTCGATCTTGTTGATCAGCGGGATGATCTCGAGGTGGGCGTTCATGGCCATGATCGCGTTGGCCACTGTCTGGGCCTCCACACCCTGTGTCGCGTCGACCACGAGCACGGCTCCCTCGCAGGCCTGCAAGGACCGCGACACTTCGTAAGTGAAGTCGACGTGACCCGGAGTGTCGATCAGATTCAGGGTGTACTCGACCCCATCGTCCGCTGTGTAGAGCACACGGACGGCCTGGGCCTTGATCGTGATCCCGCGTTCCCGCTCGATATCCATCGAGTCCAGCACCTGCTCGACCATGTCGCGATCCTCGATCGTGTGCGTCAACTGCAGCACTCGATCTGCGAGCGTGGACTTGCCGTGGTCGATGTGCGCGATGATCGAGAAGTTGCGGATGAGCTTCGGGTCGGTCATGGCTGCGTATCATACCAGCGCACCGGACCGAGCGGGCGCCGTCAGCGCAGAACGTCGTAGTGCAGCCAGACCTCGCCGGCGTCGAAGCGCTCGACGTCGCGCAACGACAGGCGAACGTCGCCGCGACAGCCCTCGCTGAGCAGAGCCAGCGGCACGCCACCCACCCCGAGAGTGAGCCCTGGCTGCAGGACCAAGGACAACTCGTCGACGAGACCATCGCGCAGAAGGAGTGCGTTGAGGGTCGCGCCGGCGTCCACCCGGATGTCCTCGACGCCCCAGTCCTCTCCCAGGCGCGCAAGCGCCTCGCAGAGATCCACGCGATCCTGCCCCGCGAAGGCCACCCCCACCCCGCGTCCCCGCAGGTAGTCGAGGTGCTCGGCAGGAGTGGAGGCCGTCGCCAGCGACACGAACCGCTTCCACAGCCCGGCGCCCTGCAGTGCGCTCCAGCACCGGACGCGCCCGCCGCTGTCGCAGACAACGAGGAGCGAGCCCTCCTCGACCGGCACAACCTCTGCGACTTCGGCCGGGTCATCGACCAGCGCCGCCTCAGGAGCCGCCAGTATGGTGCCAGAGCCCACGAGAGTCGCGTTGCAGCCCAGCCTGTGGGCCAGCCGATAGTGGAGCCCGAGGTCGATCCCGTAGCCGCTGAGCACCCCGTTCACGCTCATGGCGTTGTGGATGACTACCCGTGGTCGCACTGCGCCCTCCCTCACCGCTCGCAGGACGAGACTATCACCGCGCCCTGACAGCGCAGGCGGGGCTGTCGGACGGCCACTCCCGGTGGCGTGGGACCGCTTGTAGGCGTCCCCTCGCCGTGCTAACATCTCGGGGTTCGTCGGCACCCCACTGCGACGGGCACCATTCGATGACTCCGGAAGGACCGATCCAGTTGGCGAACATCAAGAGCCAGAAGAAGCGCATCCTCACCAACGCCAAGGCGGCGGACCGCAACAAGTCCATCCGCTCGAGCGTCAAGACGGCCGTCAAGAAGGTCAACGAAGCGGTGACCGCCGGCGACAAGGCCGAGGCCGCAGCGAGACTGCAGAGCGCGAACCGCGAGCTCGACCGCGCCGCAAGCAAGGGAGTCATCCACAAGAACCAGGCCGCGAACCGCAAGAGCGGCCTCGCGAGTTCGGTGGCCAAGCTCGAAGGCTAGCCGCTCGCGCACGGCCCGACGGCCCCCGCGGCCGCAACGATCCAACGTTCCAGGACGAGCCCGGCATCCGCCGCGCTCGTCTTCATTTGTTCCTCCGCGTCCGCCAAAGCGGCAATGGCCCGGGCCAGTTCGGCAGGCTCGAAGTGGGAGGCCTGATGCGCGGCGTTGCGCGCGAGCCACGGTGCCATACCCAGTTCGGCGGCCATTGCCTCCGGGCCCATGCCGCGCACAGCGAGAGCGCGCGCGCCGACGAGCGCGCGCACGTGACGGGTCAGCATGGCGTGGATCCCGAGCGGACTCTCACCACCATCCATGAGTCGCACGAGCAGCTGAAGCGCGAGACGGGTATCGCGCTCCCCCACCGCGTCAGTGAGTTCGAACACCGAGGCCGCCGCGCCGGCCGCGACCGCCTGCGAGACGTCCTCCTCGCTGATCACCCCGGTGTCACCCACGTAGGCGGCCAGCTTGCCCGCCTCCGTGTCGAGTCGGAGCAGGTCTCGCCCCACCCGCTCCACGAGAACCTGCGCCGCTGAGTGCGAGATCCGTTTGCCCCGCGACTGCAGCATCTTCACCACCTCGCCGGCATACTCGCTGCGCTTGGGAGCGGCGTACTCGTAGGCCACACCGTTGGCAGCCACCGCGCGATACAGCTTCGAATTCCGTGCGATCTTGGTCGCCACCAGCACGAGGCACGTGGAAGGAGCCGGGTCGCGCGCATACGCCGCCAGGCTCTCGAGATCGGATGCCTCGAGCTTGTCCACGGCATGGACGATCACCAGACGGCGGTCGCTCATGAACGGCATGGTGTTGGCAGCACCGATGATCGCGTCGGCGGAGGTCGAGGACCCGTCGAACGCCTCGAGGTTGAAGTCCAGGTCGGCCACTGCTGCGAGACGATCGCGCAGGCGCTTGACCGCGCGCTCCAACAGCAGCTCCTCGGAGCCGTATATGAGGTAGACGGGCTTGAGATCGCCGAGATCGGCGCTAGCCATCGCGAGACCGTTCCGCAGGCGCTTGCGAGGACCGGACGTGGAGTACGTTTGCCCAACGGATTGTCGCACAGGCCGGCCGCTGTCCGAGCCCCCGCCGATGCGGGATCGGCAACTGGAGCAGCTGGCGCCCCGACCCATGTCAAGTCCCCTTGGAGATCCGTGCGCTCGACGCGGGCGCCGACTCCAGCTAGGGCCTCCAAGGCCGTAGCCGAAGGATGTCCGAACCGATTGCCGGCACCCACGCTGATGAGCGCCCGCGCCGGAGCCCACACCGCGAGCGCCGACGGCACGTTGCCGTTGCGGCTCCCGTGGTGCGCGACCTTGAGCACGTCCACACGCGCACGCCACGCCTCGAGTACGCTGCGCTGCGCGCGCTCCTCCGCATCCCCGAGCAGCAGTGCTCGCCCACCCCCCATCTCCACGAGCAGCACCACGCTTGTGTCGTTCGCATCGAGCAGCCTCTCGCCGCCGCGCGGCCAGAGAACGCGGACCCTTGAATCCCCCACACTCCACACCGTGTCGCGGCGCAGCCTCACGACCCTGTCGGTGCGGGCGGTGCACGCCCGCGCGAGCGCGTCCACGGATGCGTCCTGCACGTCGGGCACTCCGATCCAGGCGGGCCGACCTACCCCTGCAAGCCCTGACAGGCCTCCCGTGTGGTCGTCATGCGCGTGCGTCAGCACGAGGCCGTCCAAGCTGCGCACTCCGGCCCGCGCGAGCGCTCTTCGCAGCGCGACCGGCTCCGCGCCCGTGTCGACGAGCATCGTGTGCGGCCCGTCGCGCACCAGGATCGCGTCTCCCTGACCCACGTCGAGCACCTGTATCCGGGGCGGGCCGGCTCCGGTGCCGAACCAAGCGATGATCGCTGCGAAGGCAAGAGCGGCCGCCACTCCTGCCCTGACTCGGGCGGCCCGGCGTGGTTGGGGCCAGGTGAGCCACAGACCGGCCACGCCCACGATCCACGTCATCCAACCCCACCAAGGGACTGCGTCGCTGATCACGAACGCCCCTGGAATGCGTGCGACCGCCGCCCACATGGCCGCCGCCAAGGCGGCGGCTGAGGCGGCGAGCCTGAATAGCACTGCGCCCGCCGACTGCCACGCCGGCAGCACGATGGCCCCCGCCATGCCGACACACGCTGCTCCCCCCACGATGGGCCCACTCGCAAGCAGCACCAGGGGGCCCAGGAGAGCCACGCCCCCGAACAACGTAGCGGCGATAGGCGCGACCCCCCACTGCGCCGCCAGCGACGCGCCGACGGCGCGCGAGGCACCCCGGCCGGCCACGGGTCTCAGCCACGCTTGGGCGAGCGGACCGAACAGCGCCAACGCGGTCAGCGCTACGGCGCCCAGCAGCAGTCCCACGTCGTAGGCGGCCGACGGATCGGGCAGCACGAGGAGCAGCACGGCGATGCCGAGCGCGGCGGTGGCGTCGCGGCGCCGACCGGCGAGCCGAGCGAGCGCGGCAGCTGATGCCGCGATGGCCGCCCGCATCAGCGAGAGTCGGAATCCGGTGGCCGCCGCGACGACCGCGACGGCCGCGATCGTCGCGAGAGCGCGACCACGCCTGCTGGCGCCGAGGGCCCCCGCCACCCGCCCGATCATCAGGACGAGCGCCGCCAAGTGCAGGCCGGACGAGGTCATTGCCCACGCCACTCCCGCCGTCCGAGCGTCCTCCAAGGCGGATGCGGCGGGACCCGTCGCCGGGACGCCGAAGAGCATCGACGCGAGAAGCGCGGGTCCGCCACCGCCCAGCGCCGCCAAAGCACGGCAGCAGCGAGCGCGCCACGCAGCTATCACACCCAGCGGGCCGGGCGGCCAGCCGCAGGACTCCACGCGCCAGGGCGTCGCGCGCAGCGTCTCGCCCTTGCGGAACCGTCCGGCCTCGCGCTCCTGCCTCATGAGCGCGCGCATGCGGGCGCTCACGCGCACGCGAGCCCCGTAGTCGGGCGCGGTAACGCCTTCGGGCCAGGTGACGACGGCTGTGACGCCCCACGGCGCGGCATCGAGGCGCAGGTCGACAGTTGTCCCGAACGCCCCCGTCATCGGGTCGGAGACCACGGTTCCGGTCCACTCCCGCGGGCCCGCCTCCTCCAGGCGCGCCGCGGTGGCCGCGCTCCACCCGCCGTGCGCGAACGCCACTACGTAGGCGATTGCGCAGATCGCGAGCAGGGGCCCAGACCCCCACGAGCGCGCCACCAGCGCTCCCGCCATGAGGAGCGCGACCGCGGCCCAAGCCGCGATCGGCCAGCCCGGGCGGCCATCCAGCCAGCAGATGAGCGCCATCTCGGTGCCGCCCAGGGAGGCGATCCACGCCGATGCCGCCACCCACAGCAGAGGTGAGATCGACGGCCTGATCGTCCCCGGGGCAGCAATGGGAAGCCCGCGACTCACCCTGCTGTCACGAGGTCCTTCAGCGCGTCGAACTTGGACGGCCCGATGCCGGGAACGCGGAGGAGGTCATCGACGGTGCGAAAGGGCCCGTTCTCGTTGCGGTCCGAGACGATCTTGCTCGCCGTGGCCGGTCCGACCCCGGGCAGCGTGTCCAACTGCGCCTCGGTGGCGGTGTTCAGATCGATCTTGCCGGAGCGCACACCCGTCGACGGGTTGGCGGAACCGCCGGCGGACCCACCCGCTCCCTGCCGCGCGACGGAGATCTGTTCGCCATCGGCGACGACGCGCGCGAGGTTGACCGCCGACTGGTCGGCCGCTCCGAGCAGACCTCCAGCCGCATCGATCGCGTCTATGGCGCGCGATCCGCCCGCCAACTCGTAGACTCCGGGACGGCGCACCTCTCCGACGACGTGCACTGTGACCGTCGCCGCCATCGCCGGCTGAGCGCCCCCGGACGACTCCGTCGAGGCCTTGACCACGGAGACGGCACCTGTCTGCGGGGACCCGTCATCTCCGCCGACCGAGAAGACGCCCGACCACCACAGCGTTCCGGCCACGCAGACAGCGGTTGCGGCCGCCGCCCAGACCGCGACACGCCCGGACGTGGGGAGCCCGTCGAACCCGGCGCGGCAGGCAAGCTCCTCCGCCCAGTCGCGCAACTCCCGCAACAATGAAGGACGCCCCCTTTCCGCCCATGCGGACGAAAGGGGCGCCCGCTCGCAGCCACCTGAGAGCATGAGCAGAGCGCCTTAGCGGCGCCTTGCCGGAAGCTTCCCAGAGACGGACCGGGTCAGCTTGCGACCACGCTCACGAGCTTCCCCGGCACCACGACGACCTTGCGGACGCTCTTGCCGTGCAGGTGAGCAGCGACCTTCGGCAGTGCCAAAGCCGCTGCAGTCACGTCGGCCTCGCTCGCACCCACGGCGATCGTGAGCCGGTCGCGCACCTTCCCATTCACCTGCACGGGAAGCTCGACGAACTCCGCCACCAGCGCTGACACGTCGAACTCGGGCCATGGCTGCCGGTGGACCGAATCCGCCTCACGCAGCACCTCGCGCCACAGCTCCTCGGCCATGTGGGGAGCGAAGGGAGCGAGCAGGAGCGTGAGATCGCGAACCGCCGCCCGTAGGAGGCCCAGGTCGCGGCTGGACGCCGGCACGTCGCGGCGGTAGTCGTACAGCGCGTTGACGTATTCCATCACGGCTGAGAGTGCCGTATTGAATTGGAAACGCTCGATGTCGTCGCCGCACTTCGCGATGGAGGCTGCGGCCGCCCGCCGAAGCTCCTTCTCTGCCTCACCGGGATCCGCGGCTGCGGACGCGGCCGAGGCACTCTCCTCGGCCACTTCATCGACGATACGCCACGCGCGGTTCAGGAACCGCCACATGCCGTCCAGGCCCTCGAACGACCAGTCGAGATCCTTGTCCGGGGGCGCCATGAACAGGATGTAGGCGCGCAGTGTGTCGGCGCCGTAGCGCGCGATCATGTCCTCGGGAGCCACGACATTCCCGCTCGACTTCGACATCGTCGCGCCGTCGAGCTTGACCATTCCCTGCGTCAGCAGGTTCGTGAACGGCTCACCGAACGTCAGCAGGCCCATGTCGCGCAGCGCCTTGGTGAAGAAGCGCGAGTAGAGCAGGTGGAGGATGGCGTGCTCGATGCCGCCGATGTATTGGTCGACGGGCATCCAGTAGCCGACCTTGCCCGGGTCGAACGCGGCGCCGTCGTTGCGCGCGTCACAGTAGCGCAGGTAGTACCAAGACGAGCACGTGAATGTGTCCATCGTGTCGGTCTCGCGACGCGCGTGTCCGCCGCACTTGGGACACTCGGTCTCATAGAACTCGGGATGGTCGGCGAGGGTTTCGCCCTTGGTGATGTCGACGTCCAGCGGAAGCAAGACAGGCAGCTGCTCCTCGGGAACCGGAACGAGGCCGCACGAAGGGCAGTGCACCGCCGGGATCGGATTGCCCCAGTAGCGCTGCCGCGAGATGAGCCAGTCGCGGAGCCGGAAGTTGACGGTCTCGCGTCCGAGGCCGCGCTCGTCCAGCCACGTACTCACGGCGTGCATCCCCTCGGAGTCCTTGCCGCCGTGCATCCCGGTGAACTCACCTGACTGCACCATCATGCCGGGCCCTGTGTAAGCGCACCTCGTGTTGCCGGACACGCGGTCCCAGTCCACGTCGCTCACGACGCGCCCGTGAGCGTCCTTGAGCCGCGCGTACAGGGGGTCGTCTTCGGGGACGACCACCGGCGGGATCGGCAGGCCGTACTTCCGGGCGAACTCGAAGTCTCGCTCGTCACCGGAGGGGACTGCCATCACGGCGCCCGTCCCGTACTCCAGCAGCACGTAGTCCGCGACCCAGACAGGCACCTTCTCGCCGTTGACGGGGTTGACGACGTACCTGCCCGTGAAGGCGCCGCGCTTGGTGCGGCCGCTCGAGGCACGCTCGACGGAGGTCTCCTTGGCGGCCATCTCCACGACGCCCGCCACGTCGGCCTCGTATTCGGTTCCGGCGGCCAACTCGCGGACGAGCCGATGCTCCGGCGCGAGCAGGAAGAAGGTGCAGCCGAAGAGCGTGTCCGGCCGTGTCGTGAACACTGTGATACGGCGGTCGGTCGGCTCACCGGCCGGATCGCACAAGGTGAACTCGACCTCGGCTCCCTCGCTGCGGCCTATCCAGTTGGCCTGCATTGCCTTCACGCGCTCGGGCCAGCCGGTCAGACCCTCCAGGTCGTCGAGCAGCTCCTGCGAGTAGTCGGTGATCTTGAGGTACCACTGCTCCAGCTCGCGCTTCTCGACCCGGGACTTGCATCGCCAGCACACGCCGTCGCCGATGACCTGCTCGTTGGCGAGCACCGTCTTGCACGACGGGCACCAGTTCACTGGGGAGGACCGGCGCTCCACGAGTCCGCGCTCCCAGAACTTGAGGAACATCCACTGGCCCCAACGGTAGAACTCGGGGTCGCACGTGCGTACCGTGCGGTCCCAGTCGTAGCTGAAGCCCATGCGGCGGAAGGACGCGGCCTGCGTCTCGATGTTGGCGTACGTCCAGGTCGCGGGATGACTGCGTGACTTGATGGCTGCGTTCTCGGCCGGCAGTCCGAAGGCGTCCCAACCGATGGGGTGAAGTACGTTGAAACCGCGCATCGTGGAGTGGCGCGCGGCTACGTCGCCGATCGTGTAGTTGCGGACGTGGCCCATGTGGATGTCACCGGAAGGGTACGGGAACATCTCCAGGACGTACTTCTTGGGACGCTCGGTGTCCTCCCCGACGTGATGGAGGCCTTCGCGCTCCCAGGTGTCCTGCCACTTCGGTTCGATGGCCAGCGGGTCGTACTTGGTCACGGCGTACCCTCCGCGCGGATCTCGGTGGTCTGGTGCGGAGCATCATAGCGAATCGCGACGCCCCCACGCCCAGCGATGAGCGGGCGCTACTTCAGAGGATCACCGAAGTACTTCCAGTACAGCTTCCAGAACGACGTGTTGCCGTGGAAGTGCGGAGTGTAGCGGTACAGAGAGTGGGTGGATGCGTTGGAGGGGTAGACGGCCATACCGTCGATCGATATGGATATGCCGCTGCGCCATGAGGAGCTATTGCGCTTCAGCGCCCGGGCGCCGCCCCAGATCTGGTTCCCGAAACCCTGATACTGCGACAGCGTGCGCGAGTCCATCTTGCCGCAGCCCATCGCCCAATCCAGCGCGTACTGCGTGAGGTCGGACCGCGAGATCAGCGACTGTTCCTTCTGCAGCGTCACCAGGATCACCTTCGGGCTCACGCCCCAAGCGACAGCGGCGTCGGCGATCATCTCGGCCGCGCTCTTCGTGACGCCGCTGTGGTCCTTGCCCGTATAGGTGCCGAGCTTGCCCGACTGCGTCTTCAGGAACGCCTGGATGCCGTCGACGGATAGCGAGTTGCCATCCAGGTAGTTGTCGTCGGAGATGATCGTGTTGGCGTTGAAGCCTACCGGCGGATTGGGGGTGCCGTCGTTGAGGGCGGCTGCCGCGGCAGCCGCGGCCTCTGCAGCCTCCTGCTCCTTCACCAGCCGCGCTATGTCCGCGCCCAGAGAACGAACGAGCGCCTGCTGCTTCGCGATCACGGCGTTCACTACCGCCATCCGCGCATCCGCCTGCTGTCGCAGCGCAGTCAGTTCGGTCTCCCGCTGGGTCTGCTGCTGCCGAAGGGTGTCGGCTTCTCGCCGCGCCGTTGTCAGCCCTTCCAGCAGGCTCGAGTCCGATTCCTGGATGTAGGACAGCATGTCCATCCGCGAGAACAGGTCGTCCAAGGTCGAGACCGACAGCAGGGCCTGCAGCATCTCGAAGCCGCCAGACTTGTACATGGTCGCCACCCGCTCGTCGAGCAGCGCCTGCCGCGACGCGATCTCGGCCTCCAGCTGCTCGAGCGTCGCATTGGTGGCCTCGAGGTCCGCGCGCGCGACATCGAGCTCCGATCCGGCTTGCTCGTAGTCGGCCAGCGCCGTGGCGAGCTGGGACTGCGAGGCTGCCATCAGGGACCCGGCCTTGGCGACCTGAGCCCTCTTGGCGCGGATCGTGGCGGCCCGACTTGCGGCGGACGCGGGCGCGGCAACGAACATCGTGGCCGCCAAGACCGCGACGCTCAGGGTCATTGCGAGGATCGAGCGTCCGTGCTTCGTCATGTCTCCCGGGATCGGGGGCAGGCGCAACTACGAAGGATACACCGACAGCGCACGCCGGTCGCCCCGCAACGCGGAGACGATCGGTCGCGCGGATGCGTCCCGCGTCACTCTATCGGTCGCCAGCGCGGCTCCGATGATGCTTGCAGGCCTTCCCGCCGGAATCCTCATACAACGCAAGAGAAGCCGGGTACGGGACCCGGCCTCTCCATACTCGTCTCTGGTGGAGCCAAGGGGGATCGAACCCCTGACCTCTTGGCTGCCAGCCAAGCGCTCTCCCAGCTGAGCTATGGCCCCACATCTGGGCTGCCCCGGTGAGGGCGCGAGGGACAGTATACGAACGGCACCAGGGGCGGTCAACCGCATGGACACCCTGCTCAGGGGCCGCTTCGCTCGACCAGGCGCGCGGGCGGTCCCTCCAGAGCGACCTCGAGGACGTCACGTTCCCCGCGACCCGACACGAAGGTCGCTAGGACCTCGCTCACGGCCATGCCGATCAGTATCAGAGCGGCTCCGGCAAGTCCGACTGGACCGAGCCTCTCTCCCACCACCAGCCACGCGAACAGCCCTCCGAAGGCCGGCTCGCAGATCAGTATCAGGGCGGTCCGCGTCGGCGACAGATGCCTCTGAGCATAGGTCTGGACAGCGAACGCAACTGCGGATGCAAGCACGCCCGTGACGGCCAGCGCCAAGAGCAGCGACGGGCTGGTCGGGGCAGGCGGACGTTCGCTCAGCCCCATCCCCCCGCATACGACGGCCACGGTCGCCAGTTGGACCAGGGTGAGCGGGCGTGCGTCGTGCCCGCGACCGATGGAGCCGAGCACGATCATATGGCCCGAGTAGGCCACAGCGCAGATGAGAACGAGAGTGTCACCGACGTTCCAGCCAGCGTTGCCTCCACCGCCCGAGAGAAGCCACAGCCCGGCGACTGCCGCCACCACTCCGACCCAGGCGGTCCACTTCGGCATGCGACGCAGTATCAGCCCCTGCATGAACGGCGTGATCACGACGAACATGCCCGTGATGAACGCCGCACGACCGGGGCTCGTCATACCCGGGGCGAGACCGAGAGTCTGGAACACGTATCCCGCAGTGAGGAACCCTCCCGCCACGATGCCGGCCTTGATCACGCGGGGGTTCAGGCGACGCAAGGTGGAAGGGAACAGCACGAGGAAAGCCACCGTCGCCACGCCGAAGCGCAGGCCCAGGAACGAGTACACAGGGTAGGACGCGACGGCGTCCCGAACCATGACGAATGTGGTCCCCCATACCGCCGCCACACCCACCAGAGCGGCGCTGACGAGCCAGCGGCGGCTGGAGTCGCTCATGCCCGCCCCTGCGGGCTGCTCTCCCGCTACTGCGCCGCCGCTGTGCTTGGGGCGGTATCGGCCAGACCGGCCCGCAGCGTCAGAACGGGCGCGTCGCTCCACAGTCTCTCCAAACGGTAGAATTCGCGCTCCGCTGCCTGGAACACGTGCACCACGAAGTCACCGTAATCGAGAAGGACCCACTTGAGGTCGCTCTCGCCCTCGCGGCCTCGCGGTCTCAATCCTGCCTCGCGAAGCACATCCTCGATCGAATCCGCGATCGCGTGCACCTGCCGGTCGTTGGCTCCGGTCGCGATGAGGAAGTAGTCCGTCACCACGAGCGTGTCCCCGACGAACATCGCCACGACGTCCGTGGCCTTCTTGTCGTCGGCAGCGGCCGCAGCAAGCCGCACCAAGGACTCGATCTCCCGCTTCGAGGTGGATGTCACCGGACTCCTTCTGTCTGCACGTTCGAGGACGTGGTCGGGACGTTCGAGGGGATGCGGACGGGCGGAAGGTAGTCGGCCCCGAGGATCACGATCATGTCCGTGATCCCCTGGGGCGCGGACTGCGCCTGGATCACCCCGACGCCGAGGGCGTCGTGAACCGCCTGCGCCTCGGTCGGCGCGTGGTAGACCAAGATGATCGTCTTCTCGTAGCCGAAGCGCTCGGCGCTCCCGCTGTCCACCACCTGGAAGCCTGCACGGATGAGCTGCTGTGCGGCCTCACTCGCGAGTCCGGCGGTTCCCACCCCGTCGTAGACGATCACGCGGGTGCGCGACTTCTGCTGGTCAACTCGCACTCCCCACCACTGCAGCAGCAGGTCCGCCACCTGCTCGCGTTGCGGTTCGAAGTAGCGCTCCGAACCGACGGTCATGGCCTTCACCGGCAGCGGGACTATCCAGACGTCCTCGGCGCTGACCTTCCTCAAGAAGGCCGTCACCGAGGCGCGCTCCGCCGCAGTCAGATCGGTCGACGCGATCTTGTTCGCGATCGCGGCGATGTCCTGGTCCTGCAGCAGCGCCTGATAGGTGTCGCCAGTCACAGCGATGTACTTTGGGAACTGGACCCCGAAGTAGTTCGAGACGGCTGACTCGCTGACCGCGGGGCCGGCGTCATAGCTGGCGCCGATACGATCGAAGCCCTGGCCCGGCACCTCCACGAATGCTCCTTCGGGGATCGCGATCCCGAGCACGCGGTCAGCGTACCTTTCCACCTTCAGAGCCGTGAAGCCGATCGCCACGCCATCGCGCACGCCGATGACCAGTAGGTTCTCGGATGAGACTGCGGACCCACCCTGCGCAGCGACTCGACGAGCGTTCCAGCGTGCGAACGCGTTGATGCCCAGGGCCAGCCCCCATAGCGCGCCCAGAAGCACGGCGCCGATGAGGACCACCGCCCCGGTTCTCCTCGCGACCAGCAGCAGCGCGTCGCGGACGCGATGCGTAGAAGCCCGCTGCCCGCGCGGCGATGAGGGCGTCGGGGCGCGGCGATGAGCTCGTCCGAACCTGCGACGGCGTCCGTGGCGGGCGTGCGAGGCGCGGGCATGGGGCTCATCTTCCGTGCCTGCGTCGGCGCCGGTCCCGGCGAGCGTGGCCGTGTCCAATATCGGTTCCGGCTCCGGTCCGGCCCGGTTATCCGTTCCTGACTCGGGCTCGGGGCCGGGCTCAGGCTCGGGCTCGGGCTCCGCGTCCGCCCAGGGCGCATGCTCGCCTTGTCTGCCCCCGAGCAGACTCCAACGCATCCTCCGCGTGGCCACGACGGGGGCTGCATCGGGTTCGGGTTCGGGTTCGGGTTCGGGTTCGGGCTCGGCCTCTGGTTCGGGCTCTGGCTCTGGTCCGGCTCGGGCTCCGGTTCCGGCTCAGGCTCCGCCTCTGGCTCCGGCTCCGGCTCGGGCTCCGCTTGCTCCCAGGCCGGATGCTCGGGACGCCTCCCTCTGAACACACTCCAGCTCCGCTTCCGTCCCCCGGCAGCTTCCTCGACCTTCTCGGACCCGAGCTCCGGCTCAGGCTCTGCCTCTGCCTCGGACTCCGGCTCGGCCACAGGCTCCGGCTCCGCTTCCGCCCAGGCCGCATGCTGGCGACGCCTGCCCCTGAGATGACTCCCACGCATCCTCCGCGTGGCGACGATGGGGGCTGCACGGGTTCGGGTTCGGGTTCGGGTTCGGGTTCGGGTTCGGGTTCTGGTTCGGGTTCTGGCTCCAACTCGAGCTCCGACACCGGTTCCGGCTCGGGCTCTGACTCGGACTCTGGCTCCGCTTCCACCCAGGCCGCATGCTCGAGACGCCTGCCCCCAAACAGACTCCAACCCCGCTTCCGTGCCCCAGGAGCCTCCTCCTCCTTCTCGGACCCAGGCTCCGGCTCAGGCTCCGCCTCGGATTCGTCCTCTGCCTCGGGTTCGGCCTCTGCCTCGGGTTCGGCCTCTGCGCGGGGCTCGGTGCCCCACTCAGTCTCGGACTCCAACTCGAGAGCCGCATCTGCCTCCGCGAGGACTTGGCCGTCCTCTTCGTCCCGGATCTGCCCGTCGTAGTCCACGCTCTCCTCGGGCTCTTCCGATGCCCTACGGCGCCACCAGGCCGTCATCGGACGATCACCGGAGGATCGAACAGCGGCCGACCGGTTTCGTGCTCGATCTGCGCCGCCACGGCGTCGGAGATCGGATGCAGGGGCCGCCCGCACTGCTTCAAATGGCGCAGCGTCCTTCCGTAGGCGAGGCGGAAGCACTCGTCCAGCGTCTCCCTCTCGAGCGCGCCACGTAGCTCGTCCAATCCTGGGTAGTCGCGGCCCGGTTCGGTCATGTCCGCCAGGTACACGATCTTGTCCAGGTCCGACATCGGTACTGCACCCACGGTGTGCACCTCGATGGCCGACAGTACGGCCTCGCCCAATCCCGGGATCTCGCGCCTCGCCATCGCCGCACCTAGCCGGGCGTGGAGCAGGTGGGGATGCGCCCTCTCGAACGGGAGGACCGGCACTCCGAGGTCCTCGGCCTCCTCGACGACCCGCGAGTCGTCCTCTTCACGTGCGTAGTCGTGAAGCAGTCCGGCGACCTCGGCTGCCGTCACATCGACGCCGAAACGCGCCGCCAGAGTCGCTGCGGCGGCGGCAGTGCGCTCGGAATGCGCGTACGCCTCGGCCGACAGACGCACTGCGACGAGCTCGCGCGCGCGATCCGCCTTCTCAGGCGACAGGCTCACGGTACAGTCCGTTCTTCTCGATGTAGGCGGCCACGGCCTCCGGCAGCAGGTACCGGATCGGGCGCTGCGCCGCCACGCGCGCGCGTATGTCGGTCGATGAGATAGCCAGCGCGGGAACCTCCATCGATTCGACGATGGGCAGGGGCGCGCTGCTGTCCGATCCGGCGATCGTCCCGAGTTCGGCTTCGAACCCAGGGCGGCTGGCCGCGATGAAGGTGCACAGTCCGGCGAAGCGGTCAGCGCCCTTCCAGGTCAGGATCTCTCTTACGGCGTCGGCTCCCGATATGAAGAACAGCTCCGCCCGTCGCCCGTACAGTTCGCGCATCGCGAGAATGGTGTCGATGGCGTAGGTGACGCCGGGGCGGTCTATCTCCATCCTCGAGACCTCGAAGTCGGGGTTGGACGCTGTCGCGATCACGGTCATCAGATACCGATCCTCCGCCGACGACAGGTCCGAATGCGTCTTGCGCACCGGGCGGCCTGTCGGCATGAAGACGACCTTGTCGAGGTTGAACTGGACAAGCGCCTCTTCGGCCGTCACAAGATGCCCGAAATGCACCGGGTCGAAGGTGCCGCCCATGATCGCCATGCGGGGCGTCTTCCTCAAGGTCTGACCTGCCCGTCTCCCATAGCGATGTACTTTGTGGACGTCAGCGCCACGAGACCCATGGGGCCTCGGGCGTGAAGCTTCTGCGTCGAGATCCCGATCTCGGCCCCGAGTCCGAACTCGCCACCGTCCGTGAAGCGGGTGGAAGCGTTGACGTAGACGGCCGCCGCGTCCACTTCGTCGAGGAAGCGGAGCGCAGCCTCGTAGTCTCCCGTCACTATGGCCTCCGAGTGCTTGGTGCCGTAGGTATTGATGTGTTCGATGGCCTCGTCCAGCCCCGTGACCACCTTCACCGACATCTTCATGTCGAGGTACTCCGTGCCCCAGTCCTGCTCGGTGGCGGGTATCACGCCGTCCACACCGAGCGAGCGTGCCCTTTCGTCGCCGTGCAACTCCACACCGGCGTCGAACAGCGCCCGCAGGATGGGCGGCAGGTACTCCTCGCAGACCGCCTCGTCGATCAGCAGCGACTCTGCGGCGTTGCAGACTCCTGGCCGCTGGCACTTCGCGTTCATGACGATCCGGAGCGCCATCTCCGCGTCCGCACCACTGTGGACGTAGACGTGACAGTTGCCCACGCCCGTTTCGATGACCGGCACCTTGGAGTTCTCCACGCAGTTGCGGATGAGCCCGGCACCCCCGCGCGGGATGAGCACGTCGATGAGGCCGTGCAGCGTCATGAGTTCGTCGGTCGCGGCACGGTCCGTCGAGGTGATCGACTGGATCGAGTGCTCGGGCAGTCCCGAGAGAGTGGCGGCCTGCGAGAGCACGTCGGATATGGCGAGGCATGAGTGGATCGCCATGGAGCCGCCCCGCAGGATCGCCGCGTTGGCCGTCTTGACGCACAGGGCCGCCGCGTCCGCGGTCACGTTGGGCCGCGCCTCATAGATCATCGCGACCACGCCCAGCGGCACCCGCACCTGCTGCAGGTGTATCCCGTTGGGCATGCGGTGCCCGCTCACGACCTCACCGATCGGATCGACCTCCCGTGCGAGGGCCTCGACCGCGCTCGCGATGCCCGCAATGCGACGCTCGTCGAGCATGAGCCGGTCCAGGAGCGGCGCCGGCGTCCCGGCAGCACGCGCCGCCTCCATGTCCAGGGCGTTCGCAGCGAGGATCCGCTGGGTGTGCGACAGCAGGGCAGCGGCCATACCGACCAGCGCACCGTCGCGCACGGACGTCGACGTACGCGCAAGCGCGCGGGCGGCTTCGCGCGCGCGGAGCGCGAGCCTCGTGATCTCGGTCATTGGAGGTGCTCCCATCTCCAGGGGTCCGCTCACAGGATCACCAGCTGATCGCGGTGGACGACCACCCGGCCGGCCAGCGCAGGCTCGATCGTCACGATCTCTGCCGAGGTGTGCCCTTTGGCGCGATCCAGGTCCTCGGAGGCGAAATCGGACAGCCCGCGAGCGAGCTGCACGCCCGCCTCATCGACTATGGAGACGGGTGCGCCTTGCGGGAAGCGCCCCTCGACGCGGAGCACGCCGGCAGGCAGCAGGCTGGTGCCGCGCAAGCACAGCGCGTCGCGCGCACCGGCATCGACCACGATCGTGCCCTGCGGGTGCCGGGCGAACGCGATCCAGAGCTTCCGTGCCTCGATCTCTCCCGTGCCGCCGACGAAGTAGGTACCGACCGGCTCGCCGGCCGATGCGTCGAGCAGCACATCCGGACGGTGCCCGTCGCACACCACCATCGGTATCCCGGCCTTCATGAGGATGCGCGCCGCGTCCAGCTTCGTCGCCATCCCGCCGGTGCCGAACTCGCTCCCCGATCCTCCAGCTGCGGCGACAACGTCTTCGGTGAGCGTCTCCACGCGGTCCATGAGCACGGCAGACTCATGTCCCCCGGGATCGTGGTCGTAGAGTCCCCCGATGTCGCTCAGCACCACGACCAGGTCCGCCCGCACCATCACGCCGACGAGCGCCGCGAGCGTGTCATTGTCGCCGAAGCGGATCTCCTCCACGGCGGTGGTGTCGTTCTCGTTGACGACGGGGACTATCCCCATCTCCAGAAGGCGCTCCAAGGTCCGGCATGCGAACACGTAGGCCTGGCGGTGGCCGGTGTCGTGACGGGTCAGCAGGACCTGGGCGATGTGCACCCCAGCTCTCTCCATGATCTCGTCGTAGGTGCCGATGAGCCGGACCTGCCCCACGGCCGCCGCCGCCTGGAGGGCGGTCAGCTCGGTCGGCCGTCCCGGCAATCCCAACGCCTCGACACCGGCGGCGATCGCCCCGGAACTCACGATGACGACGTGATTGCCCGCCGCGCGCAGCGCCGAGGTCTGGCGCGCCAGATCGGCGAGCCAGGCGTGGTCGACGCGTCCGTCCGCCCCCGTGAGGGTGGAGGTGCCGACCTTCACCACGATCCGCTTGCCTCGGCTCATACGCTTGTCTCCCGGTGTCCGCCGCTTTCGCGCTCCATGGTAGCCGACGCGCAGCGTGACGTGCCGCGCTAGTCCTCCTCCGCGCCCTCCGACTCGAAGTCGAAGCTGGCGGGGCCGATGGTGATCTCGTCGCCGTCCACGGCGCCGGCGCGCGCGAGCGCCTGCTCCACGCCCGCACGCCTGAGGCGTCTCTGCAGGTGAGCGACCGCCTCCTCGTTGCCCATCTCGGTCACGAGCACCATGCGCTCGACGTGGCGCCCGTGCACCGTGAACGCATGCGCCCCGGTCTTCTCCACCGAGAGGTCCTCGTCCTCCGGAGGCGCGTACACGTAGACCTGTTCGTAGGGTGCGACGGCCTGCTGTGCGGCCAGCCGCAGCGAGTGCACCTTCTCGCCAACGGCTCGCATCATCGGCTCGATCCCCTCCCCGGTGGCGGCGGAGACCCCGAAGTACGGGATCTCCCTCTCTGCCGCCCACGCGGACAGGGCTTCGGACGCCGCGCGCGCGCCCTCCACGTCCAGCTTGTTGCCGACGATCACCTGCGGGCGCAAGGCCAACTCGGCTGCATGAGCGGCGAGTTCGGCATCTATGGCACCCACCGCGCCGATCGGATCGCGCTCATCGTAGCCGCCGCTGAGATCCACCACGTGCAGGATCAGCGCCGTTCGCTCGATGTGCCGCAGGAACGCGTGCCCGAGCCCCAGCCCCTCGCTCGCGCCCTCGATCAGACCGGGGACGTCGGCGACCACGTAGCTGTACTCCCCGCTCTTCGCCACCCCGAGGTTCGGGACGAGGGTCGTGAACGGGTAGTCCGCCACCTTCGGGCGAGCCGCGGACATGCGGGCGATCAGAGACGACTTCCCCACACTCGGGAAGCCCACGAGGGCGGCGTCGGCGAGCAGCTTCAGCTCCAGGGTCACCCATCGCTCGTCGCCGGGCGTCCCCAGTTCGGCGAAACCGGGCGCGCGGCGCGTCGGAGTCACGAAGTGCGTGTTCCCGCGCCCGCCCTGACCCCCTCGGGCGATCACCACGCGCTGATCGGGGTGCGTGAGGTCGGAGATGATCCGACCGGTCTCGTCATCGCGCACGACAGTCCCCAAAGGCACCGGCAGCAGCAGATCGGCGCCCACGGCGCCATCCATGCGACTCCCCTTGCCGTGCGTGCCGCGGGTCGCCTTGAAGTGGCGCTTGAACTGGTAGTCGATCAGCGTCGAGCGTCCGGGGTCCGCAATGAGGACGACGTTGCCGCCATGACCGCCGTCGCCTCCGTCGGGGCCGCCCTTCGGCACGTGCTTCTCCCGCCGGAACGACTTGCAGCCTGCGCCGCCGTCGCCCGCCTTGACGAAGATGCGTGCCTCGTCGACGAACATGGTCTCGCTGCCTCTCGGATCAGCTCCCGACGATACCCCGACGCGACAGGGAACGCGAAGAGCCCCCCACCGGCTTCAGGATGCCGCGGCAGGGGGCTCGTGGTCTCTACGCTGCTGTCCGGCTCGGGCGCCTACTCGGCTTCGGGACGGATGTGGACCTTGCGCACCTTGCCGTGCGTGAATGCGACCTTGCCCGGCTGCAACGCGAAGAGCGTGTCGTCGCCGCCGCGCCCGACGTTCTCGCCCGGGTGGATCGCCGTGCCGCGCTGGCGGACGATGATCGTCCCGGTCGTGACCTCCTGACCGTCGAAACGCTTGACTCCGAGCATCTTCGGCTTCGAGTCACGACCGTTGCGGGTCGAGCCGAGACCTTTCTTGTGGGCCATCTTGCTGCACCTGCCCCTTTGCTACTCGGCCGACTCGGCCGGCTTGGTGGTCTTCTTCGCGGCAGGCTTCTTCGCCGCCGGCTTCTTGCGCGGCTCGCCGCAGGCTTCTTGCGCGCGCCGCGCTTCTTCGGAGCCGCATTCTTGGACTCCGCATTCGCCGCACGAGGCCTCTCGGTCGCGAGCTTCGTCGCCACCGGCTTGGCCTCCGCCTTCCGGGCCTCAGCCTTCTTCGAAGCCGCCCTGCTCGCCGGCGACTTCGCAGTCGCCGGCTGGACCTTCTTGGTGGCCGGCTTCTTCTCGACAGCAACCTCGGCGGCCTTGACCTTCGACGGCTTCTTGGCGCCCTCGAAGGCGATCTCGGTGACCCTGATCAGCGTCAGTCCTTGGCGGTGGCCACGGGTCCTCTTGTATCCCTTGCGCTTCTTGAGCTTGAACACGATGATCTTGTCGGCCTTGCCGTGCCCGAGGACCTCGGCGGTCACCGTGGCGGCTGCGGCCTCCTTGCCTGTGAGGAGCTTCTCTCCGTCGTTGACCAGCAGGACCGGCAGCGTCACGACGGAGCCTGCTTCGGCGTCGAGCAGCTCGACGGAGACCGTCTCGCCCACGACCACCTTGTGCTGCTTGCCGCCCGTCTTGACCACTGCGTACATGTCGCTTCGCCTAACTGCCGGGGTTGTTGCGCGAGGAGGTATGTTAGCACACGCCCTTGCAGGCGCAAACCCCACAACGCGCCCGGGTGTAGCCCATCGCTAGCTCGCACGGAGTGCGCGGTCTACCTCAAGGCGCGCTCTATTGCGCCCGCCTTGCCTTCTATGAGGACGCGGACTTCCGTAGGCCCGCAATCGGGGTCCGCGACGATCGCGACCTGCTTGTGTGTCTCGGCCCTCAGGGCCGCGAGGATGTTGCGGCCAGGCTGATTGATGATGGCGTAGGTCTCCGGCGCGAGCCCGAACAGGTACGCCGCCGATCGGCCGGCCAGAAGGATCTCCCGCATACCGCGTTCGACCATTATCCGGCGCGTGGTCTCGGACAGGACCCTCCCCTGCCCATTGCACACCGGGCAGGGCTCCGTCAGGACCTGGTAGAGCCCGTCGGTCACGTTCTTGCGCGTCATCTCCACGAGCCCGAGCCGCGAGATCTCGCTCGCGCGGGTCTTCGTGCGGTCCCGCTCCAGGGCCTCAGCGAGCCTCTGCTGCACCGCCTGCCGGTGCGCCGGGTCGTCCATGTCGATGAAGTCGATGACGATGATGCCGCCTATGTCGCGGAGACGGAGTTGGCGGACGACCTCATCGGCCGCCTCCAGGTTGATGCGCAGGATCGTCGCCTCGAGGCTGGTGTGGCCCGTGAAGCTGCCGGTGTTCACGTCGACGGCGGTAAGCGCCTCTGCCTGATCGATGGCGATGTGCCCGCCCGATGGCAAGCGCACCTTGCGTTCGAGCACGGAGGCTATATCGGCGTTCGCCCCGAAGTGCTCGAAGAGAGGCGTACCGTCCCTGTAGAGCGACACTCGCCGCATCAGGTGCGGCGACGTCTTCTTCAGGAACGCCACTACCTTGTCGTAGGTGGGTCGGTCGTCGATCAGTAGCCGCTTGAAGTCCTCCCCGAACACGTCGCGAACGAAGCGCAGCGCGAGGTCCATCTCCGTGTAGATGACTTCCGGAGGCAGGGCCTCCGAGGACTGATGCTGGACGCGCTTCCACAGGCGCTGCAGGAACTCGAGATCTGCGAGCAGGTCCTTGTCGCTGGCTCCGGCCGCTGCCGTCCTTACTATCATGCCGACCCCCCGCGGCGCGGCGGCGGTCACGAGCGCGTGCAGACGCTCCCGCTCGTCCTCCGGCAGCTTGCGCGAGATCCCGACGAAGTCGGAGAACGGCATCAGCACCAGGAAGCGGCCGGGCAGTGTCACCTCGGTCGTGACGCGCGCGCCCTTGGTTCCCATGGGGTCCTTCAGCACCTGGACCATCACCTGCTGCCCGGGCCTGAGTAGCTGGGCGATCCCACGCCTGGGGATGTCGACGCCGGGATCGGCGGAGACGACCTCGTCGACGTAGAGAAAGGCATTCTTGGCCAGCCCGATGTCGACGAAGGCCGCCTGCATGCCCGGCAGAACGTCGCGCACGTTGGCCAAGTAGATGTTGCCGACGACCGAACGCTTGGCTCGCTCGAGATAGAACTCGGCGAGCCTCCCATCCTCGAGCACGCCTACGCGCGTCTCGGACGCGTCATGGGAGATGAGCATCTCCCGGACGAGCTCCGCCACGACCCCTCCTCGTCGAGGCCTTCCGCACCCTTGGAGACTCTCCTAGGGCGCGTGCCTCACTCAGGGCGGAGAGCGGTGCGTGTGACCCAAATCGGCTCGCCTATCGAGCCGATCTGTCGGAGTGCCTCGCGGACAAGGGCATCCGGCCTTAGCGATCCCTGTGCGCCCATGCGCACGGTCATGCTCACTACGCTTCGGCCGTTCTCCTCGCTCACCCGCGTCCCTTCGGGGATGCAGACAGCCAGGTCGTAAACCTTCCGTGCGCCCTTGTGCTCGACCTCGAGGACCCCCGACGACACCACGCCGCCAAGCGCCTCCGCCAACCCGCCCGGACCCCTGCCCGGACCACCGACCACGACCTCGTAGTCCGCGAGCGTCATCTCCGCGGCCAACGAGGCCTCGTGCTCGCCCACGTAGCACACCTGCACAGGCGTGAGCCCATCGGGGGTTGCCGCTCGAAGCGAGCCAAGGACCGTCTCCACCGCGACGAACCGCTTCAGCCACACGTCGTAGACCTCGGCCGTTCCCGCTGTCCCGACAGGCAGCGCAGGACCGAACCCCATCTTCATGCGTGGGCTGAACCCTTGCGTGACAGCATACTCCAGACCCGCGCGACGTATCGCACGCTCGCACGCGCGCGCGACCTCCAGGTGGCTGAGGAACCTCAGCCGCCCGGTCTTCCTGTAGACGATCCGCAGGCGGAAGGTCGCGTCACCCACGCGAACCACCCGCCAGCACAACGTCCACGCCCAGCGATGGGCACACGCCGCAGCCCGTACACTCGCCGAAGGAACAATCGGGCGTGAGAGCGCCCTCGAGCCCCCGGTCGCGCTCCACCAGCAGGTAGGGCTTCTCCACCCCGGACGAGATGTGATCCCAGGGAAGCGGAGCCGCCGGATCGCGGGGCTTGGTCGCTAGCGTCTTCGGATCGATCCCCTCGTCTTCGAAGGCCTCCGTCCAGCGCTCCAGCGAGAAGGTCTCGGTCCAAGCGTCGAACCCGCCGCCGGCCCGCCACGCCCGCTCGATCACGCGGGAAAGCTCGCGCCCTCCGCGGGCCAGCGTCCCCTCTAGGAAGGAGACCTCGGGGTCGTGCCAGTGCAGCTCCACTCCCTTGCGCGGCATCGACTCGCGAAGCACGCGCTGACGCTCCCGCACCTCGTCCAGAGTGAGCTGGCCCTCCCACTGGAAGGGGGTGTGGGCCTTCGGCACGAAGGTCGACACCGAGACTGCGATCCGGATGGAGCCTCTTTGGGCGGGCGGCGTCACTTCGCGGGCGATCGCGAGCACCTTCGACACCACTTCGCCGATGCCTTTCACGTCTTCGTCGGTCTCGGTGGGGAGCCCGATCATGAAGTAGAGCTTCAGGCGATGCCATCCCTGCTCGAACGCGATGCGGACGGCGCCGAGAAGGTCGTCCTCCGTGATGTTCTTGTTGATGACGTCGCGCAGGCGCTGGGTACCCGCCTCCGGGGCGAAAGTGAGACCCCCGCGGCTGCCCTCGCCTACCAGACGGGCCATGTCGATCCCGAAGGAGTCCAGCCGCAGGCTCGGCAGGCCGATCGTGACAGCGCGGCCTCGGAGGGCCGCGGTGAGCCGCCGCAGGACATCCTCGATCTCGCTGTGGTCGGTGGTCGAAAGCGAAGTGAGCGACAGCTCCTCCTGGCCGGTGCAGTTCAGTTGCGCCAGCGCGTCTCGCACGATGTCGTCGGCCGTGCGCTCCCGCACGGGCCGGTAGATCATGCCCGCCTGGCAGAACCGGCACCCACGCGTGCACCCACGCAGCACCTCGATGTTGGCGCGGTCGTGAACAACGTCCATGAAGGGCACCACCGGGCACCTCGGCGGTCTGTGGGTCCCCAAGTCGGCGACCAAGCGCTTGACCACACGCTCGGGCGCCGAGGTGCCCTCGCGCGGGCGCGCTGGAGCGTGGGCATCCGCAGGCTCGTATAGGGAGGGCACGTACAATCCGCTGACGGAGGCAAGCTCCTCCAGCACCGCCGCACGAGCGAGCCCCCGCTCCTTGGCCCTCCGATGGGCCTCGACGATCTCAACCACCGCGTCCTCTCCTTCGCCTATGAGAATGGCGTCGAAGAAGTCGGCGACCGGTTCCGGGTTGAAGGCGCAAGGTCCCCCGCCGACCACCAGTGGGTCCTCCTCGCCCCTGTCGACGGCGCGCAGCGGGATCCCCGAGAGATCGAGGGCCTCGCAGATGTTCGTGCACGTCAACTCGTAAGGGATCGTGATGCCCAGCAGGTCGCACGATCGCACGGCCGACACGCTCTCAAGGGTGAAGAGCGGCACGCCCGCGGCACGCATCGCGTCGCCCATGTCCTTCCAGGGGACGTACACCCGCTCGGCGGCAACGTCCGCCAGACGGTTCAGGCGGTCGTAGAGGATCGCTATGGCTTGGTTGGCCATACCGAGCTCATATGTGTCGGGGTATAGCAGCGCGACCCTGTAGCCTGCCTCACGGCGATGGACCGCTCCGAACTCGGAATCGATGTAGCGCGCGGGACGTTCCACCTGCGCCAGGAGCGGCTCGACCTGCGGCCACAGGTCCGTCACAAGGCGCCCCCGGGCTCTCTGTCCTCGCCGGGCTCCTCGAGCAGCTGCAACGTGGGTTCTGCAACAGGCACATCGAGCAGGGTGGGCTGCGCCGGCTCCGTCGCGGGCGCCTTCTGCATCGGCGGAAGGGCAGGCGGTGCGTCCTCCAACTCGACGTCGGTGTCTCTCTCGTGCGGGTGCCTGATGCGCAGCGCGGCTCTTGTGACGGCCTCGCCGGTCCTCTCGCTGAGAGCCCGCACCACGCCTGTCAGGTCGGCGCCCTCCTCGAAATACGTGATGGCGGCGGTGCCCATCGCGATCGTGCCCGTGTACGCGATGCCGCCCTTGACCGCCCAACCGAAACCCGGGACGAGTCCCACGAGCTCGCGTGCGAACGTGCGGAACAGGAAGCCACCGGCGACAACGGCGCCGAGCTCTTTGATCCGCTCGGTGTCCAATGACTGGCCGTACGCCGCGGCGATCTGAAGGAGCATCTTGCCCTGGTTGAGCGTCATCAGCGGCATGTCGGCGCCGGGGATGAAGAGCACGACCCCGATCGCAGCGTTCTGCCAGGCGGTCGACTTCACTATCTCCTTCGCTACGGCGCGCCGGACGAACTCGAAGTTGTGTCCCAGTGCCGTCCGAAGCTTCTCCAGGCGCGTCATCGTCCAGTCGGCAAGCGGGCCGCGGATGAGCTCGGACGCGTCCATGCCGACTATCACGTCGTTGTCAGGGTGCCCCAGCAGGCGCGCGAGGGCGCCCTTCTCCTCGCGCAGCGCGACGACCGCGGTCGGGATGGCCCGTTCCCGAAGGTCGCGCACCGTGGCTATCGCGTGGGAGCCGCCTCCGATCAGCACGATGCACGCGTCGACCTTCGGGTCGACCCGCACCACCGAGCCGGGCTCGATCACCGAGACGTCGACGATCCCGTTCGCGGTCTTGGGGTGCAACTCCTCCCGCGCCGCCTCCACCAGCGAGTCTGGCGCGTCGACCTCCACCAGTACGGCGATCCGCACCGGTCGCTCGCGATCCTCCTTGAGACGCTTCCCGGCGTCATAGAGGGCACGGACGTCGATCGGCAGATTGGTGGCCACTGGCTCAACTCCCTCCAAGACGCTTCCGGATCAGGTGGTCGTGGTGCCGTATCTCCTCGACCAGATGGACAACAGGATACCTACCCCTGCCAAGTTGGTGACCATGAACGAGGACCCGTAGCTCATGAATGGGAGCGGGATCCCGGTGATCGGCATCAGCCCCACGGTCATACCCACGTTCTCGAGTATCTGGAACGCCCACATGCTGATCAGGCCCGCCGCGATCAGCGCGCCGAACAGGTCACGGCTGGAAGTCGAGACCGAGAGGGCGGCCGACAGCAGCGCCAGGTAGAGCGCGAGAAGCATGACGGCGCCCGCGAACCCCAACTGCTCACCCAGCACGGAGAATATGAAGTCGGTGTGGCGCTCCGGAATGAAGTTGAGACGGCTCTGGCTGCCCATCCCGAGACCCGCGCCCGTCAAGCCGCCGGACCCGATGGCGATCTTGGACTGCGCCAGGTTGTATCCCGCGCCCTTAGGGTCCCTGGTCGGATCGACGAAGACCAGGAGGCGATCCACCTGATACGACTTGATAAGGACGCCGTCGGTGTTCCCGGTCACAGAGACTAGAAGTGCGTTAAGGCCGAAGAGCGCGCCGACCAAGATGACGCCAGCGAGCGCGAGAGCGGCGAACCACCGAGCCTTGAGTCCGCCAACCAACAGCATGCCCGAACCGATCGCTATGAACACCAACCCGGTACCGAGGTCGGGCTGCAAGAGGATGAGCGCGAGCGGCAAGGCTGCGAACCCCGCGATCTTGAGGACGTCGCGCCTGGCTTCGATCTTCCCACCGTACTCGGCGATGACCGCTGCCAGCACGACGATGAACAGCAGCTTCGCCGGCTCCGAAGGCTGGAAGAGCCGCACACCTGCGATCTGCAGCCAGGAAGTCGCGCCCGCGACCGACGCCCCGAGCCCAGGGATGCGGGGGGAGATGATCAGGATCGAAAGCGTGACCATCAGAGGGCCCGTCCATGCTTTGAGCACCTGGTAGTCTAGAACCCACATCACCGCCAGTGCGAGGAGTCCGACTGCCACTCCGAGCACTTGGCGCTGGACCATCGCGACGTGCCCGGTCATGGTCAGGGTCGCCGCCCACACCATGACGCCGCCGAACACGGCCAGAGCGATCGTCGACAGGACCACACCGACGTGGACCCTGTCTCGCAGGATGTTGGCTATCGGCGGCCGGCGCATCTTCTACTACCTCGACACGTCGACGGTATGGATCGTCCTGTACCTCTTGCCGAACAGCTTGGCGAGGATCTGGCGTGCCGCCGGTCCAGCCACCGAGCCGCCGTGGCCGCCCTGCTCGACGATCACGACGACCGCGTACTTGGGCGCGGACGCAGGGGCGTAGCACGCGAACAGCGCGTAGTCGTCCTTGCCCTTGACCTGCGCGGTGCCGGTCTTGCCGGCCACGGAGACTCCGAACCCGCGGAAGGACCCCGCGCCGGTGCCGACGGTCGTCGCGTTGACCAGTGCGTGGCGCAGGGTCGCCAGATTGGCCGCGCTCAGCCCCGGGTCGGATACGACGGTCACGCTCGCGGCCACGGAGGCCGAGCCGTCGGGGCCGAGAACCGCATCCAGGACGTGGGGCCGCACGACCTTGCCGCCGTTGGCGAACGTCGCGTAGGCGCTCGCGAGTTGGAGCGGCGTCAGCAGCAGGTCTCCCTGCCCGATGGCCATGTTGACCGTGTCGCCGGGAAGCCACTGCTGGTACTCGGGGTAGTTCTTGTTGTAGGCCTTCTTCCACGCGATGTCCGGAACGCGACCCGAGACCTCGCCGGCGAGGTCGATCCCCAGCTTCGAGCCCAGCCCGATCGTGCGTGCGAAGTCCTGCAGCTTCTCTCCCTTGGCGTCGTAGAAGCGTTTGCCGACGTTGTAGAAGTAGCCGTCGCAGGACTGGGTGATCGCGCCGTTCAGGCTCTCCCATCCATGGCCGGAGTGGTTCCAGCACCACTTGCCCCACTGCTTGCCCATCCCGGTCCAGAAGCCGGGGCAGTTGAAGCTGGTGGACGGCTTGATCAGGCCGGCCTGGAGCCCAGCCATCGCGACGATGGACTTGAAGGTGGACGCCGGCGGGTAGGCCGCCATGATCGCCCGGTTGTTGAGCGGATACTCCGAGGACTTCGCGTTCAACTGGTCCCAATCCGCCTGGCTGATCCCGCCGAGGAAGAGTGAAGGATCGTAGGTCGGAGCGCTCGCCATGGCGACCACGGCGCCGGTATTGACGTCGAGGACGACCGCAGCGCCCGCCTTGGACTTCCTGAAGCCCTGCCGGTGCGCCTCAGCGATCGCGTCGGCCAGCGCCTTCTCCGCCACGGCCTGGACATCCTTGTTGATGGTTAGCCGGATGTCCTTGCCCGCGCGGGGGGCGCCTTCGGCAAGTACTTGGCGTATCCGACCCTGGTTGTCCACCTCGAGGCGACGGAACCCCTTCTCGCCCTGGAGCACTTTGTCGTAGAAGGCCTCGACGCCGGACTTCCCGACAACGTCCCCGATCTTCGCATCGGGAAGGGTCGCAGCCGTCAGCTGGTCCTCGGAGACCTCGCCGGTGTAGCCCAGCACGTGCGCCCCCAGACTCCCTCCGGGGTACACGCGTACGGCGGATTCCTCCACCGCGACACCAGGGAACTCGGCCGCATGCTCGACGATGTAGGACGCCGCCTGGATGGGAACGTCGATCTTCAGGACGCGCGGCGCCAGCCGCTGCTGCTTGTCGGAGGCGAGCTTCTTCTCGATGTCGGCGGCCGGGATCCCGATCACCGTGGATAGCCGCGCAACGAGCGTCGCATCCTCCGAAACGGTCGCCTGTGCCGTGACGGCCATCACCGGGCGGTTCGTGACCAGCGAACGCCCCTTCACGTCGAGGATGCGACCGCGCGCCGCGGGCAGCGAGACCTCGCGGATGCGATTTCCCTCCGCCGCGACCGCGAAGGCGTTGCCCGAAAGGACCTGCATGCTCCACAACCGCGCCGACAGCGCACCCAGCATCACCAGGACGATCACGCCTAGTACGGCGAATCGTCCCTTCAGCGACTGGCGGAATGTGGTCATCCTGGTCCTTCGGATATCGGCCTCATGAACGGTCCCTCACGCGTAGTACCTCGACTGGCGCCCGTCGTGCGGGTGGTGCGGTCGTTTCTCGAACTCCTCACGCCAGACGGCGGAAGGACCTCATCGGTCGCTCGGCCCGCAATATGCGCGCCAACCATGGATAGGCGAGCACGGCGAGAACGGTGTGGTATAGAGCCGACGGGATCATTACGGTCACGATGTCTCGCCAGAACGTGGCGCCGAGGCCGAGCACAGCGAGCACGATCCCGTTGGCCAGTTCCGCCGAGAGGCTCGCCACCGCCACGATCGTCACCGGCAGCAGCCAGCCCTCCGCGAACAGGTTGGCCGAGAGCATACCGGTCGTGTAGCCGACCACCGACAGGACCAAGGCGTACGGCCCCACGATCGAGGTGCCGAGCAGGTCGAAGACGAGGCCGCCGATGAAGCCGGAGACTCCCCCTGCCACGGGACCCTCCACGAAGGCCAGCGTCACCACGACTAGGAAGATGAAGTTCGGCACGACGCCGAAGAGCGCCAGGTGCGGCGCGAGCGAGACCTGCAGGATGGCCGCGACGGCCAGCGCGATGGCCGCGGTGAGCGCCTTGCTCATTCGCCGCCTCCTGGCTGGGACGATGCCGCCGCGCTGCCGACTATCACGAGCACCTCTTCGATCCTCTCGATGTCCACGCGCGACGCGACGGTGATCGAAGTGAACAGGTCCGTCTGCTGGGCGGACACCTCCGTCACCTCACCGACGACGATGTCCTTCGGGTAGACCCCGCCGAGCCCGGAAGTGAGCAGCACGTCTCCGATGACCGGCGCGGCGCTCTTGCCAACGAACTCGAGTTGTAGCGGACCCTGGAGGGAACCGCGAACGATGCCGTTGACGCGCGTCCTCTGAACGAGGACGGCCACGCCGCTGTCGGCGTCGGTGATCAGAAGCACGCGCGCGCTCCACGGCGTGATGTCCACGACCTGCCCGACCAGGCCGCCCGCTGCGATGACGGCGTCACCTTTCTCGACGCCGCTGCTCGTCCCGCGGTCGATCAGGATCGAGCGCTGCCGGGTATCCGTCGGCCTGCCGATGACACGCGCGCCGACGGTCTTGAGGTCCTGCGTGTTCGCGAAGTCGACCAGCGCACGGATCCTCTCGTTCTCGAGCCTCGCTTCCTCGAGGGCGGCAAGCCGCTGCTTGAGGCTGAGGTTCTGCGCCTTCATCGCCTCGTAGTCGGAGCGACTCATGCCCAAACCTCCGAGCCATCCCCCGATCGCCCGGATGGGGGTGGTGAGGAAGGTCCCGGCGACAGCGAACGGCTGGCTTACAGCCACGGTCCCGCGCCTGAGCACGTGCAGCGGCCCGGCATCGCCTTCGCGGTACCACAGGGTCGTCACGATAAGAGCGGCCACAACGAGGCCCACGAGCAGGAGAGGCCTGCCCGCGCCGCGGCGGGTGTCGATCTCGAGGCGTTTCACTTCAGGCGGCTTCCGTCTCCTCTGCCGCCCCGCGTACTAGCGCGAGACGGTGAGGACCTTCTTCAGAACGTCGATCTCCTCGAGCGCCATCGCAGAGCCCAGGACGACGTTGATGAGTGCGTTCTCCGAGACGTGCACCGGGATGCCGGTCTCCGACTTGATCCGTTCGTCCAAGCCCTTGAGCAGCGCTCCGCCGCCGGTGAGCACGATGCCGAACTCCATCACGTCGCCGGACAACTCCGGAGGGGTCTCCTCCAGCGTCGCCTTCACTGCCTGCACGATCGCATTGGTCGGGTCCTCGACCGCGGTGCGGACCTCTTCGCTGGAGATCGTCAGCGTGCGCGGAAGCCCCGTCTGCAGGTCGCGTCCGCGGATCTCCACGTCCAACTCCTCGGAGAGCGGATAGGCGCTCCCGATCTCGAACTTCATCTCTTCGGCGGTGCGCTCGCCGATCAGCACGTTGTACTCGCGCTTCACGTGGGCGACGATCGCCTCGTCGAACTCGTCGCCGCCGATCCGGATCGATTGTGCAACGACTATGCCGCCGAGGGAGATCACTGCGACCTCGGTCGTTCCCCCTCCGATGTCGACGACCATGTTCCCGGTCGGCTCCTGGATCGGAAGCCCCGCGCCGATGGCCGCGGCCATGGGCTCCTCGATCAGGAAGGCCGCTCGGGCTCCCGCCTGCATGGTCGCCTCGAACACGGCGCGCTTCTCGACCTCGGTCACCCCTGAGGGCACACAGACGACGACCCGAGGCTTGGGTTGCCACGGGAAGCGCTTCACGCGCGTCTTGTTGATGAAGTACCGCAGCATCGCCTCCGTGACCTCGAAGTCTGCGATGACCCCGTCCTTGAGCGGCCGGATGGCGACGATGGATCCCGGCGTCCGGCCGAGCATGCGCTTGGCCTCGATGCCGACGGCAAGGACGCGCTTGCTGTCCTTCTCGACTGCGACGACCGAGGGCTCGATCAGCACGATCCCGCGACCCCGGACCGACACGAGCGTGTTGGCGGTCCCAAGATCGACCGCCATGTCGGAACCCCAGGAGTTGAAGAACATGTCGATCAGCGACACATCGGATCCTCTCGCGGGCACTGCACCCGTCGTCTGCACGTGGCAAGAACGGTGGCCTGAGGGCGCACGGACACGCACGCATGTGCGCGCGACCCTCGTGGAGTCTAGCATAGCGGGAGCGTAATCCCTGTTCACGAGCGTGGCGTTGCCGTGGAGTCGGCGTGTGCGCGGGCGTTCGATCAAGCCTGACTGCGCAGGCTGGGAGCTTGGGCGGCGTTGGTCAGAGGACGCCCATGTCTCTCAATGACACGTGGGCGCCGCCGTCGCCGATGACCACGTGGTCGAGCAGCTCGATGCCAAGGACCTCCCCGGCTTTGGCGAGCCGGCGCGTGAGTTGCAGATCAGCGCCCGAGGGCGTGGGGTCCCCGCTCGGATGGTTGTGCACCACTACGACCGACGCGGCCGAGACGCGGACCGCCTCCTTGAACAGCTCGCGCGGGTGGACGATCGAGGCGTTGAGGGATCCCACCGAGACCTCCACCATCCGCAGCAGCCGGTTCTTGGTGGACAGCGCCAACGCCCAGAAGTGCTCGCGGTCCAGCCCGCGCAGCTGCGTCGCGCACAAGCGCACGACGTCCTCGGGCGTGCTCACGACCGGACGTTCGGATGCGGGCCACGCCGACGCGCGCCGGGCGAGTTCCAGGCAGGCGAGCAGTCGGGCGGCCCCGGCGGGACCCACGCCTCGGACTCGGACCAGCTCCTCCGCGGACACGCGCCAGAGCCCGTCGGGAGAGTTCTGCCCTTCGATGACCGCACGCCCGACGTCGTCGCGCCCCTTCGCCACCACCAGCGACACCAAGGCGGCGTCCGAGAGCGATTCTGCGCGGCCGCACAGGACCGCGTCCCGCGAGTCGGGCGGACGTTCGAGCAGGCGCGGAGCCAATCCCCCACCGTTCCTTCCCCTACCGTGTGACGAACTGCGTTTCCACGAGGGGAAGGCGCGTCAGAAGGAGACGGGACGAGTATCCGATCACGAGCCCGCAGGCGAGCGCGAGAAGGAGCGAGACCGGCGCGAGCAGCAGGGGCGCGGCGGTTCCTGTGAAGAGCGAGGCGACGACGAGCTGGGCGGACACATGGGCCGCTGCGCCCCCCACCGACCATCCGATGGGCGACACGGAGGCGCGCCCGGCCAGCCAAGCCATCGCGGCCCACGAGGCGACGGCGCCGGCGAGCGCCATCGCGAAGCCGGGCCCGCCGAACGCTCCCGTCGCCAGCGCGACGACGAGCACGCGCAGGATGCTGACGCGCAGGGCGCCGGCGCGACCGACCAGCGGCAGCGCTAGCACGACCGCGAGGTTCGCGAGGCCCAGGCGCACGCCGGGCACCGGCAGCGCCGGCACCAACAAGGTCTCGACGATCCCCAGGATCGCGCCGACCGCGACGAGCATGGCGACCGTCGCAACGGCTCTCGCGCTAGCGGATGAGGGCGTCGGGCGCATCGGCCCTGCCTCCGATCCGAACGGTGACGCCGTTCGGCGCGCACACGATGGCGTCCCCCGCTGCTTCGATCGCTCCGCGCGCGGACGCACAGGTCGATCGCGGCAGCCTGACTCGGCCACACGGACCGAGCCGTCCTCGACGACCACCGTGACCGTGCTCTCGAGACCGGTCAGCTCCAGCGTCCGCGGGGTGTCGAGCGGGACTCGATAAGTGGCGTTCGGTCCCGTGACGACCGCGATCGCCGCGTCGCCGCCGGCGGCCATGCCGGCCAGCGGCCATGCGGCGATCGCCAGCACCGCCACCACTGCGATGACTATGCGGTCGCCGCGTGTCACGCGTCGGCCCCCACGGGCTGTTCGGGAGCCTCCGCCTCACGCTTCGCTCTGGCGGCCGAGGCGGCGACCTCGTCGACTGCGAAGCCCAGGTACTTGTTGGCGAGCCCGTCGACCTTGTCGGCGGATGACGCCGCCTCGCGACCGTACACGTCGATGCAGAACTGCGGGCAGGCGTCGACGCATGCGTAGCACGAGATGCACAGCGCCGGATCGAGCACCGCCAACCCATCGACGACCGTCATCGCACCGGTGGGGCAGGCCTTCTCGCACTTCTTGCAGGCGATGCAGCACATGGAGCAGACCGCGCGGCGGTCCTTCACCGACTCGCGCGACGCGCAGCGCACGGCCACCCCCGACTGGTCGTCGACCAGTCTGGAGCAGTCCGTTCGCCCCGCGCGGGCACTCCTTGACGCAGATGCCGCACCCGGTGCACTTCACGAGGTCGATGACGGGCAATCCGCGCTCGTCGAGATGCATGGCGTCGAACGGGCACGCCTTGACGCAGTCGCCGAAACCGAAGCACCCGGCCGGGCAGGCGATGCTGCCCCCGGCCAGCTTGGCGACCGCCGCGCAGCTCTTCAGCCCCGCGTACTCGTAGGCATCGCGGGTGTTGGTCCCGCCGCCGCAGTGGCGCACGGCCACCACGGGGATGAACTCGCAGGTCTGCCCGAGGATCTCGGCGATGGCCTCGGCGGTGGACTTGCCGCCCGCGACGCACGTGGTCGCGGGAGAATGGCCCGCGGCGATGGACTCGGCCGCGGCGAAACAGGACGGATTGCCGCATGCGCCGCAGTTGGCGCCCGGCAACAGGTTCAGGATCGCCTCTACGTTCGGGTCGACCGCGATAGCGAACTTCTGGGCCGCGGTCGCCAGCAGCGCCACCGAGATGACGCCCAGGACCGAGAGGGCCGCGACCGCCTTCAGCATGAGTGCAAAGTCCACGTCGCCTCCCCCCTACAGCCCGAAGAGCGAGCCGAGCCCGATGTACCCGATCGAGAGCAGAGCCGCGGCCATGAAGGCCATCGGCGTGCCCTTGAGCACTCCGGGGACCGGAGCGAGCTCCAGCCGCTCCCGCAGCGCGGTGAAGCAGAGCAGAGCGAATCCGTAGCCGAGCGCCACGCCCAGGGTGTAGATCAGGTTCTCTCCCAGCGTGAAGCCGTACGCCATGTTCATCTTGAAGAAGCCCGGCTTGACCGCCTCGGTGGCCGCCGCGAGCACGGCGCAGTTCGTGGTGATGAGCGGCAGGTAGATTCCCATGGCGCGGTAGAGGGCTGGAGAGTACTTGCGCAGGTACATCTCGACGAACTGCACGAGCGCCGCTATGACCAAGATGAACGCCGGGATGTAGAGGAACTCCCCCACGCCGAGCGGCTTGAGCATGCCGTAGTAGGCGATCCAGGTCGCCGTCGAGGCCAGCATCATCACGAAGATCACCGCGAGCGACATGCCGATCGACGTGTGCATGTTGTCGGAGATGCCGAAGAAGCTGCATAGCGCGATGAACCGCGTGAGCAGGATGTTGTTCACGAGCGCGGCGCCGACGAGCAGCAGAGCGAGTTGCGTGACGGCGTTCACCTACATCGCCCCCTTCCGCGCCGCTAGACGCTTGTTCAGAACACGGGAGCCGGCGATGACGAGGCCGAAGATCATGAACGCTCCCGGGAACAGCAGCAGGATGTTCGGCCCGCGGTAGCCGGCGCCGAACGTGAACAGCGTGTTCCCGAGGAACGAGAGCTTCCCGCTGCCGAACAGCTCGCGGAACGCGCCCATGCCGGCGATGATCGCCGTGTAGCCCAGACCCATCCCGATGCCGTCCGCTATCGAGAGCATGACGCCGTTGTGGTACGCGTAGGCCTCAGCGCGACCGAGGACGATGCAGTTGACGACGATGAGCGGGATCCAGACCCCCAGGAATGTGTAGATGGTCGGGAAGAACGCCTTGAGCACGAGGTCGACGATGGTCACGAACGCCGCGATGACCACGATGAATATCGGGATCCGGACCTCGTCCGGTGTGAACTTGCGGATCGCCGAGATGAGAACGTTGCTCATCACCAGCACGAAGATGACCGAGATCCCCATGAACAGGGAGCCCTCGAACTTCGTGGAGATGGCCAGGGTCGAGCACAGGCCGATCATCAGGACCGTCAGAGGGTTCTCGAGCGAAAGCCCGTTGCGCAGTGTTGCCATGAACTGCTTCATTTCGCGCTCACCCCCTCCACTCCGCCGACGGCCGCGAAGGCGGCCAGCGCCGCCTCCACGCCCTTACGGACGCCGCTCGACGACTTCGTGGCTCCGGTGATCGTATCCACCTTGCGGGCCTCGTCGGGACTCGACAGACCGTTGAACCGCGGCAGGAACGTCTTGTCGTCCACGACCTTGGAGCCGAGCCCCGGAGTCTCGTTCATCGATACGATGCTGACCGCGACGACTTTCCCGTTCCTATCCACGCCGACAGCCATTCGGATCGGTCCGCCGTAGCCGCGCGATCCGACCAGCAGCCCGAGTCCGACGCTGTTGCCCGCGCCGTCCAGGGCAAGGGCCACGCCGTCGACCGTGACGTCGCCGGCTGCGGCCTGCGCCTTGGCGATCACGGCCACGTCCGTCACCTTCGTGAACGTCTTCGCGTCCGGCAGCACCGGGCGCAGCGACTTCGCTTCGGCCTCGGCGGCCTGCTTGTCGATGGGTCCCTTGGTGAACCCGTAGGTCACGCCGAGCCCGGCCGCCGCGACGATGCAGACGAGCAGTGTCGGCACCCCGAGGCGGATGTACATGTTGTCACGCATGTGCCTTCGCCTCCTTCGCGGGCTTGACCCATCCGAACGGCTTCGGCATGAACATCCGGTCGATGATCGGGGCGAGACCGTTCATGAACAGGATCGCGAACGTCGTCGTCTCGGGCATCGGCCCGAAGAAGCGGGTCGCGATGTTGAACAACCCGCAGCCGACGCCGAACACGAGCCGGCCGTTCTTGGTGATCGGTGATGTGACGTAGTCGGTGGCCATGAAGAAGGCCCCGATCACGACGCCGCCGGCGAGCACGTTGAAGATCGGGTCGGAACCGAACGCCCACGACAGCGCGGCAACGGCGCCGATGTAGCCGAGCGGGATGCGCCAGTCGACGACCTTCACGACGATCAGGAACAGTCCGCCGGCGATGATCAGCGCCGCCGACACCTCGCCGACCGAGCCGGCGAGGTTCTTGAACAACAGTGCGTTGTACTGGGCGGCGAGGTCGAAGTGATAGGCGCCGCCCGCCGCGCGGTCCGCGGCGGCCACTGCCAGACGGGTCGCGCCGCTGATGGCGTCGAACTTCCCCGTGGCGGCGATGTCGGGCACCGCGACGAGCCATCCGCCGGCGTACGGCTTGAGCTCGCCCATGACCCCGAGCCAGCTCAGGAGCGCGACCGCGCGGCCGACGAGGGCAGGGTTGAACAGGTTGAATCCGAGTCCCCCGAACATCATCTTCGCGAGACCGATGGCTACCACGCCCGCGACCATGCAGATCCACCATGGAGTCATCGGCGGCATGCACATCGCAAGCAGGATGCCGGTCAGCAGCGCACTCCCGTCCGTCACGGTCTGAGGACGGCGCAGCACGGCGTTCCAGGAGAACTCAGTGCCGACCGCGGACAGGATGCACGAGAGGTAGACGATCACGGCCGGCATCCCGAGGCAAACGATCGACCAGAGTGCGGCGGGAGTGAGAGCACCTACCACCAGCAGCATGATGCGCCGGCCGGACGGTCCGCCGTGGATGTGCGGGCCCGCGACCACCTGGCGCGCGCCGGCGATGGCGGGCATGTCGGCGGGGGCGATCTTCACGCGATCGGGAGTCGGATCGCTCATCTGCGCGCCCCCTTCACCATGAGAGCGCCCTTCCCGGTGCGGATGAGCTGCAGCAGCGGCCTCTTGGTCGGGCACACATAGGAGCAACAGCCGCACTCGATGCAATCGAGCGCGAAGTACCGCTCGCAACCATCCCAGTCGCGGCGGTCCGCGTAGTTGGCGATGGCGTAGGGGTGCAGCACCATCGGGCACGCGTCGACGCAGCGCCCGCATCGTATGCAGGGCTGGTCGGTGTCCACGATCTCGGCCGCCTCGACCGCCGTGAGCGCGACCACGCCCGACATGCCCTTCACGACCGGGACCTCAAGATCCCCGAGAGGCTGGGCGGTCATCGGGCCGCCGGCGATGACGCGCACCGCGTCGGGTGTGAGGCCCCCGGCGAACTCGATCAGGTAGGAGACGGGCGTCCCGATGGCGACCTGGAAGTTGCCTGGCTTCGCGACCGCACCCGAGACCGTGACGACGCGTTCCATCAGTGGAAGGCCAGTCTCGACTGCATCCGCCAGTGCGGCGGCGGTCTGGACGTTGTGGACGAGGCAGCCGGCCGTGGCCGGAAGCTTGCCCCCCTGTACGACCCGGCCGGTGACGGCGAAGATCAGCTGCTTCTCAGCGCCCTGCGGGTAGCGGGTGCGCACGCTGAGCACCTCTACCCCATCCGTCGCCGCATCGCGGAGAGCGTCCAGAGCGTCGGGCTTGTTGTCCTCCACCGCCACGACAGTCCTCTTCGCGCCGACGGCCTCCGCGATGATGCGCGCGCCCGCTATCACGCGCTGCGCGCGCTCGAGCATCACTCGGTGGTCGCACGTCAGGTACGGCTCGCACTCGCAGCCGTTGAGGATGACCGTGTCGACAGGCGTGTGTTTGGCCGGGACGAGCTTCACCGCTGCCGGGAAGCCGGCCCCGCCCAGTCCTACGAGACCCGCGGCACGGGCGATCTCGCCCGTTCCCTCTTCCTTGGGAACGATCCGTACGAACGCGTCGCGATCCTGGCCGGGATCGGGCGCGATGACCACACTCATGGCCCGCGTCCCCGCGGGCGTGAGCGCTGACATCACCGCCACCACCTCACCCGCGGCGGGAGCGTGTACCGGCGCGGAGATCACCGCGTCGATGTCGCCTATCACCTGTCCGCGCGCCACTCGATCGCCCTTGGCGACCAGCGGGACACACGGTGCCCCCAGGTGCTGGCTCATCGGAACGACAAGCCGTTCGGGAAGAGGAGCGCGTTGGATCGGCGAACCGCTCGTCTCGGCCTTCCGGTCCGGCGGATGTATCCCGCCGTGGAAAGTGCCACCGGCCATGGACACCCCTTCTTGTCGGCACTCGTCGTCTGCCAAAGGGTAGCGCTCCCCGCCTTCGGCGGGGAGCGCCGGATGTCACGCTAGAATACTCCACGTTTCGCGTGACGCAATATGCGATTCGCGACGTGATTGGTGCCGTGCGTAAGCATTCCGCGTGTCACGTTCGAGGATATATGCACCGCTCTGAGGAGACACGCCCCCTACCCCGTCCCTGCCGTGAACGTCGCTGCCGGCGACGTGGACACCTAGCGCTCCTCCAAGGGTCCGCGCCGCGGACCCCCTCGATGATCGCGGAGCACTATCCGAAGAAGATCGCGATCTCGCGCTCCGCACTCTCGGGGGAGTCGGAGCCGTGGACGATGTTCGCGTCCATGTTCAGCCCGAGATCGCCGCGTATCGTGCCCGGCGCCGCCTCACGCGGGTTCGTGGCTCCCATCAACTTCCGGCACACAGCGACCGCATCCGGCCCGCGGAGCACCATCTTCACGACCGGGCCGCTCGTGATGTAGCCGATCAGCCCGCCGTAGAACGGCTTGCCCTCGTGCTCGCGATAGTTGGCCGCCGCCTGCTCCGCGGTCACGAAACCGTACTCGATGCGGTCGAAGGTGAGCCCGGTGTCCTCGAACCTCGCCAAGATACGGCCCACGAGCCCGCGGGCGACGGCGTCCGGCTTGATCATGATGTATGTGCGCTCGTCCACTCAGGTTCCCTTCGCGTGTCGACGGGCGCATACCAGCGGCCCGTGGTCGGAGCATCGTAGCGAATGCCATTGCCGAGGACAACACCCGTCGCCGACCGCTGCGCGTGTTGACCCCGAGCGTCAGTTCGGGCTCGAGCTCCAGGCGTTCTTGACGCCTACGACCTTCCAGCCGACGCCCTCGCGAGTCAGAAGGATGTCGTACGACAACTCGGCTCCTGTATCGAACCGGACGATCACGCGCGCCGTGCTGCTGAGAGCGGATCTGTCCACCCCCGAGACTCGGTACGATGCGAACTTGGCCGGCAGCTGGTCCATCTCCTGCACGACGTTGGTCTGCGGCAGGGCGACCCAGAACTCCGTGTACGACGCGCCGGAGCGGTACGCGTCGAGCAGCGCCGACACGGTCTGGGTCTGCGTCGGATAGCCGAAACCCGCGTAGAGCAAGCCTCCGAAGACCCCGGCGACGACCAGGACCCCCAGCAGAACGAGCCCGATCCGCAAGGCCGTCCCACGCGGGGTGCGCTTCGCTGTGCGAGCAGCCTTCAGCTCCGCCTTCTGGTCCTCATCGATCTCCTCTTCGGAGCGGTCGAAGAAGCGCTGCGTAGCCTCCGAGTCAGCGTCGGGCAGGACGCCCGTATCGCTCGGGGCCGGGACCGCGGGAGGCATCTCGCCCGTCATCCACCCCTCCACGGTCTCGAGCTCGACAGGTTCGAACGGCGCCGACGGAGTACCCGGCTCCTCCCCCGCCTTGCGCTGCGACTCGTCATACGCAGCGAGCATCTCGCCCGTCAGCTCGTGGCCGAAGGTATCCCTGCTGCGCTCGAACTCGCGGACGGCCTCCTCGTAGAAGCCCATCGTGAAGTAGGCCAAACCGAGGTTCGCGGTCGCCTTGCCCTTCGCCGAATAGCCCTCGATGCCGATCGCGGCCCTGAATGCCTCCAACGCCTCTTCTGGACGGCCCATGGCCATGAAGGAGAGGCCCAGGTTGTTGAAGGACTTGCCCGGATCGCGGTTGCCGTCGGACCACGCTGCTTGGCGATAGGCCTGCGCGGCCTCATCGTAGCGTCCGAGTTCGTACAGCGCGTGACCACGCCCGTGCAACGCCTTGTAGGGCGTCGAGTAGGACTCGTCCGCCAGTGCCGCCGTGTACGCGACCAGGGCCTTCTCGTACGCCCCGGCGGCGCCATAGGCGGCCCCCAGATTGGCATGGACGGCGGACCGCCGGTCGTAGGTGTCGTCGAGAACGGCACGCTCGTAGACGGTAGCCGCGTCGGCCAGTCGCCCCAGCCTGACCAGGGAATTGCCAGCCTGATGGAGCGCGAACCCGGAGCCCTCGGCGGGCCTTCCGTGGACCGACGCAAGGAACTCGACGGCCGCGGTGTCCCAGTCGCCCGCCGCGTACGCGGCCTCGCCGGCGGTGCGGTGTGGATCCTCCACTGGTACTCCCTCTAGTCCTTCGTGACCTTGGCCGACACGATCCTGTCGCCCACAACGAGTGCGTCGACGACGTCCATACCTTGTGCGACGGCCCCGAACACCGCATACCCCCCGTCGAGGTGATGGGCGGCCCCGAGAGTGATGTAGAACTGCGACCCCGCGGAATCCGGACTCTGCGACCGGGCCATGGCGATCACTCCGCGATCGTGCAGCAGGCCGGTCTGCTCCAGCGGGATGGACCAGCCAGGGCCCCCGCCGCCGACGGCCGGAGGCGAGCTCGAGAGGGCCCTTTGCAGGTCGGAGAGCGTCATGCCCATCGTCCCCGGATCGCCTGCCTGGACCACGAATCCGGGCTCCACCCTGTGGACGAGCAGGCCGTCGTAGAAGCCGGCCTTCACGAGTTTGACGAAGTTGGCGACCGTGATGGGCGCCTTGGCGGCATCGAGCGCCAGCACGACGTCGCCCTTGCTCGTCTCAAGGGTCACCTCCGGGCCCGCAGCAGGCGCTCGGCGTGTGGGCGACCCGACCGCGGCGGCGGAGGCGGCGAGCTCTTGCGAATCCGTTGCTGGGGGGTCGGCGGCGCACCCGACCAAGAGGCCGAGGGCGGTGAGGAGCGCCGCGATCGCGACGATGAGTGATCTGCGAGACATCGAGCGACATCTTACCAGCCGCGGTCCCGCCGTCGCCACACGGGACATGAGGCCGGCTACGAGGATCGTGACGATCCATCACTCCCATGGCGCGCACGGGTGGTGCTAGTGTGTATCGCGTCGCGTCGCGGTGCGCTCGAGCACGCGCCGCAGGGACAGGACTCCGGCAAGCGCCCATGGAAGCCGGAGCATCGGCAAACCTTGGAACAAGACTCGTGGAGGCGATCACCAATGGGAGCACCGAGCACCGACAAGGTCCGTAACGTCGTCCTTGTCGGCCATGGAGGCGCGGGCAAGACTTCGCTCGCCGAGGCGATGCTCTTCATGGCCGGGGAGACCAAACGCCTCGGGACCGTCGACGACGGACACTCGTCATTGGACTACGACCCCGAAGAAGTGAAGCGGCAGATGACCGTCAACCTGTCGCTCGCACCGATCACGCACAAGGGTGTGAAGATCAACATCATCGACACACCGGGCTTCGCGGACTTCATGGGCGACGCCATCGCTGGCATGGAGGCCGCCGAGATGGCGGTCTTCGTAGTCGACGCCGTCGCCGGTCCCCAGGTTCAGACTGAACGGCTGTGGGAGTCCGCAGGACGGATGGGCATCGCACGCGCGGTCTTCGTCAACCGAATGGACAAGGAACACGCCGACTTCGCCGCCGTCATGGCGAAACTCGAGGCCTCGTTCGGCCATCGGATCGGCGCGATCCAGATCCCGATGGGAGCCGAATCCAGCTTCCACGGCGTCATCGACATCATCCGCATGAAGGCCTACCACCACGAGGCCGACGGCGAACACATGGACGAGATCCCCGCTGAGTTCGCGGACTCTGTCGACCCCGCGCGCGAGAAGCTTACCGACCTGGTGGCAGAGGCGGACGAGGAGCTCATGGAGAAGTTCCTCGAGGGCGAGACATTGTCGCAGGCGGACCTCGAGAAGCTCCTCGGGTTGGCCATCGCGCAAGGGATCATCGTCCCCGTCTTCGTCGGTTCCGCGCTCAAGCTTCAGGGCGTCGAGGACTTCATGGACGAGATCGTCACCTTCTTCCCCGAACCGACCGCGCACGGACCGCTACCCACCGCCGATGGCGGCGAGATACCGATCACAGTGTCCGGGCCCACCTCCGCCTTCGTGTTCAAGACGCTCTCCGACCCATACCAGGGCCGTCTGACCTTCGTGAAGGTGCTGTCCGGTACCGTCACGCCCAACCTGGAGCTCATCGACTCCCGGACCGGCAAGAAGGAGCGCCTCGGCCACGTTCTGCGCCTCACCGGCAAGGAGACGAAGGACGTGGACTCCGTTCCGGCCGGTGACATCGCCGTCCTGCCGAAGCTCGGCGACGTCGTCACGAACGACACCCTGTCGGCCAAGGGCGACGTCAAGCTCGCGCCGATGCCGCTGCCCGAGCCCCTCTTCTCGGTGGCCATCCGAGCCAAGGCCAAGACCGACGAGGACAAGTTGGGCACCGGCCTCAACAAGATCGTGGAGGAGGAGCCGACCCTGCATGTCAAGCGCGACCCTGAGACGCACCAGACGGTGTTGAGCGCTCTGGGCGACACCCAGGTAGATGTCGTCATGGCACGACTGCGCACGCGCTTCAGCGTCGAGACCGAGCTCGTGGACCTGCGCATCCCGTACCGGGAGACGATCCGCAAGGTCGCTCAGGCACAGGGCCGCCACAAGAAGCAGACCGGCGGTTCGGGCCAGTTCGGCGACTGCTGGCTGCGGTTGGAACCCAACCCGGGCAAGGGCTACGAGTTCCTCGACGAGATCGTCGGCGGACGCATCCCTCGGCAGTTCATCCCGCACGTTGACAAAGGCATCCAGGACACGATGGTCCAGGGGGTGCTGGCAGGATACCCCGTCGTCGACGTGAGGGTCGCCTGCTACGACGGCTCGTATCACGCCGTCGACTCCTCGGAGCTCGCGTTCAAGACGGCGGCGAGGATCGGCTTCCGCGCGGCTGCCGAGAAGGCCGATCTCGTGCTCCTCGAGCCCATCGCTCATCTGACCATCACGGTGCCCGACAGGTACGCCGGCGACGTCATGGGCGACCTGTCGTCGCGTCGGGGACGGGTGAACGGGATGGAAGGCTCCGGCGGCAGGCAGGTGATCCGCGCCTCGGTCCCCTACGCCGAGGTCGTCCAGTACTCCCTGCTGCTCAAGTCCCTCACGCACGGAACGGGCACGTACACACTCGAGATCGGCGAGTACGCCGAGGTGCCGCACGAGATGTCGGTCAAGATCGTCGAGCAGGCCAAGAAGGAACGCGAGGAGAAAGACTAGAGGCTGGACACCAAGAAGCACGCGAAGGCCCGGCTGCGATCGCGCCGGGCCTTCGTCTGTGAGCTGTGGCGCCCTGTGCAGGACTCGAACCTGCGACCTTCTGCTCCGGAGGCAGACGCTCTATCCGCTGGGCTAACAGGGCTCGTGAGAACGAGGGGTACGGTAGCACAGGCGCGCCCGCCGCTGCTAGGCACCGACGGCGCTTGGGATATGCTTTGCCCCGCACGATCCCACTACGGAGATCGGATTGCGATGGAGCAGGCCCGGCACCTCATCATCGTGAACCCGCAAGCGAAACACGGCGAGGCGGAGCGGCTCGGTCCGGTGATCGAGAAGTTGCTGGCCAACGTGAGCCACGACACCGTCTGGACCGAGTCACCCGGCCACGCCACCGAGATAGCCGCCGACGCCGCCGGCTACGACGTGGTCGTCGCGTCGGGCGGCGACGGCACGGTCCACGAGGTCCTCAACGGGCTCATGCGCATCGATGCCGCGGAGCGCCCCGCTCTGGCGATACTGCCCACCGGCTCGGGCAACGACACGTGCCGCACCCTCGGTGTCCCCTTCGACCTCACGGAAGCGGCTGCGCTTCTCGCGACAGGACAAGTCAGGCGCTACGACGTCGGCCTCTGCAACGGCACCTACTTCAACAACTCCTTCGCCGCCGGTCTGGACGCCAAGGTGACCGCCAAGGCCGTCGAGTACAAGGTCACCAAACGCCGCAGCGGGCTGTGGCTGTATCTCACCGCCTTGCTGCACGTTCTGTTCAAGGACCTCGGGGCGTTCAAGCTGGACGTCGCGTTCGACGGAGAGCCGTCTGCATCCTGCGAGACGCTCATCGTCGCGATCACCAACGGCGCGACCTACGGAGGGGGCTTCCGGATCACACCCGACGCCGACCCGACCGACGGCATGTTCGACGTGTGCATGATCGATCCGCTGAGCCTTGGCGAGGCACTGTGGCGCCTGCCCTTCGTGATAACCGGCAACCACACGAAGATGCGGGTCGTACACATGTCGCGGCACACCTCCGCGATCATCGACAGCGTCGTGCCGCTTCCCGCTCAGATCGATGGAGAGGTGCTGTTCGAGCGCCGCTACGAGGTCTCGATGCTCCCCGGCGCCATCGAGTGCGTCGTGCCGGCGACGGTGTAGAGATGGAAGCGTCCGCTCTCGGGGGAGCCGCGGCGTCGCTGCTCGTCGGCTATCTCGTCGGCTCGATCCCGTTCGCCTACATCATCGTCCGGCTCGTGAGCCACGAGGACATCACCTCCCACGGCACCGGCAACATCGGTTCCATGAACGTGAGACGAACGACGGGCTCCTGGGGCTGGTTCCTGGTGGCGATGGTTCTCGACATGCTCAAGGGCGCGGTCCCGGTGGCGGTCGTGAAGTCGCTCGCCGGTCTCTCCCTCGCCGTCCCGTTCGGCGCTCTGATATCGCGTGGCTTCACCCTCGCGACCCTCGCGGTGCCCGCGATGGTACTCGGCACGGTGCTGGGCCACAACTACTCGGTGTGGATTGCACTCAAGCGGCGATGCTTCGGCCAGACGGGGAAGGGCCTTGCCACCGGAGCGGGTGCCCTGCTCGCCTACGACTGGCGCTACTTCGTCGCCGTCGTGGTGATCGGCCTGCTCACGATCGCCGTCACCCGCTACATGATGGCCGGGCAGGTCACGGCGGCCTTCACTCTCCCCGCGGCGGCACTGGTCCTCCGATCGCCCGACTGGCCCTTCGCCCTGTTCATGGGACTTCTGGTCTATGCGGCACATCACAAGCGGTTCGTCGGGCTGCTGCAGGGTAAGGAGCCGCGCCTCTACATCGAAGACCGCATGGGACCGCGCGGCTGATCGCCGACCCGCAGGCCTCGTCTCCCAAGAACAGAGGCCGGCCCACGGATGGGCCGGCCTCTGTTCTTGGGAGACGGGAGCGCCTAGAGCGAGATCGCCTCGTTCGGGCAGACTTCCTCGCACGTACCGCACTCGGTGCAGTCATCCGGGCGGGCCAGAACGGCGGTATCGCCGAGGTCCAGCGCCGCGGACGGGCACTCGTCCACACAGATGCCACACGCTGTGCAGAGATCGACGTCAACGACAGGCTTGCCCATGGGACAGCGTCCTTTCCACGTGTGTCGTAGCCGGCGACACGGCGAACAGGAACGTTCCGGCGATGCAGGATTCTAGCACCGGCGGACCGGCTCCGCGACGGTGGCGAGGGCTAGCGGGCCTTGTCCGCGATCTCCTCCGGGCTCCAGAAGCAGAACGGGTACGTCCGGTCGGTCAGGATCTCGCTGGCCTGACGCATACGCCGCAGCTCGTCGACGTCCGACTCAAGGTCCCGCTCCATGGGAGCCAGCAGCGCTGCCAGCCGCGCGTTCACCACTCGGATCCGGGCTCCCAGAGCCTTCTTGTCGGCGCCCGTCGCAGCGATCTCCTTCACGAGGCGCTGCTTCTCGCCTGCCAAGGTGTTCGCCTCGGCGTGATCGGCCGCTGAGTCGAACCCGACTTCGTCGAGCATCTGGTCCGGGTTCTGGCGAAGGCGGTTGAGCGCCATCGCCGCGCTCTCCATCTCCTCATCGGTCACCACGCGCGCGCCAAGCGGCAGGTACATCGTCATGGAAGCGACGACGAACGGGGTCGGCGTCACTCCGAAGTAGCGACGTACCACATCGTCTGTCACCTGGTCGTAGCGCCCGCCTCCGACTCCATGGATGAAGAGATCGGCCACGAGGAGACGCGTGTACGCCGTGAGCGCCAGGGCCTTCGGCGCCAGCCCGAGCCCGGCGTCGAGAATGCGAGCAGGCGCGCCCGCAACGTCGCCGAGTTCGCACAGCACCGTGCCCTCAGCCAGAAGAGCGGGCCGTTCGCCCGTCCGCGCCCATACCGTGCGCCTGTGATCGCCCACCGACCAGAGAGGAAGCTCGACGACGTCGCCCTCGGTCTCGAGGTCCGGGAAAGGCTGAGCGGCGCTGCGGGTCCCGGACCTCTGCCTGTAGTCGGCGAGCGCCGAGTTGTACGCTCTCGCGAACGCCTGCGCGTCGAGAGCCAGATGAGCAACGAACGTCGCGAACGCCTCCGATCCCGCCATGAGCGTCACCGGAAGCTCGAGGTAGTCCGTGCCGGCGCACATCTCGAACCGGCGCCGCGCGAAGGTGACGAGTTCCGCAAGGTTGGCGGACCCGGGCAGCGCCGCGCGAAGGCAATCGCAGAAGCGGGCGAAGTGCCGCCCTATGGCTGGAGCCGAAAGGGTCGCGAGGCGTTCGGCCGCCGCCTGGCAGAAGCGGTCGATGTCGTCGAGCGACGGGACGGTCGCGCACGCGTAGCATCCGTCCGCCGTGCCGATCGCCAGGTAGGATCGGCACACGCTCACATCGGGCCGCAAGCAAGGGAAGTGGACCTCGACCGCGTCGAAGGAATCGGAGTCCACGACCAGATCCAGCCCAACGGCGCCGGTCTCGTCGGCGAGACGCTGGAGCAGGAAGTCCTTGATCCAGACTCCGGGGTGGTAGAGCGTCGGCTGGTGGCCCGCCACGACCACGAGATCGGACACGCCCTCCGGCCGACGAACCGGCACGCCCATGCGTGCCGAGAACCCGCCCGCTGCGGACAGCGCCTCTGCACGGGCCGTAGCTCGCAACTCGGCCACTGGGACTCCGCACAACTCCATGTCCCAGCTCGCGGCGGTGCGCGCGCCCTCGCGCGCGAGCGCGGCCCACTCGGCATACTCCGGCCGGGTGACGACCTCGCCATGGCCGGCCGGCATGCTCTGCCGAAGACTGACCACGGCTCTACACCAGGTCCCGGATGTCGCGGATCCCGATCTCCTCGCGGCAGAAGAACGGCTCGCCCCCATGCGTCCCGATGAGCGCGCCCCAAACGGCGGACTGACCCTTGACCCACTCGAGGACGCTCTCGTTCTGGGTGCCTGCCCCGAACTGCGACTCGTAGCAGGCCAGGGCTGCGGCCTTGACCGGCAGAACCTCCGCAACGTCGAGGATGAACGCCGGCTTGGCGACCAGCCTCAGGTGGACAGAGAAGTAGTGGTACACGCGCGCCGGGAAGTGCGGCTCCCCGGACATCTCAGTCTTGACGAACTTCGCATAGAAGCGCGCCGCCTCGGTGATCGCCGAGGCCGCGATGTGATCGGGATGCGAGTCGACGGGATAGGGGGCGAACAGAACGCGCGGCCGATGCTCGCGGATGACCTCGGCCAGCAGGGTGCGCGCCTCGACGGTGTCGGCCAGCTCGCGATTGACCAGAGGAAGCAGGATCCGGCTCTTCACTCCGAGCACCTCGGCGGAGCGCGCAGCCTCCGCTACACGCACGTCGTGCGTCCCGCGCGGGGTCGGCTCGCCGTCGGTGAGGTCGACCATGACCACGTCGAGGCCCTGGGAGACCATCTTGGCTACCGTGGCCCCCATGCCGATCTCGACATCGTCCGGGTGAGCCCCCACACATATGATGTCAGCCATCGATCCGCCTCTCGGCTGTCGCTGCCACGGAGTCCCTCTCTGTCAAAGCCCGCTTCCATACTTGCATGTAGTAGGCGGTGCGACGCTCCGGATCGTCCAGGTCCTGCCCGAACGACCGGTCGTGATCCATGTAGATGCGCTCGACGGGCATCTCACACACCGTGAGTCCGGCCCGCCACGCGCGAGCCCAGAACTCCAACGGCATCGCATACCCGTCCTCGTCCACTCGCACCCGGCGCAGCGCGTCGGCCCGGTACGCCTTGAATCCACAGAACGCGTCGGTGAGCCCCCATCCGGTGACCTCGTTGATGACTGCCGTCAGATGGGCGTTGACCTCCTTGCGGTCGGGCGGGACGCGTCCGACCTCTCCGCTGCCCGGCAGGTAGCGCGAGCCGGAGACTACATCCGAGCCGCAGCGCTTCAGCTCGTCACAGAACTCCGTGATGTGCCGCGGCTCGTGCTGCCCGTCGCAGTCCATGGTGATGACCGTGTCGGCGCCCATGCCGAGCGCCGCGGCGAACCCACTTCGCAGGGATGCGCCGTACCCGCGGTTCCGGAGGTGCCTCACAAGGATGACGTCGTCCCGCGCAGCGACCAGTTCAGTGGTCCGGTCAGTCGAGCCGTCGTCGACGACCACGACCGGACCGCCGAAGCGCGCGCGCACCTGAGAGAGGACCTCGGCCACCGTCCACTCCTCGTTGTAGACGGGCATGACGACGCAGGTGGAGTCCGTGCACGGACCGCTCATGCGCCCTGCTTCCCCGCCCTCGCCCGTGGCCCGGGCTCCGGTGGGGCGACGACGCGGAAGCAGGTCGTGATCTTCACTTGCGGTCCGAGCGTGCCCTTGACCGAGCAGTACTTCGTTTCCGAGAGCTCGATAGCACGCGCCACGGCGGCGTCCGGGATGCCGACGCCCGTCACCACGTATTCCAGGGCGATCTCCTTGTAGTAGTGCGGGTAGTCGTCCATGCGCTGCTCGCCGGTCGCTGTGATCTCCACGCCCCGGACATCCAGGCGCTTCTTCTCGAGCACTGCCACCACGTCCATGGCGGTACATCCGGCCAAGCCGCATAGGAGGAGCTCTAGCGGCCGGACGCCGGTTCCTTCGCCCGCTGCTGCGGCGGCGCCGTCCATCACCACTCCGTGGCCCTCTTCGTCCCAGCCCACGAACTGCCTGCGCTCGACCCATCTCACGCGGACCGTGTCCAAGTCTCAGACCTCCTCGTTCCCGTTCCGTCCGGGTTGGCCGGGCAGCTGGCGTCTCTTGATTATCCCCTGAGGAGCGGCCAGGGAACGCGGAGGCGCCCGCGACCGCTCAGCGGCAACGGGCGCCCGAACGTACCATGGCGAGAGGGCTCAGCCGTTGATCGGCCTGCCCATCATCGCGGCCAGTTCTCGCGGCTCCTTCGCCTTGCTGATCGCCTCGTCGAAGGTCACGAGTCCGGCGGTCAGCAAGCGCTTGATGTCCTGGTCGAGAGTCTGCATGCCGACGGCCTGCGCGCCGTGGATGATCGTCGGCATCTGGTGCGTCTTGCTCTCGCGTATCAGGTTCGAGATCGCCGGGACGCCCAGCATGACCTCCATCGCCATCGTGCGCGAAACGCCGTCGGCGGACTGCATGAGCACCTGCGACAGCACGCCCTCGAGAGTGGCGGAGAGCTGCATCCTGATCTGCTGCTGCTGATGGGGCGGGAAGACGTCGATTATGCGGTCGACGGTCTCGGGACCACCGGTTGTGTGCAGCGTGGCGAGCACGAGGTGACCGGTCTCCGCCGCGGTGATCGCCGCCGCAACAGTCTCGAGGTCGCGCATCTCACCCACCAGGATCACATCCGGGTCCTGGCGCAAGACGCGGCGCAGAGCGGACGCGAACGACCTTGTGTCGGCACCGATCTCACGCTGATTGACGTAGGCCTTCTTGTTGCGATGCATGAACTCGATCGGGTCCTCCAGCGTCACGATGTGCACCGGACGCGTTGAGTTGATGTGATCGATCATCGCTGCCAGTGTGGTCGACTTGCCCGAACCGGTCGGGCCCGTGACGAGAACAAGACCTCGCGGGCGGTCCGCCAGGACGCGGCAGACCTTGGGCAGCTTGAGCTCTTCGAGCGTCGGTATGGTCAGAGGGATGCAGCGGAAGACCGCACCCATCGAGGCTGCGCTGCTGGAAGACGTTCGCGCGGAATCGCGACAGACCGGGTATGGAGTAGGCGAAGTCGAGCTCGAGCTCAGCGTCGAACCGGCGCCGTTGCTCCTCGGAGAGCAGCGCCAGGATCAGGTCCTGTGTGTCCTTCGGCGTGAGCGGCGCGCAGTCTTCCAGAGGATGGATCGCCCCGCGGATTCGCAGCCCGGGTGGGCTCCCCGCGGTGATGTGCAGGTCCGAGCCTCCACGCTCCAGCACCGTCCGAAGCAGGTCGTCCACGCTGAGGTTGTCCGAACGGGCTCCCGTGCGGCCCGCACCGGAACCCGGCGCGACGCGCGGGTCGGCGGGCACCGCGACCGCGCCTGCCTCGACCGGCTGCGTCGACGACGCCGGCGGCTTCGCCGACACCCTCCGGATCGTCGCGAGGATCTCCGAGGGCTCCGCGCCCGCCGCGACCATATCGACCGCGCCGGCGTCCGTGGCGCGCACGGAAGCCGTCTCGTCCGCGATCGCCGCCAGCATCACGATCTGCGACTCGCGCAACTCGCTGCTGTCGAGCAGCTTCGCGCAGAGGGCGTAGCCGTCGTCGTCGGGGATGTCAGCGTCGACGAGGATCAAGTCCGGGTGCTGAGAGGCCGCTATCGCGCAGGCGCGCGCCCCCGAGATCGCGCTCAGGACCGTCACGTCCGACGCCTCCACAGCGAAGTGGGCAGCCAGCCGCTCGAAAAGAGACAGGTCGTCGTCGACGACGAGCACCTTCAGTTGAGCCACGTCTCGGTCCTCCCCATAGCGATCGTTCCCTGAGAGTACCCATCTTGGAGCCTCCCAAGGTCGGCCCCTTCGATCAGTATCGGCCTCTTCGAAGCACAGGTGAAGGGCGGAGTGAGGGCGGCGCGCATGGGTGCCGTACAATGGCCGTCCGGACTCCGAAGGGCACCCATGGCATCGCTACGCGGATTGCGGCTCGACGGGCTCGCCCACGGAGGGTCGGCCGTCGGCCGCGCCGAGGACGGCCGCGTCGTCTTCGTCAGGTTCGGCTGCCCAGGTGACACGGTGGATGTCGAGGTGACGGCCGACCACGGGCGCTACCTCGAGGGAGATGTTGCGCAGGTGGTCGTAGCCTCGCCCGAGCGACGCACACCTCCCTGCCCGTATTTCGGGCACTGTGGCGGCTGCCAGTGGCAGCACGTGTCGTACGGAGCCCAGACGCAGGCCAAGCGTACGCAGGTGGCCGACTCCCTGGCGCGCATCGGAGGGATCCACGGTATCGAGATCGCCGAGACCGTGAGCGGACAGTCGCCGTACGGGTACCGCAACCGCCTCGAGATGCGTGTCGGCAAGGGTGCGGACGGTTCCCCTCTGGTCGGCATGACTGCGGCCGGCACGGATGAGATCGTCCCTATCGACGCGTGCCTGCTGCTCCCCGAGCGCGCGAGGAGAGCGCCTCGTGCCATGGCGGGGGCGCTGCGGTACCTGGGCGGCCGCTCCGACTTGGCGATAGACCGCGTCGCCATCCGGGTCGGCACGCGCACTCGCGACCTCGAGATCGACCTCTGGGGGCCTCCCGGTCCCTTCCCCCGCCAAGCCGTCGCCCGCACGCTCGCGGACGCCCTTAAGCCGACCTGCGTGGCCCGGGTCCTCGTCAAGGGAGACGCCGCGAAGCGCGCCGACCTCAAGGTGGAAGTGCTCTCGGGTCGCGGCTTCTGGCACGAGCGACTCGGCGGATACGACTACAAGGTCTCGGCGCCGAGCTTCTTCCAGGTCAACACCGTGCTCACGGAGACCCTGGTCGCAAGAGTCGTGGATGCGCTGCAAGCCGACGGCTCCGACCGCGTCCTCGACCTCTATGCCGGCACGGGCACCTTCACCCTTCCGCTCGCGGAGGCGGCTGGAGAGGTGGTCGCGATCGAGGGCGCCGGATCGGCCGTCCGCGACCTGCGCGCCAACCTCGAGGCGGCGGGCCTTCCCGCGGACGTCATGCCGGGAGAGGCAGCGCGCGCTCTCTCCGATGCCGGCCGGTTCGATCTGGCGGTCGTCGACCCGCCCCGCTTGGGTCTGGGGGGGCCGGTGCTCAAGGCGCTGGTGGGGACAGGGGCGCGCCGGATCTGCTACGTGTCGTGCGATGCCGCGACGCTCGCGCGCGACGCCCGTGCGCTCTCGGACGCAGGGTATCGTCTGACCTCGGCGACGCCGATCGACCTCTTCCCCCAGACTTGGCACATCGAGACGGTAGCGCTGTTCGAACGCGTATCCTAGCTCTCAGACAAGCCTTCCGATCTGAGGGAACTCCTTCACGTGAACGTCATGCGGGGCGTCCTCTTGCTCCGCGGTGAGATCATGTCCCGCGGTGTGCTCGCCCTCGTGGTCCCCGTCCGACCACATCAAGGACTCGCTCAGGTCGTATACGACGCCCTCGTAGGCGACGTAGGCGGGGCGCCCTTCGTGTCCGTCGTACTGGGCGAGATCCTCGACCGTGAAGTCCTTCATATCCCAGCGTCCTCTCGATCCGCGATGCCGTCGCGCCGACCGGCGCATCTTCCCGCACCACACTATCTACCCGACTCGCAAGCGCGCATGCGCCGCCCGAACACCGCGGTGCTACGATGGCCACCGCCGACAGCCGCCTCCCGACCGCGAAGGGTTACCCTTGGAACTGCACGGAGTGCTCTTCGATCTCGACGGCACCCTGCTCGACCTCGACTTGGACGCCTTCCTGCGTCGATACTTCCTTGCGCTCGGGAGCGTGGCCTCTTCGCGTTTCCCGGGAGTCGCCTTCATGCCGGCACTCTTGGCCTCGACCTCAGCCATGCAGCGTCCACACCCCGGGCGCACGAACAAGGAGACGTTCGACGCCGACTTCCTCGCGCAAACCGGGTTCGACGTCGCCAAGGACCACGAGGTCTTCGACGCCTTCTACCGCGACGTCTTCCCGACGCTGGGCGACGGCTACGGCCCCGCACCCGGAGCGCGAGCGGCGGTCGAGACCGCAAAGGCGCTGGGACTGAAGACAGCCATCGCGACGCAGCCGATCTTCCCGGCCGCGGCCATCAGGCATCGACTGGCCTGGGCGGGCCTTGCGGATGTCCGGTTCGACGCGGTCACGACGTACGAGACCATGCTCGCCTGCAAGCCTCAGTCCGCCTACTTCGAGCAGACAGCCGCCATGATCGGCTGCGCGCCCGAGCGGTGCCTCATGGTGGGAGACGACCGTGACATCGACATGCCTGCCGCCGATGTCGGGATGCGCACGTTCTACGTGGGCAGGGACCCGGCGACACCTGCGGACCACCGGGGAACGCTGACCGATCTCTCGGAGCTGCTAGAGAGAATCGTCTAGTTGCATGTGCTTGGACCGAGGGTTCTCGGGCAGCAGCGTTATCAGCGCGACCCACGCGCCGTCCAAGCGCTGATCGTAGGAGTAGGAGACGCGTCCGCGCGTCTCGCGCCGCAGTTCCATCTGGTAGCCAAGCCCGGCGGGCTCGGAGTCGGTGATCACCACTATCGTCTCGGTCGCACCCAGCGCGAGCAGCTGGTCGACGGTCGCCATCACCAGAGGGCGGCGCAGCGCGGGGGTCAGCGCCCTGATGTCTAGAACGAGCCGCGGCCCTTGGACGGACACTCCACACCTCCGTGACACCTGTGGCCGCGCCCCCCGGCGCGGCGTGCCACGAATGATACGACAAACCAGCCGAATGCCCGCCACGGCCGGGTGAACATTGGGAACGAACATAGAAGGAAGCCCTGCGACCGGCGAATGGGTATTGTGCCCACAGTCACGAAGCCGCAGACTTCTTGGGAGGTAGGTCGCGACAATCCGGTGTCGTGAGGGGCGATGACGATCCTGGTCCACGTCGGTCGGCTGGGCTTCCGACAGCGCGTTGGCGTTCGCGCTGTTCGGACCGCGCCTCGCGCCCTCTTCGCGGCTTGAACCGGCTCTGGGGCAGGTCTGCCCTCCGGTGCGGAGCCGCGTCCCATGGTTCTCGGCTCGTCCCGACACGACGCCACCTCATCCCGCCTGAATGTGGGCGCGAGGGACGGAGTTCTCGTGTCGTGACGCGCATACTGCGTCAGCCGGTGTTCGACTGCGAAGGAAGGAGGGCCCGGGGTCGGTTCCGCGAAACGCCATGCCCCGAAGGGCAGGCGCGCCGGAATCAGTGAGTGTCGTTTCGTCGGTTCTTTTCGTCAACGCAAGGAGGTGTATGGGATGGCGCAAGAAGCGCGCGCTGAGTTCTCCGAACTCCTCGCCGCGCGGGGCGTGTCACGTCGTGACTTCCTGAAGTACTGCGGATCGATCGCAGCACTTCTCGGGATGTCTGAGATGTACGCCCCGCAGATCGCTGCAGCCGTGCAGGCAGCCGCACTGCAGCCGGCTCTGTGGATGGCTCATGGCTTGTGCACGGGCTGCACGGAATCGATGGCCCAGGTCGATACTCCTGACGTCCCGACGGTGGTCCTCGACCTTCTCTCGATCAACTACTGGGAGACGGTCATGGCCGCTGCTGGCACTCAGGCGGAGGCGAATGTAGCCGCCACGGTCGCAAAGGGCGGCTACGTCGTGGTCATCGAGGGTTCCGTGATGCTCGGCCAGGGCGGGAACGTCCTGCGAGTCGGTGGCAAGACCGGCATCGAGGAACTCAAGGAGGTCCTGCCGAAGGCGGCAGCTGTCATCGCAGTGGGCTCGTGCGCTGTCGACGGCGGATGGGTAGCCGGCAAGCCGAATCCCGCAGAGGCGACCGGTGTAACGAAGTTCTGCGCCGACAACGGCATCAAGGTTCCCGTCATCAACCTGCCGACGTGCCCGGTCAACCCCGAGTGGGTCGTGGCCATGCTCGTCGATGTCCTGCTGATGGGACAGCTGGCCGACGGTTCGATCCTGAAGAAGCTGGACGACCAGGGTCGTCCGAAGCTGATCTTCGGCTCGACGATCCACGACAACTGTCCCCGTCGCGGCCACTTCGAGAACGGCGAGTTCGTGGTGTTCGGAAGTGCCACCCAGGCCGCCGACGAAGCGGCCGGCTGGTGCCTGTACCAGATGGGCTGCAAGGGCCCGCAGACCTACACGAACTGCCCGCTGGTGCGGTGGAACCACCGTGCATCCTGGTGCGTCGAGGCCGGATCGCCCTGCATCGGCTGTGGCACCTCCAACTCGCTCACAGGCGGCCCCGGCAACTGGGTCGACGCGGGCACGCCGTTCCTCGATCGCACGGCGAACGTCCGGCTTCCGGGCATCGGCGGGGTCCAGCCGTCGACCGTCGGCGCGGTCGTCGGTGGCGTCGCTGCTGTAGGTCTCATCGCCCACGGCATCGGCTCCGCGGCCAAGGGTCGCGTCAAGGGCGTCCCGACCGAATCCCAGAAGGTCTACGACGCGAAGAAGGGAGGCGATAAGTAGTGGCACTGGTAACCATTGACCCCATCACCCGCATCGAAGGTCACCTCCGCGTCGACGTCGAAGTCGACAACGGCGTGGTCAAGGATGCTTGGGTCTCCGGCGGTCTATACCGCGGCATGGAGACTGTCCTGCTGGGCCGTGCCCCGTCTGACGCCTACTACGTCGCGCAGCGCATCTGCGGCGTGTGCCCGATCCCGCACGGCCATGCTTCGACGATGGGCTCTGAGCAGGCGCTGGGGATCAAGATCCCGAACAACGCACGGATCATCCGCAACATCATCGAAGGCGCCGAGTCTCTGCACAGCCACATCCTGTGGTTCTACACCCTGACGGCTCTCGACTACGTCGACGTCGTCTCGGCACTGTCCGCGAACATCGCCGACACCTACGCTCTCGCCGCGGCTGCCGGCACGTCCACGGCGGACTTCGGTGCGATCCAGACGCGCCTCAAGGCCTTCGTGGCTGGCGGCCAGCTCTCGATCTTCACCAACGGCTACTGGGGTCACCCGGCGATGATCCTGCCGCCGGAACTGAACCTCATCGCGGTCGCGCACTACCTCGAGGCCCTCGACATGCAGTCCGAGGCCGCTGCGATCATCGCAGTCATGGGCGGGAAGTTCCCGCACTTCATGACCTCGCTGCCCGGCGGCACGGTCTGGATCCCGACCGAGGAGAAGCTCGACGACATCTACTTCAGGTGGCAGAAGGTCCGCGACTGGATCGCGAACACGATGATCCCCGACACGGTCGCCATCGCGAAGCAGTACATCGGCGCCGCGGCCTACGGCAAGGGCGTCGGCAACTTCCTGGCGTGGGGTGTCTTCGACACCGCGGACTTCGATCCGAAGAAGCGCGTGCTTCCGCGCGGCGCTCTCGTCGGCGGGCTCACTCCGTCCGATCCGAAGCCGGAAGCCATCAAGGAGTACATCGACCACTCGTGGTACGACTCCGGCGACGGTCTCAACCCCTCCGTGGGCGAGACCAAGGCCAAGTTCGACAAGTACGACACTGCGGCCAAGTACTCCTGGGTCAAGGCCCCGCGCCTGGACGACAAGCCCATGGAGGTCGGTCCCCTGGCCCGCATGCTGGTCGCGTACGTGGCCGGCGTTCCCGGTGTCAAGACGCTCGTCGACTCCACGCTCGCCGCACTCGGCGTGCCCGGCAAGCCCGAGGTCCTGCTCTCGCTCCTCGGCAGGGTCGGCGCCCGCAACCTCGAGGCGATGTTCATCGCCGACGAGATGGGCAAGTGGATCGGCGAGCTCATCGCCGCGGTGAAGGGTGGAGATTCCAAGTACTTCGCCGAGCCCACCAGGGACACGGGCGAAGGCGCGGGCCTCTGGGAGGCGCCGCGTGGCGCTCTCGGCCACTGGGTCAACGTCAAGGGCGGCAAGATCGCCAACTACCAGGTCGTGTCCCCGTCCACGTGGGACTGCTCGCCACGCGACAAGAACGGCGTCCGCGGTCCGATGGAAGAGGCGCTCGTGGGTACGCCGATCGCCGACGCCACCAAGCCTCTCGAAGCGCTGCGCATCGTGCACAGCTTCGATCCTTGACTCGGGTGCGGGGTTCACGTGATTGAACCCAAGACAGGCAAGCAGTCGTTTGTGATGTCCACGCCCACTGGCAGGTGATGCAGATGTCTCACGAAGGACACTACCGTGAGGCGCACCCGTTGATCTTCGTGTTCACGCACTGGATCAACCTGCTGTGCATGATCGGGCTGGCGTTCACGGGCTTCTACATCCACTATCCGTTCTTCGCCGGCTTCATGTATGGAGCGCGGTCCATCCACTTCGTGCTGATGTTCGTCCTGCTGATCAACCTGACTTCGCGCATCATCCTGGCCTTCTGGGTAAAGGACGCGAACCAGCTTGGTACGCGCAAGGTCGACGTCGACATCAAGAACTGGCTGCCGCAGGAGGAGAACAAGCATCAGTTCTGGGAGACGGTGAAGTACTACACGTTCTTCCGCAACACTCGCGTGATCTCGGCCAAGTACGGTGCACTCCAGAAGATGGCATACCTGGCGACACCGTTGTTGACCCTGTTCATGGCGTACACCGGCTTCGCGATCTACACGCCGGCGCACTCTTGGGGGATCTGGCCGTTCTTCGCGGCGGGTGTCGGCTTCTTCGGAGGCGACATGGGCATCAGGATCGCTCACTATTTCGGCATGTGGGCGATCATCCTGTTCACGATGGTCCACGCGTACCTCGCGGCCATCGACGGCTTCAAGCCGCTGTGGGGACTCATCTTCCTTTGGAGAGAGACGCCGGAGAGCTGATCGTAACTGCTGGAGCGTCGCTGTCGCAGCGTCGCCCGGCGGATGAGAACCCGGGGGCCGACGGCTCCCGGGTTCTCCTTATGTCGCCCCGAATACAGGAATCCCGCTCTTCTGGTCGAATGACGTGGGTGTGACATTGACTTGCGCGCCGGCACGCGACCGTCATTGCTCGCATCGGTCCAGGCGACGGGGTCTTTGAGCACTCTTGGGGGATGATCATGCTCGCCGAACGCGCACTCACCGCTGTCATGCGCCCTCTCAGCCGGTGGTATACGTCGCACGGCCCTGTAGACGATGCGCGGATCCCGGCACCCGTTCCGGGTCAGACTTACCTCCTCTATGCGCACGTCCCGTTCTGCGAGCGGCTGTGCACCTACTGCTCGTTCAACCGCTTCCTCTTCAACGAGGACATCGCGGTTCGCTACTTCGCGGATCTGAGAGAAGAGATGCGGGTCGCTGCAAGCCTCGGATACCATTTCGGTTCCCTATACGTCGGCGGCGGCACGCCCACGATCCTCGTGGACGAGTTGTGCCGGACCATCGACCTGGCGCGTGAGCTCTTCCACATCCGCGAGGTCTCCGCCGAGACGAGCCCGAATCAGATCGGACCGGAGCTCGCCGAGCAGCTCGAGGGCCGCGTGGACCGCATGTCCGTGGGCGTCCAGAGCTTCGACGACAAGCTGCTGCGACAGATGGACCGCTACGACAAGTACGGGTCCGGGCGGGACCTGTTCAGGATCGTCTCCGAGAGCCGCGACCTCTTCCACTCGCTCAACGTGGACATGATCTTCAACTTCCCGTCGCAGACAGAGGCGATGCTGCGCCGCGATGCCCGGCTGCTCAAGGAGACCGGCTGCAACCAGACGACGTTCTATCCTTTGATGGCCTCGCCCCAGCAAAGGCGTGCGCTCTCGCAGCAGATCGGGCACGTGGACATGACCCGCGAGAGACGGTTCTACGACGTCATCGACGAGGACCTCTCCAGCGACTTCCAGCATTCGAGCGCGTGGACGTTCTCGAAGGAGAAGGGCGGAATGATCGACGAGTACATCGTCGACTACCCCGAGTACCTGGGGATCGGCTCCGGAGCCCAGTCGTTCCTGGACGGGCGTCTGTACACGAACACCTTCTCGTTGAACGACTACTCCGACCGTGTCCGTTCGGGGCGCCTCTCCGTGACCCAGGTGGGCCGCAAGTACTCTCACCTCGACATGATGCGCTACCGTTTCGTGACCGATCTCTTCGGCCTTCGGTTGGACAAGCGCAGGTTCCTCGCCGATTTCTCCACATCCGTGGAGCGGGGCCTGTGGGGGGAGGTCAGCGTTCATGCGAGCGGTAGGCGCCTTCGACCGCGACGATGCCGAGTGCTTCACGCTCACGCGAACCGGGCGCTACCTGCTCATCGTGATGATGCGCGAGATGCTGACGGGCTCCAACCGCTTGCGGGACGAGGCGCGCGCGGCCCTACCCGCACATGAGCGCGCGCTGCTACTCGACGGGGTGCCGACCCGGGCTGCGACCGCGCTCGCGGGATAGCGACCGACGCCCGCGTCCCCTGCGCTAGAATCGGCGCCACCCGAGCTCGAACCCGCGAGGAGGCCCACCGTTGGACGCCGAACGCATCACCGTCATGGGGATCGGCAACCCCTTGATGATGGACGAGGGCGTGGGTGTGCGAGTCATGGAGATCATGATGGCAACCATGCGCTTCCCCGAGAACGTGACCCTGATCGACGCCGGCACCATGGGCATGAGCATCCTGAACCTGTTTCGGGAGTGTGACTACCTGCTCGTCGTCGACGCCGTCGATGGCACGGGAGAGCCTCCGGGCACCATCGTGCGCCTCTCGCCCGAGGATCTCGCTCCCAACCAGGTCAAGCACTCGCTGCACGACATCCGGCTCGTGGACGTCCTGGAGGCGGCGATGCTGATGGGTAACCGGCCGCGGGCCGACTGCATCGGCGTCCAGATCGCCGACATGAGCAGGGTGGAGATCGGGCTGACCCCCGCAGTGGAAGCGGCGTTGCCGCTCGCCGTCGCCGCGACGCTCGAGGTGCTCGCCGAACACGGCGTGACTCCGGGACTCGCGGAGGGCGCGTCCTTCGAAGGCGGCGTGCTGGAGGCCATCCGCACGTTCACCGCCGCTCCAGAACCTTTTCAGGACGCCTAGGCGCCCGGCCGGTCCCGCAGCGCCGCCCTCAGTGCCGTGGCGATGCCCTTCGCGTCCAGCCCCTCGCGCGCGTAGAGGTCTCGCGCCGTTCCCGAGGTGCGGTAGCCGTCGACCCCGATCCGCAACAGCTGGACAGCGCGACCGTGGAGAGCGAGCCATTCGGCCACGGATGCCCCGAGCCCCGTTCTCACGTTGTGGTCCTCCACCGTGATCACTACCGGCGCGGCCGTCAGACGCTCCATCGCTTCCTCGTCGAGGGAGAGCGGACAGGAGACGACCGCGACCGCCACGTGCAGCCCGTCTGCGACGAGTGCGTCCGCGGCGTCCACGGCGGCCCAGGATGGCGTGCCCATGACCACGAGCGAAGCGTCGTCTCCCTCTCGCACCGTGTCGATCGCCCCGTACTCGAACGAGTAGTCCCCCGCGAAGAAGGGGTCGCCGGCTGCATCGGTTATGACAGGGATCTTGCTGCGACCCATGGCGACGGCGACGCAGCCGGGCATCTCCACCGCGGCTCGAACGGCGCGATCGGTCTGGTTGGGGTCGGCCGGGACGATCACCCTCCATCCGAACATGTTGCGCAGAGCGCCCACGTAGTCGATGCAGTGGTGTGTCCTGCCGTCCTCGCCCACATCGAGCCCGCAATGGGTGAGCGCCAGCTTCAGCCCCGCATTGTTGATGTCGTTGAGGCGCTGCTGGTTGTAGACCTCGTCGAGGCCGAACACCCCGAAGTCCGCCCAGAAGGCCAGCACCCCGTTCACGGACGCCGCCCCGGAGGCTACGGCGACGTTGTTCTCCCCGACGCCGCACTCGATGTAGGCGTTGGGCCGCACTCTCGCGAACTCGCCCGTCTTGACCGAGTTCATCAGGTCGCAATCGAACACCGCGATCGGCAGGTCGGGGTTGGCGACGGCGATGTCGGCCAGCGCGGCGCCCCACGCCGAGCGGTCGTCGGTGTCGTGGTCGCGCGTGTAGGTATGCGGCTCGCCCGTCGCTGTAGTGGTCACCGTCACCGGCGGTGCGGCCGGCACCGTGATGGGCGGCGATGGACGGCGCGCCCTCGCCCGATCGAGCCATTCGGTTCCGAAGCCGAGCTCGGCCATCGCACGCGCGTACTCGTCGGCCGTCAGCCCGCGGCCATGGAACTCCGGGTCGTCCTCCATGAAGGAGACTCCCCGCCCGATAACCGTGTGAGCCAGCACCGCGTGCGGGCGGAGGTCGTCGGCGCGCGCGGCCTGGAGAGCGGCGTAGAGCGCGGCGGTGTCGTGACCGTCGACGTCTGTCACGCTCCAACCGTCCGCGGCGAAGCAGGCGGCCACGTCCACCGGCATGATCTCCGCGGTGTGACCCGAGATCTGCGCGCGGTTGAGGTCGACCACCACCGTAAGGTCGCAGAGGGCGTACTTGGCCGCCAGGCGCCTTGCCTCCCCGACCTGCCCCTTCATCTGCTCGGCATCGGACATCCCCACGTAGGTGTGCCACCGCTTGCCGGTCAGCCTCGCGGCGATGGCGGATCCAACGCCGGCAGACAGGCCCTGCCCGAGGTTGCCGCTCGACCATTCGACGCCCGGCACGGAGCGCTCGACGTGACCTTCGAAGATCGATCCGGCCTGCCGGAAGTGGGCCACCGCGTCCTCGAGTTCGAAGAACCCGTTGTCCGCGAGCGCGCAGTAGACGCCCGGCGAGGTGTGCCCGTGGCTCACTACGATGCGATCGCGCGCCGGCCAGGCCGGCTCGTCCGGCCGCAACAGAGCGTAGCCGTAGAGCACCTGGTAGAACTCGAGGGAGGACATGGAACCGCCCGGGTGCCCCGAGGCGGCCAGTGTGGTCATCGTCAATATCGCGCCGCGAAGGACGCGCGCGCGTTCGGCGAGTCGGGTGACGTCGGCGGGATCGAGTCGGGACGCCTTGAAACCGCGGTCGGTCACTGCTGGCTCCTTCGATGGACTTCTCGTCGGGCGGAAGCGAGGCGCCTCACCTGACGAGTATGCCCGAGACGGAGCCTGCTCTAGTACGCGCGCTCAGCCGGAGGCGACGAGTCCTCGGCCAGCGGAGCGAGCCCGAGCTCGCCCAGCACCTTCGTGACCGCCCTCTCGCCGCTCTCGATGCAGTTGGCGATGCCCACCCCGCGGTAGGAGCCCCCGCCGACGCCCAGCGTCGGGATCATGGACACGCGGTGCTCGATCTCCGCGACGCGGCCGAGGTGGCCCATCGTGTACTGCGGCATCCCGTTGATCCATCGGTACACGCGCGCGAACACGGGTTCGGCCGTGAGGCCCAGTATCGAGCGCATCTCCGCTTTCGTGATCTCGACGATCTCCTCGTCGCTCTTCTCCATGATCGACTGGTTGTGGGGGCCGCCCACGAAACCGCGCAGGAGGGCCTTGCCCTTCGGAGCCCGGTTCGGCCACTTGGTCGAGGAGTAGGTCGCCGCCATCAGCGCACGCTTCTCCACCTGCGGGCACAGCACGCCGAACGCGTCGAGTGAGAACCCCAGGTCGTCTGTGTCGAACGCGAGAGACACGGTCGCCGACGAGGAGTGCGGGATCGTGGCGATCAAGTCCGACAACTCGCTGTCGACAGTCGCAAGAAGGTCCGAGGCCGCCCAACCCTCGGTGGCCACGACTACGGCGTCGGCCTCGAGGGTTTCGCCGTCGCCCAGGTGGACCCGCCACCCGCCTTCGACGGGCTCGAGACGCGTAGCGGCGACGCCGGTCCGGATGTTGTCCCGCCCCGCCGCGTCGGCCATGCCGTCGGGCAGCTCCTGCATCCCGTTGACGAACGAGTTGAAGAAGGTCCGAGGGTTCTTGGGATCCGGCGGGTACTTCCTGCGCATCTCCTCAGCGGCCCTGCGCTGGGCGAGGAACCCGTTGATCAGGTTGCCGTGCTTCTGCTCCATCTCGAGAAGGTTCGGGAACGTCGCGGCCAGGGACATGAGTGCCGGGTCCGACGCGTGCACCCCGCCCACGAGCGGCTCCGCCAGGCGGTCGAGGATCTCGCGGCCCATCCTCCGAACGACCAGGCTCTCGAGCGTCTCGTCGTTGAGCTCGCCCTCCGGCACCTTCTTCTTCGGGATGATGAGGTCCATGCCCGCGCGCATCTTGCCCTTCAGGCTGAACAGGCGCGTCGTGGCGAAAGGCCAGAACTTCGTCGGTGCGAACTGCATCACGCCGTCCGGCATCTCGACGAGCCGGTCACCCTTGAGGATGAGCGTCTTCTTGCGCGACTCGTCACTGGGAATGCGGTCGGCGTCGAAACCGGCCAACTTCGCCACACGCATGACTGCGGGCTTCTGCGCGATGAACGCATCGGAGCCGCCGTCGACGATGAAGTCGCCGACCTTCTCGGTCATGAGTTTGCCGCCGAGTCGGGGGTCCTTCTCGACGAGCGTGAAGGTCACGTCGTGACCCTCGTCGGCTGCGCGCTTGATCTTGAATGCGGCGCCGAGCCCCGCGACTCCCCCTCCGACAACGACGACATGCTTCATATCAGGCACGGCCCCTTTCGAGAAGTGCTGCGGGCCCGAGCGACGCGCCCGCGGACAATGACCTGGATGTCAGAGGACCTTCCGGACCGCCGCCGCCAGAGCCTCTATCATCCTCGCGTCGGCGTTGGGCGCCGGAACGCGCGCCCACTCCCTGTCTGCCGAGAGCAGACGGTCCGCGGCTGCCACGTCGAGATCGTAGAGGGTCTCCATGTGGTCTACGGCGAACCCGATCGGGCACACGACGACGGCGGCGAAGCCGGCGTCCACCGCAGAGTCGACCACGTCGCCCAGGTCGGGGCCGATCCACTCGCCACCACGCCGCCCCCTGCTCTGGAACGCGAGCAGCCACGGTGCGGTGACACCCGGGCCGCCGAACGCGTCGATGCCCTCGAGCGCGTCGAAGCCGCTCGGATCGCCAAGCCCCGCGCCTGCCGCGACCGCCGCCGCCGTCTCCCTCAGTTGGATGACGTACGACGGATCGGCTTCGATGTCGGCAACTGGGCAGGCTGTGCGCTGTGAACACTACGATCGCCTTGTTCGCGAGGATGTCGACATCGTGGAGTGCCTCGCTCAAGTTGTCAGCGTACAACCCCACGTAACCGTCGGAGAGATGGTATGACGCCGATTCGATGAGGCGGATGCCCTGATGGGACTGCAGGGCGCGCCCGATCGCCTCGCGGTAGGCGCCCGTCGTCGCGGCGGCCTCGAACGGCGACAGCGAGATGTGGACGATCTGCTTGGCGCCTCTGTCGGCGAGCCGGGCGACTGCCTGGGCTATGGACGGCTCGGAGTGCAGCATCCCGACCTCGACGGGAATCCGCACCCCCTCCTGCGTGCGAACGGAGGCCATCGATCCGCCCCAGATTCCGAGCGTGCCTCCATCGTCGTCGTCCGTCACACCAGGCTCCAGACCGTTGAGACTCCGCTCGAGCTGAGCGGCGATGCGCTCGCCCATCGCGGGAAGGGGCGAGAACCCGCCGATCGTCAGATACTTGCGATGCGCCTCGGCCAGCATCGCGTCCGTCGGGTCTGCGCCTGTGATCGAGCGCATGAACTGCGCGATCTCACCGATCTCGTGTGGGCCGCCGAACGCCGTGAGCAACACACCTGTGCGAGCCATGTCGGCCTGTCAGCCCCCTGAACGGATGCGACCAGAATGCTCGTGGACGAATCGGAGCATCGTCCTCGCCTTCTCCGGGTCGCTGGTCTTGTGGATGCCGTGTCCCAGGTTGAAGACGTGCCCCGGACGCGTGCCCACCTTCTCCAGGATGTCGACGACCATCCGCTCCATCTCGTCGTCGGGCGCGAAGAGCGCGACCGGGTCGATGTTGCCTTGGATGGCGAAGCGGGGTCCGATCTCCTCGACGGCGCGCCCGATGTCTATGCGCCAGTCGAGGCCTATGACGTCCCCTCCGGCCTTCTGCACGAGATCGAGCATCGCGCTCGCCCCGTTGGCGAAATGGATGACCGGCACGCCGCCCTCGACCACCGCCTTGCCGTGGGCAGTGATCTCGTCGATGACGCGCTTGGTGTGAGGCAGCACTCTCCGCTCGTAGTCGCGCGGCGCGACGTATCCCACCCAGCTGTCGAACAACTGCACCACTTGAGCGCCCGCATCGATCTGCGCGTTCAGGTACGCGATCGTCGTGTCGCCGAACTTCTCGAGCAGGGAGTCCCAGGCTGCCGGATCGCTCCACATGAGCGCCTTGCAGTTCTCGTAGTCGCGCGTGCCGTGCCCTTCGACCGCGTAGCTCGCAAGGGTGAATGGTGCTCCCGCGAAGCCGATCAGGGGGACCTTGTCCCGCAGCTCGTGCCGGAGGATGCCGATCGTCTCCATCACGAAGCCGGTGTGCTCGTGAGGGTCGGCGACGCGGAGTCTCGCGACGTCCGCGGCCGTGCGGACCGGGTTGTGGATGATGGGCCCCTCGCTCTTAGCGAACTCGAGGTCGAGCCCCATGCCCGGGAATGACACCAGGATGTCCGAGAACAGGATGGCGGCATCGACACCGACCAGGTCGACCGGCTGCAGCGTCACCTCGACGGCGAGCTCCGGCGTGCGGCACATCTCGAGGAAGCCGTGCTTCTCACGGATGGCGCGGTACTCGGGCAGGTAGCGTCCGGCCTGACGCATCATCCACATCGGCGTGTACTCGGTCGGCTGGCACCGGCAGGCACGCAGGAATGTGTCGTCGTAGGGCATGCGGGTCAGGGGTCCTTCCGTGGGCAGTACGGGGGTCATACGGCGAGTGCCAAGTCTACCAGAGCATCCGTGCGAGTTCCCTGGCCGCATCGGGAGGGCCGCGCCCCTCGCGGGACGCGACCCTCCCGATGCGCTTTCGCCAGGAGACGCTACTGCTTCTTTGCGCCTTCCACGATGACCTTCACGATCGACGGGTCCGCCAGCGTCGAGATATCGCCGAAGGACCCCATGTCCCGCTCCCCCGCCGCCACCTTGCGCAGGATTCGACGCATGATCTTCCCGCTGCGGGTCTTCGGGAGCTCGGGGACGATCTGGATGTGGTCGGGCTTGGCGATCGGTCCTATCTCGTCGCGGACGTGACCCCCGAGGATCTTCTCCAAGTCGGGTGGCACGTCCACGCCTGTCTTCAAGATGACGTACGCGTAGATGCCTTCGCCCTTGATCTCGTGCGGGAAGCCGACGACCGCCGCCTCCGCTACCAACGGATGGCTCACGAGCGCCGACTCGACTTCCGCCGTGCCCATGCGGTGCCCGGAAACGTTGATGACGTCGTCCACGCGACCCAGGAGCCAGTAGTAGCCGTCCTGATCCACCCGCGCCCCGTCACCGGTGAAGTAGCTGCCGGGGAACTGGGAGAAGTAGACCTGCTTCATCAGGTGGTTGTCGGGATCGCCCCACGTGCCGCGCAGCATCCCGGGCCACGGCTTCTCGATGCACAGCCTGCCGCCGGAGTTGACGGGAGTCACGGTCCTGTCCTCGTTGAGGACGATGGGCTTGATCCCGAAGAAGGGGAACGTCGCCGACCCGGGCTTCATGGGGGTCCATCCGGGCTGATTCGTGATCATGTGGCCGCCCGTCTCGGTCTGCCAGTAGGTGTCGACGATGGGGATCCTGCTGCCGCCGATCACCTCGTAGTACCAGCGCCACGCTTCCGGGTTGATCGGCTCACCGACCGTCCCGAGCACACGCAGGGAGGTAAGGTCGTACTTCTTCGGGATGTCGTCGCCGGCCTTCATGATGGCGCGGATCGCGGTGGGCGCGGTGTAGAACTGGTTGACGCCGTGCTTCTCGACGATCTCCCAGAACCGGCCCGGGTGCGGGAAGTTGGGGACGCCCTCGAACATGAGAGAGGTCGCGCCGACGCACAGAGGGCCGTAGACGATGTACGAGTGCCCCGTGACCCAGCCGATGTCGGCCGTGCACCAGAACACGTCCTCGTCGTGGTAGTCGAAGTTGTACTTGAAGGTCACCGCGCAGAAGAGCAGGTAGCCCGCCGTCGTGTGGAGCACGCCCTTCGGCTTGCCGGTCGATCCCGACGTGTAGAGGATGAACAGGGGATCCTCCGAGTCCATCCACTCGATGTCGCAGTGGTTGCCGATGTCGTCGGCCCGCACCTCCTCGTGGTACCAGTAGTCGCGGCCGGGCTCCATATCCACGCGAGCGTGGGCGCGACAGACGACGATGCAGGACTCGACTGTCGGACACTCGTACAGAGCCGAGTCGGAGTCGGCCTTCAGAGGGATCACACGGCCGCCGCGGATGCCCTGGTCCGCCGTGATGAGCATCTTCGCCGAGCAGTCCTGGATGCGGTCCCGCAGAGCGGCAGCAGAGAATCCCCCGAACACCACCGAATGGATCGCGCCGATGCGTGCGCAGGCGAGCATCACGATGGGAAGCTCGGGGATCATCGGCAGGTATATCGCCACGCGATCCCCCTTGCCGATGCCGTGCTTCCGCAGGACGTTCGCGAAGCGGCAGACCTTGTAGTAGAGGGACTGGTACGTGTAGACCTTCGCCCGGCCCTCGTCGGACTCCCAGATCAGGGCCGCCTTGTTGCGGCGCCACGTGGTCAGGTGGCGGTCGACGCAGTTGTAGGCGACGTTGGTCTTGCCGCCCTTGAACCACTCGATCTTCGGCGTGTCGAATTCGTACTCGAGCACGCTGTCCCACTTCTTGTGCCAGTACATATGCTCCTCGGCCATGTCCGCCCAGAAGCCGTCCGGGTCCTCTATGGACCGGTCGTACATCGCGTCGTATTCCTCGCGCGTCTTCAGATAGGCACGCTCCCGCACGAAGTCCGCCGGTTCGATCAGCAAACCCTCGTGCTGCATCGACTCGATCGCTTCAGCCATCTTCCGTCCCCTCGATCACGTGACCGGCCCCGTGAAGCGTCGTCAGTCTAGCAAAGAAGGCCCGGCGCGTGGAGCGCCGAGCCTTCCGTGCGAACTGCGGGAATCGGTGCTTCTAGAGCTCCCCGGCCTTGGGGGCCGTGTCGATGATCACCTGGACGATGGACGGGTCGGCCAGAGTCGTGATGTCTCCCATCGCCTCGAGCTCGCGATCTCCAGCCGCCACCTTGCGGAGGATGCGGCGCATGATCTTGCCTGACCGCGTCTTCGGCAGGTCGGGCACGAGGTGGACGTGGTCCGGCTTGGCGATCGGCCCGATCTCGGAGGACACGTGGCCGGCCAGTATCTTCTTGAGGTCGTCGGTCGCCTCCACGTTCTTCTTCAAGATGACGTAGGCGTAGATGCCCTCGCCCTTGATCTCGTGCGGGAAGCCCACGACCGCAGCTTCGGCCACAGCCGGGTGGCTGACCAGCGCGCTCTCGACCTCGGCGGTGCCCATGCGGTGACCGGACACGTTGATGACGTCGTCCACGCGGCCCATGAGGAAGTAGTAGCCGTCCTCGTCACAGCGGGCCCCGTCACCGGTGAAGTACATCCCGGGGAAGGTCGTGAAGTAGACCTCCTTGACGCGCTTGTTCTCCGGGTCACCCCACGTGCTGCGCAGCATGCCCGGCCACGGGAACTTGATGCACAGGCGGCCTCCGGAGTTCACGGGCGTCTCGGTCTGGTCCTCGTTCATGATGATCGGCTGGACCCCGAAGAACGGCCTGGTCGCAGAGCCCGGCTTCATGGGAGTGGCTCCCGGCAGGTTCATGATGAGCTGGCCGCCGGTCTCGGTCTGCCACCACGTGTCGACGACAGGCACACGCTTCCGGCCGACCTTCTCGTAGTACCACATCCACGCCTCGGGGTTGATCGGCTCGCCCACGGTCCCGAGCAGGCGCAGAGACGACAGGTCGTACTTCTCTGGCCACTCGTCGCCCTGCTTCATGAGGGCACGGATCGCGGTCGGGGCCGTGTAGAACTGGGTGACGCCGTACTTGTCCACGATGTCCCAGAAGCGTCCGGGGTCGGGATAGGTCGGGACGCCTTCGAACATGAGCGACGTCGCGCCGAACCCGAGCGGTCCGTAGACGATGTAAGTGTGCCCGGTGACCCAGCCGATGTCGGCGGTGCAGAAGAAGACGTCCTCATCGTGGTAGTCGAAGACGTACTTGAACGTCATTATGCCGAACACCATGTAGCCGCCCGTGGTGTGCAGCACGCCCTTCGGCTTGCCGGTCGAACCGGACGTATAGAGGATGTAGAGCGGGTCCTCGGCGTCCATCCACTCGACGTCGCAATGTGACTTGATGTCGCTCGCGGCCATCTCCTCGTGGTACCAGACGTCGCGGCCCGGCTCCATCGGCACGTTCGCGTTCGCGCGGTTCACCACGACGCACATCTCGACGCTGGGGCACTCGAGCATCGCTTCGTCCGCCGCGGCCTTGAGCGCGATCGGGCGCGCGCCACGGAGCCCCTCGTCGGCCGTGATGAGCATCTTGCACGCGGAGTCCTGGATGCGGTCGCGGAGCGAGTTCGCCGAGAACCCGCCGAAGACGACCGAGTGGATCGCGCCGATGCGGGCGCATGCCAGCATGACGACGGGCAGCTCGGGGATCATCGGCAGGTAGACGGCGACCCGGTCGCCCTTCTTGATGCCGTGCTTCTTCAGCACGTTCGCGAAGCGGCAGACCTCGTTGTACAGCGTCTGGTAGGTGTAGATCTTGGTGTTGCCCTCATCGGACTCCCAGATGATGGCGGCCTTGTTGCGGCGCCAAGTCTTCAGGTGCCGATCGAGACAGTTGTAGGCGGCGTTCGTCTTTCCGCCCTTGAACCACTCGATACGCGGCGTGTCGAATTCGTAGTCCAGGACCTTGTCCCACTTCTTCTCCCAGTACAGGTACTCCTCCGCCTGCTCCGCCCAGAAGCCCTCCGGGTCGTCGACGGAGCGCTTGTACATCGCTTCGTACTCGTCCATCGACTTGATGTAGGCGTTCTTCTTCACCCACTCCGGCACCGGGATGACCCGGTTCTCCTTGCTGAGTGACGTGATCGAATCTGACATGGTCGCCTCCTTCGCTTGCTGGTAACGGTCCCGCACGGGCCCGGCCGCGCGCCCGAGACCCAGGCACCTTTGCCGTGTCCACATGATTCCGCCTGAGCGAGGCTCTGTCCCGCCTTTCTGGGGCAGACGGCGCCGTCGGCTCGGTCAACGGGGGCGAACGGCGGCGATGGGTCGGTCAACGGCGGGAATACTATGTAACAGGAGTTGCAAGCCGCCTTCGCACGCGGTACAGTCCGGTTGTTCACAGTTTCCCTTCCCCCTCAGGCCCGTTCCCGCGCATAGCAGGGACGGCGAGAAGGGCGCGGACGACAGATGCGAGGGCCGGCACCCGAGCACGGATCCGCGCCTAGCGGGATCGCAGGAGCGATGCCGCCGAGACTCAGGGGTAATCGGGGAAGGAATGTGGGAAGCCTGGCCCGAAGGCCGGGCTTCTCCGTGTTCCGGGGTCCGAACTGAGACCGATCGGGTACTGACGCGGCTACTCGCCCGGCACGAACCCGATACCCCACCCGGTCCCTGTGTGCGTCGCGATCACGACTCCGGTCTCCACGATCATCAGCTCGACGGCGTCATAGGCGGCGCCGATGGCGTCCCGCAGGTACGCCGCAGTATCCGGAGACATCGAGTGGGCGACCATGAACCGCCCCGTGGTCTCCCCACCCATCTCCCGAGCGACGAAGTCGAGGGTCTCGCGCATCGCGGCCTTGTGCCCACGGGCGCGCGCCACCGGCTTGAACGCTCCCTCCTGGTCGACCGTCAGCATCACCTTGAGGTCGATCAGACCTCCCATGAACGCGGACACCGCGCCGATGCGGCCGCCGCGTGCCAAGTAGTCGAGCTTGTCGAGGCCGATGATGTGCCTGACGCGGCCTCTGATCCTGTCGGCCGCAGCGAGGATCTCTTCGTGACCCGCTCCTGTGGCGGCCACCCGGGCGGCCTCGATGACCTGCCAGCCCATGGCCGTGGACAGGTTGAGTGTGTCGAAGATGTGCACTCGGTCGCCGAATGCCGCAGCAGCCTGACGCGCCGACTCGATCGTCCCCGAGAGCCTGTTGGAGATATGCAGAGACACCACGTGCGTGAAGCTCCCGAGCAACCCCTCGTAGACCTTGGCGAAGTCGCCCACTGGCGGCTGGCTCGTCGTCGGCAACTCCTTCTCACGACCCATGCGCTCGAAGTACTCCGCCTGCGTGAGCTCTCCGTCACGGAACGTCTGGCCGTCGGGGAAGGTCGTGATCAGAGGGATCACGGTTATGCCCTCCGCGACGGCGAGGCCCGACGGTATGTCCGCTGTCGAGTCCGTGACGACGGCCACACGCGGTGCTTCGCTCATGCGAGTCTCACCAACCCTTCGTACATCGGAGCGCCGCCGAGAAGGTGGACGTGAAGGTGGAGCACGCTCTGGCCGGCGTCGGGCCCGGTGTTGACGATCAAGCGGTACCCGCTCCTCTCCACTCCGGCGGCCTCCGCCACCCTCGGGGCCGCCTCGCACAGAGCCGCGTGCACCTCTGCCGGGACGTCGTCGTCCATGCCCGAATAGTGTTCCCTCGGGATGATGAGGATGTGCACGGGCGCCTGCGGATGGAGATCCCGGAACGCGACGACCTTCTCGTCCTGCCATACGATGTCGGCGGGGATCGTCCCGTTCGCGATCATGCAGAAGATGCATTCGTCCACGGCTGACACTCCTTCAAGCTCGCACACGGCCACGAACGCACTCGCGCGCTTCCCGGCCCTCTCAGTCGGCGCTCTCGGACGGGCTCTCGCTCTCGATCTCTCCCATGAGCATCGTCACGCGCTGCTCAGCCTCGGCGAGACGCGCCTGACAGGCGCGAAGAAGCGCCACGCCGCGTTCGTATCGCGCGATGCTCTCCTCCAGCTCCAGCTGACCGCTCTCGAGGGCTGAGACTATCGACTCGAGCTCGGCGAGCGCATCCGAGAAACGCAACTCGCCAGGGGGGACCGGTGCATCAGGCATCTGCTGGGATCCCTTCGTTGCTGACGGACTGGACGAGACATCCGGCGGATCCGCGCTGCAGACGGACGAGTACGCGGTCGCCTGCCTCGAGAGAACTGGAAGCGCGCACGACCAAGCCCGCCTCCGAGTAGCATACGGCGTACCCGCGCGCCAGGATACCGAGCGGAGACAGGTCCTCCAGGCGGGACGCCTCGAGTCTCAGAACCGCACCTGCTCGCTCCAGAGATCGCATCGCTCCTGTCTCGAGGCGCTCCCGCGCAGTCTCGATCCATACGCGGTCGCGCTCGATGCGGCCCGGCAACGCACGCGGGAGTCCAGAGGCCGCGGTGTCGACACGCTGCGCCGCAACCGCCGTCAGCGCTCTCGGATCCCGGAACACGGCGTGCGACCGCAGGACCGCGACCCTGCGTTCGGCCGCTCGAAGACCACCTTGCAGCGCGCGCGCGAGAAGCCGGCCCTGCGCCTCGAGGGCCGCGCGCACGTCCTCCGCCGAGGGAGTAACGGCTTCAGCGGCCGCGGTGGGGGTGGACGCGCGCACATCGGCCACCATGTCGGCGATCGACGTGTCCGGCTCATGGCCGATACCCGTCACCACGGGGACAGGGCACGCGACGATCGCGCGCGCGACCGCCTCGTCGTTGAAGGGCATGAGGTCCTCGAAGGACCCGCCGCCGCGAGCGAGGATGATCACGTCGGCGCCCGAGGAGGCCGCTGCGCGCAGCCCCTGTACGATGTGCGCCGAGGCGTCGGTCCCTTCGACGGCGACGCCCGCGACGAGAAGATCAGCCACGGGATAGCGGCGCCGGAGCGTGCGGATGACATCGTGCACTGCCTTGCCTCTTGGCGAGGTCACCAGGGCGATCCGGTCCGGGAACGACGGCAGTACGCGCTTCCGCTCCGGCAGCATGAGACCCTCGGCCTCCAGCCGCCGGGCGAGCGCTACCACCTGGAGGCGCAGCGCGCCCTCACCGGCTGCCTGGAGCGTGCGCACCTGGAACTGCATGCGCCCCTTGGGCGCGTAGACGGTCAGCGTCCCGCTGACCTCAACGAGCATCCCCTCGCGCAGCGGGACGCCGGCTGCTTCGAACGCGTCGCGCCACATCAGGCACGACATCACCGAGGAACCGTCGCAGAGAGTGAAGTAGACCGCCTTGTACCCGGGGCGGTCGGTCGCCTCGGAGACCTCGCCGATGACGCGGAGTGAACCACCCTCGAGCGTCCGTTTGGCCCAGGTCATCGCCTCTGTCACGCTCATCGCGCGGGGCGCGTCGGACATACATCTTCTCCTCGGACCGGGGTCGCCTTCGAAATCCTACCACCCGCCGTTCGTCAGCAGTCTCCCCGCAGAGACAGCGCCGCACGCATCACAGGCGCCGCATGGTGGGACGACGACTTCCCCGAAGTGAGCGCACAGGACGCTCTGGCGGCATCGGGTCCCGGCCGCAAAGCGGTACATCTCGCGCAGAGAGGTCCGAAGCACGGCCCGTCGGTCGGGATCCGCATTGCGGACCATCTTCTCCCGCCCGCGCACATCGCCCCATGAGTAGAGCAGCACGCAGTCGGAGGGCAGCCCGTCCCTCCCCGCTCTGCCGACCTCCTGAGCGTACGACTCGAGGGAGTCGGGAAGGTCCGCGTGCACGACGAGCCGCACGTCGGGCTTGTCGACCCCCATGCCGAAGGCGACCGTCGCCACCACGACGCGGCATCGTCCCGACAGGAACTCCTCCTGCACGAGCGCGCGCCTCTCCCCATCGAGGCCGGCATGGTACGCGAGCGACGCGATCCCCCGGCGCCGAAGCCAGCCCGCGAGCGACGTCGCCCCGGCGCGGGAGAGCCGGTAGACGATCGTGGAGCCCTCGTCGTGGCTCCGAAGCAGTGCCGCGACCGCCTCCCGCGCGTCCCCGGCTCCGTCCTTGCGCCAGCCGCAGAGCCGAAGGTTCGGACGGAAGAACGACCCCCGGAACACGAGGGGGTCCAGCAGACTCAGCGACGCGACTATGTCCTGTTCGACGCGCGATGTCGCGGTCGCGGTGACCGCGAGCATCGGCGAGCCGGGAGCGAGCCGGGTACGGGCAGCGGCCAGTGTTCGGTACTCGGGGCGGAAGTCGTGCCCCCACTGAGATACGCAGTGCGCCTCGTCAACGGCGAAGAGCCCGAAGACGTCCGTCCCCTTCAGATCCGCGGCGAGCCGCGGCAGCGCCTCGGGCGCCGCGTACAGCAACTCCAGGCGACCGGCCCGAGCCTCGGAGAGAACCCGCTTCCTCTCCTCACCGTCGAGGGTGGAGTCGATCGAGGCGGCTCGCAGCCCTCTGGCCCGGGCCTGCGACACCTGGTCGTGCATGAGTGCCAGCAGCGGCGAGACCACGAGCGAGCAGCGTCCGCCAACGGCGGCGGGCAGCTGGTACGTGACGGACTTGCCGCCGCCGGTGGGCAGGATGGCCACGGCGTCACGGCCCTCGAGAACTGAAGCGACCACCTCGTACTGCCCGGGGCGGAAGCCCGCGTGCCCGAAACGGACGCGCAGCACGCGCTCCAGGCTCACAGGGTCGGTAGCGACGGCGCTGGAGACCTCTCTCATGCGACGGAGTGTCCGATCGCGACCCGAACCGCGGCCGACCGATCTGCAAACGCCCCGTGACCCGAACGGGACCCGCGGGCGCTTCGGCCCCGGCGAGACAGCCCGAGGAAGCAAGCGAACGCGAGGTACTCAGAGCTCAGGGACGTCGCTTCTACGGTCCTGCAACGGGCCGCGCGTCCATCCCGGAGTCTTCCGCCAGATCCGCGAGCGGCTCCGCGACGCCAGAACCGAGATCGGTGCCGACTGCCTCGACGACGATCTTCCCGTCGGCGACGCTCAGTGCGAGTCGCCCGTCCACGAGCCGCACGAGATCGTCGCCCACGATGGCACGTCGCCACCCCGAAAGCAGCGGACTGCCGTCTCGCTCTCCCGAGGCGAGCCGCTCGAGTTCCGCACGCGTCGCGAGCAGCGGCACGGCGATCCCGTGCTCGGACGCGCGCACGCGAAGCAGCGCTCCCATCAGCTCGACCACGCCTTCGATGTCCGCGACGGCGCGCGGTCTGCGCTCGATCCTTGGCAGCTCGGCGTCGGGTATCGCCACGCCCCGCTGGACCGCCTCCAGGAGGCTCGCGGCGTCACCCCCGGCCGACCTCAGGTTGAAGCCTCGGATGTCCGCGAGGGCCGCCGCGTCCTTGGGCCGCCGCCTCGCCACCTCGGTGAGCGTCTCGTCGGACATCACCCAACGCCTTGGCAGATCGCGGCGCATGGCCTCGCGCTCGCGCCACCCCGTCACCTGCTGCAGCACGCCCAGCTGGCGTCGCGAGAGTGACGCCGCCCGCTTTATGCGGCGGTACTGCTCGTCGGGGCGGATCTCGTACTGACCCGGATCGGAGAGGGCCTCGAGGTCCCCCGCCAGCCACGCCGACCGGCCGTCGCGTTCGAGACGCGCCGCGAGTTCGAGGTAGGCCGCGTCCAGATACCGAACGTCGTTCAGCGCGTACTCGATCTGCGCCGGCGTCAGAGGCCGGCGTGCCCAGTCAGTGAAGGTGTCGGACTTGTCGATGTCAACGTCGAACAGGTCCTTCACAAGGCGCGCATACCCGACCTGCGACGGAAATCCGGCCAGAGTGGCGGCGATCTGGGTGTCGAAGACGGGAGAGGCGGCGCGACCGGCGAGGCGATAGAAGATCTCGAGGTCCTGGCTGCCCGCGTGCACCACCTTCAGCACGCTCTCGTCCGAGAGCACCTCGAGCAGCGGCCCCATGTCGGAGAGTTGCAGCGGGTCGAGGATCGCGCACTCGTCGGCCACCGCAAGCTGGATCAGGCAGAGCCTCGCCCAGTAGGTCTTCTCCCGCATGAACTCGGTGTCGATCGCGATCCGCCCGTAGGCACGCGCGCGATCTACGAGCGAGCGCAGCTCAGCTATGTCGTGGAGGTACACGGGTCCCTTCACCTTCAAGGCCACGTCGGGGAGATCCCCTCTGGATGGGCCGGGTCGTCTGTAGGCAAGTATGGTCGCCGGACGTCCTGCTATCAAACGCCCTGCCAATTCATGGAGAACAGCCCCCTGGCAACGCGCACCCGACCCGGTCACGGCCTCGGCAGCGAGTAGAGGGCGTAAAGCCCGACGTAGCCCGCGATGCCCAGCGCCGTGATGGCCACCTTGAGACCTAGCGAGCGTCGTCGATCCCGCCACACCAGCCACGCGGCGATCGGCGACGTAACGATCAGCAGGTACAGCAGAGCGACGGACATCCACCTGGTCTCCGCGGTGCTCTCTTGGACCAACCCGCCGCCCACTGAGGGCAGATGCTCCTCGACCTTGCGCAGGTCGGGAGCGGTCTCACCCAGGAAGCCGCCGGGCTTGGGGGGTGGAAGCTCGGAGAGCGAGCCCTTGTCCAGCTCGCGGTCGAGGTCGTCCGAACGGGCCATAAGGCCGGCCTTCCTTCTGCTGGTCGGGTGCGCGCACCATGGTAACCGCCCGCGTCAGACGCTGTCATCGAACCCGACGTCCACGTGGGACGAATCGCAGAACGGCTTGTTGCCGGAAGCTCCGCAGCGGCACAGCGTCACCCGGTTCCGCACCTCGTAGGGTTCGCCCTCGGCCGAGACGACCGGCACGCCACCCCGCACCCACAGGGGCCCGCTCACGGCGACAAGCGGATCCTCCACGAGCCCGATCGACTGCTCGAGGTCGGGCTCGTGGACGCTTCCCGGGCCGCAGTCGACGGCCGTATACCGGCCCGCAGGACACATCTCCGACTGTTCGATCACTACCCGTCTCGAGTCTTCATCCGGCTCCGAGATCCGGTGCCAGATCCTGCCCTTCGCGACGCAGAAGCGGGCCCTCGCGCACAGGTCGACCTCGTCCATGAGCACGAGAGTCGGCCCTTCGATCGGCATCGCGGCCTCGGCGTACGGCGTGTGGGGCGCGGTCTCCGTGCCGTCGAAGGAGATCTTCGCGTGCATCCCGTCGCAGTACGGCTTGTGGGAGGAGGCTCCGCAGCGGCACAACGACAGTGTCCGGCCAGCCTCTACGCGCTCGCTCTCCGCCCAGGCGACGCTCTCGCGGTTCTGGTCGGTGACGATGGTCTGTTTGGCCATCGGCAGGCCCCCCTCGACAAGGTAGGGTCCGTCCTTGGTGACGCGGATCCTCGGCCCTTCTGTGCCAGCCATCGTTCCTCCCGAGTCGTACCCGACACATCACTCGCCGCTCCACGATAGATACCCTCTGACCGCGAAACGACCGCAGTGTAAGGCGGCGGTCCCCGGGTTCTGGCATACTATCCGGGTCCTGAGGACGTCTTCGGCGCCCTCGCCGGCAGAGAGGCACTGTGCATGCCGCAAAGCCGCCACAGAATCGCACTCGTCGTCGCTCTAGTGGCGCTGGCGTCGGCGGTGCTGGCGGTCCCGGCGATGGCGCTCGCTGCCACGCCCGGAAGCGGCCTGTGGTACTGGCCCACCGGGACCGAGGACTTCAAGGGGCGCTCCGGCTGGTGGGACTACCGGCCCTCCAACCACTCCTGGCACATGGCCCAGGACATGCCGGCGCCGGTCGCTCACCCGGTGTTCGCGGTCGGAGACGGAGTCGTGCTGGAGTCCAAGCCGGCCTCGGGCTACGGAGGGGTCCTGGTCATTCTCCACAGGAACGCCGACGGCGGCCAGTTCAAGGCCGTGTACGGCCACATCAAGCGCGGCCCCTTCCCCAAAGGCGCGAGGGTCCGAGCCGGCCAGATCATCGGCCGTGTGAACGGGGTCGGTCATCTACACTTCGGCATCCACCCGGGCCGCTCGTACCCGCGGGACAACAACCCCTACCGCGGCCACACGTACAACGGCTCGGACACCTACGGGTTCGTCGACCCCATCGCCTACCTGAGGACGAATCCGCGCCTCAAGTCGACGCCACCGCTGCCGGTCGTCGCGACGGTCGAGACCTCGCTCACTCCCACTGTCCTCGGAACCGCCGGCGGCGCGGTCTTCTGGAGTGTGGAGACGACCGGCGGCGCGCGGACCCTCTACTCGCGCACTATCGGCGATGACGACAATGTCGTGCTCGGCCTCGACTCCGATATCCCCTCTCTGGACACCACCCGCTTCACCCCCGAGGCGCTATCGGATCGCTTCACGCTCAGGGACAGGCTTCCCGAGTTGACGTCCGCATACTCCTCGGCAGCGCCGGACTGGGGCAAGGCCGTGGTGATCACGGGAAGGCTGCGCAGCGCCGTCGGGTCGCCCTTCGTCGGAGCGACCGTCTCGCTCGACCGGTCGATCGACGCCACCTCGTGGACGCGCGTGGCCAGTACCCTGACGGGGATGACCGGAGCTTGGACCATCTCCTACAAGCCGACCCGGGCCTGCCGTCTGAGGGCGAGCTTCTCAGCCTCCCAGCCTTTCGTCGCCACCAAGACGAGCGAGAAGGCCGTCGCGCCCCACGCGGGGCTGCGCGCGCCCGCCACCCCCGCGACAGCCAGGCGTGGCGCCGTCTTCGAGGTCTCCGGGAAGCTCCTCCCCCGCCATGCCGCCGGTTCGAGGACCGTGGTTCTGCGCTTCCAGAGACGTACGCGCGCCGGCACCTGGGTCGAAGGACTCAGCGCTGCGGCGATCAACCGCGACTCGGGCAAGGCAACGCGCTACGGCGCGCGCGTCTCGCTCCAGGCAGGCTCCTGGCGAGTGCGAGCCGAGACGTCAGCCGATTCGATGCATGCGGCGGCGACCACGGGCTGGGTCCGGTTCACCGTGCGATGAGCGCTAGATGTCCGCAGCACTGCGGAATCGGCGACGAGCGTCGCGACCCGTTGACCACACCTTCTCCCGGGCTCAGACAGCCCCCCGGCGTGGCGTGGTGCGCCGCGGCCGAGCGCCACGTCGCTTCACTCGCCAGGATGCCGGCTAGAGGAAGCGGATCTCCTGCGCGGCCGCGGAGACCACGAAGCATCGTTCGTTGTTCGATCCTGCGTCCGCTGGTTCGAGGAAGAACCCCGAGCGCCCGGACTGGTAGCCTTGCGTGATCCCCACGAGTACCTCGCCGTCTTCGAACTCGACCCTGATCCGACGCCCGACCGCAGGGTGCGAAGGGTCGAAATCCTTCCGCTCGTCGTACTTCGAGTCGCCCTCGAGATCCTTCACGAAGAAGAGCGCCTTGAGCTGCTTCGTCTGGATCTCCACAGGCTTCGTCCCCGGCGGGGCCGTCGACACGCTCACGTGGAAGCAGTCCTTGGTCGGGAAGAAGTCGGCTGTCAGGCCCTTCAACATACGACCATCGGCGAACCGTGCTATGACCTTGTTCATCGGCCCCTCCGCTCCAAAGGTCGTCCCGCCGCGAAGACGCCAAGCTGGCTTCTCCCTCAACGCCTCACCGGGTTCCGTGTCCGCTGCAGAGCGACTGCGCTGACCCGCATGAGCTGGATAGTGCGGCAGGTTCACCTGTGCAAAACCATAGCAGTTGTGCTCAGGACTGTCTGTGTCTGCGATCGCAGCCGTTCCGCGCGTGATCGCGCCTTGGGCACGGTGTAGTCGCTGACGCCTCAGATCCGGTCCCGCGTCAGATCCTTCCCGCCGTCCGCCAAGTGATGCCTTCCTGGCTTGCGCATCACTCGAAGAGACAGAAGGAGAAGGAGGCCCCGGCTCTGATGAGCCGGGGCCTCCGTCATGTGCTGGTGGGCACTGTAGGATTTGAACCTACGACCCCTTCCGTGTCAAGGAAGTGCTCTCCCCCTGAGCTAAGCGCCCATGTCTGCGCCGAGCGCAGCGTTGGGTATTGTACCGACCTCACGCAACAATCACCAGTCCCCACACGCGGCCTGCGCGACCGACCCGGACTCACGCTTGCATGGCTTTCGGGGCTTCGCTATCCTACCCCTTGCGCTTTCGCGCATGCGGACGTGGCTCAGTTGGTAGAGCACAACCTTGCCAAGGTTGGGGTCGCGGGTTCGAATCCCGTCGTCCGCTCCAAGTCCACCCGCCGATGGCCGGGACCGGTAGGGGGAACGCACCGGATCCGGCCTTCGTGCTGCAGGGCCGCTGAGGGCGTCCCACCAGCGAGCGGCGATGTAGCCAAGTGGCAAGGCAGAGGCCTGCAAAGCCTTTATCCCCGGTTCGAATCCGGGCATCGCCTCCATGGATATGAGAAGAGCCTGTCCGCGACACCGCGGACAGGCTCTTCGCGCAAGAGCAGGCGGGCGCGACCGTGCGAGACTAGGCGGAGGCGTCGGCGGCCGGCTTGCCGGCCTCCGGAGCCCGCAACGGGTGATAGCGGCCGACGAGGTACGTCACCGCGGGCGCGAGCACGGCCGCGGCCCCCAAGCCGGTGAGCTGGATCAAGTCGAGGTCGTACTTGAACCCCATGACGAGGTCGGGGATGTACCAGGTGACGCTGGCGCCCCAGTACCACAGATACCACGCGACCTGCAGGCCTATCGTCGCCTGGACGACCAGCACCGTCGCGACCCCCAGGGCCAGCCATCCCGGCAGGTACTCGCCCCTTGGCCGCTTCGGATCCGTGCGGGTGGCCAGATAGACGTCGGCGGCGATCAGCGCCGCGACAACGCCGGCGATGATCGCGTCGGTCATGCGCCCGTTGAGGAACGGTTTGAGCATCTCCTCGGAGTTGAACGACGACAGCGACCACCGGTATCCGTGCACCACGAAGTAGAGTCCCTCGTAGACGAGGTAGTACGCGGCCGTACCCGCAAGCGCGGCCAAGAGGGCGCGCCACGAGAGCAGGCCCACCGCGGCTATCGCGAGAAGGCAGACCGCTGCGAGCGCGAGTGATATGGGCAGCCGCGAGGAGCGCTCGCCTGCAAGCCGCATCGCGGTGGCGTCGTCGAACGCCGTGCGCGCTCCCTCGGGAGTCAGCAGCTTCGTGTTGGGCTTCGTCGCCGGACCGGCCACCGCAGCGGCGTAGGCGGCGTAGGCGGCGTCCAACTGACCCGCGAACCGCGTCACGCTGATGCCTCTCGCCGTCACGTCGAGCGGCCCTCCTGTCGCATTGCGCGGCGCGGGCAGGTCCGCCAGCAGAGCGACCGTCGGAGCGACCTGGTCCTGCGTCCCCTCGGCCGTGCCCGGCCTCACGTTCGGACCCGCGAAGACGGCCGGCACGAGCGTGACCGCGTCCTCTGGACCGCCATGGCCGCCCGTGTCGATGTGCCCGTGGTCGGATACGACGACGAACGTCGTCTCGGGCCCCTGCAGTGCCGAAACGAGTCGGCCGAGGTCCCTGTCGACCTTCAGCGCCATCTCCCGGTACTCGATCGACGCGCCTCCGAAAGCGTGGCCCGCCTCGTCGACATCCGGGAAGAGCACGACCAGCAGCGTCGGGCTGGTCTCGCGCGAGAGGCGGATCGCATTGTCCACGACCTCCCCGGTCATGTAGGAGCCCGCCACCCAGTCCTTCAGGAACGCGTGGCCCGTCCGCCCAACCCCGTAAAGAGTCTCGAAGTCCGTCGGGGCCGAGACCGCGACAGTCAGATCGGCCGCGAGCGCGGTGTCGACGACGGTCTCCACCGGGACCCGCTCGGTGAACCAGTTGGTCGTCACCCCGCTGATCCGCTGCGGTGCTCCTGAGAACAGGGTGGTCCAGTTGGGGAACGACAGCGACGGTTGGGAGGTCCGGACCGTCGTGTCGTAGCCGTACGCACGCAGGGTGTTCAGCGTCGGCATCTCGCGCGAGACGTCCTCACGCAGACCGTCGACCACCACGTAGACGACCTGTGGCCGCCCGCTCCCGTAGACCGTGCCCTGCGCGCCCGCGTCCGCCTTCTGGCCCTCGGGCAGGTCGGCTTTGGCGTAGGGGCCGCGGTAGTCGACGACCTGGTTCCACGAGTAGTTGGCCAAGGTGTAGGCACCGTAGGCCGCGGCCAGGCACACGACGAGGCCCGCCGCGAGGGCGATCCAGCTGCGCGTCTTCACGAGAGCGCCTCCTCCAGGTCGTCGAGCGTGATCAGGCACACTACGTCCTCGGTTGCGAGCCCGGCGCCGTGCCGGTCGATGAGAACCGGCCGCATCCCCGCTGCGCGCGCCCCTACGACGTCGGAGTAGTAGTGATCCCCCACGTGCGCGCAGCGCGACGGGTCCACGCTCAGACGCTCGCACGCGAGTTCGAAGATGCGGGGGTCGGGCTTGTGGAGGCCCACGACCGCCGATGACACGACGCAGTCGACGAGCGATCCGAGTCCGAGGCCCTCGAGCACCTTCTCGAGCCGAGTGTCCCAGTTGGATATGATCCCGACCTTCACACCCTGCGAGCGAAGGCGCTCGAACGCGGGCGCGACGTCATCGTAGGCACGCCACCTCTCCGGCTCCCCGAACGCGTCGTAGACGGCGTGCGCGAGGGACACGGCCTCCTCCTCCGGGATCCCCAGGCGCCGGCACAGCAGCGAGTACATGCCGGTCCAGACGTCCTCGGCGCGCTCGTCGCTCGTCCAGAAGGTGTCGTCGGTCCGGTATCTGTCCTCGTAATAGGCTTCGACGAGCGGCAGAACTCCCTCGATCTCATCCAGGGCATGGATGCGGCCGGAGGCGCGCAGGATCTCCTCGCAGACCCGACCGACCGAGGGGTATGCGTACAGGAGCGTGTTGCCGACGTCGAAGAAGACGGCGTCGTAGTGCCCGGTCACCGCACTAGTCGAGGTAGGTCGCGACGTCGGAGCGCCGGACGATGGGCTCGGGGATCTCGGCCGGGTGGCCGAGCAACACCAGCGAGATGATCTCGCGATCGTCGGGGATGTCGAGAAGATCCGACAGCTTGTCCCGCACCCAGAACGAGAAGGTGATGTTGCAGCAGCCCAAGCCCTCTGCGAAGGCGGCGAGCATGAAGTTCTCTATCGCGCACCCCGTGCTGAGGGCGTCGTTGATGCGGGAAGGCTCGTCTTCGGGCACGGGGACCGACACGACGACGACGACCGGAGCGTTGCCGAGACTGGCGAAGAAGCGCTCGGCCGCCTCGTAGTCGGTTGGCGGGAGCATGTCCAGGTACTCCTGCAGGTGCACCGTCGAGAGCGCGGTGATGCCGCACACCGCGTCACGAGATGTACCGGTAGTCACGTGGAAGTGCCACGGCTGGCTGTTGCGCGTGGAAGGCGCGGCACCGGCCGCTTGGACGATCCGCTCGATGACCTCACGGTCGACCATCGCGCCGTCGAACTTGCGGATCGAGCGACGGTTCATTATCGCCTCGTAGACTTCCATGATCCTCCCTCGTCCTCGCTGGACCAGCCGATGTTACCGCACGGTCGAGTCCCGACGATCCCGGCCCCACAAGACCCCGGCTCGCGACCTATCCGTCGGATCGCGCAGGCATGACCCTGCGCTTCGCCAGCTTCACGCGGGTACCGCCGGCGGCACCTGCGCCGAACTCGACGGAATCCATGAGTGCCCGCATGAAGAGTACCCCCCGTCCGCTCGGCGCGAAGACGTCTGTCGAGGACTCCGCGTTTCCGTCGAAGCCGCCCCCGCTGTCGCTCACGGTGATCTCGACTCGGTCGTCGAAAGCGGTCACCTCCAGGCCGATGACGTCGAGAGCCCCCTTGGGAGATCCGTGCCGCACTGCGTTGGCCAGTGCCTCCCCGGCCGCGACCTTGATGTCGAACACCGTCGAGTCCGGAAGGTCCAGCGGCTCGAGCATGGCAGCGATCCGCGAGCGTGTCTCGGACATGACTCTGGAGTCCCCGGGGATCTCGAAGGAGCGGGTCCACAGCGGCTCGCCTGCGGCCTCCTGAGAACCCAGCCCGGATAGGGCCGCCTCCACCGAGTCGGACACGAACACCGATGGGGCGACCCCGATCAAGCCCGACAGCTCGAGGATACGGGCGACATCGCGACCCGCGCCCGCGAGCTTCAGAGAGCCGGATATGGGCTGCAGCTGGCGATCGGCCCACACCAGAAGGCCCAGGGCCGAGGAATCGATGTAGTCGACCTCGGCGAGGTCGAGGATGATCGTGTGGCAGCCCTCGAGGATCGCGCTCTCTATCGCTTCGCGTACGGATGGGACGGTCACGGAGTCGATATCACCCGACAGATGGGCGATACACGTTCCCCTGCCGATCTGTCGTTCAAGCGTGAGCACGCGTCGACTCCTCTGACGACCTGTCGTGTCTTCTTGCGGAACCTACCCGTCCTGATTGTCACTCACACTCTCGCCGCCCGTCTTGAGTCCCACACGCCTGACGGCGAGCGCGGCGGCGTCGTCCTTCAGCGGCCCGTCGGCGTAGGACTTGACCGCCTCCAGGAGCGAGTCCAGGCACTCTCGCGCCGTGGGGGTTCTCCGTAGAACCCAACGAACGCGTCCCTCCCCGAACAGGCGCACGCCGCGCCGCGCTTCTGTGACCCCGTCGGTGTAGAGCAGCACCATGTCGCCCGCCCTCAGGCCCACCTCCAGCTCGCCGTATTCCGCGTGAGGAACGGCGCCCAGCAGCGGTCCGGTGGCGCCGAGGCGCTCCGTCCTGCGCGTGTCCACCCGACGCAGCAGTGCCGGAGGATGCCCACCGTCGGCATAGGTCAGGACGCCCGATTCGCAGTCGAGCATGCCCACCCACATCGTCACTATGTCCGCAGGGTCGCCCGCAGCCACGACCTGGCGGTTCAACTCGGTCAACGCCGCTGCAGGTCCTGCGCCTCCTCCGATCAGGCCGCGTAGAGTGAACTTGACCATCGAGGTCTTGGTGGCTGCCGCAACTCCCTTGCCGCACACGTCGCCTATGGCCAACACGACACCGCCGCTCTCCGTCACGAACAGATCGTAGAAGTCGCCACCGATCTCCGCTTCGGCACCGCAAGGAAGGTAGAAACTCGCCGTCTCGAGCCCGGCGACCGCCGGTAGCCGATTCGGGAGTATGGACGCCTGAAGCACCGACGCCAACCGGTGCTCCTTCCCGTAGAGCGCCGCCGTGTCGATCGCGAGCGCCGCCTGGGCGGCGAAGGTGAGCAGCAGGTCGACGTCCTCCCCGGAGAAGGCCGCGGCCTCCCTCGCGTAGACCGCGAGCACACCGATCGGCCGCCCTCGCGCCTTCAGCGGGACTGCCAGCAGAGACTCGAACCCATTCGAGGACGCTATCTGCGCCAACGGGCTCGGGCGCTCGGAGAGATCCCCGTAGGATAGCGGCAGCCCAGACGCGAAGACCCTGCCTGCGATGTCCTCTCCGGGCGCAGCCTGGTAGTAGAGCATCTCGCCCGCAGACAGGCCTCGCGCCATGGTGGTTGCGACCACGTTGCTTCCCGCCTCGTAGGACATCAACGCCACCGCATCGGCCGATAGGATCTTCTGGACTACGTCCAGCACGCGGTTCAACACGGCCCCGATCTGCAGCTCCGAGGAGACCGCTTGGCTGATACGGAAGACTGTCTCCAAGTTCGCCGCGCGCGCCCGCGCCTGCTGCAGGAGGTGCGCGTTGCGGATCGCGAGCGATACCTGATGCCCGATCGTGCCCGCCACCGACAGCTTGCCGACGCTGGGACGCCGCATGCGAGCCCGGTCGTGCAGGACCAGAGCGCCCCTGGCGATGCCGCCTTGCAGCACGGGAATGAAGAGGGCGCTCCCCCACTCGGGCCCGGTCGCTTCCAGAACGTCCGGCCGTCCCCGCACGTCGTCGATCACGATCGGCGCGTCGGTCGGCTTGCCAGGCTCCCTCTCCGCGGCTTCGACAAGGCGCCAGATCGCGAGCAGCCTTCCATCTTCGTCGGGATCCGAAGGCAAAGCGAGACCGAGTTGCTGGCGCCCCTCCAGCGCCACACCCCACCCGCCGTAGCCTAGTAGCTCTGCGGCGATGGCCGCGCAGCTACTCAGCGCATGCCCGAGGTCGCCGGGGCGGACCGTGAGCTCAGCCACCGAACGAAGCGCCTCGGCCTCCCGGCGCGACACACGCTCCTCGGCGAAGAGCCGCGACGTGCGCACCGCCACGGCAGCGTTCGCGCTGAAGATGCGCATGGTCTCGATCTGTGCGTCGCTGAACAGGCGGCGACCCGGGGCCAGTACGACCACGACGCCGATGGCATCCGAACCGATGGCGAGAGGCACGACCACGCCTGCGCGCTCCGGGTCTGCGCCGAACAGGCTGAAGATCGCTCTCGCGCCGAGCGGCGCGTCCCCGGTGAACGGCACCGTCATCCGTTCGGCGAACGCGCTGCTCAGAGGCGATGGCTGGTCGAGCGGCACCAGCAGCGTGGCCGCGGGAGCCGCCAATCCGCGTCCGCGCGCCAGCGACAGGGAGAGACCTGAAGCGTCCGACAGGAGCACGGCGCAGTCTCCTGTGCCGAAGATGCGCCCGATCGCGTTCAGGACCGAGTCCAACTCGTCGTCGAGGCTCGAGGCCGAGGCCAGCAGTTGGGCCATGTCCTGGAGCGCGTTCAACCGCACACCCATGTCGTTGAAGGCCTCGGCGACCTTCCCCATCTCGTCGTCGCGGACGATTCGGAGAGGCCGGACGTATCCGCCTGCTGCGACGTCGCGAGCCCGCTGCTCGAACACGGTGAGCGGCGCCAGCACCCGCCGGCTGTAGAAGAGCGCCAAGGCGGCCGCGGCAGCTATCACGAGCAGCACCGCGAGGAACGCGGGCGCGAGTGCCTCCTTGGCGCGAGCGAAGGCGTCCGCCTCCGCCTCGAGGACGATGACGCGCCACCCGAGGCCATGGTCGGGGACCATGAGCCCCCACGCCCCCGCCAGGGCCCCAGCGGAAGGAGACCTGGCTGTCGCGGTGCCTCGGATCGTCTCGGTGCCCTCCGCCGAGAAGGCGATCGTCCCGATGTCGACTGCAGGACCTCCCGCCCCCGACATGACTGGCCGCGACGACCGGTCCACGACCAGAGCGACGATCGTGCCCGCCGATTGCGCAACGTCATTCAGAGTCCCGACGAGGTACTCGTCGCGGACCCGCGCGAGCAGCGTCACGCTGCGAGTGTCCTCGTCCGCGATGCGGCCCGCCCACAGCCTCCCCGGCTCGCCGTTCCCGTCGACCCAGACCAGGACAGGACTCCCTGCCGGGGCGGTCGCGAGTGCGGACGTGATCTGAGCGGACGCGGCGGGACCGATGTCGTCCGACGAAGAGACGACGCCGAGGTCGTCCAAGAACGCGAGAGCGTCGAAGATGTCGGCGCGCAGTTCGAGCAGCTCGTCCATCCGCGTCTCGCCGACGGTCGAAGGCGCGGCGGGAGTGTCGATCTCGGATGCCGCCGACTCGAGCGCGCGCTCGGCGTTGCCGAGGCGAGCATCCATGGCCCCGGAGACAAGGGACCTGAAGACCTCGAGCCGCATCCGCTCGTCGGCCAGAACCGACCTGTAGACGCCGACGAGCGAGATTACGGAGACCAACGCCACGGCGACCGCCAGAGAGGCGACCGTGAGGAGTGTGATCCGGTTCGAAAGCCCCATGCCCCGAGAACGCGTACCGCTCACCCCCGTCCCAGACGAGCCGCGCGTCCATCACATCGTAGACCCCAGCGCCTTGGCGCTGCCAGCGCGGCTCTACCCGGACGCGAACGGGATCCAGCGGGAGATGAACGTGGTGACGGATCCGAGCGTGTCCGTGGCGACCAGGACACCCAGCAGCATGAGGACGACGCCCGACACGCGGGAGATGGCGTGCGCATGCCTGTTGATGGCCTTGACGAACCGCCCGGCGCTCTCCATGAGACCCGCCATCAGCATGAACGGGATGCCCAGACCGGCGGAGTAGACGGCGAGCAGCGCAGCGCCCTCCCCTGCTCGTCCGCTCTTGGCGGCGAGCATGAGTATCGAGCCGAGGATGGGCCCGACGCACGGGGTCCAGGCAAAGCCGAAGGCCATGCCCATCACTGGCGCCGCCCACTTGCCTAGGGCGCGCGTCCGCGCACCGTCGAAGCGGGCCTGCCCGTAGAGCCACGGCACCTTCACGATCCCCAAGAGCAGGAACCCGAAGAGGAAGATGACAAGACCCGAGACCTTCGAGACGAGCTCCCGGTTCTGCGTGAGCGCACCGCCGATAAGTGAAGCGGAGACTCCAAGTGCCACGAAGACGGCCGAGAACCCGAGCACGAAGAGCGCGGCGGGCAACAGCACTCCGGACGCGCGGGCACGGCGTGGCGCTCCGACGACGGCCAACCCGCCTAGAAAGGACAGGTAGCCTGGCACGAGCGGTAGCACGCAAGGGGACACGAACGAGGCGATCCCTGCACCGAGCGCGGCGGCAAGCCCGATCTGACCCGTCAAGACACCCCCTTCCCAGCCGGTCCGACCCGGTCGTCCAGGAGCCGTGGGCCGCTGGACCCGCTACTCAGGCGGCTCCGCGCCGTAACCGGCGGCGACGATGGCCGCGATCAGGGCGTCAACGGTCACGAGGTCCGGATCGTACGTCACATCGGTCATACCCGTTCGGAAGTCCGACGTGGCCTCCTCGACGCCCGGCAAGTCCTCGAGCTCCATCTTCACGACCATGGAGCAGGACTGGCAGTGCATCCCGGTGGTCTTCAGACGAACGATCATCTTGGCAGCCATCGATCCCACCTCTTGTTCGCGGCCCGGAGGGCTGGAGTGCTGTTCCGGTCCGAAGATACCCCAGCTCGGCGGCAGCGGTCATGAAGCCGAACGGGCGGAGACTTCGTTCGGCGCTGATCGCTCGACCCGCGACCCGCAGTACGGGCAGAGCCGCCACTCCTTGAGGATCGGACCGCCGCAGGCCCCACACTGCACATATGGGTCCTCTTCGGCCCGGTCCACGACCTTCCTCGTCAGGAGGAACCAGGCCGCGGCGCCGGCGCCCAGCAACACCAGAACGGGAAGTGCGACCAAGAGATCGTGCGTTTGGGTGCCCCCGCCCGTCGTGGGGTCGCCCCCCAGTGAACTCACGACCCAGAAGAACGTCGCCATGCCGAAGACGGTGCCGATTATGGCAACCAGCCCTATGCGGCCGTTCCTGTCGCCCATCGAGTCCCCGGTTCGCCGAACCTGCGCCTAGAAGGCCGTATCGTGCAAGGCATGTGCCAATGCGGGAGTCGCCGGTGCCACCCTTCAACGGGACAACTAGGCCTACTGCAGTCCGAGCCTTCGAATCCTCGCCTCGAGTGTCTTGGTCGTGAGCCCTACCAGCTTCGCCGCCTTCGTGGCGCTGCCTCCCGCCCGCTCCATGGCTTGGCGCAGCAGATCCATCTCCACTTCCTCGAGGTCTAGCCCCTCTTCGGGTAGCTCGAACGGGTGGGTCCGGTTCGCCGTCGGCGCCACACCAGCGCGGACCTCGGATGGCAGATCGTCCACGCCGATCTTCTCCCCAGGCGACAGGATGACGATGCGTTCTATCGTGTTCTCGAGCTCACGTATGTTGCCTGGCCACGGGTATGCCGAGAGCGCCTCCAGCGCGTCGTTGGTGATCGTCTTGCCTCCCGCCTTGTACTTGTCCAGGAAGTGGGCGACCAGTCTCGGGATGTCGCCCTGGCGATGCCTCAGAGGCGGCAGCGTGATGGGGACGACGTTGAGGCGGTAGAACAGGTCCTCCCTGAACGACGCGTCGGCGATCAATTGCTGAAGGTCGCTGTTGGTGGCCGCGACGACGCGGACGTCCACGTCGATGGAGCGCGTGCCGCCCAAGCGCTCGAATCGCCGCTCCTGGAGGACTCGCAGCAGCTTGACCTGCACGCCGAGGGAGATGTCTCCGACCTCGTCCAGGAAGAGAGTGCCGCCGTTCGCCAGTTCGAAGCGCCCGGGCTTCGAGGTCAGCGCTCCCGTGAATGCGCCCTTCTCGTAGCCGAACAGCTCGCTCTCCAGCAGCGTCTCGGGCAGTGCGCCCGCGTGCACCTCGACAAAGGGCTTGCTGCTGCGCGGCGACAGACGGTGGATCGCGCGGGCGATAAGCTCCTTGCCGGTACCGGACTCGCCGTAGATCATCACCGTGGCACTCGTCGGCGCCACCTTCTCCACGGTCACGAGTATCTCGACCATGCGCGGGTCGGCGGCGATGAACCCCTCCACGTCCCAGTCGCGGTCGAGCTCCTCGCGCAGGCGCTTCACCTCGTCCGAAAGGTCCGAGATGCGTATGGCCTTGTCGATCGAGAGCTTGAGTTCGCCGAGGTCGAACGGCTTGGTCAGGTACTCGGTGGCGCCCGCCTTCATCGCTTCGACGGCCGTGGCGACGTTCCCGTGCGCGGTCAGCATGATGATCGGGAAGCTCTCCCCCTTCGCCCGGATCTTCCGGAGCACCTCCATGCCGTCGGGAGAGGGCATCTTGTGGTCGAGGACCATGAGATCCGGGCGCTGCTCGTCGACCGCGACGAGGGCTTCCTTGCCGTCGGCGGCCTCCATCACCTCGTAGCCCTCTGCAGCGAGCGCCTCGGAAAGCACCCAACGCATGTTCTTCTCGTCGTCGGCGATCAGGACTCGCTTGGCCATCTCCGCGGTCGACCCCTTTCGCGCTACTGGAGAGCGGGCAGCCAGACCGTGAACGTGGTCCCGGCCCCCGGTTCGCTCGTCACCTCTATGTGCCCGTCGTGCTCGTCGACGATGCGGTGGACGATCGTCAGCCCCAGCCCCGTCCCCTCATCGCGCGTGGAGACGAACGGATCGAAGATCTTGCCCCGCAACCCGTCGGAGATGCCGGGACCGGTGTCCGTGAAGCGAACGAACACGAAGCCCTCCTGCGCGCCCGTCTCGATCGTCAGCGTACCGCCATCAGGCATCGCCTGCACCGCGTTGCTGATCAGGTTCACGAAGACCTGCTTGAGCTGCTCGGGATCCGCGACCACCTCGGGAGCCGTGTCCGAGTACTTCTCCAAGATCTGCACGCGCGCTCGCTTCGCGAAGGTGCGGGAGAAGAGCGCCACGTCCTCCAGAACCTGTGATACCGAGACAGGCCGCATCGTCGCGGGCGCGGGACGACCGAAGTCGAGCAGCGCCTTCACGACGCGGTCGAGCCGGTCGATCTCCTGCTTGACGACCCCCGCCGCCTCGCTCACCTTCTCGCGACTGCAGTCCGCGTCCTCCATGAGCTGAACGGAGGCCTTGATGATCCCCAGCGGGTTGCGGACCTCGTGTGCCACTCCGGCGGTGAGCTCGCCCATGGCGGCGAGACGGTCCGCCCGGATCAACTGCTCGGTCAGCGCTTTGACGTCCGAAACGTCCTCGATGGTGACGACCGCGCCCAGCTTGCGCCCGCCCACGTCGCGCATGCGCGAGACCGATACCTGCGCGTGCACGACCTTGCCGTCGACCGTGACGACCCGAATGTCGCGCATGGTGCGAGGGATCCTGCCATCGAGCACCTTCCGGACATCCGCCGTGAGCCCTCCGTCGTCGCGGAAGAGCATGGGAAGCGCCTCCGCCGTCACGCCGTCCTCCGAGATCCCCAAGATCCGCTCGGCCGCGGGATTGACGGTGGCCACTGACGCGTCCGGACCCACGGTCACGACTCCCGAAGTCACCGAGCGCAGGATCGACTGCGTGTAGTCCTGGACCGCGATGAGCTGCATCGCGCGCTCCTCCAGGGCCGCGTAGGCCTCCTCGAGCCGCGCCGAGACGTGCCGCAGGTCGCGCGTCTTGCGCTCCTCGAGGTCTCGCAGCCGACCGAACATGACGCCCATCACGAGGTACATGATGAGCTCGAGCCCGTCGGGCACAGCGAGCCCCAGCAGCAGAGGCCCAGTGGGCGCCGGGACCCCCCACGGCACGTACAGGATCGCCGACGCGATCGCGGTGACCAAGCCTCCCCGCATCCCGAACACGAACGCCGCGTAGAGGATCGGAAGGTAGTAGAGGCGCCTGTAGAACTCCTGGAAGGTGTCGCCCTGCGATCCTCCGCTGGCGCTATGAAGGATCGTGATCGCCACCAGCATCGCCGCGATCGTCAAGACGTCCAGCACCTGACGCCTTCGATCCGGACGTCCCGGCTCAAGAGCCTGCGATGTCGTCTGTTCGGGAGCCTCGGAGGGCATCTAGTGCCGCTTCCTCGCCCACGATGGCTCGATGCCGAGCTCCTCGCGGTACTTGGCGACAGTACGGCGTGCCACCGGGATACCCTCGTCGCTAAGCATGTCGGCGATCCTCTGGTCCGAGAGGGGCTTCGCGGCGTCCTCGCCCGATAGGAGGGCTCGGAGACGCTGCTTGACCGTTGTGGCAGCGACGTCCATCCCCGAGGCCGTCCGATACCCTCCGGAGAAGAAGTGCTTGATCTCGAACATGCCGTAGGGCGTCGCCATGTACTTGCCCGTGACACCCCTGCTGACCGTGGAAAGATGGACGCCGATCTCCACCGCGACGTCCTCCAGGCGCAGGGGCCGGAGTGGACCTCGGCCGTCCTCGAAGAAGTCGCGCTGGACCTCCAGCACGATCTCCGCGATCCGCGTGACGGTGTCCTTGCGCCTGTCGACGTTGCGGATGAAGGCTTCGGCGGAACGGATGTGTTCCTTGAGGTACCGCACGGTCTCGGTGTCCACGCCCGAGTCCTTCCGAAGCATCGAGCGGTAGCGCGTGCTGACCCGCAGACTCGGCACAGCCTCGGTGTTGGGCGTGACGACCCATCCCTCGTCGAAGCGTCGCACCGTCACGTCCGGCACTATGTATCCCGGAGACGGGCCGGGAGAGAACGCACCGGCCGGACGCGGATTGAGCAGCCGCAGTATGTCGACGAGGCGGCGAACCTCTGTCTCGTCGACCTTCAGAGCCCGTGCGACCTTGCGCAGATGGCTGCCGGCCACGTCGTCGAGATGATGCTCCACGATCTCCACGAGCAGGGGCTCGTCGATGTCCAGGTAGTCGAGCTGCATTCGCAGGGCCTCGGCGAGATCGCGCGCGCCCACGCCGGGCGGATCGAGCTGCTGCACGACTTCGAGTCCCCGCTGAGCGACAGCGACGGCCACGCCCGCGATACGCGCGACCTCCTCGAGCTTCGCGCAGAAGAAGCCGTCGTCGTCGAGCGAGCCGACGACCGCCCGGGCTGCGCGCGCCTCGGGGTCGGTCAGGCTCATCATCGCGAGCTGCTGCTCGAGGTACTCCCCGAACGACTGCACCGAGCCTACGTAATCCTCCGTGTCGGCCGCCTCGACATCGGGGTCCCTGGGTACCACAGGCTCGGAGTGTGCCAACTCCTCGTAGCGATCCAGCCACTCGTCCCAAGACCGCTCGTCCTCATCCTGGTCGGGGCGCTCCTCCTGCGGCTCGTCGGGGGGCTCCTCGAACTCGTCGACCTCGAGCACGGGGTTCTCCAGCAGCTCCATCTCGACCAGGGTCTGCAGCTCGGCGACGGGCATCGCGAGGATGCTCAGCCCCTGGTAGACCTGAGGGGAGAGAGTGATCTTCTGTCTCAGTTCGGGACGTTGCTGGAGGTCCATGACGCTCCAATCGAGACCGCGACCGCCCTGTGGACGCCCGGGCGTGCGTGGCGGCGTTCATTATCCCCGATTCCCCGCCCCAGCGGCGAGAAGGGCGACATCAGGCGGGCGGAGGGAGCTGTACTCCGGCCAGAGCATGTCCGCGCCGAGCCGCCATCAGGTGCGGCCACTGGGTCGTGATCACTGCGAGGATCACGAGCGCCCCTCCCAGGAGCTGAAGAGGCGCGAGAGGCGCGTAGAGCACAGGGATCAGGTAGGTGGCCATCCCGGCCAGCACGGGCTCCAGCGTCGCGGTGATGCTCGCCTTCGTCGCATCGATGTGATGCAGAGCCGCGAGGAACGCCCAGAACGGCACGATCGTGCTCACCAAGGCCATTACCGAGACAGCCGCCATAGTGCGCCCGTCCGCCAGAACCCGCACGATCGGCCCCGGCCCGCCCAGGTAGACGAGCCAGAACAGAGTCGCGAAGACAAGGCCGTAGGTGAGTAGCGTCCAAGGCGAGAATCGCGACGCGGCGTACTTGCCGAGCACGGTGTAGAGGGCGAAGAAGACCGCGGACGCGAGGCCCCAGGCTATGCCGTCCGCGGAGACCTTCAGTCCGCCGCCGAAGGCGCCCACCATCAGCGCGCAACCGGCGATCGATGCGACGACGCCCACAGGCAGCGCCCACGTCATGCGTTCGCCGAGGAACGCCACCGACACGGCCAGGACAAGGACGGGCGCCAGATACTCCAGAAGGATGGCTGTCGGCACGTTGGTGCGCTGGATCGTCGCGAAGTAGGTGAAGTGCACGAGCGCGAGCCCGGCGATGCCGAAGACGGCGAGGAACGGCACGTCCCGGATGCGGACCGCCAACTCCCGTCTCCGGAACAGCCCAAGGTACACGAGGAGCATCACGACTGAGAGTAGCGCGCGTGCCGCCGACAGGGTCGCCGGGTCTACGTCCGCGCCGGTGGTGACGAACAGCCACTTGGCGGTCAGGCCTCCCGCGGCCCAGCCGGCGGCGGCGAGCGCGGCGAGCAGGTAGCCTCGCAGGTGGTTCTCCGCCGGTGCCGTCCCGGGTGTCATGCGCGGTGGGCTCCTTCTTCGGGCGACGCTTCGCTGTCGGGACGGCTCGTTCGACACTCCGGGCAGCGCGGCTTCCACTGCTCGATAGATACCCCCTGGGGGTATGATGACGCTTGTGGGAGACCCACTCTACCTTCCGTCACGGGGGTACCGCAATGACGCCGCACTCGCCTGTCGACACGCCGCTCATCACGACCGAGGAGCAGCGCCGCCGCATCGTCAACCGCCTGAAGAGGCTCGAGGGACAGATCCGGGGGCTGCAGACGATGGTCGGCTCCGCCAAGGACTGCGAAGCAGTCCTCACGCAGGTCAGGGCGGCACGATCGGCGTTGAACCAGGTGGCGCTCATGATCGTCGGGCACTCGATGAAGTCATGTCTCGAGGCAGGAAGTGCGACGACGAAGGACGAGATCGTTGACGAGGCCCTCTCCATCCTTCTTCGCTACGTGGATCTCCCGGAATCCTGGAGCGCCCCGGATGCCGGCTGACGCGGACCGCTTCGTCTCAGTCTCGCGCTGCGACGGTTCCGCGGAGGAGACGGCGTGAGCTTCCTTCCGTGGCTGGTAGCCCTGCTGGCAGGGACTCTGGCGGGCGCCGCAACGTGCGCCGGGTTCGTCGTCAGGCGCTCCCGCTTCGCCGTTGCGGCGCTGGCCGCGACCGTCGCAGCGGTCCTCCTGTCGTTCGCGATCGTCGCCGTCTGGCAGCAGACCGAGCGCCCCGACGCGCCTGCAGCGTCGATCCTCATCGCGGTCGGCGCCCTGGTGGGCGGCTACGCCCTAGCCTCGGAGCTGCTCCCCGCCTTGACGCGGCGCCGACCGGTCCCCACCCGGCTCGACACGTTGGCGCCGCAGACGGGGATCGGCCTGATCCTGCTCGCCGACGCCGAAAGCCCGGATTATCGCGCCGTCGACGTCACCGGCAGGCTGGACGCCTTGGAGAGGGCGGACGTGCCTCTTCCCCCGCACGTCGCGCGACCGTTCGTCTACGCCTCCGAGCGGGCGAGGTACCGGGTCGCCGGAGGAAGCCCCTCGAGGAGAGCGGTGAACGCCGTCGCGGCCTCACTGACAGAGAGACTGCGCGGTACCGGATTCACGGGCCCCGTCGAGACCGCCTTCTGCAGCGGCGGTCCGTCCGCGGCCGAGGCTGTTGCGCGGCTTGCGGCGAGGACTGGCGGCCGCGTGGTCGTGGCCACCCTGACCGTCGCGTGGACGCCCGCGTTCGACAAGGCGGCGGCCGAGGTCCACGCCCTCGACCGGTCCGGACGTGATCTGGATGTCGAATGGACCGAACCGCTCTGGGCGTCACACGAGGTGGCGATCCGCGGCGCCGAGCGCGCGTTCGCCGCATTCGGGGACGACGCCGTGGCCGACGGCATTGTGCTGGTCGCGTTGGGCAACCCCTGGCAGTTCGACCGCGCCTTCCCGACCGCCATGGAGCAGACGACCTTCCTGTCCCAACGGATCCGCGCGGAGCTCGTAGAGGCAGGACTCCCGTCCGAACGGGTACGCCAGGCCTGGCTCGAATGGGAGGAGCCCGACGTCAGGGAGGCGGTGCGCCACCTGGCCGCCCTCGGCGCCAGACGCGTTGCGCTGCTACCGGTCGACCTGCTCTACGAGTCTCTGGCCACCGCCGTCGATCTGCCGATGGCGACCGAGCGCGCTGCGGAGGAATCCGATGTTCGGGTCGCGCTGGCGCAGCCTATGGGCGACGATCCCGCGATCGTCGCCGCCCTGCAGGAATCCGTTCTCGCGACCATCGGCCGCAAGGTCCCGGGCCGCGAGCCCGAGGGTCCGTGAGGGTCAGCTCGCGCGGCACCGGGCGGCGTTGATCGCCCGCTGCCTGCGGATCTGCGGGTAGCGGACCATATAGCGCCAAGCTATCGACATCCCGCCGCGCTGAGCGTGGGCGTGGGTCTCCAGTTCCTCGATCGAGCGGCGCAGGTCCTCGGCAGAAGAACCCCGGAAGACCGTGTAGCCGCGGCCGACGGCCTTGAGCACGTGGGCATCGCTCCCCCCGGTCGCGGCTATGCCTTGGCCTGCGGCGAATGCCTTCGACGCAAGATGGTTGGCTCGGACCAGATACGGCGAGGAGTTGTAGACCTCCATCGCCTGGAACGCGACCTGGTCGATCCTGTGACCCAGGCTCTTGAGCCCGAACGGACCGAACGCGCGGTTCGCGAACGGGTGGGCGATTATCGCGATCCCGCCCTGCTCGTTGATCGCGCCGATGGTCTCGCCGGCGCTCAGTCCGGCTGGGACGTCCTCGCTCAGGTAGAGGCCGAGGATGTGGCCCCATTTGGAGGTGATCTCCGAGCCTACGACGACCTCGAGCCCCGGGTGACCGGCTGCGGCCTCGCTGGCCCGTAGCGCACCCTCGATGCTGTTGTGGTCGGTGACCGCTATGACCTTCAGGTCCGTCCTGGTGGCCGCGTATCTGACGATCTCCTCGGGCGTGGCCAGCCCGTCACTGCAGGTGGAATGTATGTGCAGATCTGCCTTGCTCCAGAGTTGGGGCACTAGGCTCTCTCCTCGCGGGTGTACGTTGGGATTCGCGCGCCCAGTGTGCGGCATCGCACATGCCGCTGACCAGCTTCCTCACAAGAACCCCACGGCGGATCCGACTAGCGGCTCCGCTTCGGGTAGAGCTTCACGCCCTCGCAGCGCGTGATGTACGGCTCGAGGCGCTCGGCCTCCGCGGAGTCGAGCAGGCCATCGCTGAGCGCTCGGGAAAGCGAGAATGTCGACAGCTGGCTGAAACGCTCCCAAAGCCCCATGTCGCGCAGTTCGGATTCGAGCTCCAGCCTTGCCGGGTCCTTCGCGTCGGGCAGTCCGGCCGAGACATAGCGGTACACCTTGACGGAGCCGTCCGTCCCGAAGAGCCTCTCGACTCCGTCTGAAGCCGCCCGCGCGGCGATCGCGTACTTGAGCTCGTCTTGGCGCGCCTTCAGTCCTGCCATCTCGTCCGAGACGCGCAGGTACTCGTCGACGAGTGCGACGCCTGGTTCCGCCGCTCGGGCATCCTCAGGGAGCGCCTCGGTCTCGAAGAGATGCCTCCAAGCGGGACAGAGCGGTCGATACTCGCACCAGTCGCAGAGACCCGACGTCCTGGTCGGGAAGGAGCTCTGCGCCTCGATGTGCTCGACACTCTCGAGGACCTGAGCCCTCAGATCCGCGAGCTGCTCGCGTGTGCGACTCGACCTGACCTCGCAGTCGGGCACGACGTAGTGCCAGACGAGGGTCACCTCGCGAACGTCCGGGTACATCTGCCGGATCGCGAGCTCGTAGAGCGCCAACTGCCGGCTCGCGTCGGCCTCGGCCTGCGTCGGGAGATAGGCGGAGGTCTTGTAGTCGTGGATCTCCCAAGCGCCGTCGGCGACCTTGTCGAGCCGGTCCACGAAGCCCGCTATCTCGTGCTCGTCGTCGAGCGAGAGCTTGACCCGCAGCTCGAGGCCGACCGTCGTCGCCTGGTCGAAGGGGTGGTACCGGCGGTAGTAGGCCCTCACCGCCTTCTCGCCCACCGCGAGGTAGTCATCGGCGGTGCGCCCGGCGCGAACGATGCGGACGTCGTCCTTCCACTCGGAGTCCCACACGGCCCTGAGACGCTCCACCACGTCCTCCTCGTCCGGCAGGAGGCACATCTTCACCTCACCGTAGAGCCATTCGAGGGCATCGTGGACGCGGCTGCCCATGAAGGCCTCGATGCCGTCGGGGCCCTTTGGCGCCTTGATGACGTAGCAGAACTCGTACTTCTTCGGGCACGTCTCGTACGTCTCTATGCGCGAGTGAGAGAAGACGGACATGATGGCCCCTTTCCGGAGTGCGACGGATCGAGGAACAGTGTGGCACGCCGACCTGACACGGCCCTGCCGGTCTCCCAACCTTGAAGCGCCCGCGCGTCCCCCTAGGACCGGGAGTCGGCCCAGGACTGCAGCCTGGAGACCCCTTCCTTTAGGCGGTCGAGACCCGTGACGTAGCTCATCCGCAGGAATCCCTCCCCGCCCGGGCCGAAGTCCACCCCGGGTGCTGCGGCGACACCCGCCTCGTCGATGAGGCGGTAGCGTCAGCGCGAGAGAGTCGCTCCCCCACGCTCGCGCGTCCGCGAACACGTAGAAGGCCGCGGTGGGCTCGACGCTCGACCGTCAGCCCCAGCCCCCGCAGGGCGGGGACCAGGTAGCGCCGCCGCTCGTCGTAGATCTCGCGCATGCGCTCCACGTCAGGCCCCGCCTGTAGGAGCGCTGTGACGCCCGCGACCTGCACGAAGTGGTTCGCGCACAGGAAGAAGTTCTGCTGGATGACCTCGGCTGGTCGAACGAACGCGCGCGGCGCCACGAGGTAGCCGAGCCGCCAGCCGGTCATCGCGTAGAGCTTCGAGAAGCCGTTCAGGACGAACGCGCGATCCGTGTACTCGAGGATGGTGTGGTCGCGACCCGTGAAGTCCAGTCCGTGGTAGATCTCGTCGCTCGCGACATAGAACCCGTGCTTGTCGGCCAGCGCCGCGATGGCGGCGAGGTCGGCTGGCGGCAGCACGGTCCCCGTCGGGTTGGATGGGGAGTTGATCATGATGCACCGGGTCCGCGATGTGACGGCAGCCTCGATCTCTTCGATGCGCATCCTGAAGCCGTTCTCGGCGAGCGAGCGCACGCGAACGGGGACGCCCCCGAGGAAGCTCACGTAGTTCGGATAGGCGGGGTAGCACGGGTCCGACAGTGATGACCTCGTCGCCCGGGTCGAGCAGGGCGCCGAAGAGCAGCAGCATCGCCGGCGAAGTGCCCTGCGTCACCACGATGTCGTCGGGGCTCGCCGCAACACCGTACTTGGACGCGAAGCGCGCTGAGACGGCTTCGCGCAGGTCGGGAAGGCCCATGGACTGCGTGTAGCCGGTGTCGCCGGCCTCCATGGCGGCCTCGGCGGCGCGAGTGATCACATCGGGCGTCGGCAGGTCTGGATCGCCGACGTCCATGCGCACGATGTCGTGCCCTTGCTGCTTCGAGCTGCTTGGCCCGCGCGACTACGTCCATCACCACGAAGGGATGGACGGCCTGCGCTCGCGCTGATACGTGGTCGGGCATCGCTTGCCTGCTCCTTCGCGAGCGCCTCAGACGCGGGCGCGATAGACGGACTGGACCCAGGACGCGAGCACCTCGGCCCGCCGCAGGTCGCGGAAGCCGATGTCGCGGCGTCGCGATGACCTCGTGCGGCGGCTCGCGGTCGAACTCCAGCCCGAGCTCGGCGGCACGCTCCCACAGCTCGGTCCCGGGCAGCACGTGCAGGGTCGAGGACTGCACCTTGCCGGGGTCGAGCGAGAGCACGAATCGCAGTCCCGCGAGGAAGTCGTAGGCGTCGTCGCCCGGGAGGCCGACGATCAGGTCGCACTCGCACGAGATGCCGGCCGCGCGCAGGGCGGCCACCCCGGCGGCGAAGCGCGCCGCGTCGAACGGCCGGTGGCAGGCCTCCAGCGCCGCGGCGCCGATCGTCTGCGGGCCGGTCTCGACGCTGGCCACGCCCGCGGCGCGCAGCAGGGCCGCGGCCTCGGCGTCGATGCGCTCGACGTCCACCTCGATCGTGTGGAGCCGCACTCCTCGCTCGGCATGGGGCTCCATCGCCTCCGAGAGCATCCTCAGCCGCTCTCCCGTGAGGTTGAACACGGGATCGATGAAGGAGAACGAGCTCACGCCGGGAGCCGTGGCCAGGAAGTCGATCTCCGCGGCGATGCGCTCGTCCGAGAAGGAGCGGATCCGTCCGTATCCCTTGCCCTCGAAGCAGTAGCCGCACCGATGGGGACACCCGCGGTAGGTCTCGAGGTACGAACCCCCGTCGACCGGCGCGAGCACTCCCGAGAGGTACGGGCGACGGAAGCTCGTCGAGATCGGCGACCAGCGCGCGGTCGGGAGTGGAGAACACCTCACCGTCGCGCCGCAGTGTGATCCCGTCGACCCGCCACGCCTTCCCCTCGCCGGCCAGCTCGACGAGCAGGTCGGAGAAGGTGACCTCGCCCTCGCCTCTGACGACGATGCCGACCTCGGGATGCGAGCCCAGGACCTCGGAGGCTGCCGGGCCGGCCTCTGGTCCTCCGAGGACGATCGCGCACTCCGGCCGCACGGCAGCCACGAGTCGGCACACCTCGTACACGATCCGCGCGTTCCAGCACGTCACGGAGATGCCCAGCACTTCGGGCTCGAGTCCAAGCACTCTCCAAGCGACCCACCAGGGGTCGACGGAGGTGTCCAGGTCGAGCGTCTCGAACGCCACCCGGCCCGCGAGCCGCGGATCGGCCTGCGCGTAGGCGCGCAGGTACCCGAGCGCCAGCGACCGGTAGCCGGGAGAGTTGAGCGCGAGCAGGACGCAGCGCATGGGCGCGGCGGTCGCCATCACTCAGGCCTCATTCCGCGTGCGCGGAGCACGGACGCGATCAGGCGAGCCGCGAAGGGTGGAGGCGCGAGCAGCGCGAGTTGGTCGGCGCTCGAGTTCGCGGGCGCGCCCGCGCACACGCGGTCGAGCGCGCATCCGGCGCAGACGGGAGTCTTGGCCCCCGGCCTCTGCCTGATCGCGTCGGAGAGATGCAGATCGTAGCCCGGGAAGCAGACAGAAGGGGACGCCCTCGACCTCGACCCAGACGCCGTTGACCACGCCCGTGTCGCACGCGGCCACGACCCAGGGAAGCGCCGACGCGAGGTCCATGCCGCCGTCCTCGATTCTCAGCAGCACGCCATCGGCGCCGGCGTCGACGGCGATGCCCGCCGCGGCGGGCAGATCGTGGGCGTTGTGACGGCACACGGGAACGATGGCGCTGACGCTGACGGGCACGTCTTCGGCGCCTGCGATCGCCAGGAACGAACGGACGCCTTCCACAGAGGCAGCGAGCGCACCGGGATCACCGATCAGCGCGTCGTGGACTCCGGGCGTCCCTCCTAGCAGTGACCATCGCACGTGACGTACGCCCGCCATCAGCGAGCCGCCGGCGTTCTGCGTCGTCCTGAGCGCCACCGCGTCGGTGTCCAGGCACACACGCCTGCATCCGGCCTCGCGAGCGGTGCTCACGATAGCCGGCAGATCCGGATGGCCGAACGGCTCGGCCCCTGTCAGAGCGATGTTCGGTCCGGGCAAGCCCTCCCAAGCCTCACAGATGTCCTCGATCTCTGCCGCTACATCGCCCAGCGGCCGGTACGAGGCCATCCGTGGCTCCCCGTGGCACCGTGAGCAGCGAACCTCGCCGCCAGCGCCGACGGCGATCTCGGCGAAACGGATCACCTCAGCACCTCCCGGTAGACCTCGGCGGTGCTCTCGAGCATGCGGTCCTCCCCGAACCGGGACACCGCACGCGAGCGGCCGGCCTCCCCCATGCGCCTGCGCAGGGCCGGGTCCTTCGCCAGGCGCAGGAGAGCGTCGGTCAGCGGCTGGGCCTTGCTGGGCGGCACCAGCAGACCGGTCTCGCCGTCCTCGACGACCTCCGGGGTCCCGCCGGCCGTCGTGGCCACGACGGGCAGCCCCGCCGCCATCGCCTCGATCGTGCCGAGGCCGAGCCCCTCGGCGACGGCCGACGAAGCGTAGATGTCCAGCGCCGACAGGAGTCCCGGCATATCCGTTTCGAGACCGGGAAACAGGATGCGGTCGCGCACGGACGTGGCGCGCGCCCTGGTCTTGACGAACTCGAGCAACGGGCCCGCTCCCGCGAGCACGAGCAGAGCGTCTTGGTACTGCTCCAAGACCGGCGCCCCAGCCTCCACGAGGATGTCCAGCGCCTTCTGCGGCGCGAAGCGTGCCGCCAAGCCTATCGCGAGGGCGTCGGGCGGGATGCCATGGCGCTCTCGCGATGCCGCCCTGTCGCCACCGGCCACGAACGGCGCCAGGTCCAGACCGTTGTACACACGCGTCACGAGCCCGGGATCGAGTCCGAACACGTCGATAATCTCGGAGCGGAGTGCCTCCGACACAGTGATGAGGCGGGCCGTCCTGCGAGCGAGCCGCCTCTCCATAGCGATGTAGATGCGCCGCATGACGGGAGAGATGCCGGCATAGAGCACCTGGTTGTGCACCGTGACCACGACGGGAGGGCGTCCCGCGAACAGCACCGCCATCCGCGCGATGAGCCCCGCCTTCGATCCGTGCGCGTGCACGAGCGCCGGGCGTCTCTCGCGGATGACCTCGGCGAGCGAGACGATCGCCAGGGGGTCGCGCAGCGGATGCAGGGGTCCGACGATCGGGACCGGGTGCACGGCGATCTTCGCCTCAAGAGCGTCGTGGACCAGGCCGGAGTCGCCTGGGCAGGCGATCTCGCACTCGAATCCGCGGCTGCGCAGCCCGCGGCAGAGTTGAAGCACGTGCCACTTCATGCCGCCGGCCGCAGGCCGGACGACTTGGAGCACCCGGATCGGATTCCTGGGCTGGATCGGCAATCGCCCATCCCCTTGTGGCTCGTCGCGCCGCGAGTAGGCGGCGGGAAAGGACGCCCATCAGGTTAGCACGCGGTGCATGGAACACGGCCTGACGAAGGAGCCTTGCGTCACCCGCAGACCGGCCCCGTCACGAGCGGCCGGTGAACTCCTTTGCGACGTAGGGCGACGTGAACAGACCCAGAGTCGAGGAGTAACCGGGCACGAAGGCGAGCGGCTCCCCTATCCCGGGCGGCACCGGGAGATCCTCCACGTCGAGTACCAGGTGGTCGCTAGACGCGCCGAGGATGAGCACTCGCGGGTCGACGGGCCGAAGCTGCTCGGGCACCACGTCTTGGCGGCCTATCGCGCAGATGGCGCGTCGGCGCAGGCCGCGGTCCTCGAAGACCGGGACGCTTCCGAAGGCGTCCTGCGCGACGGTGCCGGAGGGCAGCGACGGCTTGACCTTGCACTCGATCACAGGCGCAGCGACGGTGACCGCGTCGCGATGCAGCGACAGCCCAGGGATCGCCTCACGGGTGGCTGGGTCCACGCCGAGCACTATGGCCTCGCCGATACGCAGGTTGTCGATCGCCCGAGGTGCACGGCCGGACATCACGGCGGCGATCGAGGTGGAGCTGCCGCCGGAGACGAGCAGGTGCATGCCGAGATCCTCCTCAGCCTCGGAAGCCAGGACTGAGAGAAGGCCGAGGTTGCCCTCGTCGGGGAGGATCCCCGCGTAGCAGGTGAGGCTGGCTCCTATCCCGACGATTCGGATGTTCGGACAGGTCGCCGCGTGGTCGAGGAAGCCAGCCAGCTCGGCCGACATCATCCCCTCGCGCAGATCACCTACGTCGACCATCGCGACGATGCCGTGTCGGCATCCCTCGCGGGCAGCTGCGGCGTCGAGCGCCTCCACGATCGCGATCTCGCTCACCAAGGAGACATCGGTGAGCCGCACCGCTTCGTCCGCGACAGCCGGCGCGGGCGCACGCAGCAGCCAGATCGGCGCTGTGATGCCCCGATCGCGCAGACGCCGCGCGTTCTCCAAGCGCGACTCTCCTATCGCCGTCACCCCGCCCGACAGCATCGCTGCCGCCACCTCCGGGCTCCCGCAGGTCACCTTCGTGACGCCGACGATGTCGACGCCCGGAAGCGCCGCGATCACCGAGCGGGTGTTCTCCTCGATCTTGCGGACATTCACCGTGACGGTGGCCTGCGCGAGCTGCATCTCAGCCCCCTAGAGCCCGGTGCTGCGGCGCATCAGCGCCACAACGGCCTGCGCGTCGAAGTACCCGGCGAGCGCACCGCAGCACGCGAAGACGTAGTCTGCGTCGAGCGCGCAGGCAGCGTCCGGCGCGGGGAGCAGGCGGTCGCCGCCTTCGTGCCCGCGCGTCTGCTCCAGCACGCCGATCCCGCCCGGAAGTCGCGTCAGCGCGCCGCCGGTGCCGATGACAAGGCGACACGCGGTGAGGTCGCGGCCGCGCGCGACCGTCTGGCGCCCGGTGGGCGTGTAGAGCGACACCAGCCGCCCGGCGTGCCTCTCGACCGCGGTCACGGCGGCCGTGCGCGCGAGCAGGAGCGCCGCGGCGACCTCCTCGTCCGTGCGCGGAATCGCCGGCGGCAGCGACGGCCGGGCGCTGCGCCTCGGGAAGCAGCGCGGCGGTCGCGACGCGCTCACGAAGGTGCCGAGGTCCCCCTCCACCGTGCGCTTGGCGTGCGGCTCGGGATCCGTACGCATCGCCTCGTACTCCGGGCTGCCGTCGGTGACGGAGTGGACGTCGGTGGTCGCGCCGCCGACGTCGACGACGACTAGGTCGCCGATCACCGAGGCCAGCAGCTCGGCGCGATGAGCACGGCGCCCGGGGTCGGGAGGATACGGCCGGTCACGAAGGAGGCGATCCGCTCCATCCCGGGCGCGTGGGTGATGTGCTCCTCGAACGCGTCGTGGATCGCGGCGCGGGCGGGCACGATGTCCAGCTCGTCTATCGCCGGGTAGACGTTCGAGGTCACTCGTACGCGGAAGCCCGCGCCCTCGAGGATCGCGCGCGCCTCGTCGGCGATCTGCGAGTTGCCGCCGTAGACGACGATCGGGCGAGCCTCGAGCTCCGTGAGCCGTCGGGCGTTGAACAGCACGGTCTCGCTGTCGCCGCCCTCCACGCCGCCGGCGAGCAGGACGAGACTCGGCCGCGCCGCCGCGATCCTGTCGATGTCGCTGTCGCGCAGGTGCCCGGAGGTCTGGTATTCGACGACCGCACCCGCGCCGAGGGCGGCCTCGCGCGCTGCCATCGCTGTCATTCGCTGAGTCAGGCCGTGCACTGTCATCCGGAGTCCGCCCGCTGCGGAGCTCGTCGCGAGCGTCAGGCGCGGCTCCAGCGGCCCCAGGAGCGATTCCAGGTCGGCGCGCGCCGCGTCCACTCCGATCCCGACGTCGCCCTCCGACACCGAGGTCGGCGCGACGCCCTGCCCCAGGGCCCGCGGCTCGGACTCCCGGCCAGCCGGCGAGCCCGTCGAAGGCCGTGATCATGGTCGTGGTCGACCCGATCTCGGCCACGATCGCGTCGACGGCACGCGGCTCCGGTGTCATCGCGCTCTCACATCCCCCGGTCGCGCATCGCCTCGACGATGAACGAGGCCACGTCGACGCCCTTGGTGCGCCTGCCGAAGCCCGCGTCCATGCCCCACTCGCGCGCCATCTCGTCGGTGACCTGGGTGCCGCCCGCGATGAGGAGCAGGCCGTCGCGGACGCCCTTCTCGCTCGCGAGGTCGGCGAGCTTCTCCATGTTGCGGCGGTGCATGTCGCCGTGGGTGATGATCGTCGAGACCAGCACGACCTGCGCGGCGTGCTCGATGGCCGCGTCGAGCACCTTCTCGACCGGCACCGACGTGCCGAGGTGCTCGCAGACGAAGCCCCACTTCTCGAGGCCGCCGTGCTTGATGTCGAGGATCTCGTGCAGGCCGACCGAGTGCTCGTCCTCGCCGACCGTCGCCGCGACGCAGTGCAGGCCGCGCTCGGCCACGAACGCGCGGATCTCCTCGTCCGAGAGCACCTCCGGCGGCTCCGGGATCACCAGCGTCGCGGGATCGACCGCCACCTCCAGGCGACCCTTCAGCTCGATCAGCGTCCCTTCCGCGGGGTGCATGACCTGCTTGTGGATGACCTCGGGGTCGGCGAGGTTCATCGCCCGGCCCAGCTCGAGGGCTGCGGCCTCGGCCGCGCGCTCGCTCACCGGCAGGAACATCGTCACGACGACGATCCCGTCGCCGGCCCACTGCACCTCGGGCTTGATCGAGTCCCCTCTCGCGCAGCTCGGCGGTGGCTCGGCCATGCGCACGTTCACGTTGTCGTCGGGGTCGAGCTCGTCGGTGTAGGGGACCTTGTCGTGGTCGCAGAGCGTGCAGCCGCCGATCGGCTCGCACGCGCGCCTCGAGTCCCTGCGGGCAGGTGGTTGACGCCGAAGTGGTGGCACACGGGCGCCAGATAGTCGTCGGCCCGCTCGACGATCGTGCCCGCGGCCACGCCGCCATCGGCGTGGCGCACGATGCCGTCGTCGCTGGTCTCGGGATACTCGCCGGAGTCGACGAAGTAGCCGTCCTCGACGGCGGCGAAGTAGCCTCCGTCCGCGACCATCGCCTCGAGGAAGAGCACCGCGCGCTCCTTGATCTCGCGCACGCGCGCCTTCAGCTCGGGGTTCTCCCGGTCGACGCTTGACCATCTCCCGCAGGCCGTCCATGCCGCACCAGCGACTGCCGCGCGGTGTTGACCGCGTGAACGCTGTTGTAGTGCCACGGCACGTTGCGGCCCTCGTCGGGAGTGATCGTCGACTGGATGTCCGCGCTGGTCAGCCGCGAGATCATCAGGTTCATCACGTGGGAGACCGTCGCGTCGCGGCTGTCGCTCTCCATGTAGCGGGTGTTCTGCTGCGCGCGCATCTTGTACTCGCCGAACAGGTCGCGGAGCGCGACCGCGTAGGGCAGGTCCATGCGCATGCATGGTGCCGGCGCGGCGTCGGGCGGCACGGTGGAGAGGGCGATGTCTTGCTTCGGCATCCCGACCGCGACCGAGAACGCGCAGTTGATGGCGTGCTGGACGAGCAGCTCGGGCATGATCTTCCACGCCTTGATCGACGTGGCGTTCGCGTTGTGGGCGCCGTCGATCTGCAGCATCCGCACGGAGGCCATGACGTGCTTGGCCACCGCCGCGTCCACGAAGCTGCGGTACATGTTGATGTTGCGGTAGAGGACGTTGTACTGCGGGTCCTGGTGGGCGCCGTTGACGCCCTCCTCGGCGAACATGACGGCCATCTCGGGACCGGCGACGCCGCTCACGTAGCTATGGAAGTTGATCGGGCGCCCGACCTCGTCCTCGATCAGGTCGCAGCGCCTTGCGCGTCAGACGCACCTGCTTGCGCGTGACGGCGATGCCGCCGACTCCCTCGGGGGTGCCCTCGATCAGGCCGTCGATGTGGCTCTGGCCGGCGGTGCGGATGACCATCATGTGGTCGGCGCCGTGCCACGCGGCCATCCGCATCCGGCGGATGTCGTCCTCGACGCGCCCGGAGGCGATCTCGGTCGTGACGACGCAGTCCGGCTGCGGGTCGATGCCGCCGAAGTAGTGCGCGGCCGGGCAGCGGGACGCTGTGCGTGAGCCCCTTCGACGTCTGCTTGTAGTCGAACTCGTAGAGGCGCTGGTCTGGTCGGCGGCTCGCGCCAGTGCCAGCCGCTGCGCCGCGGGGCGGTAGTGCTCGAGGTCCTCGAGCAGCGAGGCGACGTCGAGCTTCTCGTCGGGACGCAGCGGCTCGCCGCGTCACCGCACGCCTCCCCACTTCGCCTCGACGGTGTCCCAGCCCGTACCGCCCGCGAGACGGGCGGCCGCGTCGGGAGCGGAGCAGCCCCACTCGCCTGCGCGCAGTGCAGCACGACGTTGCCGGCACCGTGACCGAGCAGACCGCGCTTCTCGCACTCGGCGACGACCGCGGCGCAGGTGCGCGAGTCCACTCCCATGCGCATGAGCACGCTGCGCTCGATCGAGGGCGACGTGTGGGTCGCCGCAAGTTCGACGAGCGGGTCGACGACCTGCTTGCGCCAGCTCCCAGAACCGGGCCTCGAGCTGCTCGTCAGTCAGCGCGCCGAGATGCGCCCGCACCTGCGGCGAACGTGTCCGGTCGCGAGCCACGTCAGGCCTCCTTCAGGGAGGCGACGATCTCCTCGACCGCCTCGGGTGTGCTGTTCGTGTCGGCTGCCAGGAACGCGACATCCTCTCCCGTGGGCACGTAGCCCTCGCCCGCGTGCGCGAGCGCGTTGCGCACGTAGCTGCGGCGCAGCTTGCCCAGGTCGAGGTCCTTCGCGCGGATCTGCTCGGGCCTCTCGGGGATGACGATGCTCTTGCCCGGCACGCTCTCGGCCGGGTCGCCCGCGCGCACCTCCACGCCTGTCTCGCGCGCGAAGTTCAGCTGCGCCCAGTGGTGCTTGCCCGCGCCGGTGTACTCGGTCTCCTGCACGACCACGGTCGCGTCGCGCGGCAGGTCGCGTGCGAGCGAGATGGCCGCGGCCATGGCGGTGTTGCCGGACGGGCCCGCGCTCCAGCCCCTCGAGCTTGGCCATCGCCTCGGTGACGTAGAAGACCTCGCCCTGACTGACCGTGAGGTAGCGGTCCATGTAGCGCAGGGCGCGCGCCGCGTTGCGCGGAACGTCGGCACGGTCGGGCCAGGTCGCGAACGGGACGCCGAAGCCGGTGTGGCCGGTGGTGAAGCTCTTCCGGTTGAAGTCGGTGTCGCTGGCCATGTGAAGGCCGCTCAGGTCCACGCTCACGCTCACGACCTGCGTACCGGTGGCCCCCGCGAGCTTCAGCCCCCGCGCGGTGCCCGTCGTGTTCCCGCCACCCGCGTGCGTGATCACCACGTGGGTGGGCGGCGCGCCGGTGACCGCGGTCATCTCCCGCGCGATCTCCCAGCCGAGCGTCTCGATGCCCGAGATCCCGAACGCTGAGAATAGAGCGAGGCCGCGAGGTAGCCGGTCTCCTCCAGCAGCTCCAGCATGTGCGAGAAGAGCTCCGGCCCCACCGTCAGCTGCACGACCTCCGCGCCGAACGCCTCGCAGAGGCGCGACTTCTCGATGATCTCGGGCTGGCCGACGTGCCGCGAGTCGAACGCCTCCTGCACGATGATGCACGCCAGGGACGCCCGCGCCGCCTGGCTGGAGACCGCGGCGCCGTAGTTGCCCGAGGTGGCGGCGATGACTCCCGCGTAGCCCTTCGCCTTCGCCACGTGGATGCTCATGCTCGCGCGGCGGTCCTTGAACGAGCCGGCCATGTTCGCGGCCTCGTCCTTCACGAACAGGCGCGCGCCGAGCCCGGGCTCGGCGTAGGAGCGCACCACGTCGGTGAGGTTGCGCAGCTCGAGCAGGGGCGTCTGTCCGACGCCTCCCGCGCGCTGGATGGCGATGATGTCCTCGAGCGAGAAGCCGTGCGCGGCCATCATCGCCTCGTAGTCGAAGGCGATGGGGCTGCGCTCGAACTGCGCGTAGTCCATCCCGAGCGCCCGCTTCATGATCTCGCCCTTGCGCGCCAGGATCGCTTCGGTGCGACCGGCCACCTCACTCACCGGCCTTGCGGTACGCCGGCGACGCGGGCGCGCAGGTCGCGGCCCACGGAGGTGAGCTCGGGCGCGGGCTTCCCGAACGTGTGGGAGTAGCCGGGGTCCACGTCGACGAGGGTCCCGGTGACCTGCCGACCGGTCATCGTCTCGACCGTCAGCTCGTCGCCGATCGCGGCGGCAGCGAGCGCGAAGCCCTTGACCCACATCCGGAGGGGCTGGGAGGCGGTGTCCTCGGGGAGGTTCGCCGCGCGATCGGCCGGCTCGAGCAGCACGCCACCGACCTCGACCCAGTCTCCCGGCGCGCACCTGTCCTTTTCCATCATGTGGATATCATTCCCCTATACCGTCGGTGCCCAGAAGCGCGGCAGCGGCATGTCGACGACCGTGCGGATGCCCGGAGCGGCGCCGACGATCAGCGGGATGTAGTTGCCCGTGGAGGCGTAGGTGCCCTTGCCGCCGGGGATCTCGGGCGAGTTGACCACCTGGACGTTCGGGTCGCCGACGATCTTGATGTAGTCGCCCGTGTCTCGATGCCCTCCATCTCGGGGTGGATCTGCTGCGGGTGGACGAGCTCGATCTTGAGCTCGCCCTTGCTGTAGCCGCGCCCCACGTGGCGGCAGCCGCAGACGTCGCCCGCGGCGACGTGCACGTGCGGGGTCGAGCGCTCGACCGTCGTGACGATCGGCTCGCGCGTCTCGACGATCTCGTCGATGCTCCATCCCATCGCGTTGGCGATGAGGCCGATCGACTCCTGGAAGCCGATGTGGCCGACGATCGTGCCGTTGGCGACGCCGGCCTCGAACTGCTCGACCGTCGTGCCGACGCCCTGGCTGGCCATGACCGTCGGGCCGAACGGCGAGAGGTCGTTGACCCTGCTGGCCTCGATGCGGTCCACGCGCAGGCACGACCGAGCTCAGCATGATGGGCAGAGCGTCGAGCACGAATCCGGGGTTCACGCCGGTGCCGAGGATGGAGACGCCGTGCTCCTTGGCCAGAGCGTCGAAGCGCTCGGCCCACAGGCCGGATCGCTCGCCCACGGATAGGAGAGGCGCTCGGCTATGCAGAGCACGTTGCAGCCGGCCTTGACCGACGGCTCGACCTGGCTGGTGATCTCGTCGAGGTTGCTCTGGGTGCAGATGCACACGACGTCGGGTCGCGAGCGCGAGGACGGCGGAGTGGTCGGTGGTCATCACGACCGGGCAGTCGCGTCCGAGCAGCTCGCCGACGGTCTTGCCCTCCTTGGCGGGGTTGGTGACTATCGCTCCGACGAGCTCGATGTCGTTCGGGCGGTCCAGGATGAATCCCAGAAGCCCCTGGCCCATCATGCCCGTACCCCAAACGGCGACCTTGATCATGCGGGAACCTCCTCGGCGCAATACAGAATCACGCGGTTCCTATGCACAATACCGCCTTCGGCGCCTCCGCGACAGACATCGGCGGGCGGGCGTGCGGCCGACACGCACGTGCATCGGTACACTCGCCATATGGACGCACCGACGCCCCGCACACCCGCGACGACCACGTACGCGACTGCCTCTCCGGCGCAGCGGCGCGTCATCGTCGCCTTCATCGGGTCGACGATCCTGGGCACGCTGGCTGCCTCGCTCATCTGGGGCGTTTCCACACTCTACCAGCTGGCTTCGGGCCTCAACATCTTCCAGGTCATGCTGCAGGGGACCGCGTTCACCGTAGCGCAGGTCGTCTTCGAGGTACCCACCGGGGTGCTCGCCGACACGGTGGGCCGCAAGGCGTCGTATCTGGTGAGCATCGTCATCCTCATCATCTCCACCCTCCTCTTCCTTGCGGCCGGGCGCTACGGCTGGGGTCTTCCCGGCTTCGCGTCTGCCGCCGCCCTCCTGGCGGTCGGTTGGACGTTCCAGACCGGCACGATCGACGCGTGGCTGGTCGATGCGCTCGACCACACGGGCTGGACGGGACCGAAGGAGAGAGTGTTCGCGTGGAGCGGCATCGCGACGGAGGGCTCGATGCTCGTAGGAACCGTCCTCGGCGGCTTCCTGGGGCAGGCCGACCTCGCGCTGCCGTTCGTGGTGCGCGCGGCGCTGCTCGCGATCTGCTTCGTCTTCGTCGCGGTCACGGTGCGCGACCTGGGGTTCGTGCGGCGCCCGCTGGCGCCCCACCGCATCGGGCATGAGATGTCTCGGATCCTGCGCGACGGGGTGCGTCACGGGTGGCGCCACCGCGTGGTGCGACCGCTGCTCTTCGATTCGCTGATCGCTGGCGGCTTCTGGATGTTCGGCTTCTACTCGCTGCAGCCGTTGCTGCTCGACCTGCTCGGACGGCAGCTGGTTTGGGTCGCGGCGGTCGGCACCGCCGTGGGCTCGCTGGCCGGGATCGTCGGGAATGCCTCGGCCGGCCGAGTCATGCGGGGGCCGACCGGGCGGAGGCGGCCGGGCCTCGTTCTCGCGTGCATGACGGCTCTGTCCGCTGTCGCCGTCCTCGCCATAGGGATCGCCGGAATGGCCACCCGCGTTGCGGACCGCGGCGTCCTTCCCGTCGTGGTCGTCGTGTCGCTGTGGATCGGGATAAGCCTCGCCAACGGCGTGATAGGCCCGGTGCGGCGGACACTCCTCAACGAGCACGTCCCCTCGAGCCACCGGGCGACGGTGCTCTCCGTCGACGCGCTGTTCGCGGATATCGGTGGGAGCGGAGGCCAGCCGGCGCTCGGGTGGATATCGCGCGTCTACTCGATACCGGCCGCCTGGGCCGCGGGCGCCATCCTGCTCTTCGTCGGGACTCAGCCGTACCTGGCGGCGGACCGGGCCAGCGAGGAGATGAGGCGCGAGAGGGACGCGGCGTAGCGCGCCTCATCTCCCGGGACGGGTTACGGCCCGAGACGGCACGGGAAAGACCTGACGGGGTCGTGGGCGGCCGGCCTCTGGAACGCTCGCGGCCACTCAAGGGGGGCGACGGTGCTGAGGGACCTTCCTCCGGGCGTGAGACCGAGAGCCCTGTTCCTGGGCCTCGTCGTGCTGCTGCACGCGACCGTTTGGACCATCTCCCTGACACTCTGGCCTCCCACCGTTCCAACCCAGCAGGCCGTTGCGGAGACCCTGTCTTCGCTAGCCCTGGTCTCGCTGTCGGTGAACCTGATGCTCTCCACGCGCGCCGGCTTCGTCGAGAGGTTCCTCACGGGATTGGACAAGCTCTTCGTCACGCACAGGACCATCGGGATCACCATCGCCTTCCTCGTGACCGCCCATTTCCTCATCGTTCCGAAGTCGATCGGCTACGTGCCGAGCAAGCCGGTGGGATACACCACCCTCCCGGTCCTGCTGCTCGCGATCTTCCTCGCGTCGGCCCCTCGTTTCCCGTGGCGGCGCCTCGTTCCGCTCAGGTACCAGGACTGGAAGACGACTCACCGCTTCATGGGCGTCATCGTAGCCATGGCCGCCACTCATTCGCTGCTGGCACACACCTACGTCAAGACCTCGCCCCTGCTCGCCCCGTACGTGTACGGCATGGTCACGCTCGGCCTGACCGCGTATCTCTACCGGGAGTTCCTCTTCCGCCACCTGGGCCCGTTCCACGCCTACGAGATCGGGCGATCCCGGCGTCTCGGCGACGTCACCGAGATCGTGCTGGCGTCGAGCGCAGACCCGCTGGACAGGACCGCGGGCCAGTTCGCCTTCGCGTCCTTCGAGTGCGGACCGACCAGAGAGCAGCATCCGTTCACGATGAGCAGCGGCCCGGGCGACGAGATCCGCTTTTCGGTCAAGGCGTCCGGCGACTTCACGGCGGCGCTGGACGCGGCGAAGCTGCCCGGCTCCGCGGCCCGGATCGAGGGACCGTACGGGGCCTTCGTCAGAAGCCGGGGAGGGGCGAGCCAGTTGTGGCTGGCGGGCGGGATCGGGATCACGCCCTTCCTGTCGATGGCCCGCGACCTCGACCCGGATACCCGAGTGCTCCTGGTCTGGAGCGTCCACGATGCGGCCGAGGCCATCTACAGGGAGGAACTCGAGGCCGATGTCCGCACGAGGCCGAACCTCCGGCTCGTCGTGCACCCGACTACGGAGAGGGGACACCTGAAGGTTGCCGATCTGGAGTTCGACGCAGCACCGGCCGAGTGCTCGGTCTTCTTGTGCGGGCCTCTGCCGATGCGTCTCGAGATGCTGCGTCAGCTGCGATCGGCGGGATTCCGCCGCAGCGAGATCTACTTCGAGGAGTTCAGGCTCAGGTAGACGGCTGCCCTCGCGCCGCGGTCACCGGACGGGCTAACCGCCCAGCAGGGTGACGATCACCTCGTGGGCGCCCTCTCCGCCGAGCGGCACCATGTTGCCGTCCACCGCGACTCCGTCCACTGTGACGCGGTCGACGCCGCGATTCACTCCGCGAGGGTTCAGCACCCTGACGTGCCACGTGCCGCCGCTCCTGCGCAGCGTCATCTCGTACTCCGCCCACGCCTTAGGGATGCAGGGATCCACTGTCAGCGTCTCGAGGCCGTCGCGGCTCTCCACGCGCATCCCCAGCATGTCGTGGAGCGCCACGCAGTACAGCCAGGCGGCAGCTCCCGTGTACCAGGTCCAGCCGCCGCGCCCTATGTGCGGAGCCACAGCGTACACGTCCGCAGCGGCCACATAGGGTTCGACCCGGTAGCGGGCGACCGCGTCCGGGTCCAGGGCGTGCGAGACCGGGTTGACCATGCTCAGAAGGTCGAATGCCTCATCGCCGTCGCCCTGCATGAGGTACGCGAGGATCACCCAGGCGGCCGCGTGCGTGTACTGGCCGCCGTTCTCCCGCACGCCGGGAACGTAGCCCTTGATGTAGCCGGGATCCTTCGGCGTCGCGTCGAAGGGCGGCTCCAGCAGCGCGATCAGGCCGTCCTCGCGGCGCACGAGCTTCTCTTGGACCGCCTGCAGCGCCTCCCGGGCTCGGCCGGGCTCCCCAAGCCCCGAGATCGTCGCCCAGGCCTGCGCTATGGCGTCTATGCGGCACTCGGCGGAATCGTGAGTGCCCAGCGGCGTGCCGTCGTCGAAGAATGCGCGACGGTACCACTCGCCGTCCCACCCGTCCTCCTCGGCGGACTTCGCGAGCGCGGCGGCGTGGGCCCGGTAGCGCTCGGCCCTGTCCTTCTCGCCTCGACCGAGCGCGATCGGGGCGAACTGCTGCAGCACGTACCCTGTGAACCACGCGAGCCACACGCTCTCGCCGCGCCCCTCGTGCCCGACGCGGTTCATCCCGTCGTTCCAGTCCCCCCGCCCATCAGAGGCAGCCCGTGCTCGCCGTTGTGCAATGAGACCTCGATCGCGCGCACGCAGTGCTCATACACGTCGGCGACCTGCTCGGAGACGGCGGGCTGGACGTATGCGTCCTCCTGGTCCCCCGCCAGCATCTGGCCCGCCAGGAAGGGCGTCTTCTCGTCGAGCACGCTCCCGTCGCCGGTCTGTCGCAGGTACTCGGCGACCACGTAGGGCAGCCACAGGCGGTCGTCGGTGATGTGCGTGCGCACGCCGCGTCCCGAGTACGGCTGCCACCAGTGCAGCACGTCGCCCTCCGGGAACTGGCGGCGCGCTGCTTCCACGATCTGGGCGCGAGCCATCTTCGGCCTCGCCACCAGCAGCGCGAGCACGTCCTGCAGCTGGTCGCGGAAGCCGAAGGCCCCGCCACTCTGGTAGGCCCCCGTCCTGCCCAGGATCCGGCACGAGGTGGTCTGGTACAGCAGCCACCGGTTGAGCATGAGATCCAGGCGCGGATCGGGGGTGGACACCTGCACGGTCGAAAGGAGATCCTCCCAGCCTTCCCTCACGGCCTTGAGGGCCGTCTCAACCGCTCCCCGCTTGCGGTACGCGGCGACCAGGGCCCTCACGCGCTCGACGGAATCCGCCTGGCCCAGCAGGAACACCGCCTCGGTCTCTGCGTGGCCTTCGAGTTCCACCTCGATCATCAGCGCGCCGCAATTGTCGTGGAACCGCCCGGATGCGCCGCCCAGGGAGCGTCTGTGCATGGCGGCCGGATCCGCTGCCCGCCCGTTGCGCCCGACGAACTCCGTGCGGCTGGCCGTCCACGAGTGCAGCGGGCGGTCACACGCGAGGAAGGACGGGCGGCCCGGGAAGTCCGCGTTGAACCAGTTGTGGGCCGTTAGCGTCTCCGTCTCGGAGTCGAAGCGGGTCACCACGCGCTGCTGCGCCGCGGAACGCGACGAGCCGAGCGCCCACTCGACGAAGTGCGTGACGGAGAGATGGCGCGTGCGGTCGGTAGTGTTGCCCAGCTTCACGCGCACGACCCTGACCGGGTCGTCCGCGGCGGCGAACCACTCCAGCTTGCTCTCGATGCCGTGAGAGGCGTGGCGGAAGGTGGTGCAGCCCGGCGAGTGCGTGACCGAGTACGTGCCCGGAGCGCGAGCCGGCAGCGGGGTCGGGCTCCAGAACTCGCCCGTCTCCTCGTCCCGCAGGTAGAAGGTCTCGCCCGAGCCGTCGCTGACCGAGTCGTTGTTCCAGGTCGTGATGCGGTTCTCGTGACTGTTCAGCGCCCAGGTGCACCCGACGCCCGCCTCGGACACGAGGCAGCCGAACTCCGGGCCGGCCATCACGTTGATCCAAGGCGCAGGCGTGTTCGCCCCGTCGGTGAGGACGATGACGTAGTCGCCGCTGTCGGGGTCGAAACCGCCTGTCCCGTTGTCGAACAGAAGGTGCGGGCGCGCGGGCGTCCTCAGCATGTCGAGGACGGGCTCGTGTAGCGGCACGAGCGCCTTGGGAGGCGTGGGACGGCGACCCCTGCGGTCGAGCTGAAGCTCGATCGTGCCGCCGTCGCCTTCCAGGACCGCACGCGCCGCTGAGACCAGCAGGTTGAGCACGTCGGGGTGCATCTGGTCGGCTCGCCTGAGGAAGATGCCCCCCGGCTTGTCGAGCAACTGCAGAGCGTGGCCGGTCCGCATGAGCATGCGCAGACGCTCGTCGAACTCGTCGGCGTAGCCGCTCGGCTTCGTGTTGAGCACGACCAGGTCGACCAGCAGGCCCTTGTGACGCCAGTACTGATGGGCGAGCAGCACGCGGCGCACGAGCGGCGTGTGCTCCACCTCCTCTACGCGCACGAGCAGTATCGGATAGTCGCCCGACACCCCGAGAGACCACAGGCCGTTGACGGGCAGCTCGTTCTCGCGGGGAGTCTGGACCTTGAGCGGCGAGTAGGGGTCGGTCAGCAGCAGTCGTGACGCCAGCCGCTCGAGCGCCACTGCGTCATCCGGCGAGATGCCCATATCACGCAGTTCGACCTGCGAGGCGGTCCACGCCAGGTCGATAGCCCTCTGCGCGCTTGCGGTCTCGTGGTACTTCTCGGTGAGGCGGACCGCCCTGTCACGCGAGTCGGCGGCGCCCGTGACGTAGACGATGCGCGCGCTCCCGCCCGGCCCGAGCCTGATCCCTCCCCGGATCGCGGCGCACGGGTCCAGCACCGCGCCGATGCCTCCCGCAAGCGGCCCGGCACTCTCCACAGCGACCGGCCTGTCCGCTCCCCGCAGGCGGCCCAGGAACGCCGCGCGGTCCGTCTCGAACGAAGGCTCGCACGACTCCTGATCGCAGGCGACGAGGTGGAACCCCCATGCCCTGCGCTCCTCGGCGCTCCTGGGACGGCGCGAGAACAGCAGCGCGTCGGTCTCGGGAAGGTACTCGGTCTCGACGAACAGGTTCGAGAACGCCCGGTGGGCCTGGTCTCCGGCCTGCGCGCTCATGGCTATCTCGAGGTAGGAGGTGACTTCGAGGCGCCGCGCTCGCCGCCCACGGTTCGTGAAGGTCAGCCGCCGCACCTCCACGTCGTCCTCCGGGGAGACCGCGACCTCGATCTGCGTCTCGAGCTCTCCGTCGACTCGGCGGAACTCCGCCTTGTCCGCCGAGAAGGCGACTCGGTACTCGTCGGGCTGCTTGGGCCACGGGTTGTGGGGCACCGAGAAGACGTCACCGCTCGCCAGGTCGCGGACGTAGAAGAAGGTGCCCCAGCAGTCCCTCGTGACATCCTCGCGGTATCGCGTCACCGCCAGCCCGCGCCAGCGCGAGTAGCCGCCGCCACCATTGGTGACCATGACGGAGTAGCGGCCGTTGGAGAGGAAACGCGTCGAGGGCGCCGGCGTGTCCGCTGTCTTGTAGAGCCGAGCGACCGGCAACGCGAACTCGTGTACCGAGCGGACGTAGGCTATCTCCTCGGTGTGCGGAGTGAGCATCTCCACGCCGCGAGGAACGCGCTCCTGCAGGAGCAGCTCCGCCGATGCCACGGTCGGGTCAGCGTGGAAGCGCTGGCGCATCTTGTCGCCGTTGAGCTGGTTGCCAAGCGCGACGAACGCCATGCCCTGATGGTGTGCGAAGTAGGCGCGGACGACGGCCCGCCGCTGGCCTGCCGGCACCCGGCCCGCGGTGTAGTCGACGGCTTCGTAGAAGCCGTAGCGCCCCTCGGCCCCCTGCTGCGAGAACGCCTCGAGGCTCGCCACGACCGACCGCGGTTCGATCGGCAGCGCGAGCATCGAGGCGTAAGGCGCGACCACCACGTCATCGGCAAGGCCCCGCTTGAGCCCCAGTCCCGGGACACCGAACGCTTGGTACTGGTACGTCAGGTCGGCGTCCTTGGCGTTGAACCCAGACTCGGAAACGCCCCAGGGAACGCCCAGTTCGGCGGCGTACTGGCGCTGGCGCTTCACCACGGTCTCGTACGTCTCGTCCAGGATGGTGCCGGGCCAGGAGCGCATGACGAGAAGCGGCATGAGGTACTCGAACATCGAGCCCGACCACGAGACGAGCGCTCGCCCGGTCCCGACGTCGGTCAGCTGTCGCCCGAGGCGGAACCAGTGGGCCTGCGGGACGTCGCCCTTCGCGATCGCGAGGAAGCTCGCCAGCCGGGCCTCGCTGGCCAGCAGGTCGTAGAAGGACGGGTCCAGACGGCCCTCCGTGAGGTTGAACCCGATCGAGAAGAGCAGGCGCGAATCGTCGAAGAGCGACCCGAAGTCGGTGTGCTCCCAGATGTCGCGCGTGATCTCCGCGGACTCGCGTGCGCGCGCGAGCAGGCCCGCACACACGCCGCGACCGTCCCGGATGCCTCGGCCGACTTGCTCGGCCCAGACACGCGACTCGTCCGACGCCGCGTTCTCCGCGAGGTCGTCGAGCGCCACCAGCACGCGGTCGAGGCCCTCGGCGAGGCCGACGAGCGACGGGACGTACACGAGCAGCGGGCGCAGCTCGGGCCGCAAGCGCGCGTCGCCCGGCACCTCCGCCAGGAGCTGCGCCCAGGGGGCGAGGTCGCGCAGCATCTCGAGAGGTCCCCGGACTGCGCTCACGGCGTCGATGCACGAAGCACGTACGCGCTCCAGCGGCGTGGAAGGCCATGGCGAGGCCGACGTGGTCCCGTCGCCGCCCTGTGGCTCGTACAGCAGCCCTGTGAGGATCTCGACCTCCGCGGCGTTGATGGAGAGCCTTTCGAGCAGGCCGTACCATCCGCCCAGGTTGTGGGGCTGCTCGGCCAGTTCCAGCGTGCGCGAGAAGGCATCGAGCGCCTCCCGAAGGTCGCGCACCGCCTCGGCGGAGACGAGCGTCGCCTTCTCGGCCTGGAAGTCCTCCAACGCCAGCGCGAGAGTGTCACGCGCACCCGCCACCAGCTGCTCACCGAGCAGAGGCGCCTCCGTGACCTCCAGCAGCCCGATGCGCAGCGTCAGCAGGTGGCCTGCGAGGTTGCCGGAGTCCACTGTCGAGACGTAGGCGGGGCGGAGCGGCCGGAGCGTGTCGGTGTCGTACCAGTTGTAGAAGTGACCGTCGTGGCGCTCGAGGCTCGCCATGGTCCCGAGCGTGAGCGCCACGCGCTCGTTCAGATCGGCCAGGCAGGAGTAGCCGAGATCGTAGGCGTTCAGATACGCGAGCAACTGCAGACCCAGGTTCGTAGGTGACGTGCGGTACGCTACCCGACCCTCCGGATCCTCCTGGAAGTTGTCCGGAGCAAGGTGGTGTCCGTCCGCCTTCACGAAGGTCTCGAAGAACCGCCATGTCTTGCGAGCGGCGCGCCGCAGCGTTCGCGACTGCTTCTGAGAGAGCGCGGCGTGCTCCACGGCCGTGGGCTGCGATACCAGCCAGGCCACCGTCGGACCGACGAGCCATATCGCCGCGAAGACCACGGCCACCATGAGGCGCTCGGGATGCGTGAAGGCGCCAGCCGTCAGTAGAAGCACGGCCGCCGCCGCGGACGGGCCGAGAGCGCGCCAGAAGGCGGGAGCGCTCAAGCTCGCGGTCTGCTCGACCTCAGCGGCGGTCACCCACTGCAGCAGGTGCTTGCGGCTCACTCCCATCCGCCACAGAGTCCGCACTGTGGCGTCCGCTGCCATCCAGGCCTGATGCGGCAGCAGCGCCAGGTTGAACAGGCCGCGAACCGAATCGTCCTGGAAGTCCTGCATGATCTCAGGCACCTGCTGCCGCAGACTCAGCTTCCGCGATCGCGAGAGAACGGAGTCGGCGAACGAGAAATACGCGGGGAAGAGGATGACCAGCGGCAAGAAGAGCGGCCAGGCGACGGCGGGATCCGGCACGACCAGCCACCCGATCGTGAAGAGCAGCAGCGTCAGCGGCGGGACGAGCGAACGCCTCAGGTTGTCGACGATCTTCCAGCGGTGCAGGGCCGAGAGCGGGTTCCTGACGGTCGTGTCGTCCTCCCTGCGCACGTTGAGACCGAGGAAGGGAAGAGTCTGCCAGTCGCCGCGGACCCACCTGCGCTGCCTCTGCGAGGCCGAGAGGTAGTTCGCCGGATAGTCATCTATGACCTCAGTGTCGCTCGCGAGTGCCGTGCGCAGGAAACAGCCCTCTATGAGATCGTGAGAGAGAAGGGTGTTCTCGGGGAACGCGCCACGCAGCACGCCGAGGTACACGTCGACCTCGAAGATGCCCTTGCCGGTGAAGGATCCTTCCTCGAACACATCCTGATAGGTGTCGGAGACGGCCATAGCGTAGGGGTCGATGCCGACGCCGCTCGAGGACATGAGCGAGTACTGCGACCTGTGGGCACCCGGCAGCGACATCCCGACACGGGGCTGGACCAAGCCGTATCCCCTGAGGACCCTACCCTCGCCAGGCTCCCACCGGGCCCTGTTGAGCGGGTGCGCGATCGTGGCTATCAGCCGCTTCGCCGCGTCCCTGGGCACGATCGTGTCGGCGTCGACCGTCAGAACGAACGTGACCCCGCGAAGCCAGTCTCCATCCCCTATCCGGGTGTGTATCGAGGTCACCTGACCGTTGCGCAACTCCCGTACGAACTCGTCGATGAATCCGCGCTTGCGCTCCCAGCCCATCCACGTCCGCTCGGCCTCATCGAAGCGGCGTTCGCGCATGAACAGGTGGAAGGGGCGCACCGCGGCCTCTTCCCAGTAGCGTTCGTTCAGCTCGTCGATGCCGCGTCGCGCCGCCTCCTCGACCAAGTCGTCCTCGGGGACGCGCTCCGAAGGTGATGATGTCGGATCCCCCAGGAAGGCGAAGTGTATGTTCGGGTCCCGGTTGGCCAGGAACGCCACTTCGAGGCCGTCGATGACGGTCTGCACGTGAGGGACGGACAGCAGAAGCGAAGGAGCCACGACTACCGTGCGGTGTGACTCCGAGACGGGCGCCAGCGGGTCGAGCTTCGGCAGGGCACGCGCCGGGAATACCAGCGCGGCGATCCGATTGGTGAGCGCCAGCCCCGGTTCCGACACGGGGATCAGACCCGCCAGCAGGACCGCCGCAAGCCCCCAGCCGGTCACGCCCTGCATCATGGCGTAGGCCACGAGTCCCGCGCCGAAGCCGGCGGTGGCCAGCGCCAGCATTCCCCAGTAGAAGGTACCGCGGAACCTCAGGGGCCCCCTGTAGATCTGCTGGCGAGGGCGCACCCGGTATCCGACGGCGCGCTCGAGCTCGTATCGACCCGAGCTGATCAGCCAGAAACCCACGTGGCCGCGAAGGTCGTCCTCCGCATCGGCGACCAGCGACGCCTCGCATCGCTCCACGACCTGCTGCGCGACCTCTATCTCGCCCGTGCCGGAACGCTTGGACAGCTCCTCCAACGAATGCCTGTATCGATCCCGGCTCGCGAAGTCCATGAGCCCGTAGACTCCGACCGGATCCCTGCGCAGGATCCGCTCGACATGACAGATGCTCTCGAAGAAGTCGTTCCAGTCCAATCCGTCCAGCAGTCTTACGGACCCGATGGCGTTCGCGATGGACACCTGATCCGCGGCTTGACGCTTCTGGTGCAGGACTCCCTCGCGCTCGAGGTTCAGGGAGAGCGACGAGAGCCGCCCGGCCAGCCACGAGTTCACCATCTCCGGCGCGATGTCCGCACCCTGCATCCGCTGGGCGAACCTGAGAAGGAACACAGGCGAGTCGTGCAGCGGGTCGGCAGTGATCCCCGCCAGCAATCCGGGCAGTGAGTCGGGTTCGTCCTGGCCGGCGATGGTGAGCCTCTCCGCCCACGCGTCCGCCGAATCCTCGCGAACATGTGCTTCGAGCACGCTGCGCGACAGGCGCCGAAGGTTCTCGACGAGGCCGATGCGGAGCATGATCGGCACCGCCCAGCACTCGCCGATCGTCAGCGGCGACACCTCCTGATACGCCTCGATGAACGCGAGCAGCCCCGCCATGTCCATGCGGGAGTCGCTGTGCGTGATGACGGATATGGCCGCCTCGTAGACCCTCGGCAGGCCGGCGTACTCGCCCGAGTCGAGGCGCGGCAGTTCGATGCCGAAGGCGGCGGGAAGGTCCTCCCTCACCTCCCGGACCTGCTGCTCGATCAGGTAGTAGTTGTCGAGCAGCCAGTCACCGGCGGGCGAGACCGCTCGGGGGCCGCGCGCAGCCTTGTTCAGGTGGGCGTTGTCGGAGGCCAGGTCGATGGCGGCGCGGTCGATCAGGGTCAGAAGCCGGGTCGTGCGGATGCGCCCGCCCGTGACGGTTCCCTGCCCGGCCGCTATGAGCCGCGCCTCTTCGGCGAGCCGGTCGGGTCCGAGCAGCTCGTCGCGGAAGGGCGCGTCACTGTCGGGGTCGCGCCGGGCCGTCGCCGGTCCGGGCATCGGGCCTCCCTAGGTCTCGAGTCGAGGGCGGAGCGCGCGACGACAGGCGCTCCGTGCACGCGCGCCCGTCACACGGGAGTATTCCCCAAGAGCGGCAGCCGAACGTGAGGGACCCCGGAGCTCCCGCTCCGGGGTCCCTCACCTAGCCTTGCCCTCGAGCCCGCTAGAGCCGGACCCACTTGAAGGTCTTCGCCGAGGACTTCACGTGCGAGACGTCCTCGTGAGTGACCCTGATCAGCCACGAGCCGGAGGCGTTCGGACGCCACTTCGCCGCCCACTTCGACTGCAGCGAGTTCTGCTTGTGCAGCGCGACTTCGACCGAGCTGTGCAGCACCCACTTGTCCACGGCGATCCGCTTGAGATGGCCCTTGCCGTGCTTCACGACGACCGTTGTCGTCTCTAGGCGCCAGAAGCTGACGGTGACCGTCGAGGCCTCCTGCGGCTGCATCGTCCCCTTGACCGTGTAGCTGTGGCCCCTATGGACATGGCCGTTGATCTGCGGCTTCGACAGGCGCGCCATCACTTCGACCGTCACCGGAGCGCTGCTCGTTTCGTCGCTGATCCACGCCTTGAAGGTCGTCGTCACCTTCGGCTTCTTCACCGTGACCGTCGAGGTCGTGGGCGTGGCCAGGAGAGTGGTCGTCGTCCACTCGCTCGCGCCCGCGGGCATCGCGAGGATCGTCGCTGTGGCCGAGTCGGCTGTCGGGAAGCCGACGGTCAGCCTGACGTCCTTCCCGTACGTGAGTTTCATCGGATTCGCGCTCAGCGTGAGCACTTCCTGAGCGACAGCGACAGATCCGGCGACCAGCACCGACGCCATCACCAGGCCGATCCATATCAAGACCCTCTTCTTCATGTGACCACCTTCCGTTTGCCCCCGGGAGTCTGTCCCGCCAACTGACGCGTGACGCGGTCCCTCGCTAGGGACCGCGCTTGAACCCGTGTGTTAGTCGTCCTGCGGCGGCTTGCCGTGATCCGACGACCGCTCTTTCGGCCCGACTCCCTGACGCTTCGAGCGAGGAGTGGCCTTCTTGCCCGTGGGCGCGTCGCCTGTGACCTTGCCCTTGGACGCGTCGACCGCGTTGGACTGAGCCGGCAGGTCCTGTCCGCCCTTGTTGACCCCGGCGGTGCCGGACGTCGACTGGCTCGAGCCGTGTACCCCGACGTTGGAGGGGGACCCGCCGCCCGTATCGGGCGCCCGGGACGCCGGCATCGTGTCGACGCCGACGGAGACCGTCGGTTCCGGGTCCGGGATGTGGAGGCCCGCGGCCTGGACTGCGGTCGCGACGGCATGCTGGATCGGAGCGGGCAGAACGCCGGCGTATGCGGCCCCGCCGAACGCCAGGATGCCCGCCAAGGCCGCGGCGATCGCCCATCCCCGTGCGAACGCCGTCCTGAACGCGGGGCGCTTCGCCGGTCTCAGCCAAGAGTCCCGGCTACTGCCGGCCGGGGCTTCCGCGGGAAGGAGCCGCACTGCCTCGGTCATGGCGGCCAGGTGCGCCGTCTCGAGGGCGGCCGTCTGCTCCTCGGGCAAGGCATCGCTCACGTCGCCGAAGAAGCGCGCGACTTGTCCGAGGTCGGCATCGTCGATGGGCACGCGCCCGTCGAAGAGCCGCTCGATCCGCGCGTCGTCCATGTCCTGGAACCGTCTCATGCCCTGGTAACCGCCGAAGCCGGTCAGAAGGATACGGCCTACCTCGACATCTCTCGGCGGATCGTGGAGAGCGCTCTCGATTGGAGTGCTTTGACCGCCCCGGGGCGCTTCCCGAGCACGACGCCCGCTTCGTCCACCGTCAGCCGGGCGAAGAGCCGCAGGAACAGCACGTCGCGCTGCGCGGTAGTCAGGCGCCCCAGGATCGCCAGGACCCGCTGGTCCGCCATGCTCCGCATGGCGTCTTCCTCGATGTCACCCGAGCCGCCCTCCGCGGCGAGCAGGTCGTCATGACACGTAGTCGACCCGCTCCCGCCCGGCGCGACGCCATTCGTCGACCAGACGGTTGTGGGCGATCATGAAGACCCACGTACGGAAGTCGCGCTCGCTGCCGTCGAACCCGGCGAGGTTCCGGACGATCTGCAGGAACACTTCGCCGAGTAGGTCCTCGGCCTCCCGGGCCCCGCGCCCTCTCAGGTAGCGCAGTACCGCCGGAGAGTACTCCCGGTAGACGGTCGCCCACGCCCAGTCGGCGCCTGTCCGGGCCGCCGACAGCAACGCCTGGAAGTCGGGATCGTCCTGCACGCGTTCTCCAGCCGACGTCGATGCGTGCGCGCACTCCAAGTATCGTCCTGCGCCCGGGCGCGCCGGACCCTCAGTTGGCGCCCGACAGGGTCGCCGTGTTGTCGGCCCCTCGTGACTCCCAGTATCCGAGCGAATCGCTCGTTGTCCGACACCTCGATGCCGGTGACCCACTTCGCCCACTTGTAGCCGAGGCGATCCTCGGCGACCACCTGGAAGGGGAAGCCGCGCTCGGGCGGCATGACGACGCCGTTCATGCGATACGCCAGCAGGATGTCGCGGCCGACCACGTAGTCGAGACGGCAGCGACTCGGAGTAGCCGTCGACGCATCGGAAGATGACGATCTTGGCTCGGGTCGCGCGCGTCCGCGTCCGCGCGCGCGAGCAGGTCCTTGATAAGCACCCCCTGCCACAGGTAGGTGACGGACCAGCCGTCCACGCAGTTGAGCGTCGTCGCCTTCTGATACGCCGGCATTTCGGTCACGTCAGCGTACGTTAGGGAGAGCGGCGTCGTCACCGAGCCCGTGACCGCGAGCCGGTACGTCTCGATGTCGACGTGCTGCGGACCCTTGATCGAGTTCTCGGGCTCGGAGCTGACCAAGTCGAGCCGCGTGCCCTTGTAGCTGCGGACCTCGACGTTGCCCAGGTCGGCGACGGGAGGCGCGGTGGCGAGCCGGGCAGCAGGGGCCGGGACGGGAGACGGCGTCGATGCCTGCGACGTTCCGGGCGGAACGGGCGATCCGTGACGCGTGGCCGGCCTCGCACATCCCAGAGCCGCGCAAGTGCCGAGCAGCGCGACTAGCGCTATCGCGGTCATGAACCGTGGCGCCATCAGGGTATCTCCGCTCGTCCCGAATGTCCGAGGAACGCTGACGCTATCGATGTACCCGGTGTGCGCCGCGACCGGCGTAGTGCACTTGGACGCAGCAACCGCCGTGCTTGCGCGTCTTGGCGGAATACCGGGTAGAACCAGTGGCGGCGCAACGCCTAGACTCAAGCCGGAACCACCGACTCACGTTGCCTTCATCGGTGGATCAGCCACATCGACAGCCTTCGTCGAGAAGGGTATATCTGCCGTCGATCCGCGACCCTGAGTCAAGGAGTCTTGAGACAACATGGGACTGACAACTGGCGTCGTGCAGGCAATCATCGTCGGCGCCGTGCTGGCGTTCATCACGGCGAATCTCATCTTGAACGCTGTGGCTCGGGCCATGCAGACGACCGTCAATGGCTGGAGCACCACCCTCAAGTGCAGTCAGCCCGGCAACGGCATCCTTCAACGAGCCGCATGCGCCAAAGTCCTGCCCGCCGTCAATGTCGCTCAAGAGGCTGTGTATTGGACGACGACCGTTGACGGCGCGGGCAAGACGCTGAATGGCCACCACGACTACGTCCTGCACTTTCCGGCGGGACAACTTCCGCCGAACGATGCGTTCTGGTCGCTGACGATGACCGACGTTCAGGGCTACATGGTGAGCAACCCGGTCGATCGCCACAGTGTCGGCGACCGTTCGAACCTTGCGCCGAACGCTGACGGCTCAACCGACATTCATATCCAGAGCACGACCGCCGCAGGGCACGAGTCCAACTGGCTACCCGCGCCGACAGGCAACTTCAAGTTGTGGCTGCGGGCGTATCTGCCCGGGCAAAGCCATCCTTGACGGCGACTACCACCTGCCGCCGGTGGTCAGGGTGCGCTGACATGAACAGGTTCATCCTCAAACACAAGTACGCCGTCACGTTCGCCATACTCGCCGTCCTCGCATGGGCCGCCCGCAGACAGTTCTCTGCGGGGGGAAGCGTCCTCACCACCTACGCGGCAGTGGCAGCCATCGTATGGGCGACTCGGCACCCTCGTCTTCATCTATTACTGGCCGCGTATCACGTACACCGGCTTCAAGAGAGCGATCACCCACGGCGTTGACGCGAACACCTCGTCGGGCATCCCCATCAATACGCTCTACGCGGTGCCCACTCTCGCCGCGCCCTCGACCTCAAGCGCCAGCATCATGACAACGGGGACGGACTATCTGCTCTACGTTCTCGGCTGGCTTGACCTCTCAAGAGGAGCGCAAGTCCTGCATGTGCCGGACTTCTCCGGTCGCTACTACAGCGTACAGTTCACCGATCCGTCGGACGGCGCTGCGTTTGCCTACGTCGGCATGCGCACGACCGGCACGGCAGCGGGCGACTATCTCCTTACGGGGCCGAACTGGAACGGACAAGTACCGAGCGGCGTGACGCAGATACCCTCTCCGAACAACGCGGTTGCCGTCATTGGACGCGTGTTCGTGGACGGTGAGAGCGACCTGCCGGCGGCCTACGGACTCGCCAAGCAGATACGGCTAGCGCCATTGGACCGTGTCAGTTCAGACGCCGCCGAGGCCCCAAGTTAGGAGCGGCTCCCCTCTTGCGAAGGGAGCCGTTCATCATCTCTGGTGTCCGAGGGGGGACTTGAACCCCCATGAGGTTGCCCTCACTAGCTCCTCAACCCGCAAATCGGACGCCGAGGATCCACGCTACCTCGCGTACATGTAGTCCGACGGGCCGTACGTCGCGAGGTGGCGAGAGTCGGACGGCGTGTATGGCCTCATCCTCCATCGCCCGCGGTGCTGCAACTGCACGGATGCGGCGTAGTACGAGCCGTTGCTCCCGAGCTTCGCTGCGACCGTCTTGTGCAGCACCCAGTGCCCGCTGAGCCGCCGGTACAGTCTGATGTAGACCACGCGGCTACTGCGTGCTGTGTGCTTCGGCAGGACGGTGCCCGAGACCTTGAATGTGGTCCACCGGTTGTAGGACGAGTGGAGGTTGCCGATCGTGAGCCTCGTGTGTGACTTGGCGACGGAAACGGGAGGGGCCGCGGCCGCCGCGTGCTTGAACGCGCCGGTCGGCACGGTGGCGTGGCACGTCGTGCACACGCGCAGCGTCCCCGCGCTACCCTGCAGGTCGATGAACTTGATCGCATCGCTCGCCTCGCGGCTCACGGCGATCGCGTGGGGGCTGTCGTGGCACGTGGCGCAGTACAGGCCACCGTGGCCCTTGGAGTTGCGGTAGAGCGGCTGATCCGTGGCATACGCCGCGCCATGACACGTGGGGTTCGAGCACTTCGGCTCGCTCACCCAGGGAGTCGGGTTCTTCGCGACTTCGACGATGTTCCCGTGGCAGTCGACGCAACCGATGCCGTAGCGCTGCGACATCACACATCGCAGGCATTGCGTGTCCATTCCCGGATGGCAGTTGTAGCAGCCGTCATTGTTCGGGGTTATGTCCGGGGCGTTCGTCGGGTTGTGGTGACGGTGCATCGCGTTCGACAGGCTCGAGATGCCCGGAAGACCCGCCGCTCCCAGAGCGGCGTCCGCGTGACACTCGGCGCACAATACCGGCTTGCGCCCGAGCAGCGCGCCCTTGTGCCCGGCGGGATACTTGGATCGGCTGAGGTAGTCGTGCAGCGCGAGGATGTTCGCCTGGAAGTCACCGGTCGGGGTGATCGGATAGCGCGTCGTCGCATCCCCGGTGTCCGCGTGGCACATCACGCAGTTCATCTCGGAGGATATCGGGGCCACGACGGTCGCCGATGTGAGGACCGCGCCGGACACTGCGTCGCGAACCGTGATGATCGCGGTCTGGTACGGCTGGCGCGTCTGCGTGTCAGCATCGGAGTACTCCGTGAGCGGGATGCCGACAGCCGTGAAGTGATCGCCGGCCGGATCCAGCGTGCCGGTGAGCCCCTTGCCGCGCAGCCCCACGTTGGCGGGCAGAGGCGTCGGAAGTCCGAACAGCTGCGTCGCGTAGTCCCAGAAGTCGGTCTTCCCGGCGGAGTACGTGTTCCCGGGGAACGCATAACTCACCACGACACCCGTCGTCACGATGCTGGGAGGATCGTCGACCCGGACCACCTGCGCCCATAGCGTGTTGTACGGCGGCAGCACCATCATGTCCGCAAAGCTGCCGTTGTAGCAGTGCATGCCGAGGTCGTTCCATGCCAGCACCTGATAGCGAGCGCCCGCCGTCGGAGTAGTCTCCCCGGCCGAAGCCGACGCTGCGATGCCCGGCATGGCCGTCAGACCGAACGCGAACGTGATCGCCAGCAGAGCGCGCGCGGCAGCACAGAACACGAAGCGCCTCATGGTCGTTCCTCCTCGATGCGTCGAGAACCCTCAGGGAGGCTCTACCCCCGAGGAGGTCCGTTCATTCGCGAACGAGAGGAGTCGGGGCGCCGGAACGAAAGCGACTCCCCTCTTTCGAGGAGAGCCGCTGTTCAGTTCTTGGTGTCCGAGGGGGGACTTGAACCCCCATGAGGTTGCCCTCACTAGGCCCTCAACCTAGCGCGTCTGCCATTCCGCCACTCGGACGTGCCCGCCACCCTTGGGAGGCGCGGATTCGGAGTATAGCAACCGTTCTGCGGCCCGCCAACCCCGCACGTCGGACCTCTCGAGGAGACCCTTCGCGCTCACGCGCGCATGCGGACGCGCTCGCGAGCCGCCCGGCTCAGCCGGTCGCGCAGCCGCCCTCGGGCACCGGGCAGTCGGCCGCGAAGTGGCAGGCCGCCCAGTGGTCCGGCTGCACCTCGCGAAGCTCGGGATCCGCCTCCGAGCAGATCGGGAACTGGGCGATCGGGCAGCGGGTGTGGAACCGGCATCCGCTCGGGGGGTTCACTGGGCTGGGTACGTCTCCCTGCAGCACGATCCGCTTGCGGGAGCGCTGGACCACCGGGTCCGGGACGGGGACCGCCGAGAGCAGCGACTGGGTGTACGGGTGGTTCGGGTGCTCGTAGAGCCGACCGACCGACGCCAGCTCGACGATCTTGCCGAGGTACATGACCGCCACTCGATCGGAGATGTGGCGCACGACGCCAAGGTCGTGCGCGATGAAGAGGTACGTGAGGTTGAACTCGTCCTGCAGGTCCTCGAGAAGGTTGATGATCTGGGCCTGGATCGATACGTCGAGCGCGGACACGGGCTCGTCGCAGACGACGAGTCGCGGCTTCGTGGCCAGAGCCCGGGCGAACCCGATGCGCTGGCGCTGCCCGCCGGAGAACTCGTGCGGGTAGCGGTCGACGTGCTCCGGGTTCAGTCCAACCGTCTCGAGCAGGTACTTGACGCGGTCCTTCTGCTCTTCGACCGACCCGATACCGTGGATGAGAAGCGGTTCGCGGATGATGTTGCCGATCGTCATGCGGGGATTCAGCGACGCGTACGGGTCCTGGAACACGATCTGAAGGTCGCGCCGCATAGCGCGCAACTGGTCACCGGGCACGTGCATGAGGTCGCGCCCCTCGAACTCGACCGTCCCGCTGGTGGGGTTGATGAGGCGCAACACGAACCGCGCGGTCGTCGACTTGCCGCAGCCGCTCTCCCCCACGAGTCCGAGAGTCTCGCCCTCGTTCACGGAGAAGCTGATGCCGTCGACCGCCTTGACGGAGGCCACCTGACGCCTGAAGCACGCCCCCGCGGACCGGGAAGTGCTTCACCAGGTCCTGGACGCGGAGGATCTCGCCCACGCTACTCACCCCCCGGCTCTGAATCGGCCGCGCTCCGCGTCAGCTCGATGCGCGGCGGCTTCGGCCAGCTCGGCCTCGAGGGCGTGCGCGTCGTGCTCCTTGAGCACCTCGGCGAAGTGGCATGCCGACCAGTGGTCCGGCGCCACCTCGCGCAGCTCGGGGTACTCGGTGAAGCAGCGCTCCTGGCGGAAGCGGCATCTCGGGTGGAAGTGGCACCCGGTCGGAAGGTGGATCAGCGATGGCGGCACGCCCGGGATCGGCAGGAGGCGCTCTGCGTGCCGATCCGCATCCAGCCTGGGCAGCGAGCGCAGCAGCCCCCACGTGTACGGGTGCATCGAGTTGGCGAACAGCTCGTCGATCTCCGCGTACTCGACCTTGCGCCCGCCGTACATGACCAGAACGCGATCGGCCATCTCGGCGACGACGCCGAGGTCGTGCGTGATCAGGATCACGGAGACGCCCAGGTCGTCCTGCAAGTCGCGCATGAGCGTCAGGATCTGCGCTTGGATGGTCACGTCGAGCGCGGTCGTCGGCTCGTCTGCGATCAGTATCTTCTGGCAGCAGGACAGCGCCATGGCTATCATCGCCCTTTGGCGCATCCCGCCCGAGAGCTGGTGCGGGTAGTCGTCCACGCGCTGGGCCGGCTCCGGGATCCCCACGCGCTCCAACAGCCTGATGGCCTCGGCGCGCGCCTCCGCGTGGTTCATGTCCTGGTGCAGCCGGATGGCCTCGACCAGTTGGTTCCCGATGGTGAAGACGGGATTGAGAGCGGTCAGCGGGTCCTGGAAGACCATCGCGATCTCGGCGCCGCGGATCTTCTCGATCTGACCCTTCGATACGCCCACCAGCTCGCGACCCTCGAAGTCGATGCTGCCCCCGACGATCTTCGCTGTCTTGGGAAGCAGCGACAGGATCGACAGTGCGGTCACGGTCTTGCCCGAGCCCGATTCGCCGACGATCGCGAGCGTCTCGCCGCGCCTGAGCTCGAAGGACACGCCATCGACGGCCCGGACGGTGCCCTCGTCCGTGTCGAAGTACGTCTTGAGGTCGCGCACGGTGAGGATGTTCTCCCCATCGCGCGAGCCTGCGGCGCATGCGGCGCCGTCTGTGATCCGCGTGTCGCTCACCGGCTACTCCCTCACCCTCACCTGGGTGGGGTCGAGCGCGTCGCGCAGACCGTCGCCGAGGAAGTTGACGGAGAGCACGGTGAGCACGATCGCGATCCCCGGGGCCCACATCAGCCACGGATAGACAACCATGGTGGAGCGGGCGTTGCTGAGCATGTTGCCCCAGCTGGGCGTCGGAGGCTGGATGCCGAAGCCCAGGAAGGAGAGGACCGACTCGACGATGATCGCGGCCCCGACGACCAAGGTCGTGTTCACGACGATCGGGGCTATCGAGTTCGGCAGCAGATGGCGCGTGATGATCCGCCAGTCCGATGCCCCCATGGCGTGCGCGGCCTCCACGAACTCCTTCTCACGCAGGGCCAGGAACGACCCGCGGACGAGTCGCGCCACCGCCATCCACTCGAGCAGACCGAGTATCAGCGGGATCACCCACAGGCTGTCCCAGCCCAAGTCGCTGAACACCAGCCCCGCCACCATCAGTAGCGGCAGAAGAGGCAACGCGAGCACCATATCGGTGAAGCGCATGAGCACGTTGTCGACGCGCCCGCCGTAGTAGCCGGCCACCATCCCGACCAGGGTGCCTATCGCGGCCGACAGAACGGCCACGACGATCCCCACCATCAGCGATATGCGGCCCCCCTGCATCAACCGCGTCAGCTCGTCACGGCCGAGCTCGTCCGTGCCGAGCAAGTGCTGTATCGAGGGCGGCTTGGCGCCGGTGTACTCGATCTGGTCGTATTTGTAGGGAGAGAGCATCGGGCCAACGATCGCTATCCCGAAGAGGAGGACGAGCACCACGAGGGACACGACGGCAAGGCGATGCCGCCTGAATCGCCGCCTGAACATCTCCCACTGCGTGCGGCCAGCGACGTAGACGAGGTCGCCGCCCGGCTCGCTCGGCCCCCGGTCGATGCCTTCCAGTGGCACGGTCGTCCCGTTCCGCATCCCCTCGGTCAAGAAGGGCGCTTCCTGAGTCGCCTGGTCCAAAGGCTTTGGCTTGTTGCGGTCGGCGGGCATCGTCACTCCTGGCGGATCCGCGGGTCGAGGAACCCATAGATGATGTCGGCAAACAGGTTGAAGACCACTAGGATGATCGAGGTGAAGATCACGGTGCCCATCACCATCGGGAAGTCGCGGCTCTCGAGAGCCTGCACGAAGAGGCGCCCCATGCCCGGCCAAGCGAAGATGGTCTCTGTGACGACCGCGCCGCCGAGCAGGTAGGCGAGGTCGATGGCGATCACCGTGACCACGGGGATCAAGGCGTTCTTGAGAGCGTGCTTGCCGATGACGCGCCACTCGGGCAGGCCCTTGGCCCGCGCCGTGCGCAGGTAGTCTTGGTTGAGCACGTCGAGCATCGCCGAGCGCTGGTAGCGGCTCCAGCCGGCGATGGTGGCCAGCGAGAGCGTCATGACCGGCAGCGCGAGGTGCTGCAGACGGTTGATCCAGTCACCTTCGAGTCCCGTCGTGTACATGCTCGCGGTGAAGAAGAGCGGCTGGCGAAGACCCAGGGCCTGCATGAGGTAGAAGCCGAGTACCAGCTGCAAGATGAGCCCGAACCAGAACACGGGCATCGATAACCCGAAGAAGGACACCGCGGTCACCGCGTAGTCGAGTCTCGAATACTGTCGGAGCGCCGAGTAGATCCCGAGTGGTATCGCGATGATCACGCACACGAGCACAGTGAAGGCCATCAACACCAGCGTGTTCTGGAAACGCTCCCAGATGATCGGCATGACCGGCGCCCGGAACGAGAAGCTGTTGGCCCACTCGCCCGAGCCGCGGACGTTGTCGCGGATCCAGTAGAAGAACTGGACGGCCTTGGGCTGGTCGAGGCCCATGCGGTGCTCTATGCGCGCGATGTCCGCGCGAGAGATGCGCGGATTCTCCCTGAGGTTCGCCAGAGGGTCGCCCGAGATCGAGACAAGCCCGAACACGATCACGGAGACGAGCGCCACCACGCCGACGCTGTAGCCCAAGCGCCGCACGATGAACGGGAAGAGCTCCCGCAGGTGCGTGAAGAACGATCTGATCAGCTTCAAGTGTTGCTACTGCCTTCCAGAATGCCAGCCTGGAACGCCAACTGCGAGTCTGGCTGCGAAAACGCGGCCAGTCTAGCATAGAAAGCGTGCGGGGCGGCCGCTCTCTTATGCGAGAACGGCCGCCCCCTATGCGTACGAGATCACTCCGCCGCGCAGGTGGCGCGGCTTCGGATCCCGCTACGGAGTCGAGGTCGCCGGAGCGGCTGCACCGCTGCCGGAGCCTGCCTCCATCCACCACTCGCCGAGGTTGAAGAACGGACCCTCGAGGGTGGCGTTGTTCTTGGCGTCGTGGACGTAGTCCTTGACGGCCAGGATGGACAGACGCTGATACATCGGGATCAACGGCAGGTCCTTCGCCATCTGCGCCGAGATCTGCTTCGAGAGCGATGCGCGCAGGGCCGGATCGAGGGCGTTGTCGGCCTCGTTGATCCACTTGGTCACGTCGGCGTTCTTATAGCGATAGTAGTTCTGGCCCTTCGGCGGCAGCTGCTCGGACGAGAAGAGCGTCTTCACGCTCGGGTCCGGAGAAGCGACCCACGCCCACTCGCCGACCTGGAAGTTGCCGTTGGGAGTGGAGGTGCCGAAGAACACGGCCGCGTCCTCGAAGCTCAGCTTGACGTCGATGCCGACCGCCTTCAGCTGGGACTGGAGGATCTGGAACATCTTCTCGCGTCCGGTGTTGCCCGCCGTGGTCTTGAAGCTCAGCGTCAGCTTCTTGCCGCCCTTGGCGAAGAAGCCGTCCGAGCCCTTCACGTAGCCAGCGCTAGTCAGCAGCGACTCGGCCTTCGCGGCGTCAGGACGGTAGATGGACCAAGGCGCGGAGAAGTACGACGGCTGCTCGGGGACGAAGATGTCGTCGAGCGGCTTGACCTGACCGAGCATGACCTGATCGACGATCTTCTGGCGGTCGATCGTGTAGGCGATCGCCTCGCGCACCTTCAGGTCCGAGACGTCCGGCTTGGTCACGTTGAACGCGATGTGCTCCCACACGGTGCCGGGATCCGCATACACGTTCTTGGTCGTGGTCTTGAGCTGGTCGATCAGCGAGGGGTCGGGCGACGGGTTGACGGCGTCGACCTCTCCGGTCTTCATCTGTGCGATCTCGGTGTTGACGTCCGGGATCCACTTGAATACGACGCCGTCGAGCCAAGCGGGCGTTCCCCAGAACTTGTCGTTGCGGACCAGGGAGATGTGGTCGCCCTTCTTCCACTCCTTGAACATGAACGGGCCGCTCGCGACGGGGATCGACTCGTTCATCGCGGTCGCGAAGTCCTTGCCCTCGAGGGCATGCTTCGGCAGGACCATGTACGAGGACGAGAACATCTCACGATAGGGAGCGTAGGTCTGCTTGAAGGTGAGCTTGATCGTCTGCGGGTCGAGGACCTCGGCCTTCGTGATCTCCTCGTATCCGGACTTGCTCAGGATCGGCAGCTTCGGGTTCATGATCGTGTCGAGAGTGAACTTCACGTCGTCCGCAGTGACGGGCACGCCGTCGCTCCAGACAGCCTTCGGGTTGATCTTCCAAGTGACCGTGAACGGGTTCTCGGTGACTAGGCCGTTGCTGAGCTCCGGGATCGACTCAGCGAGCATCGGCTTGTAGCTGAAGTCCGGCTGTATCTGGACGAGACCGAGAAGGACTTGGGACTGCACGTCCTTGGTCGCCATCATGTCCCCACCCGTGACGAACGAGTTGAGGATGGCCGGCTCCTGCTCGTAACCGATGGTCAGAGTGCCACCCTTTACCGGCGCCGTGCCGGTCGTTGTGCCGGTGCCCGGCGTCGTGGTCGTCGCACACCCCGCCAGCATTCCCAGCGCGAGTGTGAGGACCGCCACGACGGCGATCACCTTGCGGTAGCGGTGGATCATTGTACGAATGCCCCCTTCCTGCATTTGACAGCAGTACGGATCGATCTGTTGCTGACTGACTCCCTACGCTAGAGTTCGCGCTTCATCCCTCCCCGGCGAAGACCGGGACCGGGCCCCGCGGACGCGAGAGGAGCCGGCCCACCGACTTGCTCAGAGCACTTGACCTGTATGAGTGTCTACCCATCGCCCTTAGGGGCGCAAGTTCGACGCCAAGCAGCGACGAGCATCGGCCGGATGGACTTGCCAGAAACCAAGGTTGGAGCAGGTGGCGCCGGTTGACGCGACCACGCGACCGCATACCGCCCCAGCTCGATATGCATCCTGCTAGACCGGGCGATACCACATCATGAGGATCAGAGAGGTGAGCGCCCAGCCGATCGCGATGCCGATCGTGATGCGATCCAGGTTCTTCTCGATGATGCTCGTGCCGCCGGCGGCGGACGACATTCCGCCGAACATCGACGACAGCCCGGTGCCCTTACCGGAGTGCAGCAGGACGAAGACGACGAGCCCGATGGCCAGCAGTGCGTGCACTGCGACGACGACGTAGATGAGCGCGTTCACGCGTACTCCCTTGATATCGAGATCCGTCCGCGCCGTCGGGCGCGCGACTGAGCGAGTATAGCCGCATGCCCCTTCGGACTCAACCGCGGCCCGCGCGTCGGGCCTACCGCTCGAGCAGGCTGGTCCCGGTCCACTCGCTGGGCGCCGGAAGGCCGATCAGGTCGAGCAGCGTCGGCGCGACGTCGGCAAGCTTGCCGCCGCGCCGCAGCGCCCTCACGCCGTTCGCAGCGCATATCAGCGGGACGTCGTTGGCAGTGTGCGCCGTGAAGGGCGTCACCCCGTCGTCGTCGACCATCTTCTCCGCGTTGCCGTGATCGGCGGTCACGAGCGCGATCCCGCCCTTCGACGCGATCGCCTCCACCACTCGTCCGACCCCGTCGTCGACCGCCTCGACCGCCGCGATGGCGGCTGCGAGTACTCCTGTGTGCCCGACCATGTCGCAGTTCGCGAAGTTGACCACGTAGAAGTCCGCCGACCCGTCCTCGATCTCGCGGACGAGCCGATCGGCCACCTCCGGCTCGCTCATCTCCGGCTGCAGGTCATAGGTCGCGACCTTCGGACTGGGGACGAGGACCCGCTCCTCCCCCGGCTTCGGCGGTTCGGACCCGCCGTTCAGGAAGAAGGTGACGTGCGCGTACTTCTCCGTCTCGGCGATGTGGAGCTGGCGGAGCCCCGCCCCGGAGAGGACGTCGGCCAGGGTGCAGCACGGAATGTCCTTCGGGAACGCCACCGGCGCCGGGATGGTCGGATCGTACTCGGTAAGGCAAACGAAACGCAGCGAGGGTGTCTCCGGCCGCTGGAACTCGTGGAACGCGGGATCCACGAGCGCGCGCGTCAGCTCGCGCGCGCGGTCGGGGCGGAAGTTGAAGAAGATGACCGCGTCGCCGTCTCTCATGCGGGCGTCGACTCCCGCCACGGTCACCGGCGCCACGAACTCGTCCGTCACTCCGTCCGCGTACGACTGCCTGATCGCGGACACCGCGTCTGGCGCCTCGCGCCCCTGGCCGAGCACGAGCAGCCGCCACGCGCGCTCGACCCGGTCCCAGCGCCTGTCCCGGTCCATCGCCCAGTAGCGGCCGCACACCGTCCCGACGGCCCCCGCGCCCGACATAGCGATCCGCCGCTCGACCTGCTTCACGAAGCCCGCACCCGACTCCGGCGGTACGTCCCGCCCATCCAGGAAGGCGTGAACGAAGACCCTCTCCGCCCCGCGGGCCCTCGCAAGATCGAGCAAGGCGAACAGGTGGTCGATGTGGCTATGCACCCCTCCGTTCGAGACCAGGCCCATGAGGTGCACGGCACGCCCGGCTTCGACGGCTCCGGCGATCGCGTCGTCCAGGACCTCGTTGTTCGCGAAGGTGCCGTCCTCGATCGCGCAGTTGATGCGGGTCAGCTCCTGGTACACGACGCGTCCGGCCCCGATGTTGAGGTGGCCGACCTCCGAGTTGCCCATCTGCCCGGCGGGGAGTCCCACGGCCAGACCGGAGCACTCGAGCCGTTCCCACGGGTACTCAGCGAACAGGCGGTCGAGGTTCGGCGTTGCCGCCAGCGCCACGGCATTGCCTTCGCGCCGGTCGGACAGGCCGTAGCCGTCCATGATCGCCAGCAGCGCCGGCAGGCGCAGCTTCTCCAGTCGCGCCGGATCCGCGGGGATGAAGTCGTCCTCGGTCACGAGGCGGCGTGGACTATGTCGGAGAAGGCCTCGGCATTGAGCGCGGCACCGCCGACGAGAGCGCCGTCGATGTCGGGCTCTGAGAAGAACATCTTGGCGTTCTCGGGCTTCACGGACCCGCCGTAGAGCACGCGTGCGGTCGTCGCCGCCGGCGGCCCGTACAGCGCTCCGATGGTGGCCCTGATCATCCGGGCGACGTCGTTGGCCGCCTCGGGAGTCGGCGTGTGCCCGGTGCCGATGGCCCAGATCGGCTCGTAGGCGACAACGAGAGCCGCCGCCTGCTCCTCGCTGATGCCGGCGATCCCGGTGCGGATCTGGCCGCGGACGAAGGAGAACGTCTCGCCCGCCTCGTAGGTGGCGAGCGACTCGCCGCAGCACACGATCGGCGTGATCCCGTGCTTCAGCAGGGCCTGCACCTTGAGGTTGACCGTCTCGTCCGTGTCACCGAAGTGCTCGCGGCGCTCGGAGTGGCCGACTATGCAGTAGCCGCAGCGCAGCTCCTTCAACATGCGGGGTGCGATGGCGCCGGTGAAGGCACCCTCCTCCTCCCAGAAGACGTCCTGGGCGCCCAGCCCGATCGGCAGCTTGTCGACCTCGATGATGGTGGACGCCGCCTTCAGCCCTGTGAACGGCGGGCAGACGACGACCTCGACTCGACCGGCCACGTCGGACACGAGATCCTGCACGTGGTCGATCAGCACCGCCCCCTCGCCGGAGGTCGTGAACATCTTCCAGTTCCCGGCGACCATCGGAGTGCGTTCGCTGCGCATGGGTGGCTCCTTGGGAGGTATGTGGCGCCCACCGGCGGCGCCGACTGGTCTGTCAGGCGTCGAGCAGCGCGGTGAGACCGGGCAACTCCGAACCCTCGAGCAACTTCATCGACGCGCCGCCGCCCGTGGACACGAACGTTATGCGGTCCTCGACGTCGAACTTCTTCAGCGCGGCCACAGAGTCGCCCCCTCCGACGATCGACGCGGCGCGGTTGTTCCGGCTCACGGCGAGCGCGACCTGTCTCGTGCCGTTCTCGAACGGCGCCATCTCGAACACGCCCATCGGACCGTTCCAGAAGATCGTCCGAGCCGATGCGATGGCACCCTTGAACAGCTCGACGGTCGTCGGGCCGATGTCGAGGCCCATCATCTTCGGGGGGATCTCCTCGCGCGCGACGATGCGGGTCTCCGCGTCCGGCTCGATCGCGTCGGCGATCACGAAGTCGACCGGCAGGATCAGCTCGACGCCCTTGTCGACCGCCTTCGTGAGCATCGCCTTCGCCGGCTCGACCCATTCGGGCTCGACGATCGACTTCCCGACGGGCACGCCTTTGGCCACCAGCAGCGTGAAGCACATCCCGCCACCGATGATCAGCGTGTCGACGCAGTCGAGCAGCCGGTCGATTACACCGAACTTGTCGGACACCTTCGACCCTCCGAGGATCGCCAGGAAGGGGCGATCGGGATCCGTGAGCATCGAGGTCAGGGTATCGACCTCGCGCGCCAGGAGCAGCCCCGCATAGGCGGGCAGGTAGTGCGCCACGCCCTCGGTGGAGGCGTGAGCGCGGTGCGCGGCACCGAACGCGTCGTTGACGTACATGTCCGCGAGCGACGCCAGCGCCTTCGAGAAGGCGGGGTCGTCGGCCTTCTCGCCCGGGTCGAACCTCACGTTCTCCAACATGATGATCTCGCCGTCGACCATGCGGTCGACCGCCTCGTGCGCCTCGGGCCCGACGATGTCGTCGACGAACACGACGTTGCGGCCCAGCAGCCGCTGCAGGACCCTGCGTACGGGCCTCAGCGAGTACTGCGGGTCGGGCTTGCCGTCCGGGCGCCCCAGGTGGCTCATCACGATCACGCGAGCCCCGTGGTCCACCAGGTAGCGGAGCGTGGGCAGCGCGGCCCGGATGCGGGTGTCGTCCGTGACGGCGCCCTCCGCGAGCGGCACGTTGAAGTCCACACGGACGAGCACTCGTTTGCCGCGGACGTCGACGTCCTTGACCGTCTTCTTGTCGAACATGCTCTCCTCGCTTCAGCCCACGAGTTTGACGAGATCGACGACCCGGTTGCTGTAGCCCCACTCATTGTCGTACCAGGACACGCACTTCACGAAGTTGCCCGTGCCGCCCATGACCATCGTCTGCAGCGAGTCGAAGACCGAGGACGCGGGATTGCCCACGACGTCGATCGACACGATGGGATCTTCGCAGTACTCGAGGATGCCGACCATCGGGCCCTCGGCCGCCGCCCTCATCGCCGCGTTGATCTCTTCCTTGCTGACGTCGCGCTCGAGCTCGGCGACCAGATCGACGACAGAGCCGTCCGGAGTCGGGACGCGCATCGACATGCCGTCGAGCTTGCCCTTGCAGCTCGGCAGGACGAGGCCGATGGCCTTGGCCGCGCCGGTCGAGGTCGGGATGATCGAGACGGCCGCGGCGCGCGCCCGCCTGAGGTCCTTGTGCGGGTAGTCGAGGATGCGCTGGTCGTTCGTGTAGGCGTGGATCGTGTTCATGAAGCCACGCTTGAGGCCGAACGAGTCCACCAGCACCTTGGCGAACGGAGCCAGGCAGTTCGTCGTGCAGGACGCGTTGCTGATGACGTGATGCTTGGCAGCGTCGTAGTCGCCGTCGTTGACGCCCATGACGATCGTGATGTCCTCATTCGAGGCGGGCGACGAGATGATGACCTTCTTGGCGCCGGCGTCGATGTGCGCGTGCGCCTTGGTCGCGTCGGTGAAGAAGCCGGTGGACTCGACGACGACGTCCACGCCCAGAGCGTCCCAAGGCAGTGACCCCGGGTCGCGCTCGGCGAGCACCTTGACGGTCTTGTCCATGCCCAGGAGCTCACCCAAGGCGCTCTTGGGATGGACGACGAGCGATCCGTCGCCCGCCTCGATCCCGTGGTCGAACCTTCCGTGTACCGAGTCGTACTTCACGAGGTGCGCGAGTGTCGCGGCATCGGTCAGGTCGTTGACCGCCACGACCTCGACCGCCGGGTCGTTCATCGCCGCCCGAAAGACGAGGCGACCGATCCGCCCGAAACCGTTGATGCCTACCTTGATGGTCATACCGACCCCTTTCGGTCTCGTCGCGCCCTCGAACTGGACGCTTCTCTCGGTGGACCCCCCCGCAAAGCCATGCCGGGCAGTCGCCTCGAACGACCGCGCCCGGAGTGCTCCCGGTCGCTATCCTTTCTCGCCGCCGCGTTGCGCGTCAAGCGGGCCGCCCTCGAAAGCAGCCCTCGTACGAACCTCGGCAGCCATGGCCTCCAGTCGCCGGATCCTGTGGTACACGGCCGACTTCGAGAGCGGAGGCGTCGCGTACTCCCCGAGTTCGCGTATGGACACGTCCGGGTGGTCGAGACGCAGCTGGGCGAGCTCCTGCAGGGCGGGCGGCAGCCACTCGAGGCCATTCACATCCGCGAGATAGCGGATGTCCTCGACCTGGGCGATCGCGGCCTCCGCGGACTTCTGCACGTTGGCGGTCTCGGCGTTCACAAGCCGGTTGACGTCGTTGCGCATCGACTTGAGGATGCGGACGTCCTCGGTGCGCAGAAGTGCCCGATGCGCCCCTACCAGTGCCAGGAACGTGACGATGGGCTCGGCGCCTTTCAAGTAGACGGCGAACAGCCCGCGGCGCTTGGTCACGCGCGCCTCGATCCCGAAGCGGGCCATGAGTCCCACGAGATCGCGCGCCTGCTGCTCGGTCTCGGCGGTCAGCTCGAAGTGGAAGTCGCCGTGCGGATCGGCAACGAAGCCGCCGCCGAGGAAGGCGCCGCGCAGGTACGACACGGCGCAGCAGTCCTTGCGAACGAGTGCCTTCGGCACGCCGTCCGTGAGTCCCAGGGATTCGTCGAGTATCCCCAGGTCGGACAGGGCCGTCTGGAGCGCAGGCTGCCCCGGAACGGTGATCAGGTAGTTGTTGGTCTTGTGCAGCACGCTGCGGCGCACTGTCAGCTCGGTCTTGAGGCCGTACAGAGAGTGCATGAGCTTGATCGCCTTGCGCGCGACGGGCGCCGTCTCCGTCGCGATCTCGACCCGGAACCGCTCCCCACCCGTGATGTGCATCGTGCCCTCGACCCTGATGAGCGCGGAGAGCTCCGCTCGCGGGCAGCACGACCGGGTGGGCATGACCCGCGACAGCTCTTCCTTGACCTCGGCGGTGAAGCTCACGGCGCCACCTCCTCCAGCGCGCTCAAGAGCTTCGCCGTGTCGTGGTGTCTCCGGTCCTCGGCGTCGGTCAGGTCCCGGACCACGCACTCGATCCCTTGCGGCGTGATGCGCGCGATCGCCTCCGGCCCGGCCGACACGGGGTCGATCTCCGGCGGCAGAGGGTGACCGGCGCTGTCGTGCAGCAGCGCCACGTCGATGGCCCGTCCGAGCCCATGCCGGACCAGGGCGTCGACGTGATCGGCGGCGTCCATGCCGTTGGTCTCTCCACGCTGGTTGGCGACGTTGCAGACGTATACGACGCGGCCCCGGGCTGCGGCAAGCGCCTCGCCGATGCCGTTGACGAGGAAGTTCGGGAGGATCGAGGTGAAGAGCGACCCCGGTCCGATAACGACGAGGTCGGCCATGCGGATCGCCTCGGCTGCGGGCGCGTACGCGCGCGCGGGCGTGCCGGCCGCGTAACGCACTCGCGCGATCGGCGCCGCGCTACGCGCCACCTGTGACTGGCCGACGACGCGCGTGCCCTCGACATCCTCGGCGGTGAGGACCACGTCGTCCAGGGTGGAGGGGACGACCCGGCCGCGCGCCTCGAGAAGCCGCCCCGCCGCGTCGAGCGCGGCGGGGAACGAGCCCTCGATGTCGGCGAGAGCTGCGATCACGAGGTTCCCGAGTGCGTGACCCGCGAGTCCCTCACCGTGGGGGAACCGGTAGGAGAACACTTGCGCCAACGGCGACTTCGGGTCGGCCGCCATCGCAACCAGGCAGTTGCGGGCGTCGCCGGGCGGAAGCATCCCGAGCTCGCGGCGCAGATGCCCGCTCGAGCCTCCATCATCGGCCATCGTGACGACCGCGGTGACTTCCCACCCCATGGCCAGGAGACAGCTCAGCACCTTGGGCAGGCCGGTGCCGCCTCCGACGGCCACCGCCCTGCGACCGGACTCGCTCATGCGCGGTCCAGGTCTCGGCGGATGTCGCGATGATTCAACGAGATGTCGTACCCCAAAGAGCGCAGGTACTGAGCGGTCTGCTCCGCCAGCACGACACTCCGGTGCATTCCCCCGGTGCAGCCGAGCGCTATGGACAGGTGATGCTTGCCCTCGATGAGGTAGCTCGGGAGCAGATCCCGCAGTAGCGGCAGCCACAGTTCCATGAAGCGCAACGTCTCCTCGCGCTCGAGGACGAAGCGGCGCACCGCCGACTCCAGGCCCGTCTTGTGCCGGAGCCGGGCGACGTAGAAGGGGTTGGGCAGGAATCGGACGTCCATCACGATGTCGGCGTCGATCGGCAACCCGTACTTGAACCCGAACGAGCCGACGGTGACCGACAGCGAGTCCTTCAGACTGTCCGAGAGGAAGCGGCGCCTGATGGCCTCACGCAGTTGGGCCGGCAGCATGTCACTGGTGTCTATCACGAGCGCCGCGCGGTCGCGGACCTTGGCCAGACCTCTCTGCTCGGCCCTGATCCCCTCGACGACCGAGCCGCCCTCGCACAACGGGTGGCGCCTGCGGGTCGTCTTGAAACGGTTGACCAGCACCTTCTCCGCAGCCTCGAGGTACAGGATCCGGTACGGCTGGCCGCTCGCCTCGATCTTGTCGAGTTCGTCCAGCAGCGTCCCAAAGAACTCCATCGACCTCATGTCGCACACGACGGCGACGCGGCCGATGCGGCTGCCGGGAAGGGCGGTGAGCTCCACCAGTCGCGACAGCAGGGCGGGCGGCAGGTTGTCTATGCAGAAGTAGCCGAGGTCCTCGAACGTGTGGATCGCCTCGGAGCGCCCCGCTCCCGACAGACCGGTGATGATCACCAGTTCGGCGGGCGCCCCGACGGGGTCGGGCTCGCAGGTATCGATGTCGTCGCTCATCTATCGCACCCGCTACTTCTCACGCTTGGTGAGGCCGTCGGCAACGCCGCTGAAGACCGCGACGATGATCGCCGCCAGCGCAGTGAGCAGGAAGCCCCTGTCGACGCTGATCGGCAGGAGAGCTGCGGCAAGGTAGAACATGGCCAGGTTGATCACGAGGGAGAACAGCCCCAGGGACAGGATCGTGATCGGCAGGGTGAGGACCTTCACGATCGGCTTGACGATCCCGTTGACCAGCCCCAGGACGATCGCGAAGACGCAGGCCACTCCGAAGGCCGCCCAAGAGAACGGCTGCCCGGGGCCGACGCCCTGGATGCCGATGAAGCCGAGGTAGGCGACGAGCAGAACGCCGAGAGACGTGATCGCCGTGCGGATGAGGAACCTGACCACCTCGACCACCCCCGTCTCGTGGGCGCGCGACAGTCGCCGTCGCGCAACACTCGGAGTATAGCAACGCCCGGAGGCGGAGTCGGTCAGGACGGCGTCACCCGGGCGGCTGCGAGTCCAGTGTTCGCAGGAACTCGGCGACGTCCTGCGCGAGCGCCTCGGAGATCCCTTTCACTGCAGCGATCTCGGCAACGCCCGCCGCCCGCAGCCGCCTGACCGACCCGAAAGCCTTGACCAGCGCCTGCTTGCGCGTCGGCCCGACCCCCGGGATCTCGTCGAGTATCGAGGCCGTCATGGCCTTGCCGCGCAGTTCGCGGTGGTAGGCGATCGCGAAGCGATGCGCCTCGTCGCGGACGCGCTTGACCAAGTACAGCGAGGGCGAGCCTCCTGGGAGCACGACGGGCTCCTCCCAGTGCGCGACGAACAGCTCCTCCTCGCGCTTGGCGAGAGCCGCGACCGGCACGCCCTCCACGCCGATCTCGGCGAGTGCCGCCAGCGCGGCCGAGAGCTGCGGCTTGCCGCCGTCGACCATCAGCAGGTCGGGCCTGCGCGCGAATCGCGAGCCCTCCTTCGCCTCCCGCAGGAAGCGCCGCTGCAGCACCTCGCGCAGCATCGCGACGTCGTTCGCCTCGGGAGTCTCGCCGCGGATCTTGAAGCGCCGGTAGCCGGACGGATCCGCTCTCCCCGCCTCGAACACGATCATCGAGCCGACGGAGAAGCGCCCGTGCAGGGTCGAGATGTCATAGCACTCGATACGCAGCGGCGGGACGGCCAGTCCGAGAGCGCTCTCCAGCTCGAGAAGCGCCTGGTTGACTCTGTCCTCGTCGTAGCGGGTGCGGAACTTGTATCGCGCCAGAGCGTGGCGGGCGTTGGTGCTCGCCATCTCCAGCAGGCGCCGGCGCTCCCCGCGCTCGGGGCGCTCGACACTTGCCTTGCGGCCGCGGCGTTGCGCCAGCCAAACCTCGAGCGGCTCGCGATCGTCAGGAAGCGTCGCGACCAGCACCTGTCTCGGCACGTGTGAGGCCTCGTCGTAATAGCGCAACAGGAAGGCCTCGATGAGCTCCGCGTCGGAGACGTCGAGCCCCTGGTCGAGGACGAACTCGCTGGATCCCTGCACCCGGCCCTCTCGGATGTGCACCACGTGGACGGCCGCGATCGTCTCCTCGCGGAACACGCCGATCGCGTCGGCGTCCAGCCCGCTCGCGCTGACGATCGTCTGACGCTCGAGGATCGAGCGGACTGCCTCGAGCCGCTTCCGGTAGCGCCCCGCGCGCTCGTAGTCGAGATCGGCGGACGCCTCGCGCATCCTCCGCTCAAGGTCGCGCTCGACGGTCGCCTGTCTTCCGTCGAGGAACGCCTCCACCAGCGCCACCGTCGCGGCGTACTCCTCCTGCGTGATGGCGCCGACGCACGGCCCAGGGCCCTTGCCGACGTGATAGTCGAAGCACGGCTTGCCGGTGGGCTTGCCCCCGCGGGCGATGACGCGCTTCCATTCGACGCAGTCCGTACGGCAGATCGGATAGACGCGGCGCACAACGTCGATGGTGGCGCGCGCGGCCTTCGCGTCGGTGTAGGGACCGAAGTAGGCGACGCCGACCCGGTGCTTCTCACGCGTGTACTTGATCGCCGGGAACGGCTCGGACGTGGTCAGGGCGATGTAGGGGTAGGTCTTGTCGTCGCGGTAGTCGACGTTGTAGCGCGGCCGGTGCTCCTTGATGAGGTTGTTCTCGAGGATCAGCGACTCGACCTCGTTCGTGGTGACCACGTAGTCGAACGAGGCCACGCGCGACATCATCTCAGGCACCATCGCGCGGTCGTCATGTCCCTGCGCGTACTGCTTCATCCGCTTGCGCAGCGATCTCGCCTTGCCGACGTACAGGACCCCGCCCGAAGCGTCCTTCCACAGGTAGACGCCGGGCGTGTCGGGGACCGCCTTGAGCTGTTCGCGTATGTGGTCGCTGCCGTAGTGCGGGGTCATCGTGTCTCGATTGTAGTGGTCGGCCGCCGGGAAAGGGTCAGCGTCCCGTGCGGTATCGGGGTACCATTGGGCCGAGCCCTCGACCGCAGCGATCGCAAGGATCCGAGGCCGCGTGACCGGTATCCTCGACATCGAGACCGTTCTGATCACGTACGCGGCATCGTCGGCCATCTGTCTGGCCGTGATCGGACCGGTCTGGTATGACAACCGCAAGCGGATCCCGGGGCTCGGGTTCTGGCTGGCCGACTACATCCTGCAGTTCATCGCCATGCCCCTCATCGCTCTGCGCGGGATCGTGCCGGACTTCGTCTCGATCGTGCTGGCCAACACGTTCGTCATAGGCGGCACGGTCCTGCTCTACATGGGGCTGCAGCGTTTCGCGGGTCGCGAAGGCATCCGGGTCCACAACTACTTGATGCTCGCCCTCTTCTTCTCGGTGCAGACCTACTTCACGTTCGTGGCCCCCGACATGACCGCCCGCAACATCAACATCTCGGCGGGCCTGCTCTTCATCAGCGTTCAGATCGCGTGGCTCATGCTCAGACGCGTGCGCCCTGAGATGCGTGTCGCTGCCCGCGGTGTCGGAGCGATCATGGTCGCATACGGCGCCTTGAGCCTGACGAGGATCGCCGTGGACCTCGCGGTGCCCAGCCCCAACGACCTCTTCCGCATCGGCCTCTTCGACACCGCGGTGATCCTCTCGTACGAGATGCTCTTCATAGCCCTCACCTTCGGGCTGATGCTGATCGTCAACCACCGCCTCGTCGTCGAGCTCGAAGGCGACATAATCGTCCGCGAGCTCGCCGAGGAGCGCCTGAGGGAGATGTCCGACCACGACCCGCTCACGGGACTGCTCAACAGCAGGGCGTTCCAAGCGGCCGGTACCGACAGGCTCGCGAAGCTCGGGGAGTCCCACGCCTCGCTGATCTACCTCGATCTGGACTCCCTCAAGGAAGCCAACGACAACTACGGCCACCCGATGGGCGACGCTGCCCTGGTCGGCCTGGCCGGGGCGCTGAGCAGGACGTTCCGTGGATCCGACGTTGTCGCCCGGATGGGAGGCGACGAGTTCGCCGTCCTCGCGATCTCGCGCGAACGGGACTCCCAAGACGCGATAGTCGCCCGCTTCTCCGCCGAACTGGCGCGCACGAACCGCAACGGCACTCTGCCTTTCGAGGTGTCCGCCAGCCTGGGGATCGCGGCTTGGGACGGCGCCCAGGGCACGCCCGACCTCGGCGCCTTGATCAGGATCGCGGACGAGCGCATGTACGAGGCGAAGCGGAAGCACCACGCGCTCCCGGACTAGGTCCGCCCTGCCTGCCGCCGCTTCCGGGGAGCCTGCTCCCCGCGCTCCGGCGCGACCGACGCTCCCCTGCCTTCGAGCACCGGCTTCAGGAATCGACCCGTGTGAGACGTCGGGTGCGCGGCGATCTCCTCGGGCGTGCCCACCGCCACGACCTCGCCGCCGCAGTCGCCGCCCTCCGGGCCGAGGTCGATGATGGTGTCCGCGTTCTTGATGACGTCCAGGTTGTGCTCGATGACGAGCACGGTGTTGCCGGTCTCGACCAGGCGCTGCAACACGATCAGGAGCTGGCGCACGTCGTCGAAGTGCAGGCCGGTCGTCGGCTCGTCGAGGATGTAGAAGGTCTTGCCGGTGCTTCGCCGCTGCAGCTCGCTCGAGAGCTTCACGCGCTGCGCCTCGCCGCCCGACAGGGTGGTCGCAGGCTGACCCAGCTTGATGTAGCCGAGACCGACGTCGTAGAGGGTCTGCAGCTTGCGCTTGATCGGCGGGATGTTCTCGAAGAAGTGGACGGCCTCCTCGACCGACATCGCGAGCACGTCGGAGACGTTCTTGCCCTTGTATGTGACCTGCAGCGTCTCGCGGTTGTAGCGCGTCCCCTTGCAGACTTCGCACGGCACGTAGACGTCGGGGAGGAAGTGCATCTCGATCTTGATCTGCCCGTCGCCCTTGCAGGCCTCGCAGCGCCCGCCGGCGACGTTGAAGGAGAAGCGCCCCGGCGAGTAGCCGCGGACCCTCGACTCGTGCGTGGATGCGAAGAGCGAACGGACGTCGTCCCAGACCCCGACGTAGGTCGCCGGGTTGCTCCGCGGGGTACGGCCGATCGGGGACTGGTCGATGACGATGACCTTGTCGAACTGCCGCAGGCCCTCGATGCGGTCGTAGCGGCCCGTGCGGCGCCTGGTGCGCGAGACGGCGTTGGTCAGCGCCGGCGCCAGCGTGTCCGCCACGAGAGACGACTTGCCCGAGCCCGAGACCCCCGTCACGACCACGAACTGGCCCACGGGTATCTCGACGTCGATGTGCTTCAGGTTGTGCTCGGCGGCTCCCTGGATCGAGACCACCCCGCGCTCGGCCGCGCGCCTGCGCGAGGGCACGGGGATGGACCGGGTCCCCGTCAGGTAGGCGCCGGTCAGCGACTCCGGGCACTCGAGGATATGCTCCGGCGAGCCCTGGCATACGATCTCGCCGCCGTGCTCGCCCGCGCCCGGACCCATGTCCACGACGAAGTCCGCCGCACGGATCGTCTCCTCGTCGTGCTCGACGACGATGACCGTGTTGCCCAGGTCGCGCAGCCGCTCCAAGGTGCCGATCAGCCGCGCGTTGTCGCGCTGGTGCAGACCGATGGATGGCTCATCGAGGATGTAGAGCACGCCCATGAGCCCGCTGCCGATCTGCGTGGCGAGGCGGATGCGCTGCGCCTCCCCGCCCGAGAGGGACGCCGTCCCGCGTTCGAGGGTGAGGTAGTCGAGCCCGACGTCGACGAGGAAGCGGAGCCGCTCCGCGATCTCCTTGATCACTCGACGGGCGATCTGTTCCTCGCGCTCGGTGAGTTCGACGGCGCTGAAGAACGCCAGAGAGTCCTTGGCGGACAGAGAAGTGACCTCCGCGATGTTCCTGCCGCCGAAGGTGACCGCGAGTATCTGCGGCTTCAGCCTCGTCCCGCCGCATGCGGCGCACGGGATGACCGCCATGTACTCCTCGAGCTTCTCCTTGCTGCCCTCCGACTCGGTCTCCTCGTATCGGCGCGACACCGCGTTCACGGCGCCCTCCCACTTCGAGAACCAGTGGGTCTCGCGCCCGTCGCGGGTGTGGTAGTCGATGCGGATCCGGGTGTCGCCGAGCCCGTAGAGCAGCGCGTCCTGGACCTTCTTCGGCAGGTCGTGCCAGGAGGCGTCGGTCGAGACGCCGAAGTGCGCGGCCACGGCGGCGATCAACTGCGGGTAGTAGTTCATGCCGCCGGAGAAGGGCTTGATCGCCCCTTCGCCCAGCGAGAGCGACCCGTCGGGCACGATCAGGTCGGGGTCCGGTTCCAGACGGGAGCCCAGGCCCATGCACTCCGGACATGCCCCGTAGGGGCCGTTGAACGAGAAGTCGCGAGGCTGCGGCTCCTCCATTCCCAGTCCGTGCACGGGGCACGCGTACGCCTGCGAGAAGGACAGCTCGTCCTCGCCCTCCGGCGCGATGATCAGGGTGCCGCCGGCGAGCCGCAGCGCCATCTCCACGGAGTCAGTGAGGCGCGGCGTGATCCCGGGCTTCATCACGAGCCGGTCGACCACGACCTCGATGTCGTGCTTGTACTTCTTGTCGAGGACGATCTCCTCCTCCAGCCCGCGGACCTCGCGGTCGACGCGGACGCGAGTGAACCCCTCCTTCTTGAGGTCCTCGAGGAGCTTGCCGTACTCGCCCTTGCGCCCCTTCACGACGGGCGCCAGCACCTGGAAGCGCGTCCCCTCGGCCATCTCCGCGATCTTGTCGACGATCTGCTGAGGCGTCCGCCGCTCGATCACGCGGCCGCACTCGGGGCAGTGCGGGATCCCGACGCGAGCGTAGAGAAGGCGCAGGTAGTCGTAGATCTCCGTCACCGTGCCCACCGTCGAGCGGGGGTTCTTCGAGGTGGTCTTCTGGTCGATCGAGACGGCCGGCGACAGGCCCTCGATGTGATCGACGTCCGGCTTCTGCATCTGACCGAGGAACTGTCGCGCGTACGCGGAGAGCGACTCGACGTAGCGGCGCTGGCCCTCGGCGTAGATGGTGTCGAACGCGAGCGAGCTCTTGCCGGAGCCCGACAGGCCGGTGATCACGACGAGCTTGTCGCGCGGTATGTCGAGATCGAGCCCGCGCAGGTTGTGCTCGCGCGCGCCGCGGATCGAGATGAATTCGAGGGACATCTGGAGGGGGTTCCTTGTCGGTCGCAGTTCCGGACGCGCATTCCAGGGGCGTTCTTGCCCGATTCTCCATTGTACGCACGACCGCAATCGAACACCTGTTCGTATCCTACGGCTGCAGGCCCGGGGCGGCAAGGACGCAAGCGAAGGCGCCCCGGCTGCTCGATAGCAGCCGGGGCGCCGCGATCCGTGATCGCGAGTCCGCTACCCCTTCGGGGCTACGGTTATCGACACCCCGGTCACTCCTGCGTCGCCGCTGTCCTTTGCCACTGAGATGTTGAAGACCTGGCTCCCCTTCCCACCGGTGAGCAGTCCGCCCGCGTCCATCTTCACGGTGGACTCGATCGTCCAACCCTTGTCCTTGAGCTGGGCCTCGTACCAGGCGAACACATCGGTCCAGGCGTCCGGAGTCTCGATCGCCACCATGAAGCCCTTGCCACTGTCAGCGTTGCTGACGATCCCCGCCTTGATCGTTCCGGGCGTGTAGAGCGGCATGTCCGCCGGGAATCCTTCGGGGATCTTGCCGTCCGCAGAAGACGTCATGCTCGATCCGTCCTGGCCCGTGACGGTCACGCTGTTGCCGCCCTGATCGACCTTCACGCCCGTGGCGTTCTCGACCCCGCCTTTGACCGCCTGTTCGACAAGTGCCCCGCAGCCCGTGACCGCCAGGAGGGCGGCGACAACGGCGAGCGCCAGCACTACGCGCGAAGTCCCCTTCATGGTCCACCCCTTCGACCCGCGCCCGAGGGCGCTATTCCCCTGACTCCCCGACCCCCACAGTATCCCACTCCGACATGCCGCCGGCGGCCTTGTTTCGCCGTCTTTTCGGCTTCGCCGCTGCGCATTGACACAGCGGAAACACCGGCGAAACAACCGGACCTCACGATTCGACCGACAGAAGGCCGCGAATGCGGCCCCGGGGCGACCACACGGGAAGGAGACGACGGATGCCCGCGATCGATACCGGCTCGACCGCATGGATGCTCGTGTCCGCCGCCATGGTTCTGTTCATGACACCGGGATTGGCTCTGTTCTACGCGGGGATGGTGCGCAGCAAGAACGTGCTCTCGTCGACGATGCACTCGCTCTTCGCGATGGGGCTCGTGTCCGTGATCTGGGCCGTCATCGGGTATTCGCTCGCCTTCGGCAAGGACGTGGCCGGACTGGTGGGCGGTCTCGACGCCCTCGGCCTCTCCGGGGTCCTCGGCGCCGTCACGGGGACGGGCTCGTCGGCCATCCCGACGAGCGTGTTCGCGATGTACCAGGGGATGTTCGCCGTCATCACTGTCGGGCTCATCACGGGCGCGATCGCGGAGCGCATGAAGTTCAGGGCATATGTCATATTCGCCGCCCTGTGGGCGTTGCTCGTCTACTCGCCCCTCGCCCACTGGGTATGGGGCGGCGGCTGGCTGATGAAGCTCGGCGCGCTCGACTTCGCGGGCGGGACCGTCGTGCACATCGCGTCGGCGGCCGCCGCGCTCGCGGCAGCGATCGTGCTCGGGAAGCGCGCCGGATACGGCACGGAGGAGCTCCGCCCCCACAACATCCCGATGTCCGTTCTGGGCGCCGGCATCCTGTGGTTCGGGTGGTTCGGCTTCAACGCCGGCTCGGCGCTCGGCTCGGGCGAGCTCGCCGGCTCGGCCTTCATGGCGACGAACCTCTCGGCCGCCGCTGGCATGCTCGCGTGGGGACCTCGCGGAGGTGCTGACCGGACACAAACCCACGGTGCTGGGAGCCGCGTCCGGCGCTGTGGCCGGGCTCGTCGGCATCACGCCGGCGGCCGGGTTCGTCGGCCCCATGCCCGCCCTCGTCATCGGAGCGGTCACCGGGACGCCTGTGCTACTTCGGGCTGCGCCTCAAGACGCGCTTCGGCTTCGACGACGCGCTGGACGTCGTCGGCGTGCACGGTGTGGGCGGCACCATCGGCGCGATCCTGACCGGCGTGTTCGCGAGTCTTGCGGTCAACGCCGCGGGCGCGAACGGCCTGCTCTCCGGAGGCGGGTTCGCCCTGCTCGGCAAGCAGCTCGTCGGCGTCGCCGCGACGATCGCGTTCTCATTCATCGTGTCATTCATCATCCTGAAACTTCTCGACGCCACGATGGGCATACGCGTGGACGCCGAGACCGAGGCGAGCGGGCTCGACGTCGCGGAGCACGCTGAGACCGGGTACGAGTTCTGAGCCGGCCTTCGAACAGGAGACACCCCATGAAGAAGATCGAGGCGGTCATCAAGCCGCACAAGCTCGACGAGGTGAAGGAAGCGCTCCACGCGCTGGGGGTGACCGGCATGACGGTCTACGAGGTCAAGGGCTTCGGCCGCCAGAAGGGCCACACCGAGATCTACCGCGGCAACGAGTACACGGTCGACTTCGTCCCGAAGACGAAGATCGAACTCGTGGTCCCGGACGACCTCGCGCCGAAGGTGGAGCAGGCGATCGTGGACGCCGCACGGGCCGACAAGATCGGCGATGGCAAGGTGTTCACGTTCGACTGCGAGAGCGCTGTGCGGATCCGCACCGGCGAGCGCGGCAACGACGCGCTCTAGGGATGTCGAGGGACGGGGTCGCCGGCTTCCTGCGCGAGAGAGAGTCGCTCATCGCGTCGGCGGAGCCGGGGCCTGAAGCGGCAAGGAGGCTGAGCGATCTGTCCGACAGTGCCGTTTCCGCGCTTGCGGGAGCGGCACTGTCGGCGCTCGACGGCCAGTGGGCGGTGCTCGCGCTCGGCGGCTGGGGCGCGCGCAGGCTGCTGCCGCACTCCGACCTGGATCTGCTCGTGGTGTCCGACGCTGCCGCGCCCGCGCTGCGCGAAGCCCTGCGCGACGTGCTCTACCCGCTGTGGGACGCCGGGCTGGCCGTCGGACACCAGGTGCGGAACCGAAGGGACCACGAGCGCGCTTGCCGGTCGGACTCCGAGACGCTGACTGCCACTCTCACCGGGCGAGTGCTCTGCGGAGACGCGGCCACGGGAGAACGGCTGCTGGCGGAGGTGGCCTCTCGCGCCGGGAAACGCTCGACAGTACTCAGCCGAGAGCTCATGGCGCGCAAGCGGACCGGCTCGCCGTACCTGTTGGAGCCGGACCTAAAGGAGGGCGCCGGGGGGCAGCGCGACCTCGACGAGCTCACGTGGCTGGCGGCCGTCGCGTCCGGCCGTCGTGCCGACGACCCGCGCGGCCTCGTCTCGCACGGCGTGCTGGAGGCCGGCGAGTTCGACCGTCTGAAGGCCGCAGCCGGGCTAGTCACCGCGGCCCGATGGGAGGTCCACCGGTCGAGTACTCGCCCGACGTCGCTCATGACCCTCGAGTCCGCTGACGCCTCGCGGATCGACGCCGAGCAGGTGCAGCAAGCACTCGCTACGATCCATCACACCCTGCTCCGGGTGCGAGGCAGGATCGCGAAGAAGCCCACGGCGTACGATCCGCTCGCGCACCGGCGAGAGGGGGCGCCGCTCGACGCGCGCGCGCTCTTCGCCCTGCTCGACGATGGCGCGTCGTCGCTGGACGCGCTCGAGGAGGCGGCGTGGGCGGGTCTGCTGGACGACCTGGTCCCCTCTTTCGGGGAGCTGATGGCCGTCCGCAGACCGGCGCTCTCCCACCGCTTCACCGTCGGCGCTCACTGCCTGCGGACAGCAGCGACCATCGCGGACGTCACAGGGAAGCTCGCGCCGGGGTCGCGCCGGACCGCCGAACCCGCCGACAGACGCCCCCTGCAGGTGGCCGCGCTCCTTCACGACGTCGGGAAGACGCAGAGGGCACCGGGCCACGCGCGGCGCGGGGCCGCCGCGGCCGAGACGCTCGGGGTGCGGTTCGGCCTCGGCCCCGCGCAGACGCGGGACGCCGCGCTCCTGGTGCGCGAGCACCTCCTGCTGGCGGAGACGGCATTGGCCGAGGACATCCATGACGAGGACGTGCTCCTGCGCGCGGCGTCCCGCATCCCGGGGCCGGCCGCCCTCGACGACCTTCTCTCCCTCACCATCGCGGACTCGCTGGCGACCGGCCCCGGCGCGTGGACCGAGTGGCACGCGACGCTCATCGGCGAGCTGGCGGATCGCCTGCGCGCCGCGCTGTCCGAGGACGTCTCCGGCGCCGGCATCGTGGAGCTCGCCGAGGCTACCCGCACAGCTGCCCTGGAGTTCCTGGGCCGCTCGCCTGTCGCCAACCCGCCCTCCGCTTTCGTGAGCGCCGCGTCCCTGCGCTACCTGGCGTCCGTCCCCGCCGAGGAAGTGGTGCGCCACGCGACGCTGGCGTCCGTCGTAGCGTCGTCCGGCCTTCCCGACTCGGTCCGGATCGCGGTGGGCCCGGGGGCTGCGCCCGAGAGCTGGCGCGTCAGCGTCGTTGCGCGCGAGCGCGACGGGCTGTTCGCAGCGATCTGCGGAGCCCTGTCGCTGACGGGCCTCGACATCATGGGGGCGGACGCATACGACGCCCACCTGGGAGTGGCGGTCGACGTCTTCACCGTCCGCTCCGACACGCTCGCTGCGGTCGACACCGCCGCTTGGGCCGAGTTCGAGCGGCGCCTGCACTCGGCGCTCGCCGACCCGGCGGGGCTCGCCTCCCGTCTGGCCGAGCGCCAGCGGCATTACCCCGCCCTCACTCGCGTGCGGACGCTCGTGCGCGTCCGGGAGAGCGGCGCGTACGCTACGACCGTCGACGTCGGCGCCGCGGACCGCGTGGGACTGCTCTACGACCTCGCGGTCGCATTCGCCCAGACCGGACTGCGGATCCGTTGGGCGAAGGCGGTCACCAAGGACGGCGTCGCCCGGGACACGTTCCACGTCACCGACGAGTCCGGCGAGCCCGTCGACGATCCCGGCATCCTCGGGCATCTGGCGATGCGCATCCGGGAGTGCGCCTGAGGCGGGGTACCATAGTGCAACGCTAGCGCGCCGTCTGAGGAGTGCGTATGCCCAGGATCTACACGCGCACGGGAGACGACGGAGACACGTCGCTGCCGGACGGGACGAGGACGGATAAGGGCGACCCCCGCATCGAGCTCTTCGGGGCGCTCGACGAGGCGAACTGTGCGATCGGGTTCTCCCGCGTGCACGTCGTCGACAGCTCGCTCGACGCCTGGCTCGAGTTCCTGCAGCACCGCCTCTTCAACTGCGGAGCGTGCGCCCTGGGCGAGAAGCCGGTGCCGGGCGCGCCGAACGTGAGCGCCGAGGACGTCGCAGCGCTCGAAGCGGCGATAGACCACTACTCCAGCCGCGCGGGCGGGTCCATGGGCTTCGTGCTCCCGGGGTGCGACGAGGCGTCCGGGCGCCTGCACCTGGCCCGCGTGGCGATGCGCCGCGCGGAGCGCGCGGCCGTGCGCGCGTCCGCGACCGGGCCGGTCGCTCCCGAGGTGCTCGCGTTCCTCAACCGCGCGAGCGACCTGCTGTTCGTCGCCGCACGGTGGACGGGCGCAGGCAGCGAATGCGCCTGGCGGCCCGACGCCGAGCCTCCCTCTTACTAGCCCCGCCGCAAGTCAGGAGCGCTCGAGTGAGCCCCGACGCCGTCACGAGAAGTACGACCTGCTGCGGGAGAGGCTCGCCGCGCTCGGGAGCGTGCTCGTCGCGTACTCGGGCGGCGTAGACTCCACGCTCCTCGCCTTCGCCGCAAGAGACGCGCTCGGCGACCGTTCGCTCGCCGTGTTCGCGGTGTCCGAGGTCTGCCCGCACTCGGAGGCGATCGCCGCACGCGCGACCGCGGCTGAGCTCGGCCTCGACCTGGTCGAGGTGGAGACGGACGAGCTGGACGACCCGGTCTTCGCCGCGAACACACCCGATCGGTGCTACACGTGCAAGCAGGAGCTGTTCTCGGTGCTGCGCGAGGTCGCCGACTCACGCGGCCTCGCCTTCGTGGCCGACGGCAGCAACGCCGACGACCTCGCCGACCACCGCCCGGGACGGCGCGCCGCGGCCGAGATCGGCGTCGTGAGCCCGCTGCAGGACGCTGGCCTGACCAAGGACGAGATCCGCGCCATCTCGCGCAGACTCGGGCTGCCCACCGCAGACAAGCCGTCCATGGCGTGCCTGGCGTCCCGCTTCCCCTACGGCACGCCCCTCGACCGCGCGAGCCTGGCGCGCGTCGAGGCGGCCGAGGACTCGGTCCGCGCCCTCGGCTTCCGACAGTTCCGCGTGCGCTCGCACGGAGACGTCGCACGCCTCGAAGTCGCGCCGGAAGAGCTCGAGCGCGCGTTCGCGGGGCGCGAGGCCCTCTCTGCCGCTCTGCGGCAGGCCGGTTTCGCGTACGCTGCGCTGGATATGGATGGTTATCGCACCGGATCGCTCAACGAGACGCTTGCGGAGGAGGAATCGGGCCGATGAGCGTGCTCGCGACGGGGTGGCTTTGGGGCGTGTTCGCCGCTGCGGCAGCCGCGACATGGGCTGCGGGCGTCTATCTGTCGCGCGCGACGGACATCCTCGACCAGCGCTGGCATCTCGGCGAGGCGTTCGGCGGGATGGTGCTGCTCGCGATTGTCGGGAAGCCTGCCGGAGGTCGCGATCACGGTGAGCGCGGCACTCGCGGGCCGGCTGGACATCGCGGCCGGCAACCTCCTCGGCGGCATCGCGGTCCAGACAGCCGTGCTGGTCATCTGCGACTACTTCGTCGTCGAGAAGAAGCCGCTCTCCTACCTCGTGGGCTCGCTGATCCCCGTCGTGGAGGCATCGCTCGTCGTGGGGGTCACGGCGCTGGCGATGCTGGGCGCGCTCCTGCCGCCGACCGACGTGGTGTGGGGCATGAGCCCCGCCTCCATCGCGATCGTCGTCGTCTGGCTCTTCGGGATGCTCGTGATCAACCGGGTACGCAACGCTCCGAAATGGAAGGTCGTCATGCCCGGCAGCAAGCCCGGGCGCCCGCACCGCCGCGTTCCCCACCCCACGCAAGAGCACCCGTTCCGGAAGCTCGGCACCACGAAGCTCACGCTGATCTTCCTCGCCGGGTCGGCGGCCACGCTCGTCGCGGGGGTCCTGCTCACCCAGTCCGGCACGATCCTGGCGGACCGCTACGGCATCGGCGGAGTCATCTTCGGAGCGACGGTCCTGGCCATCGCGAGCGCGCTCCCCGAGATCGCGACCGGCGTCGAGGCGGCCAGACTGGGCGACAACCAGCTCGTCATGGGAGACATCTTCGGAGGCAACGCGTTCCAGGTGACCCTGTTCATCGTCGCCGACCTGATCGCGGGAAAGGCGGCGCTCGCGTCGGCGGGCGCGCAGAACAGTTGGCTCGCGGGCCTCGGGATCCTCGTGACGATGGTCTACGCCACCAGCGTGATCGTCCGGCCCGAGAAGAACTACTTCCGCATCGGCATCGACTCGATCATCGTGCTCGCGCTGATCGTCATCGGGATGATCGGGCTCAGCCGCATACCGGCCTAGGGCGCCGGCGTCGCGACCGGTCCCGGCGCCACAGCCCGCCTGCTCCCGAGGCGCCGCACGCCAGTGAATACGCCGACGCCGACCGCGAGGGCGACGGCCGCCAGCGCGACCGGCTTCGGTTCCGAGGACAGTAGGATGCTGGCGCTCCATATCGCTGTGAACCCGGCCGCGAACAGCAGCGTGCTCCCGATCCACCGCGCGCAGTCGATCGCGTAGACCCCTCCGATCATGAAGGCGACGACGCAGACGAGACCGATGAGCCCCGCCGCCAGCGCCGTGTGTTCGTACGCCGATTCAGGAGCGTTCGTCAGACCCCACACCACCGCCACTCCGATGAGCGACGCGATCAGCCAGCCCAGCAGCGCTCCGAAGAGCCCCTGCAGCTCCGTCCCCCGCCTGCCGTCGGCCATGCGACTCTCCCCCTCGCGTCCGCGCGCACGCGTGCGTGCGCGGCCCTGTTCTTCTACGCCAGCAGCTCGCGCATCGCGGCGCGCCACACGGCCGGGATCCGCTGCTGCAGCTTCTCCGGACGGCCGATGCTGTCGCCGATCATGCGAGTCACGAACGGGCGCGCGACCTCCATGATGTCGATGTCGGGGTAGAGCCGGCGCGCCACTCCCTCGACTGTGGCCAGCGACTTCACGAGCAGCCCGTAGCCGCCCGGGGATCGCGATCCCGTTGCGGCGCAGCAGCGCCAGGAAGCCGAAGCCGAAGTGGCGGAAGTCGGTGCTGCCGCCGCCCATCGTCTTGTCGAGCAGCTCGCCGAGCTCGCGGCGGACCGTCGCCACCTTGTCCGGCGGCACGACCACGCCCGAGGTTCGCCGAGTAGCGCAGCGCGCGGTCGGCGTCGCGGTAGACGAAGCCGGCCAGCACCTGCGCGATGTCGCCGCGCTCGGCGTCGGTGAGATGCCCGACGATCCCGAAGTCGAGGTACGCGATGCGGTTGTCGGGCGTGACGAAGAGGTTGGAGGGGTGCAGGTCGGCGTGGTAGCGCCCGTAGAGCATGACCTGGCGCATGAACGCGGTGGCGCCGTGCACGGCCAGGCCGTGGGCGTCGACGCCGGCCAGCTCGGCCTCGTCGAGCTCGGAGAGGCGCCAGCCGTACATGCGCTCCATCGTGAGCACGCGCACGGCGGTGCGCGTCCACACGATGCGCGGCACGACGATCTTCGGGTCGGGCCGGAAGTCGAACGCGAACCTGTCGGCGACGCGGCCCTCGACGCGCAGGTCGAGCTCGCGCTCGACGGAGGCGGCGAACTCGTCGAGCAGCGCGTCGACGTCCACGCCGCGCAGGAGGCGGCGCATCAGAGCGCCGCCCGCCAAGCCGGCGCGCCTCTGCGATGTCACCCCTCAGACGCGTCGGCCGCACCCGGGCGGATGACCTTGACGACGACCTCGGCGCCCGCGGGAAGCTCCTCGCCCCAGACCGGGCGGTACGGCGTCGCGAGCACGGCGGCGTGCACCTGAGCCACCGACGCGGTGGCCAGCGGCGTCTCGTCGATCGACGCGTAGAGCTCGGCCGACGGACGCGCCGAGGCTGTCCTCGTATGACGGGCACCAGCTGCGAGAACGGCACTGGCGCGACCCGGTCGCGCAGGCGCTCCATCTCGCCGGCGAGCTCGTCTCCGAACTCGTCGGGACGGACCGAGATCATCTGCCCGAGCTTTATGAACGCACCGCCCAGCTCCTCGAACGCGCGCCGCCACTCGGCGGCGAACACCGCGCGCCGCTTCGCGGTGGACACGAGGCCGAACCGCGAGCGGAACGACGCCCCGCGCCGCCGCGCCGGAGAGCGCGCGCGTGATGCGACCCGAACGCACGGACATCGCGGCTACGCCCCCTTGGCGCCGACGTGCGCGGCGATGGCGTCGAGCGTCGTCTGCATCTGGTCGAGGCGCCCTCGCAGCTCGGCGACCTCGAAGCGGACCTCCTCGAAGCGCTCGTCGTCCGGATCGGCGGCCTCGTCGGCGTGCCCGGAGGCGATCTGCTCCTTCAGGCGCGCCTTCTCCTCGGCCACCATCGCCATGAAGCCGTCGGTGAAGGCGTCCGGGCCTGCCCGACATGCCCTCGCCGGCGCCGGCCTTGCCGCGCTCGACCGACTGAACCATCAGGTCGTCCGCCTGCTCGTGCGTGAACATCCACAAAGCGAAGAACTTCATCGGATCGAAGTCTGCCATCTCCTCACGCTCCCTCTCCCATTGATGGAATGCCGTTCGAGCCGCCGCTGACTGTCGGACCCACGCCCCGCTACGTGCCTCGCATCTCCTCGGAGCGCTGCGTCGCGCGCGTTCACTGTGCGCGGACCGCGTAAGCCAGCGCCCACGCGGCCGCGTATGCCGTCCAACCCACGACCGTCACCCCGAGAGTGGCCGTGAGGCCCGCCGCCATGGTGTCCCTGCCCGCCACGCGACCGTTCCTCAGGATGTCGAGGGCCACCGCCACGAGCGCAACGACGAGCGCAGCGCTCAGGCAGTCGAACAGCGCCATGAGCGCGGCGAACGCCGGAAGGCCGAGTGCGACGCTCTGTATCACGCCGGTTATCGGTGCGACGCAGATGAGCACGATCAGCGCTATCGACAGGTGCTTCGCACGGCGACCGAACACCGTCACCGGCGGCTGCGGCACGTCCCGGCCGCCGCCGGCGCGGCTCGATGCAACTCGGTTCCTCCTGCTCAGGGCCCAGATGAGGACGCCGAGGATCGCGCAAGCTGGAACGAAGAGCACCGCCCACCAGAAGGTCAGCACCATGAGCGGTTCTATGACGACCGTGAGGACCGAGCTGAACTCGATCCACAGACGCCCGGGCGTCCGTCCGATCCAGGCCCCGACCGCAGACATGTCCACGCCGCCCGCCCTCCCACGGTCGCTCATCCGACTCTCTGACACAACTATTACGCAATATGTCATATGGCACACGGCGTATTAGACTAACGGCAATCCTTGTGCAGGGTCGATGCGACCAGCGGTCGAGAATGGAGGTCAGGCGGCAACGGTTCGCCTGGAGCGCAGCAGCCGCAGCCCGTTGAGAGTCACCAGCAGGGAGACGCCCATGTCGGCGAAGACCGCCAGCCAGAGCGGCGCGTAGCCGGCCACGGCCAGCACCAGCACGGCGGCCTTCGTCGCGACCGAGAACACCACGTTCGCGCGGATCACGGCGACGGTGCGGCGCCCGAGGTCGAAGAATCCCGGAAGCGCGTGGAGGTCGGGAGCCATCAGCGCGACGTCGGCAGTCTCGAGAGCGGTGTCGGAGCCGGCGGCTCCCATCGCGACGCCGAGGTCGGCCAGCGCGAGTGCGGGGGCGTCGTTGACGCCGTCCCCCAGCATCGCCACCGTACCGTAGCGAGACCGCAGCTCGCGCACCGCATCCATCTTCTGCTCCGGCAGCAATCGCGCGCGGTGCTCGGTCAGCCCCGCAAGTGCGGCGACCGCGGTGGCGGCGCGCTCGTTGTCGCCCGTGAGCATGACAGCGTGCTCCATGCCGTCCGCCAGCAGCCGGCGCACGACGCCCGGAGCCTCCGGCCGGACAGCGTCCGTCACGGCGATCAGTCCGAGCGCACTGTGATCGGTGAAGAGCACGAGCACGGTCGCGCCCGTCTCCTCGAGCGCCTCGACACGCGCCGCGATGGCGTCGTCCATGGCGCCTTCGGAGCCTGCGAACGCCGGGCTCCCGATCGAGTAGGTCGTCCCATCGATGCGGGCGCGGAGCCCGCGACCCGCGACGTCGGTCAGCCCGCGCACCTCCATCCCCTGGGGAAGGGGTCCCACCGCGCGCAGCACCGCCTGTGCGATCGGGTGGTTCGAGCCGGACTCCAGCGCGGCCGCAAGCAACGACACCCGCTCGGCGTCGGTCGCGCCGAGCGGCACGACCTCGGTGACCTCGGGGCGGCCGCAGGTCAGGGTCCCGGTCTTGTCGAAGGCGATCGCCCGCACACGCGCGGCGGTCTCCAGGTGCGCTCCGCCCTTGACCAGCACGCCGTCACGCGTCGCCCGCGTGATCGCGGACACGATCGCTACCGGGGTGGAGATCACCAGCGCGCAGGGACAGGAAGCCACCAGCACCACGAGTGAGCGGTACGCCCACTCGTGCCAGGTCCCGAGCCCGACGAGAGGCGGCACTACGGCAACGAGCACGGCGCCGACCACGACGATGGGAGTGTAGTAGCGCGTGAAGGAGTCCACGAGGCGCTGCGAGGGAGCCCGCTGCGCCTGCGCCTCCTCGACCAGGTAGATCATGCGCGCCAGGGTCGAGTCCTCCCGGGCGGCCGTCACCTCGACCTCGAGCAGCCCGGAAGCGTTCAGCGAGCCGGCGAAGACCCTGTCGCCCGGCGCCTTGTCGACCGGCGCGGCCTCGCCGGTGATCGGCGCCTCGTCCACGGCGGAGTCCCCGGAGACGACGACTCCGTCGAGCGCCACCCGCTCCCCCGGCCTCACGATCAGCGTGTCGCCAACGACGGCCTCGGCCAGGCGCACCTCCACGTCGCGGCCGTGCCTGCGCACTCGCGCGAGCGCGGGCGCAAGGGTGACGAGATCGCGCACCGATCGGCGGGTCCGTTCGAGGGCCCGGCTCTCGAGAAGCTGCCCGAGGGAGAAGAGGAAGATGACGGTGGCCGCCTCGGCGAAGTCGCCCAGGATGAGCGCGCCGACCACCGCGAGCGCCATCAGCGCGTTGATGTCCAGACGCAGCGCCCTCAGGGAGATCCATGCGCGGCGCGACGTGACCCAGCCGCCGAGAACCGTCGCCGCGATGAACGCCCACGAAGCGGGGTTTCCCAGTCCCGATCCGAAGCGTCCGAGTTCGAGCAGGTATCCGGCCGCCAAGAGCACGCCCGACGACGCGAGCGTCAGGAGATGGACGTCGCGCACCTTCTCGGCGGCCCGCGACGGCTCCGACCCCTCCTCCGCCGTCTCCAGACCGTGGCCCGCGGCACGGATGACAGCGGCCACCGCCTCTCGGGGGTCCCGGAAAGGATCGTAGTCGACGACCAGCGCTCCCGAGGGGAACGCGAGGTCGGCGCAGAGAACACCTTCGACGTTGCGTACGGACTCTTCCACGGTCCGCGTGCAGTCGGGTCAATCGAGCCCGGTGACTCTCCACCGCACTCGTGCGCTGGCGTCGCTCATCGCGAGGCGGCCTCCTGCGCGTGAGCAAGGCCCACGGAGAGCAGGTCGCGTACGTGGTCGTCGGCGAGCCGGTAGACCGCGCGCTTGCCGTCGCGGTCCCAGGAGACCAGGCGCAGGTCGCGCAGCATGCGTAGCTGGTGCGAAACGGCCGACTCGCTCACACCCGCGACCTCCGAGAGATCGCAGACGCACAGCGACTCTCTGGAGAGCGCCAGAAGGAGGCGTACGCGCGTGGGATCGGCCAGGGCACGGAAGATGTCGGTCAGCCGGTCGGCCGCCGCAGCCTCAGGCAGCGCCTTCGCCACCCGTGCCACGGCCCCGGCGTCCACGATCCTCGCCGTGCAGATCCCGGTTGATTCCATCATTTCATCTGCGCGATTGCTCATACGTTCACATATACGCCATCCCGCTCCCCGTGGCAAGCATCCTCTCGCGGGGATACACTCGACGACAGGGGACGGCCCCGCTTGGAGGCCGCACGCGAGACAGGGAGTCTGGCTATGAGCGATCAGCCGAAGGGGTCCGCGCCGGGCGGCGTGCCGGTCTGGGTGTTCGCGGTGTCGTTGCTCGCAGTCGCTGCGATCGCAGGCTCGATCGCCTGGATGATGCGCAGCCCGGCGCCGACGGTCACTCCGCCGGTCCAGACGACCACCTCGCCCACCGTCGAGCCGACGCCGACGCCGTCGACCACCACGACGACGGCCGTCGAGCCGACCGTCGCACCGCCCGCCGAGAAGGCGGACCTCCCCTACACGCCCGGCCCCGACGAGAGCGGGATCCAGTGGGCGTACCTGAAGAAGATGGTCGTGAAGGGCGGCTACGTGTACGCCACCGTCGACTACATCATCATCGGTGACGACCCCGATGGCGGCTGGATGATCACGAACGACAACCCGAAGCTGCGGACCTTCCCGCTGTTCAAGACCGCGAAGTGCCGGTACATCAAAGAGGGCGGGTCCACGCTGAGCTCGGCGCTCTCCCCGACGGCCTTCCGCACGAAGTGGCTCGCGGGCCGGCCGACGAGATGATCCGCATGAACCCGTACAAGATCTGGCTGAAGCACGGGGTCATCACGAAGCTCGACAACGAGTGGCTGCCGTAGCGGGCGCTCGCGCGGCCGACACGCGACCCGCCTAGCGCTTCTTCTTGCGCCGCCCGTAGGACGAACCCTTGCGCGCGCCGGCCTTCAGCCGGTCGAGCACCTCGGTCTCGCTCGTGCTCTCGATCTGCGAGCGCAGCCTGACGACCTGGTCGCGCAGGCGCGCGGCCGACTCGAAGTCGAGGGCCTCGGCGGCGCTCGTCATGTCCTCCTCGAGCGAGGCGAGCAGGCGCAGCACCTCGTCGCGCGGCAGGTTCGACAGCTCGCGCGCGACCTCCTCGGCGTCGACGCCCTCCCCTTCCGCGGCGCGCGCGTAGTCCACGATGGCGTGGATCGCCTTGCGGATGGTCTGCGGCTCGATCCCGTGTTCGGTGTTGTAGGCGACCTGGATGGCGCGCCTGCGGTTCGTCTCGTCGATCGCGTCGCGCATCGAGTCGGTGACGCTGTCCGCGTACATGATCACGCGCCCGGACACGTTGCGGGCGGTGCGCCCGATGGTCTGGATCAGCGACCGGAAGTTGCGCAGGAACCCCGACTTGTCGGCGTCCAGGATCGCGACCAGCGACACCTCGGGCAGGTCGAGCCCCTCGCGCAGCAGGTTGATGCCGACCAGGCAGTCGAACACGCCCGAGCGCAGGTCGCGCAGGATGTCCACGCGCTCGAAGGTGCCGATGTCGGAGTGCAGGTAGCGCACCCGCAGCCCCTGGTCGGAGAGGTAGTCGGTGAGGTCCTCGGCCATCTTCTTGGTCAGCGTGGTCACGAGCACGCGCTCGTCGCGCTCGGCGTGCTCGCGCACCTCGTGGACGATGTCGTCGATCTGGCCCTTTGTCGGGCGGACCTCGACCTCGGGGTCGACCAGCCCGGTCGGGCGGATGATCTGCTCGACGACGTTGGGGCCCGACATCCGCAGCTCGTAGTCGCCCGGAGTCGCTGACATGTAGACGAACTGCGCGACGTGCTCCTCGAACTCGTCGAATCGCAGCGGACGGTTGTCGAGCGCGCTCGGCAGCCTGAACCCGTGCTCGACGAGCGTCAGCTTGCGGCTGCGGTCGCCCTCGTACATGCCGCGGATCTGCGGGACCGTGACGTGGCTCTCGTCGACGATGCAGAGGAAGTCCTTCGGGAAGTAGTCGATCAGGCAGTGCGGCGGCTCGCCCGGCTTGCGGCCGTCGAGATGGCGCGAGTAGTTCTCTATGCCCGAGCAGAAGCCGAGCGTCTCGAGCATCTCGAGGTCGTAGGTCGTGCGCATCTCGAGTCGCTGCGCCTCGAGCAGCTTGCCCTCGGACTTGAACTACGCGAGGCGCTCCTGCAGCTCCGCCCTGATCCCCGCGATGGCTTCGGACAGACGCTCCGGGACGGTCACGTAGTGCGTGGCCGGCCACACCGGGACGCTGTCGAGAGCGGCGGTGACCTCCCCGGTGACGGTGTCGACCTCGGCGATCGACTCCACCGTGTCGCCGAAGAACTCCACCCGCAGCGGGCGGTCCGCGTAGGGCGGGAAGATGTCGAGCACGTCCCCGCGCACGCGGAACATGCCGCGCTGCAGGTCGTAGTCGTTGCGGTCGTACTGGATCTCGACCAGCGCGCGGATCAGCTCGTCGCGGTCCAGCTCATGACCGACCGTGATGAAGGCGGCCTGACCTGCGTAGTCCTCGGGGCTGCCGATGCCGTAGATGCAGCTCACCGACGCGACCACGACCACGTCGCGCCGGGAGAGCAGGGCCGAGGTCGCGGCGTGCCGCAGCTTCTCGACCTCCTCGTTGATCGAGGAGTCCTTCTCGATGAAGGTGTCGGTCGACGGGACGTACGCCTCCGGCTGGTAGTAGTCGTAGTAGGAGACGAAGTAGACGACCGCGTTGTCCGGCATGAGGTCGGCCAGCTCGGAGGCGAGCTGCGCCGCGAGCGTCTTGTTGGGAGCCATGACCAGCGTCGGCTTCTGGACCGCCTCGATGGCCTTGGCCATCGTGAACGTCTTGCCCGAACCGGTCACCCCGAGCAGCGTCTGGTAACGCGTGCCCTCGCGGATGCCTGCAGCCAGGTCGGCGATCGCCTTCGGCTGGTCTCCGGCCGGCTCGTACGGCGAGACGACCCTGATCTCGTTGGCCATCGCCGCACCTCCTGCCTTTCGGGTCCCGGTCTTGCGAGGGCCGATCCTACTTCACGATGCCGGCGAAGGCTCCCGGGTAGAGACGGCGGTACTCGGCGGCCTGGGAGGCGACCTCGTCGACGTAGTGCGCGGTCTCCGGGAAGTCGATCGTGTCGCTCAGCTTCCCGTGCTGGCGCGCCCACTCGGCCGCCCATGCGTCGGCGTTCGTCATGCCTCCGTTGTAGGCCGAGAGCGCCAGACCGGTGTTGCCGCCGTAGCGCGCGATCAGCTCCGCGAGGTAGATGGTGCCGATCCGAACGTTGGTCTCCGGGTCCGACAGCGCCTCGACTGTCATCTTCCCCTTGATGCCCTCGTCGCTGCGCGATCGCCTGCGCGGTCGATGGCTTGACCTGCATCAGCCCCACCGCGCCGGCCGGCGACACGACGTCGGCCCGGAAGCCGGACTCGATGTTGATGACCGCGGCCACGAGATAGGGGTCCACTCCCGTTTCACGTGAGTACCTGGCGATCGCCTGATCGTAGGAGAGCGGGTGCAGGGTGCGCTCGTACCATGTCGGGCCGTAGAGCGCGCCGATCACCACGGCGACGAACAAGATCATCAACGCGAGGACTGCGCGATCCCGGATCCGATGCTGGCTAGGAGCCACGATTGGCCAACTCCGCGTCCCAGAAGCCGACCAGGTCGGCCTCGAAGCTCTGGATCGTTCCGTCGTTCTCCGCGACGTAGTCGGCTATCGCACGGCGCTCCGCGTCGCTCGCCTGCAGCGCCATGCGGGCCCGCACGTCTGCCTCGCTCATCCCTCGAGCGGTGAGCCGCGCGACGCGGGCTTCCTCGACGGAGGAGATCAGCAGCACGCCGTCGACGAAGTCGAAGAACTCCGGCGCCTCGGCGAGCAGCGGGATGTCGATCACCACCACGGCTGGCGGCTCCGGCATCTCGGCCAGGAGGTCGAGCGCGCCGGCGACCGCGGCGTACACGCCCGGGTGGACGATGGCGTCGAGACGACGCGCGGCCTCTGGCGAGGCGAACGCCAGCTTCGCGAGCGACCTATGGTCCACGCCTCCGTCAGGGCCGGCGACCTCCTGCCCGAAGGCGGCCACGACCGGGTCGACCAGCGGCCCGCCGGCGGCGATCAGGCGCTTCGCGAGGTCGTCGAGGTCGATGACGGTCGCACCGAGATCGCGGAAGAGCCGCGCGGCCGTCGTCTTGCCCGATCCGATCCCGCCTGTCACTGCGAGCACGTACATCGACCTGGCTCCATTCGATGCGCGGGGCCGGGCTGCCGCGATCAAGCGGCGCCCGGCCCCGGTCGGTTCGTTCCCGCGCGGTCTACGCGCTTCGGCGCCTACTCGGCGTCCGGGGCGTCCTTCGCGTCGGCGACTTCCTCTTCCTTGTCCTCCGGCTCCGGCTCGGGCTCAGGCTCCGGCTCGGGCTCGGGTTCCGGCTCGGGCTCGGGTTCCGGCTCGGGTTCCGGCTCGGGCTCGGGTTCCGGCTCGGGCTCGGGCTCCGGCTCGGGTTCGGGCTCAGGTTCGGGCTCAGGCTCAGGCTCGGGCTCGCCCAACGGCTCCTCGCCGGCAGCCACCGCTTCCCGCTCGGCCTCGATGGCCTCGTCGACCGCTTCCTCCGCGACGACCTCGGCCTCGAGGGCCTCTGATGCGGCTTCCTCGGCGTAGACTTCGGCGACCTCGGCGACCTCTTCGGCTTCGATGGCGGCCTCTATGACCTCGGGCTCAGCGCTCTCGACGGCGGCCTCTTCGGCAGTCTCCGCGGCGATCTCGGCCTCAACGGCTTCCACCATGTCCTCGACATCGCCGGCGACCTCCTCGGCCGCCGCCTCTTCGATCGCCTCTGCGACGGCCTCGTCGCCTTCCTCAGCGGACTCCTCGGCACCTTCCCTGCCCTCGAGCGCGTCCGGCAGGCCGAGTTCGGCGTTCGCGGCGCGGATGGAGAGCGAGATGCGGCGGCGGTCGGTGTCCACGTCCATGACCTTCACGTGGACTTCCATGCCGACTGCCACGACGTCCTCGGGCTTCTCCACGTGGCCCTTGGCCATCTCGGAGATGTGCACCAGCCCCTCGACGCCGTCGCCGATCTCGACGAACGCGCCGAACGGGACGAGCTTGGTGACCTTGCCGTCGACGATGGTTCCCACCGGGAACTGCTGGACGAGCTGCTTCCACGGGTCGTCCTGGGTCTGCTTGAGGCCGAGCGAGATGCGCTCGCGGCTCATGTCGACGTCGAGGACCATGACCTCGACCGGGTCGCCGACTGCGACGACCTCGGACGGGTGGTTCACGTGGCTCCACGACAGCTCGGAGATATGGACCAGGCCGTCGATGCCGCCGAGGTCGACGAACGCGCCGAAGTCGACGATCGAGGAGACGGCGCCCTTCAGTATCTGGCCCTTCTGGAGCTTGACGAGGATGTCCTGGCGCTCGTGCTTGCGGCCCTCTTCGAGGACCACGCGGCGCGAGAGCACTACGTTGTTGCGGTTGCGGTCCATCTCGATGACTCGCGCGTCGAGGCGCTGGCCCATGTACGCGACCAGGTCCTTCACGCGGCGGAGGTCGACCAAGCGATGCGGGCAGGAATCCGCGCAGGCCGATGTCGAGGATCAGGCCGCCCTTGACGACCTCGATGACCTCGCCCTCGACGTTCTCGCCGGAGGTGAACTTCTCCTCGACGCTGACCCACGCGCGCTCGTACTCCGCACGCTTCTTGGAGAGGATCAGGCGGCCGTCCTTGTCTTCCTTCTGGAGGACGAGCGCCTCGATGTGGTCGCCGACCTTGACGATGTCGCCCGGGTTCGCGTCCTTGCGGATGGACAGCTCGCGGGCGGGGATGACGCCTTCTGACTTGTATCCGATGTCGAGGAGGACCTCGTCGCGCTCGACCTTCACGACCTCGCCGGAGACAAGGTCCCCGTCGTCGAAGTCGGTGATCGTGCCGTCGATGAGAGCGTGCATCTCCTCGTCGGTGTACACCTTGTCGTCTACTACGCTTGCCTCTTCGAGCTCCAGTTCCTGTGCCTGTTCGTCGCTCATGGTGCTGCGGCCCCTTCCATAGGGCCCCGATCGCGCAGTCCGAATCGCTCGCAGTCCGGAATCGTTTCCTCGGTCGCTTTGCTTTCCGTGGCAGTCGTGTTCGGGGGCGGACAATACGTTCACACGGCGGATCTCGGTGGCCCGTCGCGTGGAATGCCGACTATACCCTGCGAACAGGGACAATGCCAGTCGGCCACGCCGCCGGGCGTGCACGCGGTCTTCCTCGTCATGCCCCGGATGAACGGATACGCTGTATAGGTTGCTGCGCTCTTGGGGATGACCTATGTGCGTCGAGGGGGCGCGATGAGAATCCCGGCACGGCCAACCTCAAGATCCGTCGGACGAGCCGCCCTGGTCTTGGGGTCGTACCTGCTCGTGTACGTGCTGCTTGATGGTGCGAGCCTGGCATTTCGAACGGACGCCGTTGCGTCGCTCTGGTATCTGCCGGATGGCGCCAGCTTGGCGCTATTGCTGCTCTTCGGGGTCGGCTACGCGCCCGCGATCATCGTCACAGCGCTCATCACGAACTTCGTGACCTACCCGAGTGCCGCACCGGCGGCGGTCTTGGTCGCTTGGTCCGTCCTGTTCCCGCTTCCCTTCGCCGTGACCGCGAGCCTGCTGCGCCGCCGCGCTCGGATCGGGACTCCTCCCCGCCACCTGCGAGACGTCGTCTTGCTCATCTTCGGGTGCTTCTCGCTCTCGGTCTTCCTGGCAGGTATGTTCACCCTGACGGTCGTCGTCTCCAGCGGAGGTGTGCCATCGGCGGAGGCTGCCTTCGCGACCTTACCGACGGTGGCCTTCCGGTGGTGGATCGGAGAGGCCATCGGACTGCTCGTCGTGACCCCCCTTCTGATAGTCACCGTGATCCCATGGCTCACTTGGCGGCTGGACGCTTCCGAGCGGCGAGCGAACCGCAGACCGCCGACGGGCATCCGCTTGGCAGGCGAGGCGCGACGCAGGCGTTGAGCATCGCCGCCGTCCTGGTCATCGTGTTCGGGGTGAAGGGCACGGGCTACCTGCCGCTCCTCTACCTGTGCTTCTTGCCCCTCATCTGGATCACCCTTCGCCATGCCCTGCGAGGCGCCACTCTGGCGATCGCAGCGATAGACGCCGGAGCACTCCTCGCGGAGCGCCTTTCCGGCTACCCATCGGCCCAGATCGCGGACCTTCAGGTCTTCATGCTGATCCTGGCTCTGACCGGCCTGATCCTGGGCGCGGTGGTGGACGAGCGGCGCGAATCTGAGGCGCAAAGCCATCGGTCCGAAGCACGTCTTGTCAGAGCTCTCGCCTCGATCACGGAGGTCGTGGGGCTCGTATCGGAGACGCGCGATCCCTACACGGCCGGCCATCAGCGCCGCGTGTCCGAGCTCGTCCGTGGCCATCGCCCGGAAGCTGGGGATGAGCGAGGCCCAGGAGGAACAGATCCGACTGGCCGCCATCATGCACGATCTGGGCAAGATCTCCGTTCCTGCCGAGATACTCAGCAAGCCGGGCAATCTCTCGCCCGTCGAGATCGAGCTCATCAGAGGCCATGCCGAGGCGGGCTACGCCATCATCACCGGAGCGCACATGGAGGGGCCGACAGCCGAGATCGTGTACCAGCACCACGAGCGCTGTGACGGCTCCGGGTACCCGCGTGGACTGGCGGGTGATGACTTGCTCCCCGAAGCAAAGGTGATCATGGTGGCGGACGTGGTCGAGGCGATGGCGTCGCACCGGCCGTATCGGCCGGCGCTGGGCATCGAAGCAGCGCTCGATGAAGTCGAGGACGGTGCCGGGAGTCGCTACGACGCTGATGTCACGCGTGCGTGCGTCGACCTGTTCCGCAAGGATGGCTTCAAGTTCTCCGACCTGTGAGGTTGTCCAGGACCGGACGCGGCGCTACTTCGCGGCGGCCCAGTCGTCGCCCCACGAGACCGTCGTCTCGACCGGCACCGCCAGCTGCACGACGTCGTTCATCTCGGCTCGAACCATGCCGGAGAGGCGATCCACCTCGTCGCGGGGCGCCTCGAAGACCAGCTCGTCGTGCACCTGCAGCACCAGACGGGACTCGAACCCCTCGGCCTGCAGGCGGCGATCGATTGCGATCATCGCCAACTTCATGATGTCGGCCGCGGTGCCTTGCATCGGGTGGTTCATCGCCGTGCGCTCGCCGAACGAGCGCAGGTTGTGGTTGGCGCTCCGCAGCTCGGGGATGTAGCGCCGGCGCCCGTACATGGTGACCGCGTAGCCCGTCTCGTGAGCGTGGACCACCGTCTCGTCCAGGAACGCCCGCACCCTCGCATACGCCGCGAAGTACCGATCGATCATCTCCTGGGCCTCCGCACGCTCGATGCGCAGCTGGGTGGAGAGCCCGTGAGCGGATATGCCGTAGACGATGCCGAAGTTCACCGCCTTGGCGCGGCGGCGGTGCTCGGCGTCGACGTGGGCGGGGTCGAGGCCGAAGACCCGCGCGGCTGTCCGCGTGTGGAAGTCGAGGCCTCCCGTGAACGCCTCGATCAGCCCGGGATCCTGCGACAGGTGCGCCAGGATGCGCAGCTCGATCTGGCCGTAGTCGGCCGACACGATCACGTCTCCCGGGCGGGCGGGGATGAAGGCCGCGCGGATGCGCTTGCCGAGATCGGTGCGCACGGGGATGTTCTGCAGGTTCGGGTTGCTCGACGACAGGCGACCAGTGGCCGCCACCGTCTGGTTGAAGGTGGTGTGAAGGCGCCCGTCCTCACCGATCAGCCGCGGCAGCGCGTCCACGTAGGTCGACTTGAGCTTCGTCAGCTCCCGGTACTCGATGATCTTCGCGGCGATCAGGTGGTCGTCCGCGAGCGTGCCCAGGACCTGTGCGTCGGTGGAGAAGCCGGTCTTCGTCCGGCGACCGGACGGCAGATGCAGCTTCTCGAAGAGCACCTCGGCGAGCTGCTTCGGCGAATCGATCAAGAACTCCGTCCCGGCGAGCTCGAAGATCTCCGCGCGGGCTGCGTCGATGCGCGTGGCGAACTCAGCGGCAAGGTCGGCGAGCACCTCGACGTCGACGCCCAGTCCGACGTCCTCCATCCGCGCCAGCACCGGTATCAGCGGCAGATCGACTCTCTGGTAGCAGTCCAGGCTTTCGTCGGTCTGCAGCCGGTCGAGAAGGATCTGGCGCAGCACGGACGCACCCTGCGCGTGCGCGGCCATGCGCGCGAGCGCGTCGTCGCACGCGGGCAGCGCGTGCCCGGCGAACTCCCCGTAGAGCGTCGGCACGTCGTACGCGGACCTGTTCGACTCGAGCACGTAGGCGGCCACGGACACGTCGAACGTGCGCCGCGCCTCCCACACCTCGAGGTAGGGCCCCAGCTTCGAGTGGCGGTCGCCCGGAGGGGCGCAGCGCTGGATGAGCCCCTTGAGGTCGGGTGCCGCCAGCGCGCCTCGCCGAAGGGCGTCCAGCAGCGCGTTCGGAGCATCGGCGCCCTCGACGATGGCGACCTTGCCCGATGGCAGCGCGAACGCGATGTCAGCACATGGGAACAGCGACTCGCCTGCATCGTCCGCCGCGGCCGCCACGACAGAGCCCTTCTCGAGCTCGGCCTGCAGTGCGGCGAGCGCCTTGGCGCCCGTGATAGTCGGCCACGCCTCGGGAGTGCAGGCCGGCGTCGCGCTCTCGGGCTTCGCACCCGAGACCTCCACCGGCTCGCCGAACTCGGCCCGCAGGTCGCGGGCGGGCTCAGCGGCCTGCGCCGCGGCCGCCGCTCCCGGCGTGGACGCACCGCCCGGAGCCAACGCGCTCGCGACCTCGGCCGACTCCAGCCCGCGCCGGTTGTGCTTCCGCCCGAGCGCCAACACCCGCTCCACGAGCGAGACCATGCGGTAGGCGCCGAACACGCGCACCACCGCGTCGCTGTCGATGTCGCCCCACATGCAGTTGTCGATGTCGCAGTCGACAGGCACGTCGGTGCGGATCGTGGCGACGGTCCGGCTCTGACGCGCCTCCTCCGAGTTCTCGCGCAGGCTCTCCCCGACCTTGCCCGGGATCTCGTCCGCGTGCGCCAGCACCTCGTCGAGCGAGCCGTACTGCTGGATGAGCTTGGCGGCCGTCTTCTCGCCTATGCCGGGCACGCCGGGGATGTTGTCCGATGTGTCGCCCTTGAGTCCCAGGAAGTCGGCCACCTGGTCGGGGCGCACGCCGAGCCGCTCCTCGACCCCGGCCGGGTCGTAGACGACGATGTCGGTGATCCCCTTCTTGGTGGAGACCACGCTCACCAGGCCGGTGACGAGCTGGTAGGCATCCTTGTCGCCGGTGAACAGGAGCACCTTCATGCCGGCCCGCTCGCCGCGGAGAGCGAAGGTGCCGAGCAGGTCGTCGCCCTCCCAGCCCTCGCACTCCACCACGGGCACGTTCATCGCCGCGAGCAGCTCCTTGACGATGCCGAACTGCGGGCGCAGGTCGTCGGGCGTGGGTGGGCGGTGGATCTTGTAGCGCTCGAGGACGTCGCTGCGGAACTTCGGACGGCCCTTGTCGAAGGCCACGACCAGCCCGTCGGGCCAGAACGACTCGGTGAGCTTGAGAAGCATCGAGACGAACCCGTAGGCGGCGTTGGTGGGCCGTCCGTCGGGCGCGGTCATCGTCACCGGCAGGGCGTGGAACGCGCGGTGCAGAAGCGAGTTGCCGTCGATGACTGCCAGGGTGCGATCGGGCACCTTTCGGCCCCTTCCGGAGGTCGCCGGCATCTCTTCCGCACATGCCGGGCGTACGTTGGATTCTACCCGAGAGCCCCGACACTGCCGCGCGCGGGCTGCTACGATGAAGGCGATCGAGGATCCGCTTGCCGGCAGGGAAAGGGGCACGGCCATGAAGCGAGCGATGCTCGCATCACTGCTGGTCATCGGCGCCATGTGCCTGCTCGCCTGGGCCGCACCGGCCTACGGCGGAGGGTCGGGCACCGTCTCCGTGGCGGAGGACACGACGCCGACCGCGGACCCGACCCCGACAGTCGAGCCGACGCCGACCGTCGAGCCCACGCCCACCGTCCCCACCTACCCGACCTGGATGAAGCGCTACTGGGGGCACCGGGTCCACAGGGTCGTGACGACCAAGCGCGTCGTCGCCTTGACCTTCGACGACGGCCCCACCACCCTCACCGACGACTTCGTGCGCGTGCTGGAGCGCTACAGAGTCAAGGGGACGTTCTTCGTCATCGGATCCCAGTCCAAGAGGAAGTTCGGGAAGGCCGAGAACCTCTACGTCCTCAAGCACGGCTTCGAGCTCGCCAACCACACGATGTACCACCAGCGGCTGGACAAGTCGTACGCCTACGACGTGAAGGCGATCAACGACCTCGAGACGCTCCTGAAGAAGCAGACCGGCCACGGCACCAGATGGGTGCGGGCGATGGGCGGCGACGTCACCCGGACGGGGCTGAGAGCCACCCGCGCCACCAAGCATCTCTACGCCCAGTGGTCTGTCAGCATCGGCGATTCGGTCCTCGGCTACACGCCCGCCGCACCGGCTCTACCACAACGTCGTCGATCACGTCAGGCCCGGGTCGATCGTCCTGATGCACGTCACGCATCCGGAGTCGCTGGCCGCCCTGCCGGCGATCGTCCGCACCCTGAAGGCGCGCGGCTACAAGCTGGTCACGCTCTCCGAGATGGCCCGATGGGCAGGCCGTACCCATCGTGGTTCGTGAAGTGAGCCGCGGCGCCGGAGACGCCCGCTAGGTCCGCCAGAGGTACCCGACGTTCCGAACGGTCTCGAGGCGCTCCGAGAGCTCCCCGCCGATCTTGGCGCGGATGCGGCGAACGTGCACGTCCACCGTTCGCGACCCACCGTAGTAGTCCGTGCCCCACACCCGGCGCAGCAGCACCTCGCGGGTGTAGGCGCGGTCGGGGTGCGTGACGAGGAACGCGAAGAGCGCGTACTCGAGGTACGCGAAGTCGATCGGCTCGCCGGCGACGTTGACCTGGTAGGTGGCCAGGTTCAGCGTCAGGTCGTCGATGCGGACGAGCTCCTGCGTCGTGGCCTCCTCGCCCGGCCACAGCAGCGCGCGCACGCGCGCGACCAGCTCGTCGGAGCCGCCGCCCCGCACGAAGAAGTCGCTCCGGAGGCGCGTGGGAAGGCGCAGGCCCGCGAGCGCCTCGGGCTCGATCACGAGCATCAGCCGCACGTCGAGACCGTCGGCCACCGCGTTCTCGACCGCTTGTGCCAGCGGGTCGGGAGTGCGGCCTCCGTCGACGACCACCACGTCCGCGTCGGACTCCGCCAGGCGCGCCACCAGGTCTTTCGTGCGTACGTCGGAGAGCGAGAGGTCGAGCTGCGAGAGCGCCTGACGGATCCAGGCGATGGTATGGACGTCATCGGAAACGAGGATCGCTCTGCGCATGTGCACGATTCTACCCTCCTCTCGCATTCGGCCCGCCGGATACGGGCGGCGCCGGACGGGGTCTCCCCCGCCCGGCGCCATTGCCGTGACTGCGTCGTGCTGGCCGGCCTAGACGACCGGCAGGTACTTGCGAAGCTCCCACTCCGTGACCTGGGTGCGGTACTCGTCCCACTCCGCGCGCTTGTTCTGCACGTAGAAGGAGTGGATGTGGTCGCCGAGGATCTCCTTCATCAGAGCCGACGCCTCGAACTTGTCGATCGCCTCGCCCAAAGTGCCGGGCAGCGTCTTGATGCCGGCCGCCTCGAGCTCCTCCTCGGTCATGTGGAAGATGTTGTTCGTGGCCTCGGGAGCCAGCGGCAGCTCCTGCTCGATGCCCTTGAGGCCGGCGCCGAGCATGCAGGCGAAGGCGAGGTACGGGTTGGCCGACGGGTCGGGGCTTCTCAGCTCGAGCCGGGTCGCGACTTCCTTGCCCGGCTTGTACATCGGGACGCGCACCAGGGCGCTGCGGTTGCGGCGCGCCCACGCGATGTAGACGGGGGCCTCGTAGCCGGGGACCAGGCGCTTGTAGGAGTTCACGAGCGGGTTGGTGACGGCGCAGAACTCGGGCGCGTACTTCAGAAGGCCGGCGATGTAGTGCTTCGCGGTCTTGGAGAGGTGGAACCCCTCGGGATCCTTGGCGTCGAAGAAGGCGTTGCCGTCCTTGTTGAAGAGCGACTGGTGGACGTGCATGCCCGAGCCGTTCTGGCCGAAGATCGGCTTCGGCATGAACGTCGCGTACACGCCGGCCTGCATGGCGATCTCCTTGACGACCAGGCGGTAGGTCATCACGTTGTCGGCCATGGACAGGGCGTCCGCGTAGCGCAGGTCGATCTCGTGCTGCGACGGGGCGACCTCGTGGTGCGAGTACTCGACCGGGATGCCCATCTTCTCGAGCGTGAGGACGGTGTCGCGGCGAAGGTCGGAGGCGGAGTCCAGCGGCGTCAGGTCGAAGTAGCCGCCGTTGTCGAGGACCTCGGTGTCCTGATCGTCCTCGAAGTAGAAGTACTCGAGCTCGGGTCCGACGTACATCGTGTAGCCGAGCTTCGCGGCCTTGTCGGTGATGCGCTTGAGTGCGTAGCGCGGGTCGCCCTCGAACGGCGAGCCGTCGGGCTTGACGATGTCGCAGAACATGCGGCCGGTGCCCTGCTCGGTGGGACGCCACGGCAGCACCGCGAACGTGTCGGGGTTCGGGTAGGCGACCATGTCGGACTCCTCGAGGCGGGTGAAGCCGTCGATGGAGGAGCCGTCGAAGCCCATGCCCTCCTCGAACGCGCCCTCGAGCTCGGTGTCGGTGACGGCGAACGACTTCAGCACGCCCAGAACGTCGGTGAACCAGAAGCGGATGAAGTGGACGTCGCGCTCCTGAACCGTCTTGAGCACGAAGTCCTTGTCGAACTTGGCTGCCATGGCCCGTGTCCTTTCCTCGGTGGACGACCCGACTGATGCCCCTGTATGCGAACGAACTTACTACCCGCGGTGTTTCGGATGCGTTACGGTTTGAGCCTGATACGGGAGGGCGGAACCATGGTGCGCGGCGACAAGATCCACCTCACGAACCTCGATCCGGCCAACGCGGAGACCGCGCGAGGTTGGATCAACGACCCCGAGATCAACCTGTACCTGCTCACGGGGCAGATCCCGGTGAGCGCTCGCGGCCGAGGCCGCTTGGTACGAGAAGGCGGTCGCCGACTGGTCGGCAGGCACCGCGTACCAGTTCGAGATCCACGTCGCCGACGACGGCCGCTACATCGGCAACTGCGGGCTGCACAAGGTGGACATGCGCAACCGCTCCGCCGAGATCGGCATCCTCATCGGCGAGGTGCCCGAGCAGAACCGCGGCTACGGCAGCGACGCGATCCTCACGCTCACGCGGTTCGGCTTCGACACCCTGGGCCTCAACCGCCTCGAGATCCGCTCGCAGGCCGACAACGAGCGCTCCATGCACCTCTACGAGCGACTCGGCTTCAAGCCGATCGGCCGGATGCGCGAGGCCACCTACACCTACGGGCACTACGTGGACGAGGCGCTCTTCGACATGCTCGTCGGCGAGTGGCGCGCCCGCGAGCTGAGCGCGCGCCCGCGCCCGGCCGCGCGTACGCGCGCGAGCGGGCGCCCCTACATCGGCGCGTAGAGCTTGCCGTAGGGCCGGTGCGAGACCGGCACGAGCTTGGTGAACGGCTGCTTCAGCACCTCGTCGGCGTCGTCGCCGAACGCCTCGCACCACTCCTCGACGATCGGGCGCAGGACCTTCATGTCGTCCTCGTCGGCCGTGAAGATGCCGCACTCCTTGCCGACCTGCCGCGGCTCGACCTCGCCGCGCAGGTAGATGACGCCGCCGTGCATGCCGGAGCCGCAGAAGGCGCCCACGAGCGGCTGGTCCGGCGAACTGGACGTTGCGGCCCGAGCAGCACGAGGACGCCGCCGGCCATGTACTCGCCGAAGAAGTCGCGGGCGTTGCCGCCGCAGACAGACCACGGGCACGAGGTCCTCGTACGCCTTCATGTGGATGCCGACGCGGTAGCCGACGTCGCCCTTGACGAAGACCCGTGCCGCCGCGCATGCCGTAGCCGAGCACGTCGCCGGCGTCGCCGTGCACGTACGACCGTGCCGGCGTTCATGGTGTTGCCGACGCCGTCCTGCGCGTTGCCGTGCACGTCACGACGGTCGGGCCGTCCATGAACATCGCCATGTCGTTGCCGGGCACGCCCTCGATCTCGATGCGCAGGTCCGCGCCCGAGATGCCGTTGCCGATGTAGCGCTGGCCGTTGACGTTGGTGAGGCGCACGGTCTTGACGCCGTCGGCGAACGCGGCGCGGATCGCCTCGTTGAGCTGGCGGTAGTAGACGCCGTGCGCGTCGATGGTCGCGACGTCGCCGTCGCGCTCGACGGTCGGCGCGACCTTCTGGTAGCCCTCGACCGGGCCGGTGGCGGTGGTCATCATCATCTTCAGGCGCCCTCCCCTACATCCCGGCGGGCTTGACGCCCAGGATCTCGCAGGTCTGCGCGTCGAGACCGATCGCGCGCAGGCGCTCGCGGCTGCCGCGCAGCGACTCGACCGCGTTGACGCCGAGCGCGCCGAGGATCTCCTGCAGCTCGTGGCTCCACGCGTGCACGAGGTTGACGAGCCGCTCGGCGCCCCACTCGGGGTCGAGGCGGCGGGTCAGCTCCGGCTTCTGCGTGGTGATGCCCCACGAGCAGCAGCCCGTGTGGCAGCTCTGGCACATGTGGCAGCCCAGCGCGATGAGCGCCGCGGAGCCGATCGCGACGACGTCGGCGCCGAGCGCGATCGCCTTCGCCATGTCGGCCGAGCAGCGGATCGAGCCGGCCGCGATGATCGAGGCCTGGTTGCGGATGCCCTCCTCGCGAAGGCGCTGGTCCACCACCGCGATGGCGATCTCGATCGGGATGCCGATGTGGTCGCGGATGATCTGCGGCGCCGCGCCCGTGCCGCCGCTGGAAGCCGTCGAGGTAGACGTAGTCGGCGCCGGCGCGCACGATGCCCGACGCGATGGCCGCGACGTTGTGCACGGCGGCGATCTTCACGCCGACCGGCTTGTAGCCCGACGCCTCCTTGAGCGCGTAGATGAGCTGGCGCAGGTCCTCGATCGAGTAGATGTCGTGGTGCGGCGCCGGGCGAGATGGCGTCCGTGCCCTGCGGGATCATGCGGGTGGTCGAGACCTCGCGGTTGATCTTCTCGCCGGGGAGGTGCCCGCCGATGCCGGGCTTGGCGCCCTGGCCGACCTTGATCTCGATGCCGGCGCCGCGGGTCGAGGTAGTCGGGGTTGACGCCGAACCGGCCCGAGGCGCACTGCACGATGATGTTGTCGGTGTAGGGGATAGAGGTCCGCGTGCAGGCCGCCCTCGCCGGTGTTCATCGTGATGCCGAGGCGGCTCGGCGGCCATCGCGAGCGACTTGTGGACGTTGAGGGACACCGAGCCGTAGCGACATGCCGCCGAACATGATCGGCGTGGCCAGCTCGATGTTGTTGGTCATGCCCGCGCCGGGCGCGAGGCGGAAGCCGCCCTCGCCGTCGGACTCGACCTCCACCGAGTCGGGCTTGCTGCCCGAGGTAGGTGCGCAGCTCCATCGGCTCGCGCAGCGGGTCGATGGACGGGTTGGTCACCTGGCACGCGTCGAGCACGCAGGTGGTCGAAGAGGCGCGGGTAGGGCTTGTCGTTGCCCATCGAGGTGAGCATCACGCCGCCGGACTCGGCCTGGCGCCACACGGCCTTGCGCAGCGCCGGCGACCAGTTGTCGTTGTCGCGGAAGGCGAGCTCGTTCTTGCTTGATGGTGATGCAGTGCGCGGGGCAGAACGTCACGCAGCGGTGGCACGCGCGGCACTTGCTGTCGTCCGGGATGGGGCGCTCGTTGAACTCGTAGACGCCCCAGCCGCACTGCTGCACGCAGCGGCCGCACTTGGTGGCACTTGTCGTAGTCGATCTCGACCTTGAACTCGGGTTGGATGAAGGTCGTCGCAGGCATGGCCCTATGCCACCTCCCCGATCTCGCAGGAGTCGGTCGACGCCGGTGACGGCGCACGAGATCTCGGCGGGCGGCAGGTGCAGGTCGCCGTGGATCGGCCAGTCCATGCCCGCGCACGCGGGCGACGACCGGCTCGCCGGCCTTCGGGCGCCCACAGCGCGTCGGGGTCGGGCAGGATCTGCCGGATCGCGCTCTCCTCGCTGGCGACGACCACCAGGTCGCCCTTGCGGGCGGCCACGAGCGGGCGCAGCTTGATGCGGTCGTTGAGCGCCACCATGCCGCCGTTGAAGCCGAGCACGATGGCGAACGGGCCGTTGAGCATCGCCGGGCCCGTAGACCGCGCGCAGCGAGGTCATGAGCGCGCGCTCGGCCTCGGGCATGCGGTCGATCTCGTCCCACAGCGGCGCCGCGAGCGCCTTGCACGCGAGCGACAGCGGCAGCTTGTGGCGGCGCAGCAGCAGGTCGAAGAGGTAGGCCGCGACCTCGGTGTCGGTGCCGAGCGTGCACTTGTAGCCGAACTTCTCGAGGTAGCGGCAGTTGATCCCGTAGGACGAGATCTCGCCGTTGTGCACGATCGACCAGTCGAGCAGCGTGAACGGGTGCGCGCCGCCCCACCAGCCCGGCGTGTTGGTCGGGAAGCGGTTGTGGCCGACCCACGTGTGGCCCTCGTACTCCTCGAGCTGGAAGTAGTGGCCGATCTCCTCGGGGTAGCCGACGCCCTTGAAGGCGCCCATGTTCTTGCCGGAGGAGGCGACGAACGCCCCGTCGACGGTGGAGTTGATGCAGCATGACGACGTGGACGACGTAGTCCTCGGCGGTCATCTCGGAGCCGTCGAGCTTGGCCGGATGCGGCTGCAGGAAGTAGCGCCACAGCAGCGGCGCGTCGGTGATGCCCTTGACCGGGCGCGTCGGCATCGGCTCGGCCAGGTCGACCAGGAAGTAGCGCTCGAGGACGGCCTCGGCCTCCTCTTTGGCCTGCACGTCGTGGTACATCATGTGGAAGGCGAAGTGGTCGGGGAACTCGGGGTAGATGCCGTAGCCGGCGAAGCCGCCGCCGAGGCCGTTGCCGCGGTCGTGCTGGACGGCCATCGCCTCGATGGCCACCATCGCCGAGAAGCGCGTCCCGGACTCGTCGCAGATGCCCACGAGGCCGCAGCCGCCGTGGATCTTGAACGGCGACTCCTGGCTGTACGCGGGTCGTGTGGTTGCAGTCATGGCGATCACTCCTCGCCAGTCGTCGAGCACGCGGGCGAGCGACTCGCCGCCCGTGGCGGGAAGCGGTTCGAGGCCGAGCTTCTTGCGCGCGCCCTCCTTCGGCGCGCCGAGCGTGCCGGTCTTGCGGAACGTGGCGTAGGCGGCTGGCGACGGCCTCGGGGCCGTGGCCCTCGGCGATCGCGAGCTCCTTGAGCGCGCGGAACGTGTCGGCCATGCCGATGCGGCTGTGGCACATCTCCTGGCACGTGTAGCACTCGAGGCACTTCCACAGCTGCCCGTCGGCGAGCACCTGGTCGAGCTCGCCGCGCATGAGCTGCGACGATGATCTCGGTGGGCTGGAAGGCCGGGTCGACCTTGCACACCGGGCAGTCGTCCTTGCACGCCTGGCACGACTCGCACTTGGCGAGCAGCGAGACGTCGAAGTCGCGCGCGAGCCGGGCTGCGGTCGGCCTGGCGCGCCGCCCACTTGTCGAGGAACGGCTGCACGCTGACGCGGTGCATGTCGAGGCCGATCTCCTCGGGCGTGTGCCCGTAGGCCGAGCGCGATGAGCTCGGAGAGGTAGAGCACCGGGATGTTGATGTCCTCGTTGTTGCGCTGCAGCGACGGCCTGGTTGAGGTCGAACTGCTGGAAGCACGACGGGCAGACGACCACGAGCGCGTCGACGTCGTTGTCCATGAGGTCGGTGAGCTTGTTGCGCGCGAAGGCGAGCGAGCCCTCGCGCTCGCCCACGCGGTCGAGCGCGTTGCCGCAGCACTGCATCTTGGTCTGGTAGTCGACGACGCGGGCGCCGAGCGCGGCCACGAGCTCCTCGACCTTGGTCGGGGCGAGCGGGTCGTCCCAGTGCACCGCGGGGCTCGGGCGCAGCAGGTGGCAGCCGTAGTGGACGGCGATCCGCATGCCCCAGAAGTCGCTTCTGCACCTTGGAGGCGACGACGCCGGCGCCGATGTCGTCGGCCAGCCACTCGGCGAAGTGCGTGATCTTGAGGCGGCCGTCGTAGTGCAGGCCGTCGCGGGCGAGGCGCTCGTTGACGGCGTCCTTGGCGCGCCAGTCCTTCTCGAGGTGGCTCCAGGTCTCCTTGAAGGTGGAGTAGCAGCCGTTGCAGGGCGTGACCACGTCGAGGCCCTCGCTCTCGATCAGCGCGAGGTTGCGCGCGGCGGTGGTGTAGAACGCGTTCTCGTCGTTGCTCTTGACGAGCACGCCCTCGGGGCAGCACGTGTGGCCGTCGAGCTCGCGCACGTTCGCGCCGAGGTCGTCGAACACGAGCCGCGTCGCCTTCTCGATGAACGGGAAGCGCGCGGGGATCGTGCACCCCCAGAAGACCGCGAAGTCCTTCATGTGACTCTTCTCTCTGCCGCATCGCGCCCAGATAACGAAAAGCGCCCGCCCGGACCGCTTGGTCCGATGCGAGCGTCTTTGCTCGAAGATGCTGATGTTGCCGGCGCGCCGTTGCTCCGGTGGGGGGATTCTAGCAGGTTAGGGGGCCGGGAGGAAGGGACGGGCGTAACAGGGTGGAAACGTGGAGGCCGAGCGCCGTGCCCGGTCTATCGATCTGGACACTGCGGACCCGCGAAGTGCTTCGCCTCGCCGCGAGTCCGGGAATACGCGCTCGGGACTGCAGACCTGGTGCAGCTCGGACGTCACTCCCGCTGCAGCAGCGCGCTTTCTCCTCTCCTTGATGGTCTCAACGACCTTCCTGAGCGATTCGATGTCCTCGCGGAGATCCTCTGCAGAGGGAGTCGGCATCGTCCTTCTCCGACAGTGATCATCGACATCGGCAACGTCGCAGCAGCGCTTGTGGACCGGCCAATCTCTCTGCACTCCGAGCTAGAAGCCCACAGCCTCACTCAGGCGATCCATCCGGATCCAATCGCGGTTCCTCTTGACCACTCCGCGAACACCACGTCTTGGACGATCTCTCGTTGTGGCTCTCAGGGAGAGAGTCTGGTGCGCCATTTCCTCCGCTTGGACCTCGACTAGGGTATCGGGACCAAGGGATCCACGCCAAGCGCCTCTGTGCTTTCTCTCAAGAGTGTCTAGCCTTGCCTTGTAGCCCTGGTGCTCCCACGGCAAGCCCTGCGCAACGTGACCGGGTTTGTCATCCCCCACCATTCCAACGACTGAACAACATGCGGGACCTTGCCTGAGTCGATATTCGTCTCGGTTGGCCAAGGAAGGAGGAGTGTCGTGCGTGAAGACAATCACTTGCCGTTGACACGCCTCAGCAATCAGACGCTTCGCAACAGCACCCCGGCGCCAGTGGTCGAGGGACGAGACAGGGTCGTCGAGGACGATCCCGCCGAAACGACCGGAGCTGGAGCTCGGCAAGGAACGAGGCTATTCCGATTGCACGTTGCTCCCCTTCGCGCTTCAGAACGTCACCAATCTTGCTCGTCGTTGGCAGGTCAGGACTCGGCGGTACTTGATCTTGCCACGCTCGATGCGTTCCTTGAGCGCCACCTTTACGTGGCCCATGTAGGCGCACCGATTCCTGCTCCAACGCACTCCGCAACGCCGTCGTCACGGCATCGCTCGCGAGTTCCTGGACTTGTCCAAGATCGGCCTCGTCTTCAAGTCCTGCCTGCATTTCTCCGATGCGGCCCTGCGCTGCAAGTTGCCAGCAGTCTGCGAAGCGCTTCCGCGCGACCCGACAGGCCGCTCGAGCCTGAGCTCGGCCGACTCACGCCGCCCAGGGCCTCTCTCTGACCTTCGCGGGCCGCTTGGTCGTGGTTACGGGCACTGGCAGAGCTGCAAGGCAGCAACGTGTCTGATCTCACGTCAGACGGTCCACCGCCGCGGGGTTGAAAACGTTTCAGAATATTCGGTATTGAGAAATTTATTGCGAAATTAATGCAGAATGGCAAAACGATGCTACACTGAAAAAAAGTTCCATGCGCTCTGAAATAGCGAGAGGTTTATTGTTATGGAGATTTTCCAGATTGATACCAAAGGACAGTTATTTATTTCACCGGATATGGATAGACTGGCGCCCCCTTGCAGACCATAAAATCACGCGGTTTTCGATCTTGACGACGATCTGGATATTGGCATACCGGAGATTCCAGATCAAATGCTGTATGTTTACTTTCCCTTTGAGGATAAAGATTTACCAGATTTACATAGGCTGCATAGCATAGCACGGATGGGAGCCCACTTAGTGGAGGCTGGGCATGTTGTTTTGTCACATTGTGGAATGGGACATAATCGTTCGGCCTTGTTGATGGGTGTAATGCTTACCTACTTAGGCCTGAGTGGAGAAGAAGCGGTGACCTTGATCCGTGAAAAGCGACCGGGTGCGTTGTACAACAAGATCTATGCGAATTATTTAATGGGGCTACCGCGAACACACGAAGGAACTATTAGATAAGTAAATTGAAAATGAAGGTCGTTTAAGTGTACACAATTCGTTGCATTCGTAAAATTCGTCCCATTCGTGATTAATCATTAAGAACCTATCCTAAAAATCGGGAATCACTTTTTTATATTCAAAAACCTGCGGTTTTTGAATATAAAAAGTGAACCTCTGAGCGGTTCTACAAATTAAGAGTTACCGCCGCCGCCAGCGTCAAAATCGACGCCACAAAAATCACCCCCGTCGCCACGATCGTAAAATTCCTCTGGAACAGACTGTTGACGTATTCCTTCATCAAGGCTTTATCGCTGGCCAGGCGGATCAGATAATTGAACACCAGCGGCAGGGTCATGGCATTCAGCGCCTGGGTGGCGATCACCAGTTGGAACAGCGCCACGCCCGGGATGAGCGCACCACCGCCGCAACCAGCAGTTGCGCCAGAAAAATGATGTAGAACGCCTTGCTCTGCGAATACGTGGCGTTCAGGCTGCCGTTCAGGCCAAAAAATTCCACGTACGCATACGCCGTGGACAGCGATACCACCACGATCCCCATAAATCCGGCGTTCAGAATTCCCACCGCAAACAGCGTACCGGCCAGCTTGCCGGCAAAGGGCTCGATCGCCAGGGCCGCCTGCTCGCCGGATACCAGCGGAATGTTGTGCACAAACAAGGTCGCCGCCGTCGCCACGATCATGAAAAAGGAGAAAAAATCGGTCAGGAAAGCCCCGGCGTACGTCTCGGCCTGCGAATAACGGATGTTGCGCGCCTCGATATTTTTGTCGAAGGCAAAACTGCTGATGAAAAACTGCCCCCAGGGTGTGATGGTGGTGCCCAAAACCCCCATCCCCACGATCAGGTAACTTTTCCAGTAGGCTGGAGTAAATTCCACCCCGTGCGGGAAGAAAAGGTTGCCAATCGCCAACCCCCAATCCGGTTTGGCCTGCACGGCCGAAATGATATAAGCCACGTAAAAAAGGCTGGAAACCAGCATAATCCCCTGCGTCAGCCGATAATTCCCTCTCGTAACCACCACAAAGGTGGCCACTACCATCACCAGGATGGCCGGCCAGGTGGGGATATTCAACATGGCCGTGGTCGTCTTGACCGCCGCCATATCCACAATGATCGTGCCCATGTTGGCAATCACCAGGCTGGCAAAAATGAGCACGGCCGCCTTTACCCCGTACTGCTCGCGGATCAAATCCGCCAATCCGCAGCCGCGTGATCAGGGTCAGGCGCATACCCATTTCTTGAGTAATCCCCAGCAGCACCGTGATGATCACCAACAAGAAAAGCACCGGATAGCCCAACTGCGCCCCGGCAATCGAATAAGTCGCCACCCCCGAAGCGTCGTTATCCGCCATAGCAGTGATGGTCGCCGGGCCAAAGATGGCCAGGAAGATCAAGATCGTTTTGGCCCAGCGTCCGGACCGCCAGCCTTTGAGCAGTTTTTTCATATCCCGAGCACTTTGCGCAAGGCCTTACTACTCAGGCAAATCAATGTCAATAGATCTTATTTATTTTTAACCCAAGTTCGGGATAAAAGAATTTTGGCTCTTTGGGAGTTGCCGTGGTGACCTCCCGGATTTGGGGGTGAGAGCGGGCGAAGGCCCGCTCTCACCCCCAAATCCGGGGACCTACCACGCCAAATCCGGCAGAATTTTTTGGTTGATTGAGGCGGTTATACCGCCTCGATGAGCCAAAAAATTCTACTTTTTCCGCAACTCGAATGGGTGTTATTTCACCTTCACGCTGATGTTCACGGTGCAGAAGGTTGTCGAACCGTTGACCAGCCCCCAACTGGCCTCACACGTGCCGGTATCCACGTCGGCTACCATATCGACCACCAGGTCGATACTGTCGCCCGTATCCACGTTCGACGGCAGGTCGATCGCGTTTGCTTTTTTCTGGAACTTGGTGCCGCTCAGGTACCTGAAATCGACGTTATCCGTAGACCATTCATGGGTGCCGGTATTTTTCAAGGTCACCGCCAGGTCAAAGTCATTTCCCTTGGTGATCGATCTTCCGGACTTCGGCGACAGGCTGGTGATGGAACATTGATAGGCGCCCTGGTGCGCGAACCGTAGCAGTCCAGAAAGGAGCCAGCGTCCTGGTCGAGGTCGGGGTGGGCGGAACGGGTGTAAATGTCGGCGTTTCCGTTGCCGGAGAAGTCTCGCTGGGCAGCGGGGTAGCGGTCACCGCCTGGGTCAGTTCGGCATAGACCGTTGCCACCGACTCGGTTCTGGCGGCCGACACGGTCGAAGCGAAGATCTGCGGGTCCTGGGTGGGCAGGGCCGTGGCGGGAGCAGCCGGCCACGGTCGGCACCGCCGTTGCCAGGGCGCTGCATCCCAGCAGGGATAAGCAAGATAGTAACAAAAATAATCGTAGAACGATTGAGGATAGATTTTTCATACTTTATAGTCTCCTGAACTTTTGTCTGTTTTGATTCAACGTGCCGGTAATTTCTACATAAAACGCAGCAGCACTTCATCTTAATAATTTCCATTGTAACCGGCGGCAGCTATCATTGTCCTAAATATAGAATCTGTAAATTTCCTGACAATCGCCCAGGAAATCACTTTTTATGGGCAAAAACCGCAGGTTGAGATAAGGGCAGTTGCACTGCCCGCTCTATAGTCAGGCAACCTCCAAAGAGCGGGGATAATAATGCAACTGCCCTCTATCTTTAAAGTTAAGAGAGGATGAAGGGCAGTTGCACTGCCCGGTCTGAAGTCGGCAGTACAACTGCCTTGCATCAAAAACCCAGATCAAGAGGATGGCTTGCAGTTGCACTGCAAGCTGCCCCTGGACCGGCAGTACAACTGCCTCGCGTCAAAACCCAGATCGAGGATGGCTTGCAATTGCCCTGCTAAATCTAGTCACGCCCCAAGCAGTTCAACCGGCGGAGTTGTTACCTCACCCAATAGATAAGCCTTTGAACTTGAAAAGGGCCAATCTTCTGGTCTTGATACCAAACCTGCTTTTACCGGATTCATA
>CAVSCJ010000007.1:0-193488 GCA_963726435.1 uncultured Coriobacteriia bacterium
GCAATGTATCGCTCGGGGTCATGGACAGCTACTCGAGCGGCCGGATACCGAGCGAGGACTCACGGGAGATCGTCGCCGATCTGCAGGCGGCGTTCGGGAGTCCGACCTTCCGCTTCCATCCGGGCGTCAGCTACCGCCACATCCTTGTGGTGAAGGGCCACCCGGAGCTGCTCGATCTGACCTACTCGGCGCCACACGACATCTCCGGGATGCCTGTGGAGGGACACCGGCCCTCTGGCGAGGGCGCGCGAGTCTGCTCACTGGGCTGATGGACAGCGCGCGGGAGATCCTGAAGTCCCATCCGGTGAACCTCCGGCGTCGCGAGGCGGGCCAGACGCCGGCCACCGACATCTGGCCCTTCTGGCCGGGCGTGGCGCCGCGCTCCCTGGTGCCCTTCGAGAGCAGGCGCGGGGTACGCGCCGCGCTCACCTCGGGCGTGGACCTGCTCGGGAGGGCTCGCTACCCTGACCGGCATCGACCGCCTCGAGATCCGCCGGGGTCACCGACGGGTCCGACAACGACTACGCGGCGCAGGCCGACGGTGCGCTGGCGGCGCTGGCCGACCACGACCTGGTCGTCATCCACGTCGAGACTCCCGACGAGGAGGGGCACGCCGGCGACGCTGGAGGCAAGATCGCTGGCATCGAGGCGATAGATCGCGAAGTGGTCGGCTCGCGTGCTGGCGCGCGGCGGCGACACCCGCGTGCTGTGCATGCCGGACCACCCCACGCCGGTCGCCCTCAAGACCCACACCGGCGACCCCGTCCCGTTCGTGCTGTGGGGGAGCGGCGTTGCGGGCAACGGCGCTGCCAGCGTTCGACGAGGAGCAGGCCGCGTCGACCGGCCTCGTGGTGGACCCGGGCCGAGGGGTGATGGACCTGTTGCTCGGGTCGTAGCGCTACGACGCCCGCGTCGCCGTGAGGGCGGGAACGCGGCCGGGGCCCGGGACGCCCCGGGCCGGGATGCGCGGAGCACGGGTCCGAGGGGCCAGCAAGCGACCGAGACGCCGTGCGGACGCGGTTGCGCGATCTCGCGACGCGGGGCCCGACCACCGGGTGCCGACCGCCGCGCAGCCGACCACCGCCGTCCCCGAGCGGTCGAGCGTGCGCCACACGCTCGCGACCCCGGCGGGGAGCATCCCCAGCATGGCCAGCGGGCCGAGGAAGACGGGCGCGCTGCAGATCAGGGCCGCGCGCTTGCGGCCTACCTCGCCCGGGTGGCGGGTGTCCAGCCCGCGCGTCGTCTGGAGGTGCCCGAAGGCTCCCACGAGACGCTGGAGCAGCGCGGAGCAGCGCACGTCGTGCGCGTGGAGGTGTCCGGTGGTGCCCACGATCAGGGCGTCGGCCTCCGCCAGGCGCACGACCGCCTCGTCGAGCGCCGCGTGGTGCTTGGTGCAGCGTCCCGTGCGCAGCGCAGTCCGAGCAGGTCGAGCAGGTGCGCCCGAAGAGGTCGTACAGTCGAAGGCGGGTGACTTCGGCTCCGGCCGCCTCCGAGACAGCGCATGCGAGTGCGTGCGTCACGGGCCCGCCGCCCACCGGAGACGCGTCGATCGCGACCAGTCTCATGCGACCCCCTCGCTCGTTCCGCCGTGCCGGCGGCAGCCCGCGCCCGACCTTCTCGACGCAGTCGTCGAGCCAGTCGACGGCCGCCCGCGCAGCCGACATTGCCGCCGCGAGTGTCATGTCGTAGAGAGCGTCCGAGCGCGGGTCGGCGGCACTACGGGATGTCGCACGATCCGCCTGGAGCGCCCGAAGGCCGTCCAGCCGCGACTGGTACCGCTCGCGCGCCCCGCCGAGGAGGACGAGGGTCTCCGCGTCGTCGAGTTCGGCAGCCAGGGAGAGCTGCACGAGAAGCGGGTCGCGCACTGCCGAGAGGTCGGGCGAGCGGCGCAGCCAGTCGGCGAGCTCCGCAGTGCCCCTTGGCGGTGATCGAGTACACGCGGCGGTCCGGCTTCCCGCGCTGGGCCACTGCTCGGGAGCGCACGAGGCCCCCGTCGCGAGAGACGGCTGAGGGTCCGGTAGACCTGCGCCTGGTCCGCGGTCCACAGGTGGAGGTCGTCGTCGAAGCACCTCGTCTTGAGGTCGTAGCCGGTCATCGGCTCCCGGTCGAGGAACCCGAGAATGGCGTGTTCGAGCGTCATGTACCAGCCTTAGGGCGGGATATAGGACAAGACGAGTATAGGACAAGTCCCATAGAAATCAACGTGAATCCACGCTCGAGGGTTGCGGGAAAAGCGCAGGTCAGGACGCCCGTGGAACCTTCGACTTGCTCTGGAGGGCGTGAGGGAGGCCGCTGGTGCTTGGGCGGGGCGTCCGGAGATCACGGATGCGGACCGCAGGGCACGGGGAGGCGAGCCGGCAACCTCGACGCGAAGGGGATCGGGGCAAAAGGAAGCGGCGGGACCCGGGGCAGGTCCCGCCGCTTTCCGGTCCCTGCCGGGAGGGGCATCCCGGGGGACCCGCAGGGAGGGGGAAGGGTGGAAATGTGATGTCGTTGTCAGGGTGGTGCGGGTGACTCTGTGGATCCGTGGCGGTTCATCGCCGCAACACAGAGGATGCCCGGCTCGGGTGACGGGGGCGTGTCCGGGATGTGGAGATGCCGTGGAGCGGGGGGAGCTCAGCTTCCGGGGGCCTCGGGGATCTCGTCCGGTTCCGGCGCGATCGGCTCCCGGCGACCCGGCGTGGAGGGAGCGCTGGTGGTGATCGCAACGCCGGCGATGATGACGAGGGTCCCTGCGATGCCCCATGCGTCCAGCGTCTCGGGCTTCGCAAGGAGGCCGACGAACCCGGCCAAGTATCCGAGTACGACCGCCACGGCCGGGTTCACGTAGGCGTACGTCATGACCTTGGAGGACTCCACGTTGCGGATCAGCCACATGAACGCGGTGAAAGCCACGGCCGATCCGACCACGGCCAGGTACAGCAGCGCACCGACGCCTGAGGGGGTGATGGCGAAGCGCCCGTACTCGCCCAGGACAGCGGCCAGAAGGCCGAGGACAGCGCCAGCGATGAGCATCTCGTAGCCGGTCGCGACCGTGCCGTCGGTTGTCAGCGGACGGCGCTTGCTCACTACCGATCCCGCGACCCACAGCCAGCTGCCGATCACCTGGATAGCGATCCCGGCCAACTCGCCGGGAGTTCCCGACACCCCGCCGATCTTCGGGGCCGACGAGCAGCGCGAGGCCCGTGAGTCCGATCACCAGGCCGAGGACACCCCGCCGGGTGGGGCGGTCCATGCCGGGCAGAACGGTCTCCGCCAGCGCCATCCACAGCGGGGCGGCGGCGACCACCAGCGCGGCGAGCGAGGACGTGATCATCCGCTCGGACAGGAAAGTCGAGTACATGCCGCCGCACAGCAGGCACAGCCCGACGATCGCAGACGTGCTCAGGTCCCGGCGGGAGATGGTCAGCCGGGTCCCGCGCAGGCGTGCGAATCCCAGGAGCAGGACGCCCGCGATCAGCAGCCGCAAGGAGGCGAAGAGCGCAGGTGTCAGCCCGAGCCCCGAGTCGATCCCGACTTTGATGCCCAGGTATGTCGAGCCCCACACGACGTAGACCACCGCGAAACAAACGATGGTCTTCGTGCGCAATGTGAAGGTCGGCTGTCTCAAGGGATCGACACGCTCCGTTCTCCCGGGGGGTAGGGGAGATAGTACCCCTCGCTGGATCGTGGGGCCCCGTGGGCAGCGCCGCCCGCGGATGCGATACTGACTGGCATGCCGACGTACGACTACCCGCGTCCCGCGTTGACGGCGGACACCGCAGTGTTCCGGGGGCCTGCCGGTGCCCGAGAGCTGCTGCTGGTGCGTCGCGGCGACAACCCCTTCAAAGGGAAGTGGGCCCTGCCTGGCGGGTTCGTGGACGAGGACGAGCCCCTTCGGCGTGCGGCAGGCCGGGAGCTCGCGGAGGAGACCGGTCTTCGGCCAGGGGGCGACCTCCGTCTGGTCGGCGTCTACGGCGATCCCGGCCGCGACCCTCGCGGCTGGACCGTCACCGTCCTCTACGCGGTCGTGCTCGGTCCCGCCGAGCAGGCCGCCGTCGCAGGTGGGGACGATGCGGCGGAGGCCGCGTGGCATGAGGTGGCGTCGCTGCCGCCGCTCGCCTTCGACCACGCGATCCTGGCCGCGCGACGCGGCAGCCGCGACCGCGTCCCTCTAGGGCACCGAGCGGAGGTGTCGCGGTACCGGCGGGGCGCCCCCTATAATCCTTGTTGACCGCCACGCGGACCGTCGCGTGCGCGCCCTCGTGCAAGCGAGGCCATTCCGAGGAAGGAGACCGCGAGTGCCGGACATCCTGCGCAGGCTCGGCCATGAAGTGCTCATCGTCGACGGGGCGATGGGGACCATGCTGCAGCGCGCCGGGATGCCTTCGGGGCAGTGCCCCGAGGAGCTCAACGTCACCAATCCCGAGATGGTCCTCGACGTGCACCGGGCCTACGTCACCGTGGGCGCCGAGTGCATCTCCACGAACTCCTTCGGCGGCTCGCGAACGAAGTTGGCCGAGTATGGGCTCGGCGACCGCGTCGAGGAGCTCAACCGCGCGGCTGTCCGGCTGGCGCGCGAGTCCGGCGCTCAGCACGTCATCGCCGACGCGGGCCCCAGCGGACTGGTGATGGAGCCGTTGGGACAGGCGACCTTCGACGAGGTGTTCGAGGTCTTCACCGAGCAGGTCTCCGCTCTGGCCGCTGAGGAGCCCGATGCGATCGCCTTCGAGACCTTCACCGATCTGGCGGAGATCCGGTGCGCCCTGCTGGCCGCGCGGTCGGTTACGGACCTGCCGCTGATCGCCTCGATGACCTTCGGGTACTCGGGACGCACCGAACTCTCCGCCAGCGACCCCGAGACGGTCGCGACCGTGCTGGAGGCGTGCGGCGCGACGGTGGTCGGCATGAACTGCGGCCTGGGTCCGGAGCAGATGCTCCCGCTGGTGGAGAGGATGGCCGCGGCCACCGCGCTTCCGCTGATAGTGCAGCCCAACGCCGGGCTGCCGACGCTGGTCGGCGACCGCACCGTCTTCCCCGGCACTCCTGAGGAGATGGGCACGTACGCGGCTCGCTTCGCCGAGCTCGGGGCCGCGCTCGTAGGATCGTGCTGCGGGTCGTCGCCGGCGTTCACGGGCGCGATCCTGGACGAGGCGAAGGGCGTCGGCCTGCCCGTCGGGCGGACGCGTCCCGCTGGCGTCGCGCTGTCCAGCGCGCGCCGCACCGTCCACATCGGCGGCGGCTCGCCGCTGGTCATCATCGGGGAGCGCATCAATCCGACCGGCAAGAAGGATCTGGCCGACTCGTTGCGCGCGGGTTCGATGGAGATGGTGCGGTCGCTCGCCGCGGCGCAGGAGACCGCCGGCGCGAACCTGCTCGACGTCAACGTCGGGGCCGCCGGAGTCGACGCGCCCTTGGTCCTGCCTCAGGCCGTCCTCGCCCTGGCGGGCCTGATCGGACTGCCACTCGCGATCGACACCACCGACACCGCCGCGCTCGAGGCCGCCCTCCGCGCCTACCCGGGTCGCGCGCTGATCAACTCGGTCAACGGCGGTTCGGAGTCGATGGCTACCGTGCTTCCGCTGGCCGCCCGCTACGGTGCCGCGGTCGTCGTGCTGGCGCTCGACGACACGGGCATCCCGGCGACGGCCGACGGTCGAGTCGAGGTCGTCGAGCGGGTCCGGGCGGAGGCGCGCGCGTATGGTCTGGGCGACTCGGACCTCGTGGCCGACTGCCTGGTGATGACCGCGGCCACCGACCCGGGGGCCGTCTCGGTCACTCTCGACGCTCTCCGCCGCGTGCGCGCCTCCGGGCTCGCGACCGTCCTCGGCGTGAGCAACGTCAGCCACGGGCTGCCGGGACGCGCGGAGCTGAACTCGACCATGCTCGCGCTCGCCCGGGAAGCCGGGCTGGACGCGGCGATCTATGACCCGGGCGCGCCGTGCCCAGTTCCCAGCAGGGGGGCCGAGGATGTCCTGCTCGGCCGCGATCCGCAAGCCGCACGGTGGATCTCGCGCGCCGCGGGCGCGGCGGAGCTGCCCGCCGCCAAGGCCGGGGCCACCGCTCCGACGGCGGAGGAGGCGCTGGCATCCGCGGTCGAACGGGGCGACGCCGACGGCTCGCCGCGGCTCGTCGACGACCTGATCGAGACAGGCGTGGACCCGCGCGACGTGATAGCGTCGGTCCTGACCCCCGCGATCAGGCGTCTCGGCGAGGCCTACGGACGCGGCGAGATCTTCCTTCCGCAGCTCATGGTCGCCGCTGAAGCCATGAAGGCGGCCGTGGAACGGGTGAAGTCTCGCCTGCCCGAGGGAGAGGACCACTCCGCCGGACGCGTCGTGTTCGCCACGGTCAAGGGCGACGTCCACTCCATTGGCAAGGACATCTGCGTCTCGCTTCTGGAGTCGCAGGGCTACGTCGTCGACGACCTCGGCGTGGACGTCGAGGTCGAGCGCGTCGAGGACGCAGCCGAGGGAGCCGACGCAGTGTGCCTGTCCGCCCTCATGACGACCACCCTGCCCGCCATGGAGAACACCGTCCGCTCCCTCAAGGCCGCATCACCCCGGCCGCCCGTCTTGGTCGGAGGCGCCGTCGTCACCGCGGGATGGGCTGAGGAGATCGGGGCCGACGGCTACGCCGCCGACGCGCCAGGGTGCGTCGAAGCGGTCCGGGGACTGATCGAGAGGACGGCGCGATGATCATCACCCGCCCGCGCGAGTGGGCGCGCGTCAGCGCGCAGCTGACGGATCTCGGCGCGACCCGCGTCTTCATCATGGGCTGCGGCGAGTGCGCCACGGTCGCCCAGACCGGCGGCGAGCCCGAGGTCCTAGAGGCGAAGAAGCGCCTCGAGGACGAGGGTCTCACCGTGACGGGCTGGTCCGTCGGCGATGTGACGTGCCACGCAGGGGGCCAGCGGCTCGAGGCGCGCAAACACGCGGGCGAGATGGGCGCGGCGGACGCGGTGCTGGTACTCGCATGCGGTGCCGGCGTGCAGACCGTGGCAGAGACCACCAGGAAGCCGGTGACGCCGGGTCTGGAGTCGCTGTTCTTGGGCACCGTGGTCCGCCACGGTGTCTTCGAGGAACGCTGCCAGATGTGCGGAGACTGCGTGCTCGATCGGACCGCCGGTATCTGCCCCGTCACGACCTGCCCGAAAGGGCTGCTCAACGGGCCCTGCGGCGGCATGTGGAACGGGATGTGCGAGGTCGTCGCCGACCGCGAGTGCACTCACGTCCTGATACGCAGACGCCTCGCCGAGCAGGGAAGGGCGGCCAAGGCCGGACCGCTGCCCGCGAAGGACTACAGCAAGAAGCTCAAGCCCGGACGCGTCGATCTCCGGCCGCCGCGCGGCAGCAGCAAAGCGGGTGATGCGTCGTGAGTCACCTGCGCGACCTTCTGGACTCCGGCTCCTTCGTGGTCACCGGCGAGATCGCACCGCCGCTCGGGACCGATCTCGCTGCCATGCGCGCCTCGGTCGAGACGATGGCGCCGGTCTGCGACGCCATCAACGTGACCGACAACCAGGGCGCCAGCCTCCACCTCTCCAGCCTGGCGGCGTCCCGCGTCGTTCTGGACATGGGCGCCGAGCCGATCTTCCAGCAGACCTGCCGCGACCGGAACCGGCTGGCGCTCCAGTCCGACCTGCTCGCCGCCTGGACGCTGGGGCTGACCAACGTGCTGGCCGTCACCGGCGACGATCCGCGCGGCGGCGACCACCCCGAGGCGAAGGGCGTCTTCGACCTGGACTCGACGCAGCTCCTCCAGGTGATGTCCGGCTTCAACGATGGGCACGACATGAAGGGGCGCGAGCTGAAGGGCGCCACCGACTTCTACATCGGGGCCGCGATGTTCCCCGAAGCCGAACCGTGGGACGTGCAGAAGGCGCGGATCGAGGAGAAGGTGGCCGCAGGCGCGCGGTTCTTCCAGACGCAGGCGGTCTTCGATCTGGAGAAGCTCGCCCGGGCCACGGAGGCCGCTCACGCCGCGGGCGCGAAAGTCATCGCGGGCATCCTGGTGTTGCGGAGCCCGCGAGTGATCCGCTTCATCAACTCGCATCTCGCGGGACTCATGGTTCCCGAGCCGATAGCCGCCCGCATCCAGGGCGCGGAGGACGCCTCCGCAGAAGCCGTCACCCTCGCGATCGAGCAGGCACGGGCGATGCGTGACATCGCAGACGGGATCCACGTCATGCCGCTCGGGCTCGACGGCGCCGTTTCGCGTATAGTCCGCGAGGCAGGCACAAGGGGCTAGGGCACCAGCCGCCCGACCACGGAGGGGGACGCGCCGGATGAACGTCGTCGTGACCATCGCATTGGCATTCGCCGCGTGTCTTCGGGGGCGTCGCGGTCGTCCAGATGCTCGTCGCCCGGCGTTCCGTACGGTCGTCCGTGTTGTGGGCCGCCATCTTCGTGCCGGTGTGCGGGTTCCTGCTCGTGAGCTTGGCGGTCATGGCCGACGCGGGTTCCCGCAACATCCATTCCTTCAACGAGTACGTGCTCGTGGCGGTGACCCTCTTCCTCGGGATCGGATCGGTGATCGGGGTCACGTCTGTTCTGCGCGCCGTCCGCCAGCAGCAGGCTCGAGAGAACGAGCTCGACGGTCTGCGGATGCGCTACGAGCGGCTCTTCAAACGCAACGAGATGCCTATCATCGTGTTCGACCGGCATTCGCTCCGGATCGTGGACGTCAACGCCGCAGGGCTCGACATGTTCGGCGGCACGCGCGCCGCACTGCTGTCCACCACCTTGGACGCCTTGGGCTTCGACCGGGACCTCCCGACTGAATGGAGACTGGCGGAGGGCGGGGTGCCCCGAAGCCTCGAGGTGCGATATCGCACGCGCGAGGGCGGGTACCTCGACCTGTTGGTGCACGTCTCCGTCGCCGAGGTCGCCGGGGAGGGGCTCGCATACGGGATCGTCGAGGACGTGACAGAGCGCAACGCCGCGCGGGCGGAGCTGGTGGAGCAGAAGGAACTGCTGGCCCACCTTGCGGACCACGACGCGCTCACCGGGTTGCCGAACCGGCGCGTCCTGAGCGATGCCCTCGAGCGCGCGTTCGCACGCGGCCTGCGCGGCGTTCCGAGCGCGCTCCTGTTCATCGACGTGGACGACTTCAAGCAGGTCAACGACGTCTACGGACATCAGGCCGGGGATGTCGCACTCACCGCGGTCGCGCGGCTGCTGGAGGCTGGCGTGCGGGCAGGCGATGTGGTTGCGAGGCAGGGTGGAGACGAGTTCGCGATCCTGCTCGAAGGAATCGACCTCGAGGGGGCGACCGCCATAGCCGAGCGGCTGGCCGTGGCGGTGAGGGCACACTTCCCCGACCTGGGGCTCAGCGTCGGGGTGGCTCCGATGTCGGGCGCCTCTGACACGATCGAGGTGGTCCGCCGGGCCGACGAGTGCATGTACGAAGCCAAGAACGCGGCGGGCAATCGCGTGGTGGTCTTCGCCGCGCAAGAGGTCGCGTGAGTGAGCCGTCCCTCGCGTTGCGTGGATGAGAAGGGAAGTCGATGAAGGCCGTAGTCGTGTACGAATCACTGTGGGGCAATACTGCCGCGATCGCCCGCGCCATCGCCGAGGGGATCGGCGGTGGCGCTGTCGCGCTGAGCACTCGCGAGGCGACGCCCGAGCGCATGGAGGGCGTCGACCTCCTCGTCGCCGGGGCTCCGGTCCTCGGGTTCTCGCTGCCCACCGAGGAGATGCGCGACAACATCCGGAAGCAGCCTCAAGGTGGCACGCCCCCCGACCTCTCGAGCCCCGCGCTCCGGACCTGGCTCGACGCGTTGCCCATAGGCTCAGGGCGCGGCGCAGCCTTCGAGACCCGCATCTGGTGGTCACCAGGCGGCTCGACGAAGACGATCCTGGCGAAGCTCGCCAGCGCAGGCTACCGCGCCGAGGGACGGGGCGAGCGCTTCGTAGTCACGGGCAGGCAGGGGCCGCTCAAGAAGGGCGAGATCGAGCGCGCGAAGGGGTGGGGAGAGTCGCTGGCGCGTTCCTGACGCGCGGCCGCTCGCGCCCTCCCCACTGTGCTTGCCGCCTCACCGCCTGGGGGATACTCCGAGTGACCACTGCCAGGCAGCCCCCCGATGCGGAGGATCGATCATGAACCGAGCCATGCGATGGGGGTGTCTCCTCGCCGCGGCCATGCTCGCGGTTGGACTGCTCGGATGCGCTGCGTCGACCCCGACGCTCACCCCGACGTCACCGAGTGTCGCTCCCACTTCGGGCGGGGCGACTGTGGCGATACAGGGCTTCGCGTTCGTACCTCTCACGGTCACGATCAAGGCCGGAGAGACGGTGACCTGGACGGACAAGGACGGGGTCCCTCACGACGCGACGTTCTCCGACTTCACGACCGGATACATAAGTCAGGGGCAGTCGTTCACCAGGCGCTTCGACACCCCAGGTACCTACACCTACTTGTGCAAGGAGCACCCGGCCATGGCCCAAGGCACCGTGATCGTGCAGTAGGGCAGCACGGGCGGCCACTCTCGGCCGGGCCTCCCGAGGAGCGCCGATACGATATCCTTCGTGCACCCGGAAGACCGTGCCTGCAACCGTCCCATGGAAGGACCCGAGCGTATATGCGTATCGTCGTGCTGGGTGGCGGTCCCGGAGGCTACGCTGCGGCGTTCGAGGCGGCTCGCCTCGGCGCAAGTGTCACTCTCATCGAGAAGGAGCACCTCGGCGGGACGTGCCTGAACTGGGGTTGCGTGCCGACCAAGACGATCCTGCGCAGCGCGCGCATCGCCTGGGATGCTCGCAACGCGGCCGAGTACGGCCTGATCCTGCCCGAGGCCGACGTCGACGAGGAGCGCCTGCTCGAGCGCAAGGAGGGCGTGGTCGAGCAGCTGCGGGGCCAGATCGAGGCCACCGCCGCGCGCCTGAAGGTCGACGTCGTGTACGGCGCCGGAGTCCTCGTCGACGCCAGGACGGTGCGCGTCTCGAGCAAGGAGGGCGACACCGACTACCACGCCGACGCGCTGATACTCGCGACCGGCTCTGAGGTCTTCAAGCTCCCGAGCATCGATCACTCGCTCGAGCGCGTCTGGACGAGCGACGAGGCCACCTCCATCATCGCCACGCCGGAATCCATCCTGATCGTCGGCGGCGGCGTCATCGGGCTCGAGTTCGCATGCGCCTACGCCGCCTTCGGAAGCGAGGTCCACGTCGTCGAACTGATGCCCGACGTCCTGCCCGGCAACGACAAGAGAGTGCAGCGCGCCGCCCAAGAGGCCCTCGAGAAGATGGGCGTCGTCTTCCACCTGGGGCAGGCGGCGGAGTCGATCGGGCAGTTCGGAGAGAAGATGGAGACCATCCTGCCCGACGGCAGCCTGATAGAGACCGACTATGTGCTCTCCGCGGTCGGGCGCAAGCCGTTCTCGCAAGGCCTCGGCATCGCTGAGGCGGGCGTCGAGATGGACAGAGCAGCGGTCAATGTGGATGAGTTCTTCCGCACGAACGTGCCCGGCGTCTACGCGGTCGGTGACCTGATCGGCGGCATGATGCTCGCGCACGTAGCCGACGAGGAGGGCGTGGCGGCCGCCCGAAACGCCATCCGCGAATACGAGTTCGCCGCGGCCGAGGGGCTGCTGGCGAAGCTCACTCACGTCCCGCACCGCGAGAGCGTCGACTACTCCTCGATCCCCGCGTGCGTCTACACCTTCCCGGAGATCGGCGTGGTCGGCGCCTCCCGCGACGACGCGAGGGCCCAGGGCCTCGACGTCGTGCAGGCGGTATCCAAGTTCGCCGCCAACGGCAAGGCGCTCGGGGAGGGTGAGTCGGACGGATTCGTGCAGGTGGTGGCCGAGAAGGGCACCGGTCGCATAGTGGGATGCCAGATCGTCGGCCCTCACGCCGTCGAGATCATCCACGAGGTCGCGCTCGCCAAGAGGGCTGGTCTCACCGTCCGTGACATCGCCGAGACCGTGCACGCCCATCCTACCGTGAGTGAAGTCGTGCGATTCGCGTGCGCCGACGCCGCGTCGAAGTGCGGCGTCTAGGGTCCGTGGGCGATCCTCACCGCCAGGCCCCGAAACGCATGCCGTCGTGGATGCGCCGCCCGCTCGCGGCTCCGGGGCTCTCGAACGAGGTCGGGGACACGGTCGACGACCTCGACCTGAACACGGTATGCCGCAGCGCCAAGTGTCCGAACCGGGGGGAGTGCTTCGCCTCCGGCACGGCGACCTTCATGGTGCTCGGCTCGGCGTGCACGCGTGATTGCCGCTTCTGCGCGGTCGACTCCGCGCCCCCTTCCGCCCCCGATCCCGGCGAGCCCGAGCGCGTGGCGGTTGCCGCCGAGCGGATGCGGCTGGCGCACGTCGTGGTGACCATGGTGACGCGCGACGACCTGCCCGACGGCGGGGCGGCGCACATTGCAGCCACCATCGAAGCCGTGCGCCGGCGCCTTCCGCGGGGGCGGATCGAGGTGCTCGTCTCCGACTTCGGAGGCGAGACCGTCTCAGTCGACGCTGTCGCGATGGCGCTTCCCGACGTGTTCAACCACAACGTCGAGACGGTGCCGCGTCTCTACCGCGACGTCCGGCCCGGGGCCGACTACGCCCGGTCTCTCGACGTCCTCGCACGCGCCCGCGCGGTCGCGCCCGCGCTCTCCACGAAGTCCGGGTTGATGGTGGGGTTGGGCGAGACGTCCCGCGAGGTGGAAGGAGTGCTGGCCGACCTCCGTAGCGCGGGCGTCGAGATCGTCACGATCGGGCAGTACCTGCGGCCCAGCGTCAGGCACCTGCCCGTTGCCGAGTACGTCGAGCCCGAGGTCTTCGACAGGTACGCGACGCGCGCGCGCGAACTCGGGTTCTCCGCCGTCGCGAGCGGACCGCTCGTGCGCTCGAGCTACCACGCGGGCGAGGTCTTCCGGCTGGCGTCGGAGCAGCGAACGCCGCGAGCCTAGCTTCCGCTAGTCGGCCGGGCTCACCAGAACGATCGGGCCTGCGATGCTGCCGGGCCCTGCCTCCTTGGCGGTGGCCAGCGAGCGGGTCACCGCGGTCAGGATGTCGTCGAGTGCGCGCGGCCGGGAGTCAGGCGGGTCGAACACGGTGACGATCCCTGCGCTCGCGGTCAGCGTCGGACGCGCATCGTCTTCCGCCGGGACCTGCGTCGCTGCGATGCTGGAGAGCAGCCGCTCGGCCAGCACCCTCGCGCCTTCGGGCTCCAGCTCCGGAGCGAGCACGATGAACTCGTCGTCGCCGAGCCTGGTCACGAGGTCGACGGAGCGCACCGTCGACATGATCGCCCGCCCGACGGCGACGAGCGCGCTGTCGCCGACCCCACGTCCCCAGACTTCGTTCACGGCGCGGAACTTGTCGATGCTGACGAGCACGAAGGACATCGCGCCGCCGTAGCGTGCGGACCACGCGGCCCACTGGCCTGCCTGGGCCGCCAAAGCTCGACGGTTGCCGAGCCCGGTCAGTGCGTCACGGCTCGCGTAGCGGGTGACCGCACGGTTGTTGTGCCGGGTGCGGCGCAGCACGGTGGCCATGAAGGCGTCCGGGGTTCCCGGTCCGAACGTGTCGTCGAGCGCCGCTGCAAGTGCGTCGACGTGGGCGTCGAAGGACTCGTGGCGCTGGTGCGCGAGCCCCGGTTCGCTCAGCTCGATCAACTCCGCGAACACGGGGTCGAGCGCGAGGAACTCGATGCGGGCGGCCGCCAGCAGGGCCTCGCGCGCATCCAGGATCTGAGGAGCCGTCTGTGCGACGAGCGCGAGTGCCGTCGCCGTCGCCTCGAGGTCGTCCTTCACGCTTTGCGTGCTGGGCCATGCGTCAGCGAGCCGGCCGGCGTCCCACTCCTCGATCAGTTCGCGCCACCACTGCGCTTGGACGCGCTTGCCGGCGGCCAGGTGTCCGAGCAGAGCAGCCGCGTTCGCGTCGGTGCAGCGCGCCTGCATGTCGAGGTAGACGGATCGCACCGACTCGTCGATCTTCACGCACGACTCGAGGATCTCTCTCATCTCTGCACTTCCCCCATCCACGGACCCGGGTGGCGTGCGGCGGCGCCCATCGGCACTACTACCATGTCAGTCTATCGTTCATTATCGGGTAAGTGGCTAAGCGACAGGACCCCGGGGCATACGACCCCGGTGCCGGGATTCGGGGGCGGGCGGAGAGCATGGACGACATCGACGAGCTCGACATGCACGAAGCGCAGCTGCGAATGAAGCTGTACGACGAGTACCGCGAAGCAGTGAAGGTCTTCGCCTACTACGTCGAGACGGAGCTGCGCGCCTATCTAGCCAACGAAGTCGAGATAGTGCCGGAGAACGGCCCGGGAGGGCTCTTCTTCAAGGTCACCCTCACGGACGTGTGGATCTACGAGGCCGAACGGCTCAACCGGTTCGTCCCCGAGGTGGTCGTGTACTCGGTCAACGACGTGCACGTCCAGCGGTTGCGGGACGACGAGGCGTGACCGAGAGGCGTGAGGGCGCCGACGAGACCGCGGCGGCCGCGCGCGCCGCGGACCTGAGGCGCGAGATCGATCACCACGCGTACCGCTACTACGCGCTGGACTCCCCCGAGATATCGGACGAGGCCTACGACGCGCTCGTCCGCGAGCTCGAGGCCATCGAGGCGGCGTTTCCGCAGATGGTCACCCCCGACTCGCCGACCCAGCGCGTGGGCGCCCCTCCTTCGGAGACGTTCGCGCCGGTCAGGCACGCCAGCCGCATGTACTCGCTGGACAACGCGATGTCGATGGAGGAACTCGACGCGTGGTTCGACCGCCTCGGCCCCGACGTGCTGGAGCGGGGCTGCGCGTTCATAGCCGAGCTCAAGATCGACGGCAGTGCTCTGGCGCTCACCTACGAGGGCGGGCGTCTCGCTCGCGCGGCGACCCGCGGGGACGGCGTCACCGGCGAGGAGATCACCGGCAACATCCGCACAGTGAAGTCGGTGCCGCTGCGACTGCGCGACGCGGCCCATCCCTCATCGGGGGAAGAGGCTGCGATCTTCGGCGCCGGAGAGGCGGGCGAGTGGCCGACGGTGGAGGTGCGCGGCGAGGTCTTCATGCCGAAGGTGTCGTTCGAGCGCCTCAACGCCGAGCAGGACGAGGCGGGGCTCCCGCCCTTCGCCAACCCGCGCAACGCGGCCGCCGGCTCGGTGAGGCAGAAGGACCCCGCGATCACCGCGGCGCGCGACCTGTCGACCTTCATGTACCAGATCGGCGACGCCCGTCCGCTGGGGCTGAAGTCCCAGTCCCAAGCGTTGGCCTGGCTTCGCACTGCCGGCTTTCGCGTCAACCCCGACATCAAGACGTGCGACACACGCGAGCGCGCCAAGGAGTTCTGCGTCGAGGCGATCGGGCGGAGGCACGGCTTGCCCTACGAGATCGACGGCGTGGTGCTCAAGGTCGACTCCTTCGCCCTCCAGGACGAACTCGGCTTCACCGCGAAGGCGCCGAGGTGGGCGATAGCCTTCAAGTTCCCGCCCGAGGAGAAGACCACGATCCTGCGCGAGATCCGGGTCCAGGTCGGGCGCACGGGCGCGCTGACGCCGCTCGGCGAGTTCGACCCGGTGCTCGTCGCCGGATCGACGATCGCGCGGGCCACGCTGCACAACGAGGACGAGGTCCACCGCAAAGACGTGCGGATCGGAGACACGATCATCGTCCGCAAGGCGGGCGACGTGATCCCCGAGGTCGTAGGCCCGGTGGTCGGGATGCGCCCAGCAGGGGCCTTGCCGTGGGAGATGCCGCCGTGCTGCCCGTCGTGCGGCAGCCCGGTGTGGCGCCCGCAGGACGAGGTCGTGGCCCGCTGCACGAACGTCGCGTGCCCTGCGCAGCGCTGGGAGCGTCTAGGGCACTGGGCGGGCCGCGGGGCGCTGGACATCGAAGGTCTCGGTTACGAGATCGTCGGGCGGCTCATCGAGTCCGGCCTGCTGCACGACGTCTCCGACTACTACACCTTGGATGCCGAGAAGCTCGCCGCGCTCGACCTGGGGCGGATCAAGAAGGACGGGTCGCCGGTGCTGCTGGGACCGGTCGTCGCGGCCAAGATCGCGGCGAACATCGAGGCGAGCCGCGACCGTCCGCTGTGGCGAGTGCTCTACGGGCTGGGGATCCGCCACGTCGGCTCCACCGTCGCCGAGCAGCTGGCCGGAGCGTTCCGCTCGCTCGAGACGCTGAAAGGCGCGACCGAGGCGCGGATCGCCTCGGTGGAGGGCGTCGGCCCCATCATCGCTGCTAGCGTCGTCCAGTTCCTGCACAACCCCGACAACATAGAAGTACTCGATCGCCTGAAGGAGCGCGGTGTACGTCTCAGCGATGAGGGCAGGGTGGCCGATGCGAGGCCCGCGACACTGGCCGGGATGACCTTCGTGCTCACCGGCGGCCTAGAGACCTTCACGCGCGAGAGTGCGACGGTGGCTCTGAAGGCATGGGGCGCCAAGGTGTCGACCTCGGTGAGTGCCAAGACGTCGTTCGTGGTCTCGGGGTCGGACCCCGGCAGCAAGCTGGCAAAGGCCCTCGACCTCGGAGTGCCGGTTCTCGACGAGGCCGCACTCGCTCGCATCGTCGAGACCGGCGAACCACCCGCGGCGCCCGGTCGATGAGCGACTTCGAGCAGACGCTCGTCCTGCCACCGCCGGAGGCCGAGCCGCCGCTGACCGGGGCGGTGATCGCACCGGCTTGGGCGCTCGTCTACGCGGCGGGGGTGCTGCTGCTGAACGTTCTGCTGCACTTCGCCTCGCGCTCCGAGGCGGTCATAGCCCCTCTGCGCGCGCTACTGTCTACGGTCGCCGGGGGAGCCTCGGCGCGCCTGCTGGCTGTCGCCGCGCTGTCGGCCGCGATCACGGTGGCGAGCTACGCGCTGATGCTGATCCCGGCGATAGCCGTGGCCGTGGTGGCGCACCGTCGCGGCGTGCGCTTCTCGGAGGCCGTCGGGCTGCGGGCGTTCCCCGTCGGCCGGACCGTGGGGCTGGTGCTGGCGGTCGTGCTCGGCGGTTTCGTTGCGACTGCGATCTACGCGTCGATCGCCACATCGCTCGGCATCTCGGTGCAGGGCAACACCGCGGATCTGGTTGCGGGGTTCGGCGCTGGTCCGCTCGAGCTGATCATGGTGTTCGTGCTGGTCGGCGTGGTGGCGCCCTTCGTGGAGGAGGTCACCTTCCGGGGCATCGTCTTCCCGAGCCTTCGCGAGGCGTGGGGCACGACACCCGCGCTGCTGGTCTCAGGAGCCGTGTTCGGGGTAGTCCACCTGCAGCCGACGATAGCCATCCCGCTGGCGCTGATAGGCATCGCCCTCGCGATCGTCTTCCTGCGCACTCGTTCGCTGTGGTCGGCGATCATCGCGCACTGCGCGTACAACTCGGTAGCGCTGGCGCTCGCGTTCGCCCTGGCGTCGCAGGCGCGCTAGGACGCCGGCGTCTCGTCTCCGTAGTCCTCGACGGCGCCGTCCCGCATTCGGATCGTCCGGTCGCAGGACGCCGCCACTTCCGGGTTGTGGGTGACCAGAAGGAACGTCGTGCCGGTCTCGCCGTTGATGCGCCGCAGCATCGCCATGATCTCCGCGGAGGTGCCGGTGTCCAGATCTCCCGTGGGCTCGTCGCCGAGGACGATGGTCGGGTCGTTGACCAGTGCCCGCGCGATGGCGACGCGCTGCTGCTGCCCCCCGGACAGTTCGCTCGGGAAGTGCTTCATCCGGTCCGCGAGGCCGACCAGCTCGAGCAGCCCGCGGGCCACCGACACCGCCCGGCCTCGGGCCGTGCCCGCGTACTCCGCCGCAAGCGACACGTTGTCGATCGCGTTCAGTGTCGGTATGAGGTTGAACCCCTGGAAGATGAAGCCTATCTCCCGCGCGCGAACGCGCGTCAGGGCGCGGCCGCGCAACGTGTCCACCCGACGGCCGTCGAGCCACACCTCGCCGTCGTCGGGCGCGTCGAGGCACCCCATGATGTGCATCATGGTCGACTTGCCGGAGCCGGACGGCCCCATGATCGCTGCCATCTCCCCGCGCGCGATGTCGAGCGAAGCGCCTCGAAGCGCATCGACGTAGTTCGTCTTGCCGAGCCGGTAGCGCTTCTTGAGCCCGCGGACGTGGATGATGTGCGTGTCGCCGACGCCGGGCGCACGCTCCAGCGTGTCGACTCCGGCGGCCTGCGCGGCGGCGTCCGTGGCCACCGCATCGGGAGCCGGGCCGTAGAGCACATCCTTCGCCTTCTCGCTCTTCTCATTCATAGCGCAGCGCTTCCACGGGGTTCATCGATGCCGCGTGATACGCGGGGTACAGGCCGCTGACGACGCCGAGGACCAATGCGAACGAGACGGACCCGATGGCGAGGGAGGGTGTCACGAGGAACAGCTTGCTCCCGCTCTCGCCGGCGGCGGCGTTCAGCCCGGTGGCGATCAGCCAGCCGAGCGCCAGACCGGTCAGCCCGCCGATCAGCCCGACGACCGCCGCCTCGGCGACGAACTGCCGCATGATCTGCCCGTCGGACGCGCCGATCGCTTTCCGGATGCCGATCTCGCGCGTCCGTTCCATGACCGACATAGTCATGGTGTTGATGACCGAAAGCCCCCCCACCAGCAGCGAGATCATGCCGATGCCGGTGATGATCGCCGTGAGTGTGCCGACGCTCGCGGCCACTCCCTCGATGAAGGCCGTGGGGCCGGTCGCATTCACGTCGGGCATCTTGCGGTTGATCTTCGCGGCAAGCTGGTCGGCGTCGGTTCCCGGCTTCGCGTAGACGATGATGCCGGTCGCGAGCGAGCGTTCGTCGAGGCTCTGCTTGAGCGTCGCCGGCAGACTGTCGTGAAGGATCTGCTGCGCGTCGGCCATCGGGATCGACACGCCGGAGTCGGGCGCGGTCAAGGTCGGCTCGAGTATGCCCACGACCTCGAACCTCTCGTCGCGGATCTCAACGCTCCGTCCGACCACCGCGTTCAGCTTGCCGACGACGTCCGATCCGACGACGCAGACCTTGCGCTCTCCCGGCCTGATGTCCCGCCCGGCGGCGAAGCGGACGGGGAACGTCTCGTACCCGCGCTCCCGAAGGTCGGTGGCGGAGACCACCGGCACGCTGCCCATGCTCACGGTCGGCGGATCCTCGTCGAGCAGGAATCCGATCTGCGCGGAGGCGCGGGCGACGCCGTCGATGTGCTCGAGCTCCGCGACCTTCCGGATGTTGATCGGCGCTGTCCCGCCATAGCCGGTCGCCCCGGCCTCGGCGATCGAGACCTTGCCCTTGTAGTAGGTGATGCCGCCGTTGACGAGCAGAGTGAGCTTCTCCGACATCGCGCCCATCACCACAAGGGCGAGCACGCCGATGGTGATCCCGAAGATGGTCAGGAACGCCCTCAGCTTCCTGCGGAAGATGTTGCGGAGCAGACGCATGCGACAAGGCCCCTCGAGAAGATGTGCCAGCCTCCCGTCCGAGACCCGCTCGGGCCATACCAGTATGCCCGAATCGGGCGGCCTGTCGCGCGCCGGGATGCCCCCGCCCGGGGTGACGCTACACTGGCGCCATGAGCCCCCGCGCCGTGCCTCTCCGACTCGATCCCTCCGCCTGCGACGGGTGCGGACAGTGCGTACAGCGCTGCAAGAGCCGGGCGCTCAAGGTCGGCCCCGGCTACATCCTGGTGGACTGGGGATCGTGCGACGGCTGCGGAGCTTGCGCCGAGGCCTGCGGTCCGGGTGCGATCGTCTTGAAGGCCTCGGCCGTCCGGGGGGTACCGGACCCCGCGGGGAGGCCTGCGATGGTCGTAGCGAAGTCCGGGAAGAAGGCCGCGACTCCCTCCGAGGACGAGGCCCCCTCGAAGGCGGGGGCTGTAGCCGGTGGAGTGGAGTGGTCGCTGCCCGAGGCATTCCTGGCGCTGCTCACCGCCTTCGCGCTCTACATCGGCGCGCAATCGATCCCGGGCGCCGTGGCGCATGCTCCCATATTCGCGGGCGCGACACTGCTCCTCTACAACGCCGCGCTCGCAGGCCTTCTCTACTCCCTCGCCAGGCGCAGGAGCACGCCGGTGTCGTCGGCCTTCCGGTTGGACGCGATCCCTGAATGGCGCTACCTCGGGCTGGCGGCGGCGCTGGCGGTGGGTTGCTGGCTGGTGTCCGTGGGATACCGAGCCGGCGCCCCGCTGGTCGGGTTCCAGCCGCCCGTAGCGGAAGGCCCCGACCTCGCCACGCTGTTCGGGTCGGGCGCCGTCGGCGCCGCGCTCACGATGGCCGTCGTCGCGGTCGCGGGACCTCTCGTGGAGGAGGCGCTGTTGCGTGGCGTCGTCCTGGGGGCGCTGAGACGCAGGTTCGGCGCTTGGCCGGCGATCGCGGTCTCGGCGCTCGCGTTCGCCCTGCTGCACGCGAGCGTCTGGTCGTTGCTGCCGCTGACGGTGCTCGGAGTCGCGCTCGGATGGCTGGCGGTGCGCAGCCGCAGCCTATGGCCGGCGATCGTTGCGCACGTGCTCTACAACGTGGTCTTCGTCGGTGCCGCGCTCTACAAGGCGGCGGGCTGACTCCGGGGCCGGGCGCGCGGCCTCAGACGACGTCGGCGGGCGACCCTTGTGGGCCGACGTGATCGTGAACCACACGGTCCGGCTCGGGTATCATCGTCGGGTCCCGCGGCATGCGAAGACCCACCCGGAAGGGAAGGTCGGAATGGCTATCTCGGAGCAGCAAGTGCGCCACGTGGCCCTACTCGCGCGCCTGGGCCTCAGCGACGAGCAGGTCGCGTCTCTGGGGAACGAGCTCAACCACATCCTCGAGCAGATCGACAGGATATCGGCGCTGGACCTGGCCGGCGTCGAGCCGACCGCCCACCCGATCCCGATCGTCAACGTGACGCGCGAGGACATCCAGCGGCCCTGTCTGAGCCGCGAGGACGCCCTGCTCAACGCGCCGGCGCAGCAGGACGGCGCGTTCCTGATCCCGAAGTTCGGCGGGTAGGGGAGGCACGAAGATGACGCTGGACCTTTCCTCGCTGACCGTCGGCACCATCCGCGAAGGTCTTTCCGCGCGCCGCTTCTCCGCGGTGGAGCTCGCCGAGTCCGCGTATGCGCGCATCGACGCGGTGGAAGACGACGTCCACGCGTTCAACTCGCTGTCACGGGAGCTGGCGCTCAAGGCCGCGCACGAGGTCGACGCCGCGGTAGCCGATGGAGGGGACCTCCCTCCGCTCGCGGGCGTGCCGGTGGCCTTCAAAGACAACATGAACCTGGTCGGGACGACCACGACCTGCTCGTCCAGGATCCTGGAGGGCTACCGCAGCGTCTACGACTGCACGGCCGTGCGCCGCATGCTCGACGCCGGGGCGGTGCCGATCGGCAAGTGCAACATGGACGAGTTCGCGTTCGGCTCTTCGACCGAGAATTCGGCCTTCGGCGTCACGCACAACCCTTGGGATCTCGAGCGCGTGCCGGGCGGGTCCTCGGGCGGGTCGGCAGCGGCCGTCGCTGCCGGCGAAGCGGTGCTCTCCCTGGGCTCCGACACGGGCGGCTCCATCCGTCAGCCGGGCGCGCTCACCGGAACCGTCGCCATGAAGCCAACCTATGGCCGCGTGAGCCGCTACGGCGTCGTGGCGTTCGCCTCCTCGCTCGACCAGATCGGGCCGTTCTCCAAGACGGTCGAGGAGTGCGCGCAAGCAATGAACGTGATCTGCGGCAAGGATGCGATGGACGCGACCAGCGTGGCTTGCTCTTCGGAGGACTTCACGGCAGGGTTGCGCGACGGGGTGAAGGGGCTGAGGGTCGGAGTGGTACGCGACCTGCTGGACCTGGAGGGCTGCGATCCCGCCGTGCGCGCCTCCGTGCTCGCGGCCGCCGACTCGCTGGCGGCCCAAGGCGCCGAGGTCGCGGACGTGGATCTGCCCTCGACGCAGTACGGTCTGCCCGCCTACTACATCATCGGACCGGCCGAGGCCTCCTCGAACCTGGCCAGATTCGACGGCATCCGCTACGGTCACCGCGCGGCCGATCCCGACGACGTGCTCGACCTCTACATGCGAAGCCGCGCGGAGGGCTTCGGACCCGAAGCGATCCGTCGGATCATGATCGGTACGTACGCTCTCTCGGCCGGCTACTACGACGCCTACTACGGTCAGGCGCAGAGGGTGCGCACGCTCATCATCCGTGACTTCGAGAGGGCCTTCGCGGACTTCGACGTGCTGTTGACTCCGACGTCGCCGACCACCGCGTTCAAGATAGGGGAGAGGGCTGCCGACCCGGTGGCGATGTACCTCTCGGACGTCTACACGATCCCGGTCAACCTGGCCGGCAACACCGCGGTCAGCGTGCCGTGCGGCAGCATCGAGGGGTTGCCGGTCGGCCTGCAGGTCATCGGGACGCATTTCGCCGAATCGACGATCCTTCGGACCGCCTACGCGGTCGAGCAGGCGGCCGCATTCGACCGCGTGCCGGCGCTGGTGCGGGCCCTGGGAAGCGCGCGCGGAGAGATCGCGTCCTAGCCGAAAGCCCCTCGCGCGAACCTCGGCGGGGCCGCCACCGGAGCGCTTTCGCTCTCAGTGACGGCCCCGCTCTTTCGCCCGGAGGCGCCGGGACGCATGTGGGAAGCGGTGCGGCGCTAGCAGCAGGCCGCGACCGCGGCGGGGGCGGGGGCGAACAGCGTGTCGAGCACCGTGCGCCGCGGCGCGGGCTCGGCTGCGGCCTCGTCGGCCTCGGCCAGCCCGTGGTCGGCGACGGCGCCGTCGCGCATCGAGATGGTCCGGTCGCATGCGGCGGCCACCTCGGGGTTGTGCGTGACGAGCACGAATGTGGTGCCGGTCTCGACGTTGATCTTGCGCATGACGGCGACGATCTCGTCGGAGGTCGCGGTGTCGAGGTCGCCGGTCGGCTCGTCACCGAGCACGATCGACGGGTCGTTGACCAGCGCGCGGGCTATGGCGACGCGCTGTTGCTGGCCGCCGGAGAGCTCGCTTGGCAGGTGCTTCTTGCGGTCGGCCAGTCCGACCAGTTCCAGCAGCTCCTCGGCATGAGCGAGCGCCTCCCGGCGGGGAGTGCCGGCGTACTCGGCCGCGAGAGCCACGTTGTCGATCGCATTCAGCGTCGGTATCAGGTTGAAGCCCTGGAAGATGAAGCCGATCTCCGTCCCGCGGACCTTGGTGAGCTCCTTGCCGCGCAGCTCGTCGACGCGGCGTCCGTTGATGAACACGCGGCCGGCGTCGGGCGTGTCGAGGCACCCGATGAGGTGCATCAGAGTCGACTTGCCGGACCCCGACGGGCCCACTATGGCCACCATCTCGCCGGCGGCGATCTCGACCGAGGCGCCGCGCAGCGCCGTGACGTCGTTGTCCTTGCCGAGCCGGTAGCGCTTGGTGACGCCGGTCGTGCGGATGACGGGGGTCATCGGGTCTCCTCCTGTGGTTGCGGTGCGGGTCGGCGTGCGGACCGCATGGACGCGGTCGCGCGGGGTCGCGGTCGGGTGGTGGTCGTGCGCCCGGACGCTGCGCTCGGCGCGGCGCCGGTTGTCGAGGGTGATCGTTTCGGCGCGCAGTTGATCGAGACTCATGGCTGCTTCTCCCTACTCGTAGCGCAGGGCGCGGACGGGGTTGAGACGCGCGGCATGCGCAGCGGGGTAGACGCCGCTCACGACGCCGAGCACGATCGCGAAGGCGAGCGCTCCGAGCGAGAGCCGAGTCGTGACGAGGAACAGCGCGTTGCCGTCTGCGCTGCCGGCGTTGAGCGCCCATGCCGCGACCGCTCCGAGCAGCAGGCCGGTGAGCCCGCCGGCGAGTCCGATCAGGCCGGACTCGGCAACGAACTGCCGGATTATGCTGCCGCTGCCGGCGCCGATCGCCTTGCGAATGCCGATCTCACGGGTGCGCTCGGCCACGGCCATGGTCATCGTGTTGACCACCGACATGCCGCCGACGATCAGGGCGATGAGCGCCACAGAGAAGATGATCCCGTTGAACATGCTCATCGAGGCGCCGACCGAGTCCTTGAACGCGCTCGGGCCCGACGACTTGATGCCGTCGACGCGCTTGCCGATGGTCTTGGCCAGCTTCTCGGGGTTCACGCCCTTCTTTGGGTAGACCACGATCGAGGTGCAGAGGTCGTGCACGTTCACCCGGCCACGGACGGCAGCCGGCAGGTCCTTGACGTAGAGGTCCTGGCCGTCGGCCAGCGTCATTGAGACGCACTGGTCGGGTGCCGTTAGGGTGCGGTCGGCGATGCCGACGACGGTGAACTTCTTGCCGCGCACCTTGACGGTCCCGCCGACCTTGCCGTTGAGCTTCTTGGCGATGTCGAAGCCGAGCGTGACGTTGCCGTGATCGTCCTTGCGCAGGGCGCGTCCGGAGCTGTAGGTGACCTCGAACTTCTCGTAGCTGCCCGCGCGCAGGTCTGTGGCCATGATCATCGGAGGGACGCCGATGCTCATGGACGTGGACTTGTTGTCGAGCAGCATCGCCAGGCTCGCGGATGCCCTCGCGACCCCCTCGACCTTCTCGATCTCGTGGACCTTCTTCAGCGAGAGGGGACCGCCGAAGGTCCCCTGGACGCCGGCGTCGGTGATGGTGACCTTGTCGCCGTAGTAGCTGACGCCGCCGTCCACCATCAGGTTGAGCTTCTCGGCCATCGCCCCCATCACCACGAGGGCGAATACGCCGATCGTGATGCCGAAGATGGTGAGGAACGCGCGGCCCTTCCTCCGAAACACGTTGCGTACGATTCCCATTCCTATCGCCTCCGGGCTGGTCGCTCCGACGTCACTTTTGTGAACGCCGATAACTTACAGGCGATAACTTACCGGCGATAAGGAACGGCTGTCAAGGGGTTTCTCGAAAGAATCTCGAAGATTGACAGTTGACCAGAACGGCATTAACTTATAGATGTACACAGAAGGAGGACGCCGAGGCGCCCGCCGTGGAGACCTGGGAGAGATGCGACATGTGCGCGCGACCCGCGAATCCGGAACTGAAGGCCGAGATCGTGAAGGCCGCGACCCGCATCGTCGAGGGCTGCGGCCCCGACTGCGTCACCATGCGGGAGGTCGCGGAGGAGGTCGGCTACAGCCCGACCACGCTCTACCTGTACTTCCGCGACAAGCACGACATCCTGCGGGAGGTCATCGTCGAGGGCTTCGACGACTTCTCTGAGTTCGCGTCGATGTCGGAGGTCGGCCCGTCGGCGCTCGACCGGTTCCGCCAGCGCGCCCGGGCCCACATCGTCTGGGGCCTCATGCACCCGGGGCTCTACCGGCTGATGTTCGAGACTCCCGTCGAGGCCGACTGGGACCCCGAGGAGACGAAGCGCATCGACCGCGGCACGGACGACTCGGTCCGCGTGTTGCGGGAGGCTGTGCGCGACGGCCTGCTGCCGAAGAAGACCGACGCGCTCTCCGTCGCCCTTGGGATCTGGGCGGCGGTCCACGGCGTCGCTTCGCTCGCGATCTCGCGCCGCTTGTTCGGCGGGAGCGGCGCCGACGACGCGGCGGGCGCCGGCTATCTCAAGAAGGTCGCGGCCCTGAGCGACGGGATGGTCAACAATCTCCTGGCTTCCCACGAGAAGTAGGGGCCGCCCCGCTGCGGGCAGCCCCTGGTGAAGCCGTTCTTGTCGCGCCCGACCCTACGAGGCGTGCCTCAGCCTGGCGATCATCGCAGCAACCGCCGGCGACTCAGCCATCCTGCGCAAGTCCGCGACGTGGGGCATCTGCGCCATGCTGGGAAGATGGGGGAGGTGCGGCAGGTGCGGCATCCTCTCGGCGATCCGTTGCGCGCCGAGGTAGGTCGCGACCGCGAGCAACCCGAGGCCTCCGAACAGGAAGGCTCCGATGATCAGCCCGGCTCTCGTGTCTATGATGACTCGCGAGTCGTCGGAGATCTGGGCGTTCCGCGCGGCCATGAAGCCCACCCAGCTGCGGGCGACAGAAGCGTCGCCGGCGACGACACAGCAGGCGCCTCCCTTCTCGATCTCCACGCTCTTCGCGACGATCACCGACGCGCCGCCTTGAGAGACCGCGGCATCCCCGGACACCACCATCGCTAGGGCGGCTCCCTGCGTGAGACTGAGGCTCTCGGCGCTGATCGCTCCGACGACGGAGAGTTCGATGTCGGCATCACCGGCGACCGATGCACTGCCCACGGCGCTCTTGCTCGCGCCGAACTCGCCACAGTTCACCGAACCGAACGCCGCCATCGAAGCCTCCATCACGTCCATCTCGACCAGGTCCTCCTCGAACACGATCGCGTCCTCCGGGGCGGCCTCGTCCTCGCTTGCTCCGTGCGCGTAGTCGTCGTCAGACATCTCGCTCATCTCCTCCATCTCAAGCGCCTTCGGGACCGCATCTCCCCCCGTCGACGCAGGCTCGACTTGGCTCACGAGCCAGTATGTACCCGCCGTTCGCGGCGTTTGAGCCGCGGCCGCACGGGGTCACATACTGTTCTAGGCTTGCGCATGCCCGGCGACACCAGCCGAGCGGCATGCGAGCAGGGAGTCCGACGGAAGATGAAGAAGCCGACCGTCGTCGTCGCCCTCGGGGGGAACGCGCTTCTCAAGCGCACCGACCCGATGACCGCCGACGCCCAGCGGGCCAACGTCAGGATCGCGGCTCGCGCGCTCGCGCCTCTGGCCGGCCAGTGCGACCTCGTGCTCGCTCACGGCAACGGCCCTCAGGTCGGGCTGCTGGCGTTGCAGGCGGCCGCGTACAAGGCGGTGGAGGCGTACCCGCTCGACGTGCTGGGGGCCGGCACCCAGGGGATGATCGCCTACATGGTCGAGCAGGAGCTAGGCAACCTGCTGCCCTTCGAGAGGCCGCTTGCGACGGTGCTGACGATGACCGAGGTGGACGCTCACGATCCGGCCTTCGAAGACCCGACGAAGTTCGTCGGCCCCGGATACGAGAAGGCCGAGGCCGAGCTTCTCGCGTCAGAGAAGGGCTGGACATTCAAGCAAGACGGTGACGCCTGGAGGCGCGTGGTCGCTTCTCCCGAACCCAAGCGCATCTTCGAGTTGCGGCCCGTCAAGTGGCTGCTCGAGCACGGGACAGTGGTGATATGCGCGGGCGGGGGAGGCATACCGACCGTCTACCTCCCGGACGGGACGCGCACCCTGGTCGGGATCGAGGCCGTCATCGACAAGGACCTCGCCGCCGAGCTGCTCGCACGCGAGATCGGGGCGGACCTGCTCATTCTGGCCACGGACGCGGAGGGGGTGTACGCCGACTGGGGGCTGTCGACGCAGCGCCTGCTGCGGCGGGTGACGCCGTTGGAGCTTGCGGCGCACGAGTTCGCGGAGGGTTCGATGGGCCCGAAGGTGGAGGCTGCGGTCCGGTTCGCCAAGCACACGGGGAACCGGGCGGCGATCGGACGGCTCGAGGACATACTCGACATCGTCGCAGACAAGGCGGGGACGAGCGTGGTCCCGGACCCGTAGTAGGCCGCGAGGGCGCTCAGCGCGGTTCGGATACAATCCGAAAGGCCGAATGCGCGGAGTGCCGGGGAGACCGGCACGCCGCTGCTCGCTCGGCTCGCAGAAGGGACCGGACTTGGGCAGGGACCGCCTCGCCGAGGTGCTCGTGGACTGGGAGGCCGTGATCGGCCTCGAGGTCCACACCGAGCTCACCTCACTCGCCACGAAGATGTTCTGCGGCTGCCCCGTCGCCTTCGGCGGCGAGATCAACACACGCGTCTGCCCAGTCTGCCTGGGACTTCCCGGCGCGCTTCCGGTGCCGAACGCCAGCGCCGTCTCGGCGACAGTCCTGGCGGGCCTCGCGCTCGACAGCGAGATCGCCCGCCACGCGCAGTTCCACCGGAAGAACTACTTCTATCCCGACATGCCTAAGGACTACCAGATCTCCCAGTACGACGTGCCCTTCTGCATCGGCGGCCACGTGGACGTCGAGGTGGACGGCCCGGCGGCGGGAGAGCGGGTGGTCCGGGATGGCGTGCTCTCGGACGAGGGCGAGGCGGGATACACGACCCGGGTGGGACTCACCCGCATCCACCTCGAGGAGGACACCGGCAAGATGATCCACGTCGGCGGGAGCGAGGGGCGCATCGCCGGCGCCACTCACTCGCTGGTCGACTTCAACCGGGCCGGCACCGCCCTGATGGAGCTCGTGAGCGACCCGGACATCCGCACGCCCGAGGAGGCGAGGCGCTTCGCGCAGAAGCTGCGGCTCGTCTTCCTCTCGCTGGGCGTATCAGACTGCAACATGGAGGAGGGCTCCATGCGGGTGGACGCGAACGTGTCGGTGCGTCCCCGCGGCACTGGTGAGCTCGGCGTGAAGGCCGAGGTCAAGAACATGAACTCGTTCAAGGCGCTTCACGACGCGCTCGCTCACGAGATCGTTCGGCAGGTCGAAGTGATCGAGGGTGGCGGGACGGTCGTGCAGGAGACCCGCCACTGGGACGCGGGCGCCAAGCGGACCAGCTCGTTGCGCTCCAAGGAGGAGGCGCACGACTACCGCTACTTCCCCGAGCCCGACATGGTCCCGTTCACTTTCGACGACGAGTACGTCGAGAGGGTGCGACAGCGCCTGCCCGAGCTGCCCGACGCTCGCAAGGCACGGATCGCCGACCGCTACGGCATCCCCGCGCACGATGCTCGGATCCTCAGCGAGGACCGCGACCTGGAGGCCTACTACGCCGAGGCCGTCGAGGACGCGGGGATGGAGTACGCGAAGTCGCTGGCGAACTGGGTGCTGGGAGAGCTGTCCGCCCAGCTGAACGCCGAAGGCATCCCCGCCTGGGGCTCCAACGTCACGCCCCGCAAGCTCGCTCGCATCGTCAGACTCGTGGCCGACGGCACGATCTCGGGCAAGCAGGCCAAGGACGTATTCGCCGAGATCGCCGTCACCGACGAGAGGCCGCTTCAGGTCGTCGAGCGCCTTGGGATGAGGCAGGTCTCCGACGTTTCCGCGCTCGAGGTGGTAGTGGATCGCGTTCTGGCGGCGAGCCCGGCGCAGGTCGAGCAGTACCGCGCGGGCAAGACGGGGCTGATGGGGTACTTCGTCGGCGCCGTCATGCGCGAGACGCAAGGCCAAGCCAACCCCGCCGTGGTGAACGAGGTGCTGGCGCGAAGACTCGGGAGGTAAGAGAAGGCCGGGGCCGAGCAGCTCATCGCGGCCGCGTCTTCCCTCAGTGTGGGCGCAACCGCTGCGCGGCATATACTAATGGTTGAGTCGACTGCGGCCGATAACGGCACGAGAGGCCCCGTTGGTCGGAGGCCGCCCTTGTGGGGCGACAGTCGACGTGGGGTTGGGATAGGGTGTGCTGGGAGCGCATCGACTCGACGCCCGTTTGGGCTCTCCGGAGGGAAGGCCCCATGCCAAGCCATAGAGGTCCCAGGCCGATCGCCGGAGGGACAAGCGACGCGGGCTTCACACTCGTCGAGCTTGTCGTCGCCGCGTCCATCCTCTTCATCACCGCGATGGGCGTGATGACCGCGATCTCCTTCGGTGCCTTGTCCACGTCCCAGGCTGCGACTCGCGCGCGCGCGCTCGACATCGCGAACCAGGCGCTGGAGCAGGCTCGCAATCTCCCGTTCGACAACGTGGGCATCCACTACGCCGACGGTTCCTTCGGCGATCCGGCCGGATCGATAGCGGCGACGACGACTGTCGACGGCGTCTCGGTCCGGACCGAGGTGTCGTGGTCCCGCGACCCTGTCACGCTGCGCCACACCTACAAGAACATCAAGATCACGGCGTCGTGGACCGCCCCGATCCAGAGCAGCGTGTCCGTCGCTTCCGCGGTCTACGGCAAGAGCGACATCACGAACATCGGGGACCTCAACGTCGCCGTGAAGGAGTACGGCACGGGGATCCCCATCCCGATGGCCCAGGTGTACGTCACGCCGGCCGGCGGCACCGCGCAGCGGGTCGTTTGGGCGGACGCGGCAGGCGAGTCCTTCTTCGGCGCGTTGCCCATCGGCCGCACGCCGGTGCGAGTGACCGCGACGAACTGGGTCTTCGACGACACGCAGCTCACGACATGCACGGTGATCCCCGACCTTCTGACTTCGGTGGTCGCCTACGGCTATCGGCCCTGCACCGCCGAGGTGACTGTCGTAGATACCTCAGGCACGCCGATCCCGTCGGCAACGGTCACCATCACCGACTCCAGGGCGCGAGCGCGTGCGCTCACGACCTCAGACGACGGGCTGGCCACCTTCACGGATCTCCTCCCCGACAGGTGGACGGTGAGCGTGTCGGCTTCCGGCCGAGCGGGCGCGACGGGTGACCTTGGCCAGATGGTGAGCGGCGGGACGTACCCGCTGACTATCACGCTGACGCAGGCTGTACCGCCGGGAGCGCTGACGGTCCAAGTCCACACAATGACCGGATCCGACATCTTCGGCGCGACGGTGGCGGTCACCGATGCCGGGGCGTCCCACATCCCAGGCAGCCCGAAGACCACGGCCACGAACGGCGAGGCCAGCTTCGACTCGGTTCCTACAGGCACGTACACCATCACCGTCACGAAGAGCGGCTATCAGCAGACGGTGGCGTCCGCCGATGTGGTCAGCAACGTGACGAAGACCGTCGACGTGAGAATGCCGGCCGTCGAACCGGCTGCCGGCGCGATCCGGGTGCATCTTGTCAACTCGAGTGGCAATGATGTGAGCGCCAGGACCGTGTTCGTATACGACTCGGGCGAGCACCTTGTCGCCTCGGATCAGACGGACCATCACGGGTACGTGACCTTCAGCGACCTGCCCGTCGGGTCGTACACCGTGTCCAGCAGCCGGGCAGCATCGAAGCCAGCCGTGGTGACCGACGGGGGCACCGCCGAGGTCGAACTTGTCAGAAGCTAGAACACGCGGCTCAGGAGCAGAGGCAGTGGAGGATCGGACCATGCGCGATCGGGCGGACCTAGTCCTTGGTGTTTCCTCGGACCGCGGCGTCACCTTGGTCGAGCTCCTCATCGTCGTGAGCCTGCTCTCGGTCATCATGGTGACGGCCTATCTCCTGCAGGGCTCGGCGACCACGATGTCCGATCAGATCGAGGCGCGCGCGACGGCGTACGACGAGAGCCGCACGGCGGTGGACCGGATCACGCGCGAGCTGCGGCAGGCAGTCGAGATCACCGACAAGGGCGGTGCGTTCTCCGTAGCCCAGCCGCGGCAAATGGAGTTCTACTCCGACGTCGACAACGACGGCGCACCGGAGCTGGTGAAGTACGACGTCGCGAGCAACGGTCTACGCCGGCGGGTCTTCGAGCCGACGACGCTTGTCGCCCCCTTCACGTACGGCTCGACCGAATCGACGTCGAGCATCGTGATCAAGGTCCTCGACGGGAGCTACGGCAACGTCTTCACGTACTACGATCGCCTCGACCCGCCGGGGGTTGCCACCTCCAGCGACCAGGCGTCCGCGGTGTCGCTCCACCTGATCAACAGTGCGACCGTGAACGGACAAACGGCGTCCGTCGACGTTGCCACCTGGGTCAAGATACGTTCCATCCTCAACTCGGTCGACTAGCGCCCCCAACCCGAGGAGATCCGACGTGATCGCACCAGGGCTCGACCATCAGATGGATCACCGACCGCGGCCCCGAGTCTCGGCCGTGGCGCTGTGGCGCGACGACAGCGGCATCGCGATGGTCCTCGTCGTCGGCATATCGGTCATCCTCTTCCTGCTCGCCACGACGGTCCTCGTGGTATCCAGCTACCTGACCGTCGCGACGCAGGCCCAAGAGACGCGGCTGAAGACGGTCCATGTGGCCGACGCGGGCCTCAACGCCTACCTCTACGAGCTTCGGCGCGACCCGCTCTACTACGTCGACAATCCCGTTCTCGGACCGAGCGTCCAAGATGATGGGAGCTGGGTCGTGACCGCGACCGCTCCGACCACGCTGGAGCCGTTGACGTTGCGGGCAGAGGGCAAGTTGGCAAGCGGTGCGACATCGGTCACTGTCGTCGCCACGGTCCGGTTCCCGACCTTTGCGGATTACATGTTCCTGTCGGGCACGGACATCAACATCGGTTCCGGCGCTCTCATCACCGGGAAGGTGCGCTCGAACGGCAACATAGACAACGATGGCGAGATAACGGGTGCGGCCTACGCAGTAGGAACGATCACCGGGTCGGGCAGATTCGGTACTGCCCTTCCGACAGGCTCCCAGACAAAGTATCCGGGCGACGCGGAGATCGACTTCGGGCAGGTCAGTACCGACACTGAGGCCATGCGGGAAGCGGCGGTGGCGGCCGGCAGCTACCTCGACGCGTCCGGGAGCTTGGGATACCGCATCACGTTCGCCGGTAACACCTACACCGCCCAGAAGGTCACGGGTGGCATGAACGACGGCATTCTCCACCTCGACCCGACGGTCCTCACAAGGACGATCCCGCCGGTCGGAGTCGTGTACGTGCTCGGCGACGCGTGGGTGAGCGGCACCTACAGCACGCCCGTGACGGTCTGCGGATCCAACGACATCTACGTGCCGAACAACTACGGTCCCGCCGACATCGGCAGCCGGGTCACCGGAGGGCTGGTCGCGAGGCGCAACATCATCGTGCCGACTTTCTACCCGAGCGTGCCGACGTCGATGACGCTCACGGCGGCACTGCTGGCCCAGACAGGCACCGTCTTCGGCGACCTGAGCACTACGACGCTGAAGAACCACATGACGATCAACGGTTCGAACGCGTACTCCACCTACGGGTACTTCGCCCAGCTATCGGGAAGCACCGTCACTCGCGGCTGGCGCACTCGTGACTACGTGTACGACCGGCGGCTCGACCTCTACCCTCCGCCTCGGTTCCCGATCATCCACGAGGGTTCGCTCAAGGTGAACACCTGGATGGAGAACTAGGCGGACTCGCGCTGCGTTCGCCCGCTCGGCACGGCAGCGGATCCGCACAGAAGTCCACATCGGCGCACCGCGATCTCGCGGTAGTCTTCGCGCGCCCTGCAAGCGTGTCGCGTCCGCTTCCGCTTCGGCCTTCCGCACGCTAGACTGAATGACTCCGAAGCGGGCGAGAGGCCTGCTTGCGGCTTCCTGAAGGAGGTTCTACTCGTGGAGCACGTGGTGCCGCTCGGCATGCCGGTGGACAGTCAGCTCGGCATGCACCAGGTGAAGATAGACGACACGACGCTGCGCGACGGCGAGCAGACCGCCGGCGTCGTGTTCGCGAACAAGGAGAAGGTCCGCATCGCCAAGCTGCTCGACGAGATCGGGATCGATCAGATCGAGGCGGGCATCCCGGCCATGGGCGGCGACGAGCGCGACGTCATCGAGGAGATCGCCGGTCTCGGGCTGCGCGCGTCCGTTCTGGGCTGGAGCCGCGCGAACATCGGCGACGTCAAGACCACGCTGGAGACGGGCGTGGACGCGATCGCCATCTCGCTGGCGACGTCCGACATCCACATCGAGACGAAGCTGCAGAAGGACCGTCCGTGGGTGCTCAAGACCATCCGCGAGGCCGTGGCGTTCGCCAAGGACATGCGCCCCGACGGCTACGTGTCGGTCAACGCCGAGGACGCGTCGCGCACGGAGCTGCGGCTTCCTTGTGGAGTACGCGAAGGCCGCCAAGGAGGAGGGCGCCGACCGCCTGCGCTTCTGCGACACGATCGGTCTCATGGAGCCGTTCCGCACCTACCAGGTCGTGAAGGCGCTGCGCGAGCAGTCGGGCCTCGACATCGAGATGCACACCCACAACGACTTCGGCATGGCCGTGGCCAACGCGATCGCGGGCATCCACGGCGGCGCGACCTGGGTCAACGTGACCGTGGGCGGCCTGGGCGAGCGCGCGGGCAACGCTGCGCTCGAAGAGGTCGTCATGGCGCTGAAGTACGTCGAGGGCTTCGAGCAGATCCAGTTCGACACGAGACGGTTCCGCGAGCTCGGGGAGTACGTAGCCCAGGCCGCCGGCCGCACGATCCCGGTGTGGAAGTCGATCATCGGCACCAACATGTTCGCCCACGAGAGCGGCATCCACGCCGACGGCGTCATCAAGAACCCGAAGACGTACGAGGTCTTCGCGCCCGAAGAGGTCGGTCTCTCGCGCCAGATCGTCATCGGCAAGCACTCGGGGAGCAAGGCGATCCTGCTCAAGTTCGACGAGTACGGCATCGAGCTGACGCAGGAGCAGGCCAACGCGATGCTGCCCGCTGGTGCGCACGATGTCCATCGAGCTGCAAGCGCTCGCTCTTCGACAAGGAGCTGCTCTACATCTACAAGGACTACCAGAAGTCGCTCGGGATCGGCGAGGGCTCCTGACGTGGCGGCCGGCAAGACCATCGCCGAGAAGATCTTCTCCGCGCACGCGGGCACGGACGCGCGCGCGGGCGACATCGTCGTCGCCGACGTCGACTTCGTGATGGGGCAGGACGGCACCTCTCCGCTCGCGATCAGCGCGCTGCGAGCGCATGGGCGTCGAGAGCGTCTTCGACCCGGAGCAAGGTCGCGCTCGTCATCGACCACAGCTCGCCGTCGCCGATCGAGGGCGTGAGCGCGCTGCACACGCTCATGCGCGAGTTCGGCAAGCGCACCGGCGCCAAGCTCTACGACGTCGGCTGCGGGCGTGTGCCACCAGCTCATCCCCGAGAACGGCCACGTGGTGCCCGGCGACCTCATGGTCGGCTGCGACACCCACACGTGCACCTACGGCGCGCTCAACGTCTTCTCGACCGGCGTCGGCTCGACCGACGGCGCCGCGGCGATGGCCTCCGGCAAGCTGTGGTTCAGGGTGCCGGAGACCATGAAGGTCACCTACACGGGAGAGCTTCGGCCCGGCGTGTTCTCGAAGGACCTCATCGCTCTACCTCGCCGGGCCAGATCGGCGCCGACGGCGCCACCTACAAGGCGCTCGAGTTCGGCGGACCGGTCATCGACGCGCTGTCGGTCGAGGCCCGCATGACGATCAGCAACATGGCGATCGAGGTGGGCGCGAAGGCGGGGCTGATGGAAGCCGACGCAAAGACGCTCATGTGGTTCGAGGGCCGCGGCGAGCGCGTGCCCGCGCCCGTGAGCCCGGACGCGGACGCCGTCTACGCGAGCGAGCTGACCTACGACGCGGACGCGATCGGCCCGCAGGTCGCCAAGCCGCACTCGCGTCGACAACGTGTCTCCCGATCGAGGAGGTCGAGGGCACGCCGATCGACCAGGGCTTCCTCGGCACGTGCACGAACGGGCGTCTCGAGGACCTGGGCATCGCCGCGTCCATCCTCAAGGGCCGCAAGGTCCACCCCGACGTGCGCTTCATCGTCGCGCCGGCGTGCCGGCAGATCCTGCTCGACGCCATCGAGGCCGGCTACATCCAGACGCTGGTCGAGGCCGGCGCCGCGCTCGTCACGCCGGGCTGCGGCCCGTGCGTCGGCACCCACAACGGCGTGCCGTCCGACGGCGAGAACGTCATCTCGACCGCCAACCGCAACTTCAAGGGCCGGATGGGCAACGCAACGCGTTCATCTACCTCGGCAGCCCGGCCACCGTGGCCGCGAGCGTCATCGAGGGCAGCATCACCGACCCGCGCAAGTACTTCGGCGGGAGGGTGGTGCTCAGATGAGCATCGAGGCTCGCGCCATCAAGTTCGGCGACGACATCAACACCGACTACATCATCTCCGGCAAGTACAAGTTCAAGAGCAACGACATGGAGGCCATGGCGGTGCACGCCATGGAGGACGTCGACCCGCACTACTACGAGAAGGCCAAGCCGAAGGGCGCTTTCCTGGTCGCCGGCAGCAACTTCGGGATGGGGTCGAGCCGGGAGCAGGCGCCGCTCGTGCTCATCCACTCCAACACGAAGGCGGTGCTCGCGAAGAGCTTCGCGCGCATCTTCTACCGCAACGCGATCAACACCGGCCTGCCGGTCGTGGAGTGCGACACCGACCTGATCGACGACGGCGACGAGCTGACGCTCGACCTCGAGGCCGGCGTCGTTGCGCGACGTCACCAAGGGAATCACGATCCCGTTCCCGCCGCTGCCGCCGGTCATGGCGCAGCTGCTCGCCGACGGCGGGCTCGTGGAGCACTTCAAGAAGCACGGCGGGTTCGCGCTGAAGTAGCCGCAGAATCCCGTCCTTCGGGTGGTGGGATTGGCGGGTGCCCTCCACGCCTCCGAGGGCGACACAGTCGGTGTGGAAGGCACCCGCCAATCCCACCGCGTAGGGGGCCGCTCCGGATACTCCGGGGCGGCCCCTGGGCCGTCTGCACAGGCGACGGGACTCCAACGGGTATCCACTTGCCATCACGGGCTGCGGCGGGAGGAATCGGATGGGCACAGGTGCGAAGGGCAGCGGGACGAAGGACGATCCTTGGCTGCTGACGACTCCGAGCGGGTCGTCGGAGTACGAGATGTACCGCGATGAAGCAGCGGACCCGCCCGCGATCGTGTGCGTGGTGGGCAAGACCGTGCTGGGATACCGGCTGCGCGCCATCGAGGATCTGCACGCGATGCTGAAGGAGCGCGGCGATTGGGTGCCGCTGGGCAGCGCGGACGAGCAGAAGCCCGCTGCCGAGGGCACCGTCGAGGCATGGGCCAGGTCGAGTGACAACCCGGTGGGCGGCTGGTACGGGCTCAAGAAGGGTCTGCGCGGCCGCTTCGGGATGTACATGCCGCCGCTGCTGGAGGCTCTGGGTTTGGCCGAGGTCGAGCACAACCCGCGCAACAACCGCATGCGGGCTCTCTAGCCATGGCTTTCGACGAGGAGCTCGACGCGCGGGTCGCGGAGGTCGTCGGGCCGTGGGGAACCGCGCGCAAGAAGATGTTCGGCGGCACCGGCTACCTCCTGAACGGCAACCTGATCGCCGGGGTGCACAAGGACCACCTGATCCTCAGACTCGGCCAAGACGCCGCCGCCTCGGTGATGACCGACCCCAGGGCGCGCGTCTTCGACATCACCGGGCGTCCGATGGTCGGCTGGGTGATGATCGAGCCCGTCGAGATCGACGACGACCAGCTCGTCCTATGGCTGAGCACCGCCAAGGGCTACGTGGAGACTCTGCCGCCGAAGTAGCGGAAGCTGCGGGGGCGGCGGGGCCGTCCACGCCTCCGGGGGCGACACAGTCGGCGTGGACGGCCCCGCCGCGCCCGCCCCTCAGCAGAGCGTGGCGAGCAGCCTGTCGAGGGCGGCGTAGCTCTCGTCCATGCCCTCCTGCATTCCGCCCTGCAGCATCCCGTCCCGCTCTTCCTGGGTGTGGAACAGCGAATCGGTGACGACCCTGGTGCGGCCGTCGCCCAGGTCCACGAAGGTCGCGGTCTCGATCGACACGTGCCCGGGCATGCCGTCCCACTCGAAGGTCTGCACGATGCGGTCCGGGCCGGAGACCTCGCGGAAGCGGCCCTCGAAGCCGTCGGTCCCGCCGTCGTGGTGCTCTACGAAGCGCCAGTGGCCTCCGGGTTCGAACTCGTAGCGTTCCACATCGACGATGTGCCCGCGGCCCCACCACTTCGCGACCACGTCGGGCTCGGTGAACGCGCGCCACACGCAGTCTCGTGGCGCGTCAAGGATGCGCTCGGTGTGGATCGTGCGGTCGGTCGGGGTCGTTAGTGTCGAACCCTGTGTCATCTCCATCGCGTCGCTCCTTTTCGCGCGCCCTGGCACCGACACGCCGGGCATCTTCGCTGTTGATGCGTGTACCCATTTCGCGCCGGGTTGCGGTAAGGGCCGGGAAAGGCGTGGAGGGCAAGCTGTGATCCCATGCCAGAGCGCCGCTTGCTCGAACAGATGCGCGACGCCCTGCGCTCGCGCCACTACAGCCGCCGTACCGAGCAGGCGTACCTGCTGTGGGCGCGGCGCTACATCGTCTTCCACGAGGGGCGGCATCCCCGGGAGATGGGGGAGCGCGAGATCAACGCGTTCCTGACCGACCTCGCCGTCGAGGCAGCACGTGAGCGCGTCCACTCAGAACCAGGCGCTCGCCGGGCTGCTCTTCCTGTACCGCAACGTAGTCGGCTACGACGTGGGCGACCTCGGCGGCGTGATCCGCGCGCGCAAGCCCGCGCGCGTGCCCGTGGTGATGACCCGCGATGAGGTGCGCGCCGTGCTCGATGAGATGGAGGGCGACACGAAGCTGATGGCTTCGCTCCTCTACGGAGCGGGGCTGCGCCTGAGCGAATGCCTGCGTCTGCGAGTGCTCGACCTCGACCTGGCGAAGTGCGAGATCGCGGTCCGCGACGGCAAGGGCGCCAAGGACCGCGTGACGATGCTTCCGGAGTCGCTCGTGCCGGCGCTCCGGGCGCAGCTGCGGCGTGCTCAGGCGGTGCACAAACGCGATCTGGAGGACGGATGGGGGCGAGTGCTCCTTCCGGATGCATTGGACCGCAAGTACCCTGGCGCGGCCCGTGAATGGCGCTGGCAGTGGGTGTTCCCGCAGGAACGACGCTGGAGGAACCAGGAAACGGGCTTTCAGGGGCGCCACCACGTGCACGAGACGATCCTGCAGCGGTCCGTGAAGGAGGCCGTGCGGCGGGCAGGGGTGACCAAACATGTCGGGTGCCACACGTTCCGGCACTCCTTCGCGACCCACCTGCTGGAGGCCGGATACGACATCCGGACGATCCAGGAGCTGCTCGGCCACAAGGACCTGTCCACGACCATGATCTACACGCACGTGCTCAACAAGGGCGGCCTGGGCGTGAAGAGCCCGTTCGATGGGCTGTGAGGAGCGAGATGGCGCCCAGGCATCGTGAGCGGTATGCACGCTTGACGTTAATAACGCGACGCGTTACTATTCGGTGATGATCCGCTCGTTCGGGTCGCCTGACACCGTGGCGCTTGCGCACGGGGGCCGAGTTGCTCGCTTCGTGTCGTTCGAAGCCGTCGCCAGACGCAAGCTGCGACAGCTCGAGATCGCGGGCTGTCTGGAAGACCTGCGGATCCCGCCGGGCAATCGGTTGGAAGCTCTCAAAGGAGATCGTACCGGGCAGCACAGCATCCGGATCAACGACCAGTACCGCGTGTGCTTCCGGTGGGTGTGCGGGGCCGCGGAGGATGTTGAGATAGTCGACTACCACTGAAGGAGCAGGAAATGGAAGGGCCGAAGCCGGTAACGCCGGGGGAACTGCTCCGTGAGGACTTCCTTCTTCCGATGGGCGTCACCAAGTACCGGTTGGCCAAGGAGATCGGCGTGCCCGCGCAGCGGATCGGCGAGATCGTGGCCGGCAGACGCAGCATCACCGCGGACACCGATCTGCGCCTGTGCAAGTTCTTCGGGTTGTCGAGCGGCTACTGGCTGCGGGCCCAGGCCGCATGCGACACCGAGGTCGCCGAGCGGAAGATCGCGAAGGAGTTGGCGGAGATCACTCCTTGGACGGAGACTCGGTCACGGGCGGGGAGTGCTGACTAGCGCAAGGTTCGCAATCGGCTCGAGGTGACTTCTTACGCGGAATGCGCCATTCTGCGGTCGGGGTCTACCGGGGGTTACTCAGACCGTAGAAGCATTGTTAGGCAGGACGGCTAGAGCTGCCATGCGAAGCCTTGTCCATCGTGTGATTCGATGCGGCGCAGCCGCACTCTCCGTCGCGATGCTGCTGCTCTCCGTCGGGTGCTCTGGCGGAACGTATCTCGGTCTTGATGACGTCTCCTCGATGGACGTGAGGGTGTGGTCAGTCGAGACCCAGTCGTTCGCGACGTGGCAGGCGTCAGACGCGGAGCTTCGAGCCCTTGTCGAGGCGTACAACGAGGGTCGTCCGGACTGGGAAGCGAGGGACACAACCCCTCGGGTGAACACGACACTCCATCTCTCGAACGGCGAGTCAATCGTGGTCAACTTGTCGTCACAGGGCTTCCACTACGTTCTTGCAGGCGGAAGCAGTGGAGGATCACGGGTGCCGCTCTGGACGCGCAGTTCGACGTGCTTGTGGCCAGGGCGAGAAGCAGGCGGCCGAAGACAGGTAGGGGACAGCTACAGTGAGCGACCGCGCGCCGATCGATCGCCGTGCCTAACAAGCGCATCAACCTGACGGTTCGGCGTCAGCGCACTATGCTGGGAGAGTGGCACGCAGGTTATGCGCCAGACGTTAGGCAAGGCGATGGGAACGCGATGACCGAGGGGGACGGATTCCAGCGACAGCACCGGATTGAGCCGGCGCCCGCGGGGAGTCTCAACTTCCAGCGGGCAACGAGCACTGGCCCGCCGCGCTGGTCGTCTGCGCTGCGGTGTCTCTCTCCGGCCCCGCGGCTGCCGCGCCCGCCTCCGCACCCTCGAGTTGGACACACGTGAAGCTGAGCTACTGCGGTGGAGTCAACAACTCCGTGTGGTCCGGCGACCAGTTGCTGTGGGACACAAGCATCTATGACATAGCCCCCACCGTCACGGTGTGGGATGGCCGGGCAAGAGTACTCCGACAGCTTGAGACCGACAATTCGTACGAGGACAGCGTAGGCGGCTCCTTCTGGTACCAGGGACGCGTGTATTGGCTTCGGTCGAGTCGGCGAGAGATCGTGTCTTCCGACCCGAAGGGCGGGCCAGTCAAGCGAGTGCGGGCTCTCCCCGGCGGGTACACGTTTCGGCTGACGTGCGAGGGCGGGCGCGCCGTCTGGCTTGAGGAGGACCGCGGCGGGCTCGATGACATGAAGGAGACTCAGAACTTCTCGCTCCAGTCCATGATGCTTCCGAAGGGCAAGGTCGAGCGATTGGCTCGGCTCACGAACGGATGGCCCGACATTGTCCGCAGTGATCGCATGATCGCCTGGATCGGAACTGAAGATGGGGACGGCTACTCGGAGAATGTCATCCACGTGTTGCAGACGGGTCCCTCCGGCGAGGTGGTCGGCCAGCCGACCGAGGTCCCAGTCTCCCTGAGCGCCACTGGGGGCTACGAAGAGCGCACACTGGCCGTGAGTGGGGACCGTCTTGTCTGGACCCCGTTCGAGCTGGACCGACCTGCCGGCTTCTACACGTGGCACCTCGGCGACTCCCTGCCCACTCGCGTTGAGGCTCTCGCGCCGCTCAAGCCCATGGATGGCCAGATGCTGAAGCCGGCGGTCGCCGGCGACCTCGTGGCGTGGCTCAATATGGGCTGGGACACACCATCGGGGTCAATCGTTGCCAGGCGCGTCGGGGACACGACGGCCACCATCTTGGCGACCCGGCCAGCGACGAGGATCTCCTCTCCTATCGTCAGTGACGGACGCGTCATATGGGCAGAGGGCGCCTCGATGGCGTCCGGTGGCGGGCCGCCAGCCACCATCGTGATGTGGCATGCAGCCACCGGAGCGTACGAGCGCATTGCGGCACCAACGCTAGCCGACGTCTGGGACGTCGAGATGCAGGCGGACGGCGAGCGCATCACGTACACCAGTGGCGAGACTCTCTATCTGGTGGAGCGAGAGGGCGACCCGCCATCTGCGGCACCGACCGAATCCGTCCCTGCCACCATGACGCCATCCGTGCCCGCCAGTGCCACCCCGGGCGGACGGGAAGACGCCGCACCGGACTCGCCAGTTGTTGCCGCACTTCTGCTACTCATCGCGCTCGCAGTCTCGGCGGTAGTGTGGTTCACGGGTCGAGGCCGAAGGGCGAAGTGAATCGCGCCGCGTCGGTGCCACCGGCATCCCTCGGGCGGTCCCAACAAGCGCATCAACCTGACGCGTTCAAGGTCGGCATAGAATGGCGGGGGATCGGCGCGCAGGTTATGCGCCAGACGTTCGATGGAGTCCGACGCACACCGGCTGGGGGGCGCGATGCGCCGGGAATCGGCATTCATGGGTCAAGCTAGCCTCGATGGGCTTCGCCTTGTTCGCGCTCGCTGGCTGCGCTTCTTCAACTCGCACGCCAGCGGCCGCACCGCTTCCGGCGTCGTCGGCCGCTCAGTCCTCGCCATCATGGAAGGTGAAGACGATCGGGCCGGACAACTTCGGCGGCCCGGCATTCTCGTGGCCGGGTGGACTCGCCTGGATCGACAATCGGTACGAAGAGGGCTATTTCCGACTTCTGACCAATAGCTCCGGTCAGGTCTCAACGCTGTGCACCATCCCCGTCTACGCCACTGACTACGAGGCGACGTGGGTGGGCGGGCGCTTCTACTGGCTTCGGTCGACGGATCTGAGCGACTTCGAGGATGGCAGCAAGGACGTCCACGTCCGGACAGACGTGCTGACGATGGCGCCAAGAGAGACCATGCCCACCGTTCTGGTGACCGCATTCGAGATCGACGCGCTGCGCGTTGCCGGCAGTCGGCTCGTGTGGCTCGAGCGCAAGAAGTCGTCGAAGTCCTGGTCGGCCATGACCATGACCACTTCTGGGGCAGCCGCGTCTTCGATTCCAGGATTCGGATCGGCCGCCGCGGACTTCAAGCTGAGCGAGACGATGCTCGTCTGGGCGCCACGCAAGGGTTCCACCAGCGTTCACGTCTTGAGCATCGATTCCGGTGGACGACTCTCCGCCACGCCGACGATCCTGCCCGCGGGCGCAGCCTCGGGCGCGGTCTATCAAGGCGAATCGTTGTCGCTTGACGGGTCCCGTGTCGCCTGGAGTTCCCGCAGCTCGAAGCCACAGTGGCATGTCTACACCTGGCGCTTGGGGGATGCGCAACCGCAACGCATCTCGACTCAGCCGAGCGAACGGCCTTCCGGACTGGAGGACGAGCTCGACAAGGCCAGTTCGGGTCTCGTGAACCCGCTTGTCACCGGCGACCGGGTCTCTTGGAGGTCCTGGCGCGGGTCCGCGCGCGCGGTCCTCACGTGGACTTCCGGAGAGTCGTCGCCAAGCACGCTCGCCACGGTCACCAGCGCCCGCGCTATGTGGTGCTCACTGCCGGATCGAGCGAACGAATCGCCTGGGTGGTCGAGTGGGCTGTCGGCGTGACCGAAGATCCGAGGGCACCGGACATCTACACGTGGAAGCCTGGTGAGCTCGCTCCCGCCATTGTGGCCAGCAGTCAGTCGCCAGACACCTATACGGAGTCGCTCAGCGTGCTTGCAGACCGCATCGCGTTCTCCGGCGGCGAGGACTTCGAAGGAATGCACGTCGCCACGCTCATGAAGTGACCCATCGAACAAGCGCGTCAAGACGGACGCGTTCAGGGTTGGCGCACAATGGTGGGGGAGTGGCGCGCAGCTTACGCGCCAGACGTTAGGCGGAGAAGAGGAATCAGCATGCCAGACCGAATGCTGAAAGCAGGTTCGAGATTCCTCTACTCGTGGAGCGGCCTCAACTTCCTTGTCTCCGCCTTGATACTGACCATTGTCGTCTTCCGTTTTGGGGACTCACCGCTTCTGACAATGGTGTTTGAAGAGTCTGAGATCGCCAGACTTGGCGCCGGAGTCATTTCGGCTCTCAATTGTCTGACGATCCTGTACAACTCCTACGCGGTCGCTCTCTCGGTACTGGTTTGGCTCGTTGTCCGGTTCGGCCTGAGCAAGGGTCAGAAGTGGGCATTCTGGGCGTTGTTGATCACGATCGGCTTCGTCGAGGTATTCGCCTTCATCGCCTCCGCCCCCCTCGGAAACGTACGCTGGCAAGTGAATGTTGTTCTGAGCGCTCTATACGTTGTGGGCATTGGCTTGTCGGGGTATTCACTACTCACTCGCAGGAGCTGAGAGGCACAGGCATCGCAATCGCTCGAGGGTCCAGTCCATCGGTCACCGAAAGGACAGAGATGAATACAGGCATCATGGACACAAAGGCAAAGCTCTCGATGCTGTGGATATTCGTAATACTCAACATGATGTACGCGGATGTTGTCTCTCTGATGGATCCCACGTCAGCGATTCGCACACGCATGGTCGGTACCCCGATGTCTCCAGGGTTCTTGTTGGCCGGCGCAGTACTGATGGAGACGGCGATCGCGATGGTCATCCTGTCTCGACTACTGCCCTACAAGGCAAATCGCTGGGTGAACACCATCGTGGCCGCAGTGAACATCTTTGCCGTCGTGACCGGCGGGCACGGTCTCTACTACGTCTTCTTCGCAGCCGTCGAAGTCCTGTCGATGCTGCTCATCGTCTGGCTCGCTTGGACGCGGCTTGAAGCCGAGCCAGTGAGCTGATCGCGTCGCCGCGGGAACCCGCCTAACAATGGCTTCAACCTGACGCGCCCGAGGCTGGCGATAGACTGCAGGCGCACGGCGCGCAGGTTAAGCCAAACACGTTGGACGCACTATCAGGAACACGCTTTCGTTCGGAAGGGGGGCACGACGTGAACGTGGTCAGGGCCGTCGAGAGTCGCATGAGTCGTGGGCTCGCTTTGTCGTTGCCGGCGCTGGTGGTCGTGTCGTGTCTGCTCCCGCTGTTGGGTCTGACGCTCGGCACGGCACCTTCGTGGCTCGCGGCTGGCGTCGTCGTTCTCGCCGCTATTGGCATCTGTTCGCTTCTGCTTCGCGATCACGGCATCGGCCGGGCCGTAGCGTTGTCGATGTTTGGCGTCGCCGCCGGGACAGCCGTGTTCTTCACGTTGTCATGGGGGCTCAACGCCCTGGGCACTTCCCAAGACCCTGCGGTCAACAACCTTGCGAATACGATCGTCACGGTCATGCCGCTGGTCTCGGCAGTGCTCGGACTGATGGCGCTCGCACTCGTCTATCGTGCGCTTCCCTCGGATCGCATTCTGCTCGGCGTGGCATGGGCGATCGCGTTTGTGACACCGTTCGCTCTCTCGGTTCCGATTGGAGCGTTGTCTGACCAGGCGGGCAACGCGGGCATGGACGTGGTCGCGCTCTTTGTGCTGCCGCCCGCCGCCTTCTTCGTATGGGTCTTCATCCTTCTCGGGGTGCTCCTATCGCCAGGAAGCGCGGCCAAGCGGTCGGAGGTTCTTGTCGATGGCCTACCAAGAGGCACCTAACAAGCGCATCGAGCAGAACGCCATTAGGTAGACTGCGGAAGAGAAGCGCACCGGCGTCTGCTCATGCGCAACACGTTCGTCCGAATCCCGCTCGTCGGGCGCCGCGGCCATGCTTGCATCGGTGTAGGTTGTAGGATACACTCCGTGTATGATCGAGATTCGGCAGACGGACGAGTACGAGCGCTGGTTCGAGGGACTGAGAGACCTGAACGCTCAGCTCAGGATCGGTGCGCGGATCAGGCGTGTCTCGCTCGGGAATCTCGGCGACGTCAAAGCCGTGGGCGAGGGCGTATCTGAGTTGCGCATCCCGGTAGGTCCGGGCTACCGCGTCTACCTCACCCGGCGGGGCGAAGCCTTGATCATCCTGCTCGCCGGTGGCGACAAGTCGAGCCAGCAGCGCGACATCGAGCGTGCGAAGGGACTCGCGCGCGGACTGTAAAGGAGACCCACGATGACCAAGCAGAAGACAGAAACGCATCCCTGGGACATCACACGCTACCTCGAATCGGACGAGGCCATCGTGGCCTACATAGATGCGGCGCTCGAAGAGGACGACCCGGCGCTGCTCGCGGCGGCGCTCGGCGATGTCGCGCGCGCAAAGGGCATGACCTTCGTCGCGCGCGAGACCGGCCTCGGCCGCGAGAGTCTCTACAAGGCTCTGTCATCGGAAGGCAATCCGGAGTTCGGCACCGTGCAGAAGGTCGTTCGCTCTCTGGGACTCAAGCTGCACGTCTCGGCATAGGAAGGTATGGCGGCGATGGCGTGGGGTCGAACCAAGACGGAGCACCCAGGGCCCAAGCGGGGCAAGGGTCACTGGGGTCGGAAGGCCGTTGCCAAGGCTGCCGCGAAGCGCTCGCGGCGCCTGGAGGACCGCCTTGCCTGCAATCCTGCCGATACGGCGGGATCTGACGAACAAGCCCTTCCAGCGGACGGCGGTAAGCTGTAGCAATGAAGGAGGCGCTGCGGTCCGCCGCTGAAGCGCCCAACGTTCGACACAACCATCGCTTGGCGTTGGCGTCCTACAAAAGGTACGCTATCATGTACCTGACACATCCCGCACATTGGAGGTTCGGCGATGGCACCGCTCCGACCGTCCACTGACGTTCGTCCGGTCACCGAGTTCCGCGCGCACGCTTCCGAAGTGCTGCGGCAGGTGCACTCGACGCGGCGTCCGCTGATCCTCACGCAGAACGGCCGCAGCGCAGCCGTTCTTCTGGACGTCGATGTCTACGAGGATCTGCTGGACCAGCTCGCCTTCATGAAGAGTGTCCAGACAGGACTCGCACAGGCCGATGCAGGTCAGGTCATCGCTCACGAGGAAGTTGAGCGCCGTCTCCGGGAACGCTATCTCCCGTGAGAGTCGTCTGGTCGTCGCAAGCCGACGAGCAGGTCGATTCGGCTGTATCGTTCATCGCCGCAGACCGTCCGGTTGCCGCCCGTCAATGGCTGGTACGACTTCTCGACCAGGTCAAGTCGCTAGAGGCGTTCCCCGACATCGGAAGGGTCGTTCCTGAACTGGAGCGCGACGATTTCCGGGAGCTCCTCGTCGACCCGTATCGGGTCGTCTACCGGCGCGGCGCCAACCTGGTCGAGATCGTCACGGTCTGGCATGCGCGCCGCGAGTTCCCGGTCGACGCGCTGGACTAGGGTGTGTCGAACAAGCGCCTCTAGCGGACGGCGGATATGCTGAGCAATGAAGGAGGCGCTGCGGTCCGCCGCTGAAGCGCTAGACGTTCGGCGGGACGCTTGGTGACGCGGGGTTTGATCTGGGGAGGCTGTCATGGGAGTATTCGACGAGCTGGATCGGTGGTCGCATCGCCTCGCTTGGATCGACGTGAAGCTCCTGGCGGTGTCGTCGCTCTTCATTGGGCTCCTAGTCGCCAAGGTATTCCCGGCGGTGCTGACCGTGAGCTACTGGCTAGTCGGCTTGGTGATTGTCGCGACACTGATTCACCCACTCATGATCCTATTCCGGGGCGATTCGTGAGACAGGGATCGCCATTCGAGCATCGTGCATGCCGCGCCTAGCAAGCGCATCAACCTGACGCGTCGTGGTCAGGTCGCTAGGATAGGGAACAGGCGCGCAGGTTATGCGCCCAACGTTAGACCGAGCTGCTGGAGTGGGGGCACCTGTGGGAGACGCAGCACCGGCACATCCCGACTCACTTGCGGCGGAGCTGATGGCTCCCTGCGGGATGGACTGCGGGATCTGCATCGGCCACCTTCGCGAGCGCGGGACTTGTCCCGGCTGCAATGACCCGGACGACTCCGCCAAGGCTCATCACTGCGCCGCATGCACGATCAAACGGTGCGAGCACCTTGCTCAGAGTTCGGAGGTATTCTGCGGCGACTGTGCCAAGTATCCTTGCGCGCGCCTTCGGCAGCTGGACGCGCGGTACCGCTCCAAGTACCGCATGAGCATGATCGAGAACCTGGGTGAGCTCCGCAGAATCGGTGTGGAGGCGTTCGTAGAGCTCGAGCGCACCCGATGGGCTTGCCCGCACTGCGGGGCGCTCGTGTCCGTGCACAGAACAGCCTGCTTGGCCTGCGGCAAGTCCGTAGAGGATACTCGCGGTGCCGGTCTAACAAAGGCATCGAGCGGACGGCGTCAGCGCTAGACTGAAGCGAGGCATCGGCCGCCGCTCATGCCTAACACGTTAGCTGTGGTCTCGGCCATCTGGGCAGGAGTGCCATGAACGACATGCGGGCGGAGGCACACCCAGTCGTCCCGGTCCGAATCACGATCGGTCGCATACTCCTCTGGGCCACCCTAGCGGTAGGCGTCGCCACCAACGCGGTCGAAGCGTACTTCGCGATCGGTGGCCTACTCGACATGGCGCAGGGCTCATGCAGCGCGGCTCTCATCGGGCTGTGGTTCGGTCTTCCGCTCGTGCCGCTCGGAGTCGTGCTCTTCGTTGTCGGAGCAGCACTCGCGCGGCGGGCTGACGCCAGCGCTTTGACGGCCGGCGTGATAGGGCTCGCGCTGTCGCTTGTCGCTATCCCTCTCTGGTACTTCGTTGCATTTGGTGCCGTCTCCATGTTCAATCTCGACTAGCAGTCGAGGCGGGTGACACAGCTAACCAGCGCATCAACCCGACGGCGCAGGCGCTGTCCGACCGGAGGGCAGGTCGGCCGCGGGTTACGCGCCCAACGTTGGACCGACCACCACAGGAGGGCCGTCGGGTGGGGGAACTTCGCAGTGATCTGGATGAGGTGCGCAAACAGCTCGACAAGGGTTCGATCCAGCGGGCATACGCGGCGATAGTCGGGTACATGTCACGACTGCGCGCCCACTACGCGAGCACCCAAGGCGAGCGAGCAGTCTCCAGCCTGTATCAGGGCTACTTCGACATGACGTACTTCGCGCTGTTTCCGCAGGCGCTCAAGTCGCGTGACCTCAAGCTCGCCGTGGTCTTCGACTACGAGGCGTTCCGCTTCGAGGTGTGGCTCGCCGCCCGAAATCGCAAGGTGCAGCGTCAGTACTGGGAACTCTTCAGGAACAGCGGCTGGTCCGCCTATCGCATCGTCGAACCCTCCGCAGGAGTTGATGCAATCGTCGAGTACGACATCGTCGGCGAGTTCGATCTCGATGACCCTGACGGACTCACCAGCCAGATTGCGGATGCGGTGGCCACATTCCTAGCGGACATCGAAGGCTTCCTAGAAGCTCACGATGCGCGCTAGGCGGTCCAACAAAGGCATCGAGCAGAACGCAGCGCGGTAGACTGACCTGAAGGCGTGTGGGCGTCTGTTCATGCGCAGCACGTTAGGCGGAAGCGCAGTGACGGTGATCCAGGGCAGTGTCGTGCAGCTGAGGCCCGCGCGCGAGGCGGACCGGCGTGATGTGTACTCGTGGCTGGTGGAGTCCGACGTCACATCCTCGATGCTGGGGTTGCCACTGTTCCCGGATGCACCGCCTCCTACCTGGGAGGAGTTCTGCGCCGACTACGGGCCGCACTTCTTCGACGCGTCGGCGCCCGACATCGAGGCCTCCTACATCATCGAGTTCGCGGGCGAGGCCGTAGGCCACGTCAACTACGAGGTCGCCGGCGAGCCGCCTCGCCACGCTGAACTCGACATCTGGATGCGGTCGGAACGTGACACCGGGCATGGCTGGGGATCAGACGCGCTGACAGCGCTTATGACTCACCTCCACTCGGCCTACGGTGTCCCGACGTTCGTCATCAGACCGTCGGCGCGCAATCGCCGGGCGATCCGCGCCTACCAGAAGGCCGGCTTCACGCTCGTCTCCGATGGCCGCGCAGGCGCAGGTTGATGCCTACGGGCCCGGCGACTACGACGACAACGTCGTGCTGGTCAAGGAGTTCTCCACCTAACAAGCGCATCGAGCGGACGGCGCAAGGTAGACTGCGGAAGAGCGGTCACTGACCGCCGCTGAAGCGCCCAACGTTAGGTGGATCTCCTCTGGGGGGTTGGCAGACTGTATCTTGGGGGATACACTCACCGTGAAGAAGTTGAAGAGGACTAGCGAGTTTGACAAGTGGTTGAAGAAGCTCCGCGATGACGGAGCCAGAGCCAAGATCCTGGTGAGACTCAAGCGCTTGGAACTTGGCAACCCGGGTGACGTTGAACCCGTGGGTGACGGCGTCTCTGAGATGCGGATCGACTACGGACCCGGATACCGGGTGTACTACACGGAACGTGGCAACGAGCTTGTCGTGCTTCTGGTTGGCGGCGACAAGGCGTCGCAGGACCGCGACATCGCAAGGGCAAAGCAACTTGCGAAAGGCCTGTGGGGAGTAGGGATATGCCGGGCACAGAGAGCCGACAGTTCGACGCGGCGGACTACCTGACAAGCGAGACCTCTCGTGCTGCGTACCTTGAGGCGGCGCTTGAAGAAGGCGACGCCAGCGTAATCGCTGCGGCCATTGGCGATATCGCTCGAGCCAAGGGGATGACGCAGGTTGCGCGAGACACGGGCTTGGGGCGCGAGTCGCTCTACAAGGCGCTCGCTCCCGGCGCGAATCCCGAGTTCGCCACGGTGCTGAAGGTCGTGGGCGCTCTTGGGATCAGCCTGCATGCAAGGCCGTGTGCGTAGCTTCGACTACCTAACAAGCGCTTCCAGCGGGCGGCGGACGCCGGCATCCTCAAGGTATTGGCGCGGCCAGCCGCTTACGCGCCACACGTTAGGCAGACGGGTGCGCCCGGAGGGGATGACGCGGAGTGGCGCCGGCGGCATCCGAGGCTGCGGCCTGGTGTTGGCGATAGGCATTCGGTCGTCCCAAGCGTCGAGGAGGCGCCCTTGAAGTACGTCGCTCTGTTGCGGGGAATCAACGTCGGCAAGGGCGCTCGCGTTCCCATGAAGACCCTGAAGGCCCTCCTCGAGGGACTGGGGCTGAGCGACGTGGTGACCTATCTGAACTCCGGCAACGTGGTGTTCGATTCGGCGCTGAGCGCCTCTGACCTGACGCAACTGATCGAGGGCGAGCTTCAGCGGACGTTCGGTCAGAAGGTCCCCACACTGGTCAAGACGTCGGCTGAGATGAGCGCGATCGCGGAGTCGATACCTAGCGAGTGGGGCAGCGACGCCGGCGAACAGACCTACGTCGCGTACCTGTTCGGTGACGTCGATGAGCCGGGCCTAGTCTCGGAGCTGCCGGTCAAGCAGCAGTTCATGAGCATCTTCTACGTGCCAGGGGCCATCGTCTGGAATATCAAGCGGGAGAACTACAACCGCAGTCAGATAACGAAGATCGTCGGCCACAGCTCCTACGCCAGGATGACCACGCGCAACGTCAACACGGCAAGGACGCTCGCGGCACTGTCGGCAGATGGCTGACGGCCGCTGCCCAACAAAGGCATCGAGCGCCCGTGCGTCAGTCATCTCCCAGCAGTTGCGCTTCGTCTCTCGCAAGCGCCGACGTGAGCTCTTTCACGGAGACCGTCGCCGCGTCTATCACGTCGTCACCGACCGACTCCCGCACTCGCTTCGACCATGCGCTCACTCTTGGGCCCAATCGTCTGACGGAGTTCAGACCGTGGTCCGTGGAGGACAACAGCTTCGCCCGCCGATGGGCGGGATTCGGCGAGTACTCGCACAATCCCTCCTCCACGAGCAGATCCGCAGTCCTCTGAACGCTCTGGCGAGCCAGTCCCATGTTTCGGGCAATAGCCGCCACTGTGAGCGGCTCGTGAAGCACCGCACCGAGCACCTGCCATCGCGCGGTCGTGAGGCCAACTCTCTGCTGTCAGACGGTCGCCCGCACGCAGAAGGAAGCCGTTCAGCCGGAAGATGCTCAGTACAAGGTCGGACAATTCGTCTTCCGAACCCCTAGCCGTCTTGGCCATGCCCAAGCGCCTCCATGAGCTCGACGTAGCATGCTGGGTTTCCGGTCTTGTACAGGCCGTACCATGCTTCAAGCGCCCTTGTGCTGAAGATGCCAAGTCTGGCGAGAACGAGTCTGGCGAATTCCAGCGATGCCGTCATGGAGGCTGTGATCACTCCGCGGTCGTCAACCGCGGGTTCCTGAACGTAGTGAGCAGCGCCGCCGTATCCGCTGGAGGCAAGCCAGCCAGGATCGTTGCTGGTGTGCAGCCGATCATCCAACAGACCTGCTCGGGCCAAGCCGAAAGTCGCCCCGCAGATCGCGGCTACAGGAACGCCGGCGGCCACGAACTCCTTCGCCAGTGACAGGACTGGGTCCGTGCTCTCGTCGCTCCACAGGTCGGCGCCAGGCAGGATCAGCATCGCGCTTTCAGAAGGGGAGATCTCAGACAGACTCAGATCCGGCACGATGGTCAGGCCGCCCATCGAACGAACCGGCGTCCGGTCCTGCCCCACCGTTCTGACGCGGAATCCGGACGATATGCCGGGCATCGGTCTGTTTATGTGTGCGATTGCGAAGCCGGGTTCCCAATCCGCCATCGTGTCGAGTACGAAGAGATGAACTTCCTTCATGCTCGTTAGCCTCCTTCTGACAGTATGCTATCTGATGGACAGCATACTGTCATATTGTCAGGACGCTGTCAAGCGGACCGGCAACGGGAGAGTCAGGGCGACAGATGCTCGCGCGTCTAGTCCGATCGCGACTCGTCGAGGATTCGCTCCAGTCCGTCGAGGATGAGCTCCAGTCCGAAGTCGAAGTCGGCCTCGACGTCGTAGCCAGACTGCATCGCGTGGGACGCCATCTGGTACAGGTAGGGGTACGTCTCGGCGGGGATGAACGCCGCGATAGCCTCGGCCCTTTGCTCTATTGAGAGGTCATCGCCGGCCGCCATGTTGAACTGCTGGATGCCGAAGCCATAGATGTAGCTGTCGAGCACCGAGAACGCACGCGCCGCGTCGTCTATCGAGAAGCCGGCCCGCGTCAGCTGGCCGAGCACCCAGTCGAAGTAGCGCAGTCTCGAGGGGCCGAGTGACTCGCGCGAGTCGAAGAGCATTGGCGCCCAGGCGTGGCGGCCGAACACCTCGTGAGCGGAGACGGCTCGGCGGCGCATCGCCTCGCGCCAGTCGTCGATGTCCTCCGGCAGGTCGAACTGCTCGGCCACCAGGTCCGCCATGCCGTCGAGGATCTCATCCTTGTTCGCGACGTGGTTGTAGAGCGACATCGCTTCCACACCGAGCCTCGACGCGACCTCGCGCATGGTGACCGCGCCGACCCCGCGCTCGTCGGCGATCTCGGCCGCTGCGCCGAGAATCCGCTCCCGATTCAGGGGGAGGCGCGAGCTGGGCCGTTCGGCGACTGCGCGGGTCTTCTTGATCATTTCGCTCCCCGGGGTTGACGGACTTACTAAGTAAGTGCGATACTCGCCTTACTTAGTAAGTATACCGTTCGTGGCCGGGCGCGCAAGCGACCCGGCCCACCAGAAGGAGGTCACCATGAACACACTGACCGGAGATGACGCGAAGCGGCAGAGGGCAGGGGGAGTAGCGGCGCTCTACATCGCACTCGCACTGTTCGCGGCGATGCCGTTCTTCCTGCTCGTGGTCGACTATGGGAGCGCAGCGACCATCGCGGAGAAGGTGGCGGTCGTTGTCGCCAACTACGCGAGTCTCTACGCGATGTACCTCGTTTCGTATGTGTTCTACGGATTCGCTCTCGGCGCGCTGGCGTTCGCGCTCTACGACAGACTGGCGGGTCGCGCGCCGGCCATGATGCGTGCCGCCACCGCGATGGGCCTGCTGTGGTCGGTTGCGCTGGTCACGAGCGGGATGGTGTGGAACTACGGCATGACCACCGTCGTTGCCTTGGCCAAGACGAACCCGACGCAGGCGCAAATGGTGTGGCAGTCGGTCGAGCCTGTCTCGGAGGCCCTCGGCGGAGCCGGCGGCGAGATCCTCGGCGGGATGTGGATCCTGCTGCTGAGCGTGGTGGCCCTGCGAAGCGGCGCGCTGCCGAAGCTCCTTGGCTGGTTCGGCGCCATCATCGGAGTGGCCGGGCTCGCATCGGTGGTCCCGCCGCTGCACGATGCCGCCATCGTGTTCGGCTTGGCGCTGATCGCGTGGTTCATCTGGGTCGGCGTCGTCCTGCTCAAGACGAAGGCGACAGAGGCCATGGCCGACCAGCCGAGCGGTACCATCACCAGCCAGGCGTGGGCGCCGTCCAACAAGCGCTTCCAGCGGACGGCGGAAGCTGTACGCTGATATCGCGCTGGCGGTCCGCGGCTGAGGCGCAACACGTTCGACGGATAGACTGCGTTCGTGGCGAGAGTGCCAAGCTGCCGCGCCCGAACGCGCGGCAGCTTGGCAGCGGACAGGCGCTCGCAGGCTGCGCTGCGGAGGTCAGAGGGGCATGCGATGGCGCCGGCACGGACGTCCTCCAGACACGGTGAGTCGCACCGGAGCGGCCGGATGGGCTGGCTGCGCGCCGCCACACTCGGTGCTGACGACGGTCTCATCTCCACAAGCAGTCTGGTGGTGGGTGTCGCGTCGGCCCAGAGCGCTCATTCAGCAGTTCTGCTCGCAGCGGTGGCGGGTCTCGCGGCGGGAGCTCTATCCATGGCCGCCGGCGAGTACGTCTCCGTGAGCTCGCAAGCTGATGCCGAGAAGGCCGACCTGTTGCGAGAGAGCCGCGAACAGGCAGCCGCGCCGGAGGCGGAGCGCGCCGAGTTGAGCGACATCTACGTGGACCGAGGTGTCAGCCCAGAGCTCGCGGTCCAGGTCGCAGATCAACTCATGGCCCATGACGCCCTAGGCGCGCACGCCAGGGACGAACTCGGCATAGAGGACCGAACGAGGGCCCGTCCAATCCAAGCGGCAACGGCGTCCGCGCTCTCCTTCGCGTCGGGGGCAGCGATTCCCACGGTCCTCGTGGCGCTCGTGCCCCATCGCTTCCTGACACCGATCGTGGTGGGCGCCACGCTGGTGCTTCTACTCGTCCTCGGAGGCACGGCTGCCCGACTCGGTGGGGCCTCGCCCATGCGCGGAGCGCTACGCGTCGCGTTCTGGGGCCTCGTGGCCATGGGATTCACGGCTCTGGTGGGCCGGCTCGTCGGCGCGGTCGTCTAGCGGCTCTCGCAAGACGCTCTACGCAAGAGTCCCGGCCTAGGGGGAGGCAGGGTTGCACCATCGAACAAGCGCGTCAACCTGACGCGTTCAGGGTCTTCGCTCTATGCTTGCCTTCAGGCGCGCAGGTTACGCGCCACACGTTCGACACAGCACTGCGACCGCGTCAGCCGTCTATGAAGAACCGGATCAGTCACAAGGCAGGTCCCATGATCAACGCACTCGTAGATCGTTCAAGCTATCCCAGCCTCAACGATTGCGTCTATCTCAACCAGGCTTCGCTGGGTCTGATCGGTCAGCCAGCCGTTCAGTCGATGCATGAGTTCCTCGACAACACTGCCCGCCACGGCAATCTCAGAATGACCGACGAGGAAGAGGTTGGATTCTTCGAGTCGTTGCGTCAGCGCGGTGCGAGACTCCTGAGTTGTGATGCCGATCAACTCGCCATCACGTCAAGCGCGAGTGAGTTACTCGGTCAACTGCCCTTCTTGATCCGCCCGGCTTCCGGCAGCTCCATTGTTGCCGTAGCCACGGATTTCCCGGCCGTTACCCGCCCCTGGATTCGATATGCGGCTGAGAACGATTGCTCTCTCCGCTTCGTTGACGACATCGCAACCGAGAACCTTACGGATAGGCTCATCGATGGCATCGATGGTCAGACGACCGTTGTCGCCGTCAGCTCCGTTCAGTTCTCCACCGGATCCGCGGTCGACGTTCCTCGGTTGAGCGAGGCTTGCGCGCGCGCTGGCGCGAGGCTAGTCGTCGACGCAACGCAGGCGGCAGGGATCCTGAAGGTGGACTCACAGCGGTGGAAGGCCGATGCGGTTGTCACTAGCGGCTACAAGTGGTTGGGCGGTCACGGCGGTGTTGCGCTTTCGGCGGTATCTCCCAGTCTGCTCGAGCAAGGTCCACCGCTTGTGGGCTGGTTTGGAGCTAGCAGGCCTTTTGACTTTGAAGCCACAAGCCTGCATTTCGCCGCCGACGCACGGCGCTTCACACAGTCGACGATGTCCTACATCTCGATGGCTGGCCTCGCAACGGCGATCGACCAGTTGATGCTCGTGGAAGAAGGTCGACTTGAGACGCATTCACGCCGTCTCTCAGTCAGGCTGATCGAGGGTGCGAACGCGCACGGATGGACGCCGTTCCGAGCGTCGGATGACGCATCGGCTTCACCCCACATAGTCTCGCTCACCCACGCGGAACTCGGCGCCGAAGCGGGCAACAGAGGCATTGCGTCGCAACCGTATCGTGTGCGGAGTCCGCAACGGTCGCATCAGGGTTTCGCTCGCGCCCTACAACAACAGTGCTGATGTTGATGCCTTGGTTGATGTGTTGGCTTCTGTTTGAGGACGAGGTACTGATAGTAGGCGTATCCGGGCAGGCTGCCGACCTGCTTTCGTGGCGGCGGCCATAGGTTGGCGGTGTCGAACAATGAGATCGAACTGACTCGCTTCGCTCGCAGCTCATCTCAGACAAGTTGGGCAGGACCGCTGGAGTTGCCCATGCCAAGGTTTGTCTGTCGTGTGATTCGATACGGCGCAGCGGCACTTTCCGTCGCCATGCTGCTGCTCTCCTTCGGGTGCTCTGGCGGAACGTACCTCCGTCTTGATGACGTCTCCTCGATGGACGTGAAGGTGTGGTCAGTCGAGACCCAGTCGTTCGCGACGTGGCAGGCGTCAGAAGCGGAGCTTCGAGCCCTCGTCGAGGCGTACAACGAGGGTCGTCCGGACTGGCAAGCGAGGGACACGACCCCTCGGGTGAACTTGACACTCCATCACTCGAACGGCGAGTCAATCGTGGTCAACTTGTCGTCACAGGGCTTCCACTACGTCCTTGCAGGCGGGAAGCAGCGGAGGATCACGGGTGCCGCTCTGGACGCACAGTTCGACGTGCTTGTGGCCAAGGGCGAGAAGCAAGCGGCCGAGGACAGGTCAGGGGACAGCTACGGTAGGCCCCCCACCGATCGATCGCCGTGCCTAACAAGCGTATCAACCTGACGCGTCCAAGGTCGGCATAGAATGGCGGGGGATCGGCGCGCAGGTTACGCGCCAGACGTTAGGCACTCGAAGTCGGTTGGCTGATTGGGGGTCGGCGATCGTGGCGATTCTGTTCGGTCTGTTCCTTGTCGCCCACGGCCTGGTGTACGCGTTGTACGCTGGCCACGCCATGCGGTTCTTCGAGCTGAAACCCGGCATGACGTGGCCTGACGCGTCTTGGGCTCTGTCCGGGCTCGTCGGCGATTCCGCCGTCCGTCGGCTCGTCACGGTCGTGTTCGTGCTCGTGGCTTTGGGATTCGCCGTCTCGGGGGGCGCTTTGATGTTTCGTCAATCGTGGTGGCAAGTGTTGGCGGCCACGGCGGCCATCGTCTCCACACTGCTGCTCTTGCTTGTCTGGGATGGGCGGCTGCAGGGACTGAGCGAGCAGGGTCTGTATGCTCGCGTTGTCCTGAGCCATGGTCATCGCCTTTCGTCGTGGCGTCCTGCCGCGACGATTCCCGTACCGATCGCTGCCGTCACGGCATAGGCAGTCGTTCCCCGTGTTGTCGGCCTCAGACCCTAGGCGGTCTTCTTGCCGCGTCCCAGCGGCCATCCAACAAGCGCTTCGAGCCGACGCCGTGAGCGCGTGTGCTGTCGCCGAGCGCGCATGAGCGCGGCTCTAGCGCAACACGGTTGGACGCTCCCCCCGGTTACAAGTGCGTCCACTATGGCCCGGCAGCAACAGATGAGGCCTCGGCGAGATTGCCGGGGCCCTTGCCATGTCCGCTCAGGAAGGCAGAGGGTTCCCGCGTCCGTACCAGCCGGAGTGGGCGCTACTGCGGGAGTGCGAGTCGCGCTGTCGATGCTGGTCGGACTGTGAACGCTGGCCACCGGGTTTACACAGGCAGATTCCAGCGGTACAAAGGCGGGGGGGCACCGACATCGGCATCGACATATGGGGGTACCGTCGTGTTCATGCGAAAGGTCGCTCGGGTGTCGCTTGCGCTCGCAACTGCGTTGGCCTTGATGACTTCGATGCCTCTTCCGGCGCTGGGATATGGTGGCGGAGTGCACGGCCATCTAGCCGACGAGGCGACTGATCTGATGGGCGTCGCCGATCCACACTCGATCAGCGGGATAGACGCGTTGGGCAGCAGCCGCACTGCGGCAGGGGCGCACGTGTTCCCCTGGCTGTGGTACCCGGTCCCCGATCCCTACGGCGGTATGGCTCAGAGCAACAACGCGCGCATGCTCTCATTCTGGGTGGACAGTTACGACGATTACGTCGGGATTTACGGCACTCGCCACCACTTCTGGGAGGCTGACGACGGGCTGCACGATCTGCCCGAGGGTGTCTTGGGGCTCGACAACGCGTGGGAGACGGCTCATCAGCACTGGGAGGACGCCGTCAAAGCGTACTGGCAGGGGGATCCCTTCGGGCTGTGGTTGAATCTGGGCGCGGTGATGCACCTCGTCGGCGACATGAGTCAGCCCGCGCACACGAACAGCGACCTACACCCGGTCGAGGACTCACTCGAGGAGTGGGGCACCCACGAGACTGCGAACGCGCTGTTATCGTGGACCGCCACCGGCATCTCGCGCCCTCCGAAGGTCTACTCCGTCCCGACGAACCAGCAGGTCATCGACAGGGTGAAGGCATCGCCCGGCTGGCAGCCCGGCTTTGAAGAGTTCATCGCCGATGCGTCCCTTATGGATCCCAACAACGCCTTCAACGTGCAGCAGCTCTTCTACATCATGTATCGAACCAACCAGAGCGCCAACTACTTCGCGTCCGATGGAGACGACGGGAACAAGGACGAGCCCCTTGGCTGGGTCGACTACAGCACGGGGTTTCCAACGCACCTGCACAACGCGGACGGCGTCGCCGTCACCCCGCAAAGCGAGAGCGCGCTGGATGACAACGGGGCGGACTGTGTGAACAACAACCCGGACTGCCCGGACGGTCAGTGCAACTGCGATGGCGACTTGACCACGATCGCGTACTACTGCTACGGCTTTGGGATGCAGGGAAATGTGGCCGTCCTCGACTTGTTCCGCCGGACGGTCGATGTCGCGGCGCCGAAGACCCTGGTCACCAAGGTGCGCTCCGACGGCAGACCATACACCACCGGCTGGAACAACAGTGCCGTGACCGTCAGACTCGCCAGCGCCGCCGACCCACCTCGACCTGACGGCTACAACTACTCGGGAGTCTGGTCCCTGTGGGGCGTTGTCGAACGGGATGCCGATGACGACATCGACAACGCCGGTAACGACGCCACTCTCGACCCTCCTTGGAACAAGTCGCCGGCACACAGTGGCCGTCCGGACGACCGACTGGATGGGTAACGTCGAGAACCAGAACCTGAACGTCTTGGTGGATCTCGTCAAGCCGTCCGTGACGTTCCCCGGATGGCGCTACCAGTACTTCAGGTGCGAGTCCTCGAAGTTGACGTGGAGTGCCACCGACGGCCTATCTGGCATGGCGCTGGTCTCGGCAACGCTTGACGGTAGACCCTTCGTCATCAACACCACGCTCCACATGTACAAGCTCTCTCCGGGAGTGCACACGCTGCAGGTGGTCGCGAAGGACAAGGCGGGGAACCGGCAGGTCGCCAAGCGCATATTCGCCGTCAAGTCCGAGCTCGGGCTCTCGGTTGGGAGACCGGCCGCAAGCCGGGTGGCCAGACTGTCCTACTCGTTCACGGGAACCGTGTCTCCGAGGCACCATGCCGGGACCAAGCCGATTACCCTGGTGCTGCAGCACAAGGAGAAAGGCGTCTGGGTGACGAAGCGCAAGGTCGCGGCACGGATCATCTCAGACGGCAGATACGCTGCCACGAGGATTCCGCTCTACGCGGGTTCGTGGCGCGTTCGAGCCGAACACCACCACCCAACCAAGGTCAGCTGGTACCGCTATTTCACGGCGCACTGATCCGACGGACGGGCAGGGACCGCGAAGAGCGATACGGCATGAGTGCCTAGGCCACGCGGTTCGAAGCGCGTCCAATGTGGCTCAGGCACTGAGGAAGCCTCCGCACCAGTGCCGAGGAGGCGGCACGTGGACGTGGCACGCGCCATCGTTGTTGTCGTCGCGCTCGCAGCGCTGCTTCTGGTGCTGCGGCTCCTCGCTTGGTGTCTCACCGATGTGCTCAGGGACCCGACTCTCACGCAGTATGAGCGATCGATGTGGTTCGCATTCCTGCTGATTGTCTGCGTCGTTGCCGTGCCGCTGTACGTCACCGTTCGGTCCGGGCAGAAACCGCTGGGACTCGTCGATGTTCTGGCCGTGGTGAGCCGACTGGGTGCACCTAACAAGCGCGCCAATACGGACGCGTTCGCGGTAGGCGCACAATGGTGAGGGACAGGCGCGCCGCTCACTCGCCCAACGTTGGGCGACGGCAACGTCGCGCAAGATCGAGCTGTTTCCTCGAGGCGGTTTCGCGTCTCTGCTGCGGAGGGCGATGAGACTCGCAGACGACCTGTATAGGATCGATGGAATCACCGGCGCCAACGTGTACCTGTTGGTGGCCGAGGACGGACTGACGCTGGTCGATACCGGCATGCCAGGGAACGCCAAGACGATCCTCACCGCGATCAGGGGCATCGGCCGGGAGCCGAGCGAACTTCGCCATATTGTCCTGACGCACTCAGATCCCGACCACTCCGGCAGCGCCGCCCACCTCAAGGACCTGACCGGCGCCCTGGTGGCGATCCACGAACAAGACGCTCCCGCCTTGGCCGGAAAGAGGCCGAAAAGGACCGACGGGACCGGCGCCTCCCCGATGCGGAGTTCGAATATCGCTCGCGTCGGTCATGACCTAGCCATGCGCCTCGTCTTCAAGCTCTCGGGTCGGTTTCGTGACTTCAAGCCCGTCGACGCAGACATCCTCCTCAAGGATGGCGACACGATCTCGGGCCTTCGCGTCATGCACGTTCCGGGACATACCCGGGGCAGCATCGCCCTCTATCGCGAAGACGGCGTGGTGTTCTCTGGAGACGCCCTCCTCGCCGACAACGCTGGCCGCGTTCAGCCTCCGACAGACGCCTTGGCACTCAATCCCGGCAGGGCTTTGGAATCGGCCAACATGATCGACTCGCTCGGATTCACGACTCTGTTGCCGGGACACGGTCAACCGGTTCGGCGGACCCGCCAGTAGGAACGCCGCGGCACACCAGCCAAGCCAGCGAAGTGAGAATGCGCTCTGGGCACTGGACTACCTCAGGCGGGTGGACCAACCGGTCACGTCGCTGCTGGCATGAAGAGCGATGAGGGCGGCATCGCCCGACCACGGCTTCCAGCGGACGCGCCCGAGGTCGGCAGTAGACTGAACCTTCAGCGGCGCGCCGCTGAAGCCGCCACCGTTCGACAGGCCGATGGGCTCGCGGCACCGAATGCAGCGAAGCCATCCGACTGAATCGCTCCTGGCGCTCGTCCGCACTTGAGTCGTCCGGTCTAGTACTCGCCTTTGATCACGAAGAATGAGCCCCGGATCGTTCCGGCGAGCGTGGACTTCTGCCGTGCGAACTTGAACTTGCCGTCGAGCTCCTTGGGCACTTCCATCCCTTCCGAGAGCTTGAAGCCGACAGCTCGCTTCTTGGGATCATCGACCGCGTACATGACGTTGACCTCAAGGCCATCCTCATAGAACACGTGGGCGAACCGGATGCCCTCCGCCTGAAAGCGTGACGTCTCCAGAGGTTTGGCGTCGAACTCGATGTCACGCTCGTCTTTGAGGATCCGGTTCACATAGTCCAGTGTGTCTTGGCTCTCGCTGGCCGGCACGACAGTGAACGCATGCTTGTACTTGTTCATGAAGTACCGCGCCTCGTTGGCACGCAGGCCGGCAAGCGCGTCTGCTACGGGCGAAGACTCCAGGCCCGCTGCGGACACGTTCTCGAAATCAACCACTTTGGACACCCTTATCCCTCCTTTGGCTCCTGGAATGGATGCGTGCTGAGGTTCTACTTGCCCATTAGTGGATGTCAGGGCACCCCGGCGGCTCGTCGAACAGGCAAATCGCCCGGACACCGCGAGCGCTACCCTGAGGAGAGTGCCTGAGCGCCGCTGAGCAACACGTTCGATGTAGCCGTTTCCGTCGGACCGCAACCGGAACCACCCGTGTTTGGCTCTGGCTTCCGTCGTATTGGGAATCCACATTCCGCAAGTGGAAACGGTGGACGGAGGGGTCTCAGTGATCAGGATCGCGCGCTACTCGCTGTTTCTCGTGTGTGCAGGTCAGTTCTGCCTGGCCGTCGCTTTCCTCTCTCAGCTCCCCTTTGCCACGAGTCTATGGCCGTTCCCGGGGACAACGCCGCTCACCCTCATCCTCGTTTCGTCCTTTCTCGCGGCGGCGGGCGCGTCGACGCTGTGGGCGGCAGCCTCCAAGGAATATGGCGCGCTGGCGGGGATCGGTCTCGATTACCTCGCAGTCCTGATACCCTTGTCGCTCATCTCGTTTCAGCTCGGCGCGGGTGCCGGGAACCCTCAGATGACTGCATTTGGGATCGCCTGCTCACTGGCGAGCGTCTTCGGACTGGGACTCTTCATTTGGGGCATTCGTACTCCCATCGACGGCACCCTCCCGATGCCCCCCACAGTGCGCTGGTCATTTGTCGCCTTCGTCTTGGCCCTACTGATCGAAGGCGGACGACTGCTCCTGCAGGTGCCGAATGCCATACCCTGGACGATCACGCCAGACCTCTCCAGGGTCATCGGCTGGATGTTCCTCGGAGCGGCGACGTATTTCGCCTACGCCCTGGTGCGGCCCAGTTGGCCGAATTCCGCAGGTCAGTTAGCTGGCTTCCTGGCCTATGATCTCGTCTTGATCGTGCCCTTCCTGACTCGGCTGCCAACTGTGGCGCCTGAGCACAGGGTTGGCCTGATCGTCTATTCAGTGGTCGTAATCTACAGCGGTCTCTTGGCCATCTACTACCTGTTCATTCGCGAGACCACGCGCGTTTGGACGCGTATGCCGTCAAGCGGCGCAACTACCCGCTGACGGCATACCGAACAAACGTATCGAGCGGACGCGTCAGTACAGAGCATGTCCGTTCAAGAACGACAACACCGCGCGGCAGCGCAGCCGCTGTTGTGAAAGGGGTGAGCCGATGGCGGCCACGGGCGACCTGAGTTCGCGGCGGTTCTACCATGGCACGCGGGCCGATCTGAAGCCCGGGGACGTGATCGAGCCCGGCTATGCCGCCAACTTCGGCAAGAGGAGGAAGGGGACATACGTCTATCTGACCGGCACCTTGGAAGCCGCCATCTGGGGAGCCGAACTGGCCCGCGGCGAAGGACCCGGCAGGATCTACATGGTGGAACCGACCGGTCCGATCGTGGATGACCCCGATCTGACGGACAAGAGATTCCCGGGTAATCCGACGAAGTCATACTGCTCACGGGAGCCGTTGCGGGTCACGGGCGAGGTCACCGATTGGCAGGGCCACTCCCCCGAAGCGCTCAAGGCCATGAAGGACTCGGTTGAGCAGGTGGGTCGGGCGCTCGATGCGCTGGTAGCCCGAATCCCCGGCAAGGCCGACTTCGATCACATCCACAACGAGTCGGACGACTTGGCACGTGAGTGGGCATCCGACGCGCAGTATCTTGGCTGCACGCTCCTGATGCTCATCCGGGGGGCAGACGTGGAGATCTCGTCGGCTCTCGATTACCACTCGCGTTCGCGTGGCGAGACTCGCACGATCCGGCTGCCTCGCTCGACTGACAACACGTCGCGTTCACAGGAGAATGACGTTGCATTGTCTGGTCGAGTCACAGACGTCACCGCATGGCACGAGGGCTGGGCGGCCGCGCTCGAGTCATGTGCGACTGAGATCGGGCTGGCTTCCGAGGTGAGGGCCTTCATCGCGGTTGACGCGGATCACGACCAGCTGACGCTCCATGTGGACGCCGATGGACCTAGCGTTTCGTGGCATCGGAGTCTGCAGTTGGTGGGCGGAGTGCTGTCGGATCGCGAACGTGGGGAGATCTGGTACTTCGAGCCAGCGCCGTCGTAGCCGGCGCCGGCTGACAAGCTCATGGAGCGTAACCCGCGGGCTAGAATCGCCATGAAAGCGCGGGAGCGCCGCTCACGCGCCAAGCGTTCGCCATGATGCTGGCCGCCGAACTGGAGGCAGGGTGTGAGCAGAGTCAGGTCGTTGCTTCGATACTCCGCCATCGCCGGCAACATCCTGTTCATCCTGTGGATCGTGCGCAATGGCTTCAGCGAGGGGTTCCGCGGTACGCCCCCGGAGGTCGCGTCGTTCATCGGGCTCCTGGTGCTACTTACCTTGAACTCAGCACTGCTCTGGCGTCGCGACACCTAACCGCGCAAGAACGCCGTCCTTGGGAGAACAATGGCCGATCGTGAGTCCAGATACTTCACGCTGACCCTGGAGTCACTTCGGGCGATTGCAGGCTGGACTGCGGATTGTGCTGAGAGAGCGCTGTCGGTGTACGAGACGCACGCTGATTCAGATTCTCGGCCACGCGCGGCGATCGAGGGCATCCGGGAGTTCGCGGGCGGGGGAAGGCGCACGGCTCGGTTGCGTTCCCTTGCCTTGGACGCGCATGCAGCTGCACGAGAGGTCGGCGACCCTGCCGCCGCCGCCGCTGCTCGCGCGGCGGGCGTTGCTGCGGCCAGCGCCTACACGCATCCCTTGGCGGACGTCCATCAAACGAAACACATCGTCGGTCCGGCGGCCTATGCCGCACTGGCTCTTGAGCTCCGCCGCGATGGCGATCCAAGGGTCGCCGGCGGCGAGGTCCGCTGGGCGATCGAGCACGCCCCCTGTGAAGCGCGCGAGGTCTTGCTCCAGATGCCCGCTCGTCAAGCCGGCAAGAGTCGGTTGGACACGCTCCTCTATGAACTGGATGCGGGCATCCGCGCTCGGAACTTGCCGCGGGACGTCCAACAAGTGCATGAAGGTGACGCGCCCGAGCGCTAGGCGCCAAGCGGTATCCTGATGGCGCGCTGCTTGTGTGCCAGACGTCGGCTTTGGCTTGGAGGAGTCGTGGCCCAGGCAACGGGCGTAGCGGAAACGACCGGCTCGCGCCTTGGGGAAGGCGAGTTCCCTCCGGAACTCGACCGCGTGAACTTCGGCGCGTTTCTCTTGGCCTTCCTCTGGGCGCCGTTTCATCGTCTTTGGGGCTGGTTCGGCGTGTTCGTGATACTCGAGGCTCTCGAGTCCGCGATGGGGTTCAGCGCGCCCGGGTCTCTCGGCGGCCTGTTCGAGCAACCCGTGGTGATGGTGGGCTTCAGGATCGTGTACTGGACGGTGACCGTCGCGTTCGCTCTTCGAGCCAACCGTCTCGTCTGGACGGAGCAGAGCAAGCGGGCGGCACGAACGAAGGGTGAGTCGGTCCCGAGGCCGCCTTCCCTCGCGTCGAGGTACGCCTCCAACCAGCGTGTCTGGACACTCGTCGGCATCGTCCTCCTCGTCGGCACGCCTCTGACTCTCCTGATCGGTTCTGTGAACAGCATCCCTGGGGCCTTCGTCGATGTGGCCGTGACGGTCGGAACCCAAGCTGTCCTGCTCGCAGGGCTCTTCGCCTACGACAGGGTGCGAATCGCTCACCGGCAAACGCAAGGCTAGCGGGCGCTTCCAGCGGGCGGCGGGAATGGAGCAGCCGAACGTTCGGTGTAGAGTGATGCGTGACATCAGTCATCCGAATCTACCGGAGGTTCCCGTGGACAGCCAGGCCCTGCGCGCCGCATCCCAGGACCTGTATCGGAGCGGCCAGTTCCTCTGTTCGGAGGCGATCGTCTACGCGTTCAACGAGGCGCTCGGCCGGCCGTACCCCAAAGAAGTCGTCAAGCTGGCATCGGCGTTTCCAGTCGGCATGGGCACTCTGGGGACGGGCGGTTGCGCGTGCGGCGCACTCTCAGGCGGAATGATGGTGCTCGGCATGGTCTACGGTCGCTGCGAGCCGGGCGGCGAAGCTCCCGATGTCCTTGCCAAGGCCAAGGAGCTTCACGACTGGTTCGCCGATGAGAAGGGCAGCACGTGCTGCCGGGTCCTTATCCGCGATCTCGAGTTCGGGTCACCGGAGCACATCGACCAATGCGTGGCCTTCACCGGTGATGTCGCTGAGCGCGTCGCACTGATGCTCACGGAGTGGCCCGGCGCACTTCCACCGGCATAGGCCGCGGGGTTTCGAGGGGGGTTTGTCGAACGAAGGTAACGAGCTGACGGCCACAAGGTAGACCGGCCTGAGAAGTCTGCTCCGCCGCAACTGATGCCTAGCACTTTGGAAAGACCGCAGCCACGTCCAGATAGCGCTCGCAAGGGGGAGTGTCGGATGGCCGGAGTATTGGTAGCCTACGCGACCAAGTACGGCTCGACGAAGGAGGTCGCAGACGTCGTGGCGGACCAGCTGCGCCGTCACGGTCTGGAGGTCGACGTCCGTGCGGCGAGCGATGTGCGTGACGTGAGCGCCTACTCGGCCGTCGTGGTCGGCGGAGCGCTCTACTTCTTCCGGTGGCGTCGCCAGGCCCGCGCTCTGCTCTCCCGCAACCGCAAGGCGCTTGAGCTCCTGCCTGTGGCCGTCTTCGGCGTCGGCCCCATCGAAGACACCGTCGAGCAGTTCGAGGGTGCGCGTGGACAGCTCGACCGTGCGCTGGCGAAGCAACCGTGGTTGACGCCGGTGTCGATCGCGGTCTTCGGCGGACGCCTCGACCCGACCGGCCTGCGCTTCCCCGACAACAACCCGGCCATGCGGAACATGGCGGCTGTCGACCTGCGCGACTGGGATGCGATCAGAGCCTGGGCGGACACGCTGCCTGGCGCGTTCGAAGCGGCTCAACCCGCTGGAGCCTGAGGCCGGGCGGACCTTGACGACCTTCCCCACCCGTCGCGGCGTCTAGCCGTGAAGGGCGTTTCAGCTCACGGCCTTCTTCACGAGCGCGCTGATCCTCGCCTCTTCGGCGGCCGTCAACTCCGTCAGCGCAAAGGCGACTGGCCACATGTGACCTTCGTCGAGGTGCGCATCATGCTGGAAGCCGAAAGTCGCGTACCTCGTCTTGAACTTCTGGGCGCTTTGGAAGAAGCAGACGATCTTGCCGTCCTTGGTGTACGCGGGCATCCCGTACCAGAGTCTCGGTGAGAGCGCTGGCGCGTTGGCTTCGATGATCGCATGGAGCCGCTCGCCTATGGCGCGATCCGATCCCGACATCGCGGCGATGGTCGCAAGCACCTCGGCCTCGCCGTCGGCCTTGCCCGCACGGGGCCCGGGGCGCGCCGCCGCCTTCCTCGCGGGCTTCTTGGCCATGCCGTTCGCGGTTTCGCTCATCGCCGGGCTCCATTCTTTCGACGGCCGGGAGTCTTAGATTCCCGGTAGTGACAGCCCCAAGACGGAACCATCTATGCGGCGGCGCCCGGACGTGTTCGCCGCCGTCCTCCTCGCACCGTGCAGACGAACTTCACTCGACCCAGCGGCGAGGGGCAGCTGGCGTGTCGAGTCGATGTCCGTTCGACTCCAGGAAGACGGCCACGGTCCGGTTCGTCTACTTCGAGCGAGCATGTTCAGTCCTAGGTCGCCAGTCTTGATGTTGGAACGCACGATACATTAAGTTTCTCAAGTATGGTGTTGACTTTGTCAAGAGCGCATCCTATGATGCATCCGTCGAACAGGACCGAGGAGTTGGACGCGATGAGCAACGAGTGGCACGAGCTGACGGACCTGACGGGGGAACGGCCCTTCACCATCACGCGCGTCCGGTTGGCGACCGGCGTGGCGATCGAGGGCGAGTTCGAGCTGCCCCCGCTGGCCCGGCTGCGCTACGAGGACCAGGTGTTCGTGGGCGAGTTCGTGCGGAGCCACGGCTCGATCAAGGAAATGGAGAAGGCGTTCGGCGTGAGCTACCCGACCGTGAAGAACCGCCTGAACCGCATCGCCGATCAGCTGAGCCTGGTGCAGGTGGCGGTGCAGGCGCATGCGCCCGCCGCCTCGGACGACGTTCTCGCGATGCTCGAACGCGGTGAGATCTCCGCGGACGAAGCTGCCGAGAGGTTGAGGTCGTGATGTTCCCGCCGATGCTGCTCTACCTGCGTATCGGCGCCGAGGAGCGGCGCGGCGTCGGGCTTTGGCTGCCGCTCTTCCTCGTGTGGCTGATCCTGCTGCCGCTCGTGCTGTTCGTGTTCGTCATCACCGTGCTGGTCGACGTGGCGCTGTTCCTCGTCGGCGCGAGCTACCACCACTACACGCCGCTGCTCGTCCGCTGCGTCGGAGTGCTCGGGGCGACGCGCGGCCTGGTGGTGTCCATCCGTTCCGAAGAGAACGTCGTAGATGTCGAACTCGTGTGAGAGAAGGGTGATGAAGATGAGTGAGGACCGTGCTCGTATCCTGAACATGCTCGCCGAAGGCAAGGTCAACGCAGAGGAGGCCGAGCGCCTGCTCGACGCACTGGAGTCGCGTCAGCCCGCATCGGCGACCGCTTCCGGCCCCGCCGCGTCGGTGATCAAGGGCGACCCGACGCCGCTGCTCAACGCGCTGCCGAAGTTCCTCCACGTGAAGGTGGACGGCGACGCCGGCGAGAAGGTCGACGTGAAGGTGCCGCTAGCGCTCGTGCGCTCGGGTCTGAAGCTGACGTCGCTCATCCCGCCGCAGGCGATGGACAAGATCAACGAGCAGATGGCCGAAAGCGGCATGTCGATCGACTTCACCAACTTCAAGCCGGAGGACATCGACGAGCTGATCGAGGCGCTGCGCGACATGGAGGTCAACATCGACGGCAAGGACGGCGAGAAGGTCCGCGTCTACGCCGAGTAGGCGTGAGCGTGACGGGACTGCGCGATGACAGAAGAAGATACGATCGAGAGGGCTGACGTTGTGAACGACATCGGGACGAGGATCTCGACACTGTGGATAGTGGTCATGTTCAACATGGTCTTCGCGGACATTCTGAGCTTCATCCAGCCTGGAGCGCTGCAGGCGCTCTGGGACGGACAAGCGGGCGTGCAACTCACTTCGGGGCTTCTGCTGGTGTTCGCGGTGCTCTTGGAGATCCCGATCGCGATGATCTTCGTGTCCCGCGTCTTGAAGCCGGGGGCCAATCGCTGGACGAACACTGTCGCAGCAGTGATCACCACCGCGTTCGTGATAGGCGGCGGGTCGATGGAACTCCCCTTCTACGCGTTCTTCGCGGCCGCAGAGGTCGCGTCCATGGCGCTGATCGTCTGGTCCGTCTGGTCACGGCGCAACTCAGAGGCAGCGGCGTAGCGAAGGCTCTGCTAGCGGGCTAGGCCCGGCGGCTCGTTCAGGTTCACGGCCGCGCGGACCATTGCCTTGAACGCTTCCTCGTCGATCGTGTCGCCCTCGAAGAAGTCGCAGGCGCGCCTGGCGTTGCCCTCCAGGCCTGAGTTGAAGATGCGTGAAGGGTCATCCAGCTTCGCGCCCTTGGCGAAGGTCACCTTCACGTGGTCCTTGTACGACTCGCCGGTGCAGATCATCCCGTCGTGGTACCACACCGGCACCCCTCTCCACTTCCACTCCTCGACGGTCTCGGGGTCGGCTTCCTTGATCAGGGCGCGGAGCCGGGACAGCGTCTGGCCGCGCCAGTCACCCAACTCCTCGATCCTCGCGTCGATGAGCTTGGCGGGCGACTCGTCCTTCTTGGGGCCGGACTTCTCCATGTCGCTCTTCCTCCTGAGAGTCCTGTTCGTAGCTCTCCCTCATTGCCTTTCCAGTTCAGCCTCGAAGTTCTTCCCCGCTCCGGGGATCCACAGGCGCCCCGAGGTCGCTCAGCTCCCGCCCGATGGCGCTGGGAGACTGGGAGGCTCGAGTCGTATCCGGTTCGACCCGGCCTAGTCGTCCAGCGACTCCGAGATCGTCCTCGTAGGTTCGACTCCTACATCGCGGAACATCAGAAGTGCGGCTGGTGTCTCGGTGTCGCGGCGGTATTCCTCGAGCGCCGCGGGACTGTCCCAGAACGAGACGAGTCGGAGCACATCGGGCTCCACTGAGTCCCTGGCGAGCAGGTGTCTTGTCATCCTCGGCGGTGTGGAGCGAGTCCCCTCTCGATACGCCGCCAGTAGCCGGCCGTGTCTGTCCGACGGCACGCGGCCTTCCCAGACCACCATCATCTCGCCCATGGCCCATCACTCCGCTCCGGATCGCGCCCGCTCCATGCACTACTGTCCCACCTGCTATTCCCCGAGAAGCCGCCTCATGCGCGAACGTCTGCCGCCGGGATACTCGCGACCGAATCATAGTAAAAAATACTTGACATGATGTCTGAGCCTCTTTACAGTGGCGATGTCAAAGAAACCTGACATCAAGGAGGCCATGATGCCGTTCGAGGAGAAGTTCACCTGGGTGAGCGCGGTGGTGTCGACGGGCGTCGCTGCCGTCTACTTCGCGATCGTTCTCGGTCAGGTCGGGACCGTACCGGTGGCGGAGATCGCCTATCAGTGGCCGCTGATCATCGCGATCGGCTCGCTGATCGTTCTCACGATCGTCGGGACCATACTCGTCGGCGATCGGCACTGCGATCGGCGCCGAGATCACGGGTAGCGGCTCGGTCGACGACATCGGCCGGAATGACGAGCGCGACGCCGACATCAACCGGCGCGGCGAGCTCATCGGCTACTACGTCTCGTCGGCCGGGGCGCTCGGCGTGCTCGCGCTGGCCATGCTCCGCTACGACCCCTTCTGGATCGCGAACGCGCTCTACCTGTCGTTCGTTGCCGGCGCGCTCGTCGCCTCGGCGGCCAAGCTCGTCGCCTACCGCCGAGGCTTCTAGCCATGACCAAGCCGACGAGGGTCTCCAACAGCATCCGGTCGCTTCGGTTCGCCGCCGGCGAGATGACCCAGGCGGAGCTCGCGGACCGTGTGCACGTGACTCGTCAGACCATCATCGCGGTCGAGCAAGGCCGCTACTCGCCCTCCCTCGAGATGGCGTTCCAGATCGCCCGGGTCTTCGACGTGCCGCTCGATGACAGTGTTCCAGTACCCGGGCAGTGAAGGGCGGACATCATGAACGCGATCGTCCAGGACACCCAGGGCACGGCGTCGAGCAAGCGTCTCGCGAGGATCGCGGGCGCCCTCTACTTGATCGTCGCCGTCTTCGCCGCCTTCTCCTACAACGTAGCGACCTCCAGGGTGTACGTACCGGGCGACGCAGCCGCCACCGCACAGAGGGTGGTGGCGAATGCGGGACTCCTGCGCGCCGGCGTCGCCGCCGATCTCGTTCAGGCGACGGCATGGATCCTCGCCGCGATCGTCTTCTACCTGCTGCTGAGGCACGTGAGCGAGAACCGAGCGCGAGCGATGGTGGTCTTCGTCGCCGTCGGGGCCACGATCGTCTGTCTCAGCGAGGTCTTCCCGGTCGCCGCCCTGCTGGTCGCGACCGGGGAGTCCTACGTCACCGCCTTCGGCGCCGCAGGATCGAACGCCCTGGCGCTGCTGTTGCTCGACATCCATCACTACGGCATCGTCAACGCCTCGATCTTCTTCGGCCTGTGGCTCATTCCGCTCGGGCTTCTCGTCTACAGGTCACGGATGTTCCCGAAGGCGCTGGGCGTCCTGCTCATGGTAGGGGGCGTCTGCTACCCCGTGGGCGTGCTTGCGGTGTACCTGACCCCCGCGTTCGGTGAGGCAGCCAAGGCGTTGCTCATCAACGTGCCGACTGTCGCGGAGGTCTGGATGCTCGGATACCTCTTGGTGTTCGGGGTGAGGTCCTCGCCCCCGGCCACCCGCGCGACCGCCGCGGCCTGAGGTCCGTTCACGACATAGCGCGGGGGTTCGACCCTCGCGCCGCGAAGGAGGTGCAAGATGTCCGATGAGTCACACGGTCCTGTTGCTCGGCGGCACCGGGCGCACCGGTGGGCGCGTCCTGGAGCAGCTGCTGAGTCGAGGCGTCAACGTTCGCGCCATCGTGAGATCGGCCGGCAGGCTGCCGGCGGGCGTGGCAGCGAACCCCACGCTAACGGTTATCGAGGCCGACCTGCTGTCTTTGAGCGGCGACGAGCTTCGGCGACATGTCGCCGGGTGCGACGCGGTGATCTCGTGTCTCGGGCACGTCATCAGCCTCAAGGGCGTGTTCGGGCCGCCGCGCGACCTGGTCACCCAGGCCGTGTCGAGGGTGTGCGGAGCAGTCGAGTCGCTTCGCCCTGCCGAGCCGGTCAAGCTCGTCCTCATGAGCACCGTGTCGGTCCACCGGCCGGGAGGCATCGACGCCCGCCGCGGCGGCCTCGAGAAGGCGGTGCTTGCGGTCCTTCGCGCCCTCGTACCGCCGGCGAAGGACAACCAGGATGCCGCGGACTTCCTGCGCGGCAGCATCGGGACGGCCGATCCGTTCGTCGAGTGGGTGGCTGTTCGTCCGGACACGCTACTGGAGGGCGACGTCTCCGAATACGCGCTGCACGAGGGGCTCGTGAGCAGCCTCGCCCGTCCGGACAGCACGAATATGGCGAACGTCGCCCACTTCATGTGCGAGCTGGTCACGGACGTCAAGGCGTGGGATGACTGGAGGTGCGGTCTCCCGGTCATCATCAACGCGGGTTCCAAGTGATTCTCGAAGGCCGGCGATCGGAACGGTTCGAACAAGCGCTCGTAGCGGACTGCGGACATGCTGGTAACGAAGGAGACGCTGCGGTCCGCCGCTGAAGCGCCGGACGTTCGGCCAGGCAACCACTAGGCGAAGGACGATTCGCACATGTCACCTGTCATCGCACACCAGGCGTCCACAGCCTCGGGCAGTCCTGTTGCCGGACTACTCGGAGTTGCCGCTGTCTTGTTGGGGCTGGCTGCCCTCGTCGGCGCGGCGGGGTACGCCATCTCGGTGAGCCAGCCGGCCCCTCGATAGCAGGTGCAACAATCGTTGGTGCTCGCGTTGAGTCGAGTCTCGCCTGCACGACTCGGCACCCGACCGCGCCTGATCGCAAGAGGCGGCTTGTCACGGTTGAGGCAGACTCGCGCCTGATACAGTGAGCAAGGGCGCGGACGTGAGTCGGGCGCTTCGCAGCCCATCCGCCCCACGGCTGGTCGGATCTCGCGGTTGAGAGAGGTGGTCGTCAGATGGAGTTCATGGTGCGACCGTTCCATCGCAGGCTCAGGAGCGCCTACGGTGGGCCGGACGTTGTGCTTGACGGCACGATCGAGGACAGCGGATTCGTATTCACGGTCGATAGTGCCGCCTTCCCCGTCGCCACTCTGCGCACCGGCGATGACGAGCACGGTGAGTTCGCGGTCGTCGCAGAGTCGGAGAGCGAGGTCAGCCTAGGCTTCCGTCTCGCGGTCGAGCCGGATGCGGACGAGGATAGCCCGGACGGTCCGAATGGCTGCTCGGTCTCGCTCTCGAAGCCGGAGCCGCAGTATGCGCAGACAGGGGCGGTGCTTCCGGAAGCCGACGTCCCCGCGCCACCGCGCTGGGGCGTCAGAGTTGATTTTGGGCCCGACGGGCTCGTACGCGGTTTCGGCGGCTCGACTGAGTGGGAGGACTCGTGACCCGCGGACGGCTTCGTTGGCTGACGCTCGACTAGCAAGCGTTTCCAGCGGATTGGCGGGTACGCTTGGTACGAAGGAGGCGCTGCGATCCGCCGCTGGAGTGCCAGACGTTCGAGGGAGCGTGATTCGGTCGGACCCACTCAACGTCACCATAGTCGTGCTTCTGTTCGCGCTCCTCGGGCTGATCGAATGGGCTGACAGACGCGATCTCGTCGCAAGGTGGTTCGACGAAGCCCGGGTGCGATACGGCAGGCGGATGCCTTTGGGCCGGCATCGGATCGAGGGCGAGGTCGGCATCCACTTCGGGCGGGACGACACCAGCCTGATCCTCACGGTTCCATTGCAGGCACCCGGCGAGCAGCGCTCGAGCAAGTACGTGGCGGCGACCCACGAGTCGACCAGGTTCACGGTGAACGACGAGGATGCAAGTCCAGACGAACTGCTCGCGGCCTACGATGACTCCGTCGGGCCGCTGCTCATCCAAGTCGACGAACCAGGTAGGATCGCTGAGATCGGCATCGCGCCCGATGCCCATCGACCAAGCGCGTCGACCTGACGCGTTCGGGGCCTGGCTGACCCAAGATCGCGAGAGCAGGCCGACGCGCACCCGACAATCGCATCAACATGGCGCTTCTTGACTCACACGTTATTCTGGGAAACCGGCGCGCAGGCTGCGCGCCAGACGTCGGACGGAGCGAAAGGCGGTTCGAAGTGGCGCACGCCAAGGTCATCCTGAGCGGTCTAGTGCAGGATTCACAGGAGTTAGGCAGCGATGACGAGCAAGTGGTCTCGCGAGCCTTCCTTGACCTGCAAGTGGACGGGATGTTGTACGAGAACCTGTACGCAGCGATCAAGCACCAGGTCGGGGGGGACCTCGAGACGATGCCGCTGGAGATCTCGTGGCCGGTGGGCTACGCGGGTCAGTTGGACTACCCGGCGTTCCGTGCGGGAATCGATGCCTACTATCGCAGTGTTGTCGGTTCAAGCGACGCCGACAGACATGTCGAGGGCGAACCGGACATCCGGATGAGGGACAACAGGCTCGATGCTCCGGCAAGCTTCGAGTTCGAGATCGACACCCAGAGTGACGGATGATGCCCGCCACTCCGCCACCACTCGTCTAGCGAAGGGGTCGAGCAGACTCCGCCAGCCAGATCGACCAGGAAGCGCTTGCTCGACTGCTATCGCGGCGCCGACGCGACCGGCGCGAAGCACGTGCGGTTGACGTGGTCGGATCCTGAGCGTACGCTTTGCCGTACGACATGAGGAGGCTCCAGATGACCACGATCACCGCAACCGAGGCACGCAAGTCCCTCTACAGGCTGCTCGACGAGGTCTCGGAATCGCACGAGCCCGTCCAGATCACCGGCAAGCGCGGCAACGCAGTGCTCGTAGGCGAGGACGATTGGCGCGCGGTCCAGGAGACGCTGCACCTCCTCTCGATCCCGGGTGTCCGCGAGTCGATCATCGAGGGGATGGGCGCTGCGGTCGGGGAGTGCAGGGACGGGCTCGACTGGTGAGCTGGCGCATCGTCTACGCAGCGCACGCGTGTCGAGACTCGAAGAAGATCGCCTCCGGTGGCTTGAGGCCCCACGTGGAAGCCCTGCTCGACTTGCTGGCCGACGACCCCCTTCAGAGCCCACCTCCCTTCGAGAAGCTGGTGGGCGATCTCGCCGGCGCCTACTCGCGTCGCATCAACATCCAGCATCGTCTCGTGTATCAGGTGCTGGACGACGACCACGTGGTCAAGGTGCTCAGGATGTGGACGCACTACGAGTAGCAGGAACGTGGCCCACTCCGCAGGTCACGGAGCGCTACAGTGTGTCCAACGCAACGATCAGGCGGGGGGCTTGTGGACACCGCGAATCGGGACGAGCGAGTGCCGCCGAGCAACGAGTGGCACAAGCGCCGGATCTGGTTCTGGCTCCTTGCGATCCCGTTGGTGGCGGTCGGCAGCTTCGCCGTGTCGTTCGGGCTCTTCGCCATCCTCGACGAGCGGACTCTCGGCACGCCTATGAACGTCTGGGGGCACATGGAGGGCCTAGCCGCGGCGGTGTGGGTGGGCGCGGCGGTGTTGTTCGTGCCGGGGTTCGTTGCCCTGGTCCGATGGGGGATCAGCTCTGCCGCAAGGCCATCGCGTGAACACAACTCCGACGAGTTCGGTCAGATGCCCTCGCAGGCGATCAAGGGCCTCGATCCCCCCATGATCGGCGCGGCCACGTCGATAACCCTCGACGGCATCGTGGAACGAGAGTCCGGCGCGACGCCCTTGCCGCCGGTTGTGTCGGTGCGCGCCATTATCATCGTCCTGGTGGTTATGGTCATTGTCGGGCTGGCCATCCTGGCCATCGTGCCCGTCGTCTCGCCGCCTCCGGTGATTCCGTAGAATGGCCGGACCACCGGCAGCCATGGAACCGCTGGAGGACCGCATCCGCAGGGTCACGAGCGAGCCGGTCGAGATCGTCGACTACGACCCGGAGTGGCCGGCGGCCTTCGAGCGCGAGCGGCGGCACCTGCTGGCTTGCCTGCCGCAGGGCCTCGTCGTCAGGATCGAGCACTTCGGCAGCACCGCCGTCCCCGGTCTCGCAGCCAAGCCGATCATCGACGTGCTCGTCGAGGTGACCGACCTAGCGGCGGTTCGCGAGCGCGTCGCGCCGCTCTTGGAGTCCCAAGGATATGAGTACTTCTGGCGGCCCACCTTCGGGGATGTCGGCGAGCCTTTCTACGCGTGGTTCATCAAGCGCGACTCGGCGACGGGCAAGCGCACCCACCACATCCATATGGTGGAGGGTGGATTCACGTCGCACTGGGACCGCCTGCTGTTTCGCGACTACCTCATCGCGCATCCGGACGTCGCCGCTCAGTATGGCGCGCTCAAGCGCCGGCTCGCCGCGGAGGCGTCGACCGATCGTGTGCTCTACACGGAGGCGAAGGGCGAGTTCATCCGAAGGGTCACCGACACCGCAAAGCGGGAGTCGGAGGCGTAGCCGGCGCTCGGGGCGACATGCCGTGGGAGTCCCGTCGGCTACGGTGCGTGAGCGATCTCGATGCCGTCCACCTGGATCTCCGGGACGGCGCCGGATCCGCTGGACCACGCACGGCCGGAAGCCCAGATGTAGCGTTCGTCGAGCGCCGCGATGCCGTTCTCCTCGACGGAGCCCGGCCGCAGAACGGCGATGACCAAAGGCTGGATCGAGCTCGACGGGCCCGGCTTGACGTCGAGCACGTTCCAGGTGCCGTCCTGGGCATCGGAACGTCCGAGATAGCCGACGACTTCCATCCCCACGAGCGCGCCGGACTTGACACCCGGTGGGACCGGCCCGATGGGCGGGCCCCCGCTGCACGCGGTCAGACCGACAGCCGCAAAGGACAGCATGAGCACTGAGACAAGAAGTGAGCTGCACGTGTGAGTGTCATCGAACTCCGAAGCGTGCGAGTATCTGCTACGAAGCCGGCCTAGGACAGGTGGAGGCACCGATGGACGCCGTCGACGCGATCATGACCCGCCGCAGCGTGCGGGACTTCACGGACGAACCGGTGATCGACGCCGATCTCGAGGCGGTCTTGCGCGCTGCGATGGCGGCGCCTTCCGCCTCCAACGAGCGGCCGTGGCACTTCATCGTCGTGCGCGACGAGACGGCTCGTCACCGGCTCGCGAGAGCCACGCCCTTCTCGGGACCGATCGCTCGCGCACCGGTGGCGTTCGTCGTCTGCGCCGACAGGCTCGCAGTCCGCCACAAGGGGTTCTGGGTGATCGATTGCGCCGCCGCCATCGAGAATGCGCTTCTCGCCGCGCATTCGATCGGCCTCGGCGGTGTCTGGATAGGAGTCCACCCTTCGCGGGTCATGGTGGCCTCGGTTCGAAGCGCCATCAAGCTGCCGCGCCATGTCGTTCCGCACTCAATGGTCGCGCTGGGGCATCCCTCTCGTGTGCCGCCGCCCGTGGACCGCTTCGATAGCGCGAGGGTGCACCTCGAATCGTGGTGATGGCATACTGGATCGCGCCCAGATGGCGAGGGGAGTGCGAGATGACCACGTACGTTCTCGCAAGGTTGCGGGCACGCGCATGATGGGGCCCCCCGCGGGCGAGCCGCTCGTCCACATCCGGAACTTCCGGATGGACTTCGGCGCGAACACGGTCATCCGGGACCTGTCGTTCGACGTCAACCGCGGCGAGACCTTCGGGTTCCTCGGGTCGAACGGCTCGGGGAAGACCACGACGATCCGAGCGCTGCTGGGCATCTACCAGCCGACCGCGGGGATCCTGCACGTCAACGGGCGAGTCGTTCCAGCCGGAGGACGGCGGGACGCTCGGCTACCTGCCCGAGGAACGGGGCCTGTACAAGAAGGAGTCGGTCATCGACGTGATGACCTACTTCGGCAGGCTCAAAGGGTCTGAGCAGGCGGGCCGCGTCGAGATGGTCCCTGGACTACCTGGAGCGGGTCGCGCCTGGCGGACAAGGCGAAGATCCGGGTGGACAAGCTCTCCGGCGGGCAGCAGCAGAAGGTCCAGCTCGGCGTGACGATCATGAACGACCCCGAGCTGCTCATCCTGGACGAGCCGACCAAGGGCTTCGATCCGGTGAACCGCAGACTGCTGATGGACATCATCGAGGAGCAGAAGAAGGCCGGCGCGACCGTGCTCATGGTGACCCACCAGATGGAGGAGGTCGAGCGGCTCTGCGACCGGGTGGTCCTGCTCAAGGACGGCAAGGCCGAGGCCTACGGGACGATCCCCGAGGTGCAGGACCAGTACGGCGGGACGATGATCCGGCTCAAGTACTCCGGGGACATCCCGGACTCGACGCACTACGAGGTGACGCTGCGGGAGAACAACTACGCGGAGCTCACCGTCACCGACGACGTCGACGAGGCGGTCATCCTGCGCGAGCTCGTGGACGCCGGCGTGCTGGTGCGGAGCTTCCTGACGAGCAAGCTCTCGCTGGACGAGATCTTCGTGAGGGTCTACGGGGATCAGAGCGAACCGGACGGGGAGGCGTAGCTCGATGGCGCGGCACAACCTCGGCACCGTCGTCTCGTTCGAGGTGACTCGCACGCTGACGAAGAGACGCTTCTGGATCGCCACGCTGATCGTGCCGGTCGTCATGGGCGTCGTGTTCGGGCTGATCTGCCTGGCGAACACGGACCACCGCCAGTCAGGTGGACTCGCAGAGAGCTCGCGAAGTTCACCTTCACCTACAGCGACGCCTCCGGCTACGTGGACCCCGCCGTCGTGACCGCCCTCGGCGGCAGCAAGGCGACCGACCCGGCCCAGGCGATCGCGGACGTGAAGTCGGGGAGGCTCGACGCGTACTTCGCCTACCCGTCCGATCCGGCGAAGCAGCCGACGCAGGTGTACGGGGTGGACAACGGGATCTTCGAGAACGGCAAGTACGCCGCCGTCGCGAGCCACATCCTGGTCACCAGCACCCAGGACAGGATCGGCGACAAGACCGCTCATCACTCTCGTGCAGGGCAGCTTCCCGGTGACCTCGACGACCTACAAGGCGGGTCAGGAATCGGGCGGGATCAACGAGGTCATCCCGCCGCTGGTGTTCCTGGTGATCTTCTACGTCGTCATCCTGCTGCTCGCGCAACCAGATGGTGACAAGCCTGCTGGAGGAGAAGGAGAACAGGGTCACCGAGATGATCCTGACCACCCTGGATCCGACGACCCTGGTCGTCGGCAAGGTCATCTCCCTGTTCGATCGTCGGGTTGGTGCAGATGCTGGTGTTCGCGCTGCCGGTGGTCATCGGGTACTGTTCTTCCGCGACCGTCGCTGAACCTGCCGAACCTGGACCTCTCCCACCTGGTCTTCAGCCCCGGGTCCGATGATCGTCGGAGCGCTGCTTCTCGTCGGCGGGTTCACGCTCTTCACCGCGACCCTGGTCGCGGTCGGCGCGATCATGCCCACCGCCAGAGACGCCGGCCAGATCTCAGCGCCGCTGATGATCCTGATCTTCGTCCCGTTCTACGCCGTGAGCCTCGTCGTCTCCGACCCGCACGCGCTCATCGTGCAGCTCTTCACGTACTTCCCGTACACGGCGCCGGTGACCGCGATGCTCCGCAACGGCTTCGGGTCCCTCAGCCCGCTCGAGGCGACCATCGTCATCACCGAGCTGTTCGTTCTCGGCGTTGTCATGCCCTCCGTCTCGCGGTGCGGCTGTTCCGGTACGGATCGATCGAGTACTCGAGGAAGGTCTCGCTCAGGTCGGTGTTCGCCAGGAAGCAGTGACAGCGCCCCGGCAAGGGGCGCGAAGGGAGCGATATTGTCCGACTCCGACGTGCGGCTGGACCGCCTGATGGACAGCCTGAAGGACCCGTTCGTGTTCTGCGACGCCTCTCACCTGATCCGCTACATGAACCGTGCGGCTGTAGAGCACTACGCGGGCAGGCCGGCTTCGGTCGGGCGCTCCATCTTCGAGTGCCACAACGAAGAGTCCAACGAGCGGATCCGCGAAGTGTGTGCCCTCCTCATCGACGGCGCGGACGAGGTCCTGATCACCGATGACGACCGCCATCGCGTGTACATGCGAGCAGTCCGCGACGGCAGCGGGGAGTTCGTCGGCTACTACGAGCGCTACGAGCCGCCGGCATGACGGCTTCGGGGCTGAGGGCAGGGCTTCGCTACAGGCGTCGCCTGACAACCGGACATTGGGGGAACCATGGTCACTGAATCCGAACGGCAGGCCATCGTGGACCAAGAGCAATTGCGGCTTCTGCCGGTCTTCTACTGGGTGCTGGGCGGGTTCGACATCTTCGTCGGGCTCTACGGCCTCATCTACGTGGGCATGGGGGCGATCTTCGCAGCGATCCCGTTCCAGCCGGGAAGCTCGGGGTCCGACGCGCCTCCCGCCTTCATCGGGTGGCTGTTCGTCGCCATCGGCCTGACGTTCATGGCGGGGTTCGGAGTCTCCGCCGCGATGAAGATACTCGTGGGCTTGTGGATCAGAAGGCGCACGCACCACACCGCCTGTCTGGTGATCGCCGGGATCACCTGCCTCTCGATGCCATTCGGGACGATCGCCGGGGTCGCTACCTTCTTGGTGCTGCTCCGGCCGAGTGTGACCGCGCTGTTCGCGGGCGCCGCGGCACCTGCGGTCCCTGCGTCGAGCGACTAGAGGGGGTCAACGGTCTCGTGACGACCGGGGTATCCGCCCGGCGCCGGGGGACATAATGCATGACGCCGCCCGGTGTGACAGGGGGTCGGGGCCATGGCCATCAGACTTAAGCGCGTATACGAGCCTGTCTCAGGGCAGGACGGCTATCGCATCTTGGTCGACCGTCTGTGGCCTAGGGGGCTGCCCGCTGACTCCGCGCATGTCGATCTCTGGCTACGTCGCATCGCCCCGACCACCGAGTTGCGCGAGTGGTACCACCATGATGTCGCTAAGTGGGGCGAGTTCCAGGAGCGGTATCGCGACGAGCTCTCGGTCCACGGGGAGCTTCTCGACCTGATCCTCGACATCGAGCGCCATCGCAAGACAGTGACGCTGCTGTTCGCGGCCAAGGACGAGAACCACAACGAGGCCAACGTGCTTCTGGATGTGCTGCGCGGCAGGTTGAAGGCGGGAGCTCGCTAGTGCGGCTCAGGAGTCTGGACGAGCGCCTGTGGACTGTCGCACGCCTGGTGCTCGGTCAGCCCGTCCGTCGGATCAGGCGCGAGATCCAGTGGCACGCATCGGGCGCCGACTTCGCCGTGACTCGCCGCCCCAAAGCCTATGCGCACGTGGCCGTGAGTCACTCGACGCCCCTGTACCGGTCTCTATCCGGCCTGGACGAGCGACTGCAGCGCAACAAGGTCGTCAACCTCGGCATCGCCGTGGAGCGGCTCGACGGCATCGTCCTCGAACCGGGCACCACGCTCTCCTTCTGGCGGGAAGTGGGCAAGCCATCGCGTCGCCGGGGATTCGTGGACGGAATGGTCCTGAAGCACGGGCGGATCGCCGCCGGGGTGGGGGGCGGGCTCTGTCAGGCGACGAACCTGCTCTTCTGGATGACGCTCCACACCCCGCTGTCCGTGGTCGAGAGGTGGCGTCACAGCTTCGACGTCTTCCCGGACGCCTCGCGCACGCAACCCTTCGGAAGCGGAGCGACATGTTCTTGGCCGGCCCTCGACCTCCAGATACAGAACGACACGACCGTACCGTATCGGCTCTCCATGGCGGTCACCGACACTCACCTCGTCGGCAGTTGGACCGCGCCGCGGCCGAGCGAACGCAGCTATCGAGTCGAGGAGAGAGCGCACTTGGTGACCCATGAGGGCCCCGGCGTGTATGTGCGCAACAACGAGCTGTGGCGCATCGAGACCGATGCGCAGGGAAGCACGCGAGAGCGGCTCGTCGCGGCGAACCACGCTCGGATGATGTACGAGCCCTTCCTGCCGCCGGGGCGTCCGGAAGGCCGTACGCCGTAGGAGATGTCCGACCGGAGGGCGCGGACGCTACGCCGCCGGGACTAGGCGTTCCTCAGCTTCTCGCAGGCCTGCCGCATCTGCTCGGACTCCCTGAGGGCGGCCAGCCCCGCCGCCTGTTCCTGTAGCCCTTCCAACGCATTGAAGACCCTGTCCAGCGGGTCGCCTTGGAAGGTGGGCACCAGGAAGATGTGCGTGTGCGGTACTCGTCGCCCCCGGGCGTACATCGTCACGCAGTCTGGACTGAAGGCGCGCCGGATCCTGCCCGCCGTGGCGCGCGCAAGGCGGAACACCGCATCGGCCTCGTCCTCGCGCAGGTCGTCCCACCATGGGACGTGCCGGCGCGGAACCACGAGGCAGTGACCCTTGGACAGCGGTTGGATGTCGAGAAGGGCGTAGGCGAGCTCGTTCTCGTCCACGATCAGGGCGGGCGCCTCTCGGCGCGCGATCCGACAGAAGATGCAGCCGTCGCTCAAGTGTTCCTCCTCCGGGCTTGGCCGGTCGGGCGATACCAAGTATGGGCGTGCCGGCCGCAGCGGAGTAGACGCGGATGGGCGGGGTCCCGGCATCGCCGTGTGGCAATGGCGTCGAAGCATAGCGCCGAGCTCATGGAGGACTCATGGTGCAGCACCGCAAGTTCATGGATCTGGCCCTCGACGATGATGGGCTCCACACGCCCGACGGGTATTCGAGTGGGGACGCGACATGGGCCTCGCGGTTTGTTGGCTCGCCGGATGCTGCGGGTACCTACTGCGAACCGGCGCAGGCGCCTACGCCTGCTTCCCGCTAGAAGGATCGGAGGCCGTCATGTCACGAACGTACGTGGTCACAGGGACTGCTTCAGGCATAGCTGCGGCAACATCGCGGATCCTGAAGGAGCGCGGCAACAAGGTCATCGGCATCGACATCCACGACGCCGACGTCGTTGCCGACCTCAGCACCAAGCAAGGGCGTCAGGATGCCGCGAAGGAGGCTATCGCGCTCGCCGGCGGCAAAGTCGATGCCGTCATCGCGTGCGCCGGGTTGGCCCATCCCATCGCCAAGACCGTGTCGGTGAACTACTTCGGCATGACGGAGTTCCTCGAGGCGATGGCGCCCACCCTCGCCAAGGCCGAAGCGCCGCGCGCTGTGTGCATAAGCTCGATGGCGTCACTGATGCCGAACGACAAGGAGCTCGTCGAAGCTATGGTCGCAGACGATGAGGCCAAGGCGGTCGCTCGCGCGCAGGTACTGGTCGACACGGGCGGCGGCATGGAGCAGTTGATCTACGGCTCGACGAAGCGCGCGATCGCTCGTTGGGTGCGACGCCAGTGCATCAAGCCGCAGTGGGCGGGCGCCGGGATACCCCTCAATGCGATCGGCCCCGGCATCGTTCGTACGCCGATGACGGCCGACATGATCGCTACGGAAGAGGCCCGCAAGGCCATCGACGAGCAGGTGCCGATGCCGCTCAACTACTACCTGGAGCCGGAGAACGTGGCGTACCTTCTCATCTGGCTTGTCGAGCGTCGAGAACACGCACGTCACAGGCCAGGTCATCTACATCGACGGCGGATCGGACGCCGCTCTGCGCGGCGACAACATCTGGGATCTCGCGACCTGATCCTGCGATCTCAGGGTCTGTCTCGACCGGGAGGGCGCCCGGCGGCACGTCCGTTGCCGCGCGCCCTCCCGGACGCTATTGTCGGGAGGGCGAACCCCCTGAGCGCCGGCGGTGGAGGCAGACATGGGCGCAGGCGAACCGATCCGACCGGACTCGCTCGCGCCGCAGTCGATCGCCCCGTGCGGGATCGACTGCGGTGTGTGTATCGCGCATCTGCGCCCCAGGAATCGATGCGCCGGCTGCAACGCCGACGAGGCCTCGAAGGTCCATCACTGCGCCGTGTGCCGCATCAAGAACTGCGACGAGCTGGTGGCGGGGGAGCGTTCGTTCTGCTTCGAGTGCCCGACGTACCCGTGCGCACGGCTGCGGCAGCTCGACAAGCGCTACAGGGCCAGGTATCACATGAGCGTCATCGAGAACCTCGACAGGATACGGGAAGCCGGGTTGGACGCGTTCGTTGAAGCCGAGCGCGTGCGTTGGGAGTGCGCCGGCTGCGGCGCTCTCACCTCCGTGCACAGGACGGAGTGCCCCGTGTGCGGCTGGCCCGCCGTTCGTGAGGGCGAGTACTGACGGGCGAACGACTCGGACAGGGGGCAACGTGACCGGTAACCGCTCGCTTCTGACTGTCGCCGTGCGATCCCTCCTCGTGGCCGACAGCCTGATCTGGGCCACCTTCGCGATCCTCCTGGGGAGCGGTGTCGCGAGCCTAGGCAGGGTCGGAGCCACGGCCACCGGGGTGATCGCGTTCCTGATGGCGTGCAACGCCGTCGCATTGGGCCTGGCCGCCTGGCAGGTGCTTCGAGGGCGCAGGGTCGTGGACTACCTGGCAGCCGCACTGATGGCAGCCAACACGGTTCTCTCGCTCGCCGACGAGATCGGCTGGGCGGACGCGGCATCGTTCGTCCTGAGCCTCGTTATCCTGGCGCTGCTGATCCTTGGTATGCGGGCGGGCCGCGGGCAGAGCTCCCCGGAACGGCCCGCATGATGCGCGACGTGGCGATCTCGGAAGCTTCGACACCCGATCTCGAAGACGTGCTGGCGGTCGAACGGGAGGCTTTCGGGCGCGATGAAGAGGCCGGACTCGTGCTCGACCTGCTCGAAGACCCGACCGCGAGGCCGCTGCTCTCCCTGCTCGCCCGGGAGGGCGGACGGCCGGTCGGACACGTGCTGTTCACTGCCGCACGGTTGAAGGAAGTGCCGGGCGCGGCGCGGTGCGCGCTCCTCGCCCCCTTGGCGGTCGTTCCCGACGCGCAGCGCAGTGGAGTGGGCAGTCGGCTGGTCGAGGTCGGTCTGGACCGTCTGGCGAGATCGGGCGTGGAACTCGTGTTCGTGCTCGGATCCCCCGCGTACTACCCTCGCCACGGATTCGAGCCAGCCGGGCGTCACGGACTCACGGCTCCGTATCCCATCCCGCCCGAGCACGCCGACGCCTGGATGGTGCGAGGGCTAGGGGAGTACGAGATCGGCTCCGCTCGCGGGACAGTCTTGTGCGCGGATGCGTTGAGCAAGCCGGAGTACTGGCGGGAGTAGCCTTGCGCGGTAGACTCGACGGCAGGCACGGACAGGGAAGGGTCGCAACCACTTGAGCACCCCCGAGAGCCAGATGTCCCGCAACGGAGCTATCGACGCCATCAAGGGCATCGCCATAGTGTCCGTCCTGCTGATCCACTCCCTTCCCGACAAGGTTCTGAGCGCGTCGTTCTCGGTCTTCCACATCTCTCAGGCCGTACCGATCCTCGTCGTGATGATGGGTTACCTCGGGGCGACCTCGCGGGTGCGGCCCCTCGGGGACTACTTCCGAAGGCGTGGGGTGCGTCTCCTCGTCCCGTGGGCGGTCGCTTGGCTCGTCGCGCTGCTGGTAGTCGTCCTCAACGGCGACTTCGCGTTCAGGACGCCGATGCTCGTGGCAGCGCTGCCCGTGCCCAACGGTCCCGGCAACTACTTCATCAGCATCGCGATCGAATTCGTCCTCATCCTGCCGCTCCTGCGCTGGTTGCTCGATCGCGGGCCGTGGGTGCTACTGGGCGCTTGCATTGCTGTCGACCTCTCCTACGAGCTGACAGCCGCGTACTTCGGCTTGAACAACTACGTCACCAAGGCGCTCATCTTCAGGTACCTGTTCGCCGTAGCTCTCGGGATGCTTCTGGCGAGAGGCCACAAGGTGTGGGTGCTGTTCCCGCTGTCGTTCGCCTACCTCGTGGCGATCACCGCCGGCGTGAGGTTCGACTTCCTGGCGCCCGGCTGGCAGTCTCAGTCGCTCTTGGCGGCCGGCTACACGATCGCCCTAGTGGCCGTCGGGCTCCGGTTCAGGTACCCGATGCTGCTGCAGTCGTTCGGTCGCGCTTCCTGGCACGTATTCCTGGTGCAGATCGTGTGGTTCGGGCAGATCGCTCCGGCGCTCGTCAACCGCTTCGGCCTGTCGACGGCCGCGAACGTCGCCCTGGGACTCGTCGCCTGTCTGGCGATCGGCCTGGGCTTCGCCCGCGCCGAGCAGTGGGCGACCCACGGTGTCCGGGACGCTTGGAGGAAGGCGCACCCGCTTCCCGCGCCGTAGGGGGGATACTCCCTGGGTCGGGTATGGCGACTACGACTGGATGGCGAGGCTGCAAGATGGCCGACAGGTCGGCTTCGAGTTCCATAGACGAGTATCTGGCGCCCTTCCCCCCGGAGACGCGCAAGGCGCTCGAGGAGATGCGGGCGCTCATCGGGGCCTCGGCGCCGGACGCGACCGAGACGATCGCCTATGCGATGCCCACGTTCGACCTGAACGGGCGGCACCTGGTGCACTTCGCCGGCTTCGCGCACCACGTCGGGCTCTATCCGATCCCGACCGCCATCGAGGCTTTCAAGGAGGAGCTCGCGCCCTACAGGCAGGGGAAGGGCTCGGTGCAGTTCCCGCTCGACCAGCCTCTGCCGGCGGACCTCATCCGGCGGATCGTTGAGTTCAGGGTCGCGGAGAACGCCCGGAAGGGGCGGACGTAGGGTCGCGCTGCGGATCGGTTGTCGGATCCGCTACTTGAGCACCGCGGTCGGTACTCCGCTGAACATGATGTTGTCGGGGAAGATCACTGTCGCTCCCGCGTCGCCGATCACCATCTGCAGGTTGTAGGTCCCGCCCTTGCTCACCGGCGCGCTGAAGCCTCCGCCCATGTTGCTCCCGGCCACGCGGACCTTCCACGGCGTTGCGCTGTTGATCGTGTACTCGCCGTCGAGGTGGATCAGCATGCCCATCTGGGGATCCGGCTCGCCCGCCTTAGGAGCGCCGGGGTTCTTCTCGTAGATGACTTGGACCACGCCCTTGTCGAAATGGACCGGCCCGCTCCACGATCCGCTCATCGAGCCGCTGAGAGCTGGCCCGAGGTTGGCGGTTCCTTTCAGGCCCAACTTGGCCGTCCCGTTGTAGGGGCCCAGGATGTTGCCGTAGGGGTTCGAGGCGAACATGTTCAGCGTCCAGTTGCTGGTCCAGGTGCCGGATCCGTCGGGCATCGGCGTCTTCTCGTTGACCTGGATCGTCCACGACTTGATCCGGTTCTCCGCCGGTTGCTCGTCTCCGCCTGCTTCGGCCTGCCCCTGCTCGGTCTCCCAGCGGAACATAGTGAAGTGGTCGACCTCCGCGAAGGCGGTGGTCACACCACCGGTCGTCGACAGAGAAGCCGGGATCCGCACTCCCTTGGTGGCGCCGTCCGCGTAGCTGACGAGCACGCCGTCTGCCGGCGAAGCGCCCTTGAAGGCGAACGCCACGAACACTGGGCCTGCTGGCTGAGCGCCGCCCTCGGCCGTGACCTTGAAGCCGGGGGAGAGGACGCCGGCGCCGCCCGCCTTCAACGGCGTGAAGGTGATCTTGGTGTTCTCCGGGAACGCGCCCGCGACAACCAGGATGCCGGCAGTGCCGTCTGCGCTCGACGACAGGAAGCTGACGCCAGCCTTGGCCGTAGTCGTCTTGGTCTGCGACGCAGCCGTGTCTTCTACGAAGGAGGAGGCGCCCGATCCAGACGCGCTGTTGCCGCCCGTGGGAGTCGGACCGCCCCCAGGACCGGCGCCGCAACCCATCAAGGCAAGAGCCAAGGATACGGCGAACGCCAGCGCGGTCCACTTCAGCGGCGAGTGCGCCTTCATGTGTCTCCCCTATCGTCGGCGTCGTCTGCGACGCTGACCATGCTACGCCAGCGCATGCGGTGGCCTACGAGCCGCCGTTGGGGTCGGGACCGGCCGCCAGCACCTCGGCCGATACATCGGCGGCGTAGCGTTCGAAGTTGTCCCCGAACATCCGGGCGAGCTTTCGGGCCAGGTCGTCATAGGCGGCCCCGTCGGACCACGTCGCGCGTGGGTCGAGCACGTCCGATGGCACCGAGCGGCATGCCTTGGGAACCAGCACCTTGAAGATCGGGTGCGGCGCGAACTCCGACGAGGCGAGCGACCCGTCCAGCGCAGATGCGATCAGTTTGCGGGTCAGTTCGATGCTCATGCGCTTGCCCGTGCCGTAGGGCCCGCCGGTCCAGCCGGTGTTCACGAGCCAACAGTCAGTCTCGTGACGGCCGAGCCGGTCCGCGAGCATGCTCGCGTAGCGCGACGCGTGCAGAGGCATGAAGGGGGCGCCGAAGCACGCGGAGAAGGTAGGTCGCGGCTCGTCGATGCCGACCTCCGTGCCCGCGATCCTGCTCGTGAAGCCGGACAGGAAGTGGTGGCTGGCCATCTCCGGCGTCAGCTTGGCGATGGGAGGAAGCACGCCGAAGGCGTCGCATGCGAGGAAGAAGACGTTGCGCGGATGGTCTCCCACGCCTCCCAGGACAGCTCCGGGGATGTGGTCGATCGGGTACGTCGCGCGCGTGTTCTCGGTCAGGAAGTCGGAGTCCCAGTCGATCGCCCTGGTCTGCGGGTCCACGACGACGTTCTCGAGGATCGAGCCGAACTTGATGGCGTCATAGATCTGTGGCTCGGACTCGTGTGACAGGTGGATCGTCTTCGCGTAGCAGCCGCCCTCGAAGTTGAAGATGCTGTGATCGCTCCAGCCGTGCTCGTCGTCGCCTATGAGACGACGCGACGGGTCGGCCGAAAGGGTCGTCTTGCCGGTCCCGGACAGGCCGAAGAAGAGCGCGACGTCCCCGGAGTCGCCCATGTTGGCCGAGCAGTGCATGGGAAGCACGCCGCGCTGCGGCAGCAGGTAGTTCATGACCGAGAAGATGGCCTTCTTCATCTCCCCGCCGTACATGCTGCCGAGGATGAGCACGAGCTTGCGGGTGAAGCTGATGCCCACGAACACCGACGTCCTTGTGCCGTCGAAGTCGGCGCTGGCGCGCAGCGGGCCGCAGTTGATCACCGTGAAGGCCGGCTCGAAGTCCTCGAGCTCGATCTGGGTCGGACGGACGAACAGCGTGTTGGCGAAGAGTGCATGCCAGCTGGCGTCGGCCACCACGCGGATGGGCAGGCGATAGGTGCGCTCCGCGCCCGCGAAGCCGTCGAACACGTAGAGGTCGCGGTCGTGCAGGTAGCCGCGCGCCTTGTCGAGCAGTCGGTCGAAGAGCGCGGGCTGGCAGGGCCGGTTGAAGTCTCCCCAGTGCACGTGTTCGGCGGCGGGGCCCTCCTCCACGATCACCCGGTCTTCGGGCGAGCGGCCGGACGGTTCGCCGGTCTTGACGACCAGCGCCCCGTTCGCGGCGAGGATGCCCTCTCCGCGCGCGAGCGAGCGCGCGACAAGCTCGGCCGGCGGCAGGTTCCGGTGGACGGTCCCGTTGCAGGCGAGCCCGAGTTCGGACAGCTGCCCGCGAACCAAGTCTGCGCCGAACGGTGCGGTGGTCATACGGCCTCCTCCAGTCCCCGCCACGCGTGTGGGCAGTACCGTACCAGAACCGGCACGGATCCTCGAATGGAGGACGCCGCCCATCGGCGCGATCGTCAACACAGCGCCCGTTGCCGGAACATGGAGCCGGTCGGACGGCTCGGTCTCCCCGCCGAGATCGCCGACGCTGTCGTATACCTGTGCTCGGACCAGGCGTCATTCGTCTCGGGCGTTCCGTTCCCCGTAGACGGCGCGTTCGTGGCGCAGTAGCCATCTCTCTCCGGCGCGGCCACGCGTCTGCGCGGCCGCGCCGGAGATGTCGGCCGAGGCTGCTCCAGGAGCCGCTGCGGCACGTAACGTGCTATACTGCGCCAACGCGAGCCAAAGGGGCTCGGGATTGCGACGTGACAAGCCGCATTCAAGCGGACCAGTCACGTCGTTTTGTTTGCCCCGATCGGGGCGAGAAGAGGATGGATAGTTCAATGGCAGAAGGCAAAGTCAAGTGGTTCAACCCTGACAAGGGCTACGGCTTCATCGAGCGCGAGGGTGGCGACGATCTGTTCGTCCACTTCTCCGAGATCCAGTCTGAGGGTTTCAAGACCCTTGACGAGGGTCAGGCCGTCTCCTTCACGGAGGCCACCGGACAGAACGGCAAGCAGCAGGCGACGCAGGTGCGGCCGATCTAGATCGCACCGCTTCATGTGCTGACGCGACCGGGCGACCCCTATTCGGGGGTCGCCCGGTCAGTCGTTTCGGGCATATGCCGCGCATAGTCGGTCGTCGTTGAGCAGGAGGGCGCGTGGACGCCTTGGAGTCGAAGATACCCCCTCCGATCGTCGCGCTGCTCGTCGCCGCGTCTATGAAAGTCGTGGCCTTCGTCACGCCGGTTGTGACGCTCCCTGGTACGGAGCGTCTGGGGATGGCGGCGATACTGGCGTCGGTCGGACTCCTGATCGAAGTCGTGGCCGCGTCGACGCTTGTTCTCGCCGGAACGACGGTGGACCCGATCCACCCGGGCCACTCCAAGGCGCTGGTCGTCTCGGGGCCCTACCGGTTCACGCGCAACCCGATCTACGTCGGCGACTTCCTGATCCTGCTCGGATGGGCCGCGTACCTGGCGAGCCCGTTCGCCCTCGCCCTGACCGCTCTCTTCGTCTTCTACATCGATCGTTTCCAGATACGCCCCGAGGAGCGCGCGCTTTCTGCGCGGTTCGGCGAGACGTACGGGGGGTACAGGCGGCGAGTCCGAAGGTGGCTGTGACACCGGCCGGCGGCGATCTGTTCGAGAAGCAGCACGCTATCGCGCGTGCGGACGCATCCGCGAGAAGCGATCCCTCATCGGGCCCGACAGCTTGAACAGGTGGCCCTCGCGCGCTATCCCCAGTTGCGTCGTCCAGATGATGGCTCCCAGGACGGTCATGAAGAGCGCGAATTCCCATTCGGGGCGCGCCAGGAGCACTTCGGCGACCAGAACCGGCACGGCGAAGGTGCCCACGACGCTCGCGCTCCGCGTCAAGATGAGAACCACTCCCGCGAGCACCAGGATCCCCGCGACTCCGCCGGCCGTAAGCTGGTTCTTCGCGATCGCCTCGCCCATGCCCCAGACGAGCATCCCGGTTGAGGCTGCCATGCCCTGACCTCCCCGGAACCGGAAGAACACGGGGTACAGGTGCCCGATGAAGGCGGCGAAACCGGCTGTGTAGATCCATCCGGTCGGAAGGCCCAGCCTGTAGGCGAGGTACATCGACAAGAGGCCGACCGACGCGTCGTAGACGCCGGTGAGGATCCCTGGGACCATGCCCAGCTCTCTCAGGGCGTTGGTGGCCCCGGGGTTCCCCGTCCCGAGGGCGCGTATGTCGAGGCCCCGCCGGCGCGCGAACAGGTCGGCCGGCAGTACGGAGCCTGCCAGGTAGGCGATGACGAGCGCGATCGCGATCCTCAATTGAGTCTCCAGTGCGCCGCGGAAACCAGCCCTCGGGGGCTCAGAGGTCTCCCGGGAGGCTGTCTTGTGGCATATCCCCGCTTTCTCGAGGCCGCTACCTCGCTGAAGCGCGCGGGGGCGCCACGGGTCCGACCGTCTCGCGGTTCGTCTAACATCGTGGCATGGGTTCACCGACGGACGATATCCGCGAGCTCCTCGCGGCGGGCAACGTGGTGCTCGGCCCCATGGCCGGCGTCACGGAGGCGCCGTTCCGGGCCATCTGCAAGAGGATGGGCGCGGGGCTGACCTTCACGGAGATGGTCAGCGCCAAGGGGCTTCACTACAACCCTGAAGGGGAGGTCTCGAAGGCGCTGCTCACCTTCGCGCCCGAGGAGACGCCTTGTGCCGTCCAGATCTTCGGTGCCGATCCCGGGATCATGGCTGACCAGGCGCACAGGATCGTCGAGAGCTACGCGCCCGACGTCGCCTGCATCGACATCAACATGGGCTGCCCGGTGGCGAAGGTAGTCGCCAAGGGGGAGGGCTGCGCCCTCATGCGCACTCCCTTACTGGCCGCCGAGATCGTGCGGCGGGTGGCGGGGAAGTGCGGAGTGCCGGTGACGGTGAAGTTCCGCCGCGGATGGAGCGCAGCCGAGGCCAATGCGGTCGAGTTCGCGAAGGTCCTGGAAGATGCGGGCGCTGCAGCGCTGACGGTGCACGGACGCACCCGCGACCAGTTCTATCGCGGCAAGGCCGACTGGGAGACGGTCGCCGAGGTGAAGGCGGCCGTCTCGGTCCCGGTCATAGGGAGCGGCGACGTGTTCTCGGCCGACGACGTCGCGGACATGTTCGAGCGTTGCGGCGTCGACGCGGTGATGGTGGCGCGCGGAGCGCAGGGCCACCCGTGGATCTTCCGCGAGGCGCGGGCGCTGCTGGACCGAGGCGAGAGGATCGCGCCGCCCACGGCACTCGAGCGGATCGACATGGCTCGCGAGCACTCTGCAGCGCTCGTGGCCTTCGGGGGGGAGCATGCGTTCACCCGCATGCGCAAGCATGTCTCCTGGTACGTCACCGGGATGCCGGGGGCGACGCACGTCCGCCGCCTCGCTAACGAGGCAACCAGCTACCGAGCGCTCGATGATCTGCTCGCCGCGTACCGTGCTCGCCTGGAGCGCGAAGGCGAGCCGACCGACCGGTAGAGTCTTGCTGCCCGAGCCGGTGCTCTACAATGCGAATCCTGGACCGGCAAGGCAACGCCTCGAGACGACCAGAGCGATCCAAGGGAGCGACGAGACACACCCATGGCCAAGCACATCGTGACTCTCATCCCAGGAGACGGCACCGGCCCCGAGCTCACGAGCGCCATGCAGCGCGTGGTCGAGGCCACAGGAGTCGACATCGAGTGGGAGATCCGGGGGGCCGGCGCCGGCGCCGTGGAGATGTATGGGACGCCGCTGCCCGAGCAGGTGCTCGAGTCGATACGCCGAAACAAGGTCGCGATCAAGGGTCCGATCACCACGCCTGTCGGCTCGGGATTCCGCTCTGTCAACGTCGCCATCCGCCGGGAACTCGATCTCTACGCGTGCGTGCGCCCCGCCTTCTCCATCAGGGGCAGCGGCGCCCGCTACGACGACATCGATCTCGTGATCATCCGCGAGAACACCGAGGACCTCTACGCCGGCGTCGAGTTCGAGCAGGGGAGCGAGGCCGCGGCCGACCTGATCGCGTTCGCGATCGCGCGCGGGGCCGGCACCATGAAGCCGGACTCCGGCATCTCCCTGAAGCCGATCTCGATATCGGCGACGCAGCGCATCGTGCGCTACGCGTTCGACTACGCCATCGCCAACGGGCGCAAGAAGGTCACAGCGGTGCACAAGGCCAACATCCTGAAGTACTCCGACGGTCTGTTCCTCAGGGTCGCCCGCGAGGTCGCAGCGGAGTATGCCGACAGTGGGATCGAGTTCGAGGACTGCATCGTGGACGCTACGTGCATGCAGCTCGTGCTGCACCCGGAGTGGTGGGACGTGCTCGTCTTGCCCAACCTGTACGGCGATATCATCTCCGACCTCGCGGCCGGGCTCATCGGCGGGCTGGGGATAGCGCCCGGCGCCAACATCGGGGCCGAGTGCGCCGTGTTCGAGCCGACGCACGGGTCGGCGCCCAAGTACGCAGGCAAGGACGTGGCCAATCCCACGGCCGAGATCCTGTCGGCGACGCTGATGCTGAGGCACCTGGGCGAGGTCGAGGCGGCCGACCGCATCCTCGCGGCCGTGCGTAGCGTGATCGGGGCGGGGGAGAGTGTCACCTACGACATCAAGCGCTCGATCACCGGCAGCACGGCCGGCTCCGTGGGCACGCAGGCCTACGCGGACGCGCTGATCGCCGCGTTCTAGGCCTCCAGCGCGTCGGGCTCGCGTGAGATCGTGATCGATTCGACCCGGTCCCCGCCGGCCTTCTTGGCTTGGTACATGGCGACGTCGGCGAGCTGAAGCATCTCTTCGACGGAGCGGGGCGCGGAGACGAAGGTCACCGCGCCGAAAGAGGCCTTGACGTCGGGACCGTAGCCGGACGTCACCTCCTGCAGGGTCCCCCTCACGTGCTCGAGGGCGACGGCGGCAGCTGCGGCGTCGGCCTCAGGGAGCAGTATCGCGAACTCGTCGCCGCCGACGCGCGCGACGGTGTCGATGCCGCGCAGACGCCACCTGATCGCCTGCCCGACGTCGTGGATGAGCCGATCGCCCGCGGCGTGCCCGAGCGTGTCGTTGACGGACTTGAAGTGATCGAGGTCGAGCAACGCCAGTGTGAGCGTGCGGCCATAGCGACGCGCGCGCTCCAGCTCGGCAACCGCGAGTTCCCTGAAGCTCCGCGCGTTCGCTACTCCCGATAGCGCGTCCGTGCGAGCAAGGTCGCGCTCGGTGTCGAGCGCCCGGCGCAGGCGCGTAACGGTTTCCACGACCACCAGCGACAGCGTGATGATGGTCATCGTGTTCCAGGACATGACCATGCTGTCGGCGGCTGCGCTGAGCACGGGCGCCTCGCCTGCGAAACTCGCCACACCTGCAACGCAAGACCATATCCACCCAGGCACCCGCCCGAAGAACCAGGACATGATGGCCACCGGGCCAAGGTAGAGGGCGACGAGCGACAGTTCGGCACCGGTGGCACGGTCGAGCCAGGCGATACCCGCGGTCGCCGCGATCACCGCCAGCACGATCCACGCGGGATGTGCCTCCAGTGCTTCGAAGAACGGCTGGAGGCGATCGTCGATGTTGCGGTCGAAGGCGAATTGCTGCGGCACGTGGATCCCGTCCTACCGTCGCATCCGGAGGTCTTCACGGGTTGGTGGCAGTGTAGGGCACGCGGCCCTCCATCGGAATACGGGGCAGTCGGCGGTTGTGCCGCGGCGAGGGGCTCGGCTATACTCTCGACCCAATCGAACATGGCATCAGGCTTCGAAGGGGAGTAGTAGAGGCCAATCCCAGCAGCAGAGAGCCGGGGACAGTGGGAACCCGGTGCGGGACGCTTCGAATCTGGCCCCTGAGCCATCCGGAAGAACGGGACTGTCTCGACATAAGGCGGACGACCTCCGCCCGGGACGGCGACAAGTACGCCGGATCGGTGTGGCACCGTTACCAGCCGCACGAGTGGGCGCTTCGCGATCCCATCTCCCCGTCCGTACTCGGCCGGGGCGGATTCGACGCGCCAATCGGGGTGGTACCGCGGGAGGCAGGCACTCTCGTCCCTGGCCGGGGACGGAGTCTGTTCTATTCCGCGGTTCTTTGTTTCCGCGGCGGCTCACCCGCCGGCCGGACCCCGAAGCTCACCCAAGCTTCAACTCACCTCGTGCGGTGGCGACGTCCAGTCACACCCTGACGCCCCGGAAGGCGAGGGGTAGTGGGATGGAACTGCGCAGCGACCGCATGAAGACCGGGCCGTCACAGGCCCCCCATCGCAGCCTGCTCAAGGCCGACGGACTCACTGACGAGGAGATCTCGCGGCCGCTCGTAGCCGTCGTCAACTCGGCCAACGAGATCATCCCGGGCCACCTGGGCCTCCGCAACGTGGCCGACGCCGTCAAGGCGGGCATCCGCATGGCCGGGGGCACGCCGTTGGAGTTCTCCACGATCGGCATCTGCGACGGCATCGCGATGAACCACGACGGCATGCACTACTCGCTCGCCAGCCGCGAAGTCATCGCGGACTCCGTCGAGCTCATGGTTCAGGCGCACGCCTTCGACGCCATGGTTCTCATCCCGAACTGCGACAAGGTCGTACCGGGCATGCTCATGGCCGCGGTGCGGCTCGACATCCCGGCCATAGTCATCTCCGGCGGCCCCATGCTGGCCGGGACCTTCGGCGGCAAGGACGTCGACCTCGACACGGTGTTCACCGCGGTCGGCAAGCACGCCGCGGGGCAGATGACCGACGAGCAGCTCTGCGAGCTGGAGAACGACGCGTGTCCGACCTGCGGCTCGTGCGCCGGACTCTTCACGGCGAACTCCATGAACTGCCTCACCGAGGCGATCGGGATGGCGCTCCCGGGCAACGGGACCATCCCCGCGGTCTACTCCGAGCGCCTCCGGCTCGCCAAGCACGCGGGCATGAAGATCATGGAGCTACTGCAGCGCGGCATCACCCCCAGGCAGGTCATGACCCCCGCGGCGATGCGCAATGCGATGGCGCTCGACATGGCCTTCGGCGGCTCGTCGAACACCGTGCTGCATCTCACCGCCATCGCCCACGAAGCGGGAGCTGACATCTCGCTCGACGACTGGGCTGCGGTGAGCGAGCGAACCCCCAACCTGGTGCGCATCTCTCCCGCGAGCGAGCATCACATGCAGGACCTCCACGCGGCGGGCGGCGTCCCAGCGATCATGGCCGAGCTGGCCGAGGTCGGGCTTGTGGACGGCGCTGTGATGACAGTGACCGGCGAGTCGATGGCGGCCACTCTGGCCAGGGCTCGAGTCCGCGACGCTTCCGTCATCCGCCCGGTCGACTCTCCGTACGCCGCAGTAGGCGGCCTGCGCGTCATGCGCGGCAATCTCGCTCCCGACGGCGCGGTGGTCAAGCAGTCGGCCGTCTCTGCCGAGATGCGGCAGCACACCGGCCCCGCGCGAGTCTTCGAGTGTGAAGAGGACGCTGTGGCCGCGATCCTCGGCGGGCGCATCGCAGCGGGCGACGTCATCGTCATCCGCTACGAGGGGCCGCGCGGCGGACCCGGCATGCGCGAGATGCTGACGCCCACGAGCGCGATCTCCGGGATGGGGCTCTCCACCAGCGTCGCCCTGATCACCGACGGCAGGTTCTCCGGGGCTACCAAGGGTCCCGCCATCGGGCACGTCTCGCCCGAGGCGGCCGTCGGCGGTCCGATCGGGCTCGTGCAGGAGGGCGACGCGATCGCCCTCGACATCGACGCGGGGACGCTCACGCTTCGGGTCGACGATGCCGAGCTGACCGCTCGGCGCGCGTCGTGGTCCGCGCCTGAACCGCGCGCGAAGTCCGGCTACCTGGCGCGCTACGCGGCGCAGGTCTCGAGCGCCGACAAGGGGGCGATCCTCGCATGAGTCCTTTGCTCGCGCACGAACCCGCGCGCACTTGCGCGCACGAGAGGAGCTGGGAGGTGACGGCATGAAGATGAACGGTGGGAAGGCGCTGGTGAGGGCGCTGGAGGACGTGGGCGTCGAGGTGGTCTTCGGATACCCCGGCGGCGTGGCGCTGCCCATATTCGACGCCCTCTACGACTCGAAGAAGCTGCGGAACGTGCTCCCTCGCCACGAGCAGGCGGCGGTGCACATGGCGGACGGCTACGCGCGAGTCACGGGCAAGCCCGCGGCGGTGATCGTCACGAGCGGTCCCGGCGCGACCAACACGGTCACCGGCATCGCGAACGCCTACATGGACTCGATCCCGATGGTCGTGTTCACCGCCCAGGTGGCGACGCCGGTCATCGGCACGGACGCGTTCCAGGAATCCGACATCACCGGGATCACGCTGCCGATCACGAAGCACAACTACCTGGTCAAGGACGCGAACGAACTGACGGAGGTCATCGCCGAGGCGTTCCACATCGCCACGACGGGGCGTCCGGGCCCGGTGCTGATCGACGTGCCGGCCGACGTGAGCAAGCACGAGATCGAGTACAAGTGGCCCGAGAGCGTCAACCTGCCCGGCTACAAGCCGACCTACCGCGGCCACGCGAAGCAGATCAAGCAGGCAGTGGCGCTCATAGCCAAGGCGCGCAAGCCGCTCCTGTACGCGGGCGGTGGGGTGCTCGCATCGGGCGCCTGGAAGGAGCTCAAGGAGCTCGCGGAACTCATGCAGCTGCCCGTCGTGGCCACACTCATGGGCAAGGGCGCCTTCCCGGAGGACCACCACCTCTCTCTGGGCATGCCGGGGATGCACGGCGCCAAGTACACCAACTACGCGATCACCGAGACAGACCTGCTGATCGCGGTCGGCGTCCGCTTCGACGACCGCGTCACGGGCAAGCTCGCCGCCTTCGCCTCGAAGGCGAAGATCATCCACGTGGACGTCGACCCGGCGGAGATCGGCAAGAACAAGGCCGTCGACGTCCCGATCGTGGGCGATGCGAAGAGCGTCCTGGCGGAGATGGTGACCGAGTTGCGCAAGGCCAACGCCGAGCCGCGCACGGATGCCTGGATGCGCGTGATCGACGACTGGAGGGCGCGCTTCCCGTTCCACTACCATCCGCACGAGGGCATGGTCATGCCCGAGCTCGTGGTGGAGCGCGTTAGGGAGTTGACGAAGGACCGCCCGACGGTGGTCTGCACCGAGGTCGGCCAGAACCAGATGTGGGCGTGCCAGTACACACGTGTCCGCGAGCCGCGCACCTGGGTCAGCTCGGGCGGATTGGGCACGATGGGCTTCGGACTTCCCGCGGCCATCGGCGCGCAGATCGGGCGCCCGGGTCACCTCGTGGTCGACATCGCGGGTGACGGCTCCATCCAGATGAACAGCCAGGAGATGGCCACCGCTGCCATCGAGAAGCTGCCGGTCAAGGTGGTGCTGCTCAACAACGGCTACCTCGGCATGGTGCGGCAGTGGCAGGAGCTCTTCTACGACAAGCGCTATTCCAGCTCGACGCTGGCGCAGGACTGCCCCGACTACGTGAAGCTCGCCGACGCGTACGGGTGGCTGGGACTGCGGGTCACCGATCCCGCCGAGATCGACGACGCGCTGAAGGCGGCCTTCGAGCACGACGGGCCCGCCCTGGTCGAGTTCCGCGTCGCCCGCGAGGAGTGCGTCTACCCGATGGTCGCCCCGGGCGGCTCTATCGACGAGATGCTCGGCGGGATCCCTGGAGGGCCGGTCTCGGAGATGCTCGACGGGGAACTGCTCGAGGAGGTGTGGGAGTAGCCATGCAGCACAAGCACACACTCTCTGTACTGGTCGAGAACAAGCCGGGCGTGCTCACGCGGGTGACGTCGCTGTTCTCGCGTCGCGGGTTCAACATCGACTCGCTCGCTGTGGGGGTCACCGAGGATCCGAGTCTCTCGCGCATCACGATCGTCGTGGGCGGCGAGGACACCTCTCTCGAGCAGGTCGCCAAGCAGCTCCACAAGCTCATCAACGTCATCAAGATCCAGGACCTCGACCCGAGGGCCACGGTCGACCGCGAGCTGGTGCTCTACAAGGTCAACGCTCCGGCCGACCGCAGGCACGAGATCATCGAGATCGCCAACGTGTTCCGCGCCAAGATCGTCGACGTAGGCAAGGCTACGCTCACGATCGAGGCGACCGGAGCCGGCGACAAGCTGGACGCCATGGAGGACCTCCTGCGCGTCTACGGCATCAAGGAACTCGCGCGAACGGGCAAGATCGCTCTCTCGCGAGGGTTGCGGGACAGCACCTGATCATCGGATCCGGCCACGCACGCGAAGAAGCATCACCGGCAGGCGACATCAGAAGGAGCGATGAGGAAGTCATGGCACACGTCTTCTACGAGAAGGATTGCGACCTCGATCTGCTGCGCGCGCGCAAGATCGCGATCATCGGCTACGGCAGTCAGGGTCACGCGCACGCGCTGAACCTCCACGACTCGGGCTGCGACGTCAGGGTCGGCCTGCGCCCGGACTCGGCGCGATGGGAGAAGGTCAAGACCGACGGCCTGCGAGTCATGACCCCGCGCGAGGCGGCGCAGGAGGCCGACATCGTGATGATGCTCGTCCCCGACGAGCTGGCCTCTCACGTCTACTACTCGGAGATCCACGAGTCGATGACCGCGGGCAAGGCGCTCGCGTGGGCGCACGGCTTCAACATCCACTTCGACCAGGTCATCCCGCCTGCCGACGTCGACGTGATCATGATCGCCCCGAAGGGCCCCGGCCACATGGTGCGCCGCGTCTTCACGGAAGGGTCCGGCGTGCCGAACGTGGTCGCGGTGTACCAGGACGCGACCGGTCAGGCGATGCAGCTGGCGCTGGCGTGGGCCGCGGGCATCGGCGGCGCGCGCGCCGGCGTCATCGAGACCACGTTCCAGGAGGAGACCGAGACCGACCTCTTCGGCGAGCAGGTCGTGCTCTGCGGCGGCGTGACCCACCTGGTCGAGGCCGCGTTCGACACCCTGGTCGAGGCCGGCTACCAGCCCGAGATCGCCTACTTCGAGTGCTTCCACGAGCTCAAGCTCATCGTCGACCTCATGTACGAGGGCGGCATGGCCAAGATGCGCGATTCGATCAGCAACACCGCCGAGTTCGGCGACTACTACACGGGCCCGAAGATCATCACCGACGACGTGAAGGAGGCCATGGCCGAGCGGCTCTGGAACATCCAGTCCGGCCAGTTCGCGACCGACTGGATCCTGGAGAACAAGGCCGGTCAGCCGCACTTCAAGGCCATGCGCAGGATCCACGCCGACTCCTACATCGAGGAGGTCGGCAGCGAGCTGCGCGGGATGTTCAGCTGGCTGCGCAAGGACTGCCGGATGCAGCAAGAAGACGCCTTCGAGCGGACTCGCTCGGCTCGCCGCTCAAGCCGCCAGGGAGCATGCCGAAGTGAAGAAGACGTACCTCATGACGCCGGGGCCGACCCCGGTGCCGTCGGAGGTCCTGCTCGCCCAGGCCCGTCCCATGATCCATCACCGCACACCGGACTTCTCGGCGATGCTGATGGAGTGCGTGGACGGCTTGAAGTACGTGTTCCAGACCGCCAACGACGTGCTCATCCTCGCGTGCAGCGGCACGGGGGCGATGGAGTCGTCCTTCGCCAACCTCTTCTGCGCCGGCGACACGGTGGTCGTGGCGCGCAACGGCAAGTTCGGCGACCGCATGGTCTCGCTCGCAAAGACCTACGGCCTGACCGTCGTCGACCTCACCTACGAATGGACCGAGGTCGTGCGGCCCGCAGACATCGCGGCGGCGCTCAAGGAGCATCCGGACGCGCGCGGCGTGGTGGTCGTTCAGTCCGAGACCTCGACGGGCGTGCTCAACGACGTCGAGGCGATAGGCGCTATCGTCGCCGGCTACGACGACTGCGTGTTCATCGTCGACTCGATCACCGGCATCGGCGCGGTGCCGTGCCCGACCGACGAGTGGAAGCTCGACGTGGTGATGACCGGCTCGCAGAAGGGCCTCATGCTCCCGCCTGGCCTTGCGGCCGTGACCGTCTCGCCCAAGGCGTGGCGCGCCTACGAGCGCAGCACCCTGCCGAAGTTCTACTTCGACTGGATGCGCTACAAGAAGAACCTCGAGAAGCAGACGACCCCGTTCACTCCGGCAGTCTCGCTCGTCGTCGGCCTTGTCGAGTCGCTGCGCATGATGCGCGAGGAGACGCTCGAGCAGATCATCGCCAGGCACGCCCGGTTGGCCGAGGCCACGCGCAAGGGCTGCGAAGCGTTGGGTCTGAAGCTCTTCGCTCCGCCGGAGGGTCGCGGAAGCGCGGTCACGCCCGTCTGGGTCCCCGAAGGCGTGGACGGCAAGAAGATCGTCTCGATCATGAAGAACAAGTACGGGGTGACCATCGCCGGCGGTCAGGACGACTACACCGGGCGCATATTCCGTGTCGGGCACCTGGGCTACTTCGGCGACTTCGACATCATCACAACGCTTGCAGCGCTCGAGATGACGCTGGCCGAGCTGGGCTACGACTTCGAGCGCGGCGCGGGCATCAAGGCCGCCGAAGCCGTCTTCATGGGAGAGTGAGCGCGATGACGATGAGGGTACTGGTCGCGGACAAGATCGCCGATTCCGGCATCGAGAAGCTCCGCGAGACATACGAGGTCGACGTCAAGACCGGCCTGTCCGAGGCCGAGCTGATCGACGTGATCGGCGACTACGACGCGCTCATCGTGCGCTCCGCGACTCGCGCCACGCGCCCCGTGATCGAGGCGGCCGGCAAGCTCAAGATCATCGGCCGCGCGGGCGTCGGCATCGACAACGTGGACGTCGCGGCGGCGACCGAGCGCGGGATCATCGTCTGCAACGCGCCGACCTCCAACGTGGTCTCGGCCGCCGAGCACACCTGGGGCCTCATCATGGCGCAGGCGCGCATGATCCCGCAGGCCAACGCGTCGCTGAAGTCCGGCAAGTGGGAGCGCAGCAAGTTCACGGGCGCAGAACTCTACGAGAAGACGCTCGGGATCATCGGGCTCGGGCGGATAGGCACGCTCATCGCCGAGCGCGCCCGCGGGTTCCAGATGCGCATCATCGGCTACGACCCCTACATCTCCGAGGACCGAGCGGCCGCTCTGGGCGTCGAGTTGTGCTCTTCGATCGACGAGCTGATGCCGCAGGCCGACTTCATCACGGTGCACCTGCCGAAGACCAAGGAGACCATCGGCATGTTCGGCGCCAAGGAGTTCGCGAAGATGAAGGACGGCGTCCGGTTGGTCAACACCGCGCGCGGCGGCATCTACCAGACCGAGGCGCTCGTCGACGCGCTGAAGAGCGGGAAGGTCGCGAGCGCGGCCATCGACGTCTACGAGGTGGAGCCGACGACCGAGTCGCCGCTCTTCGCCCTCGACAACGTGATAGTGACCCCGCACCTCGGTGCCTCCACCGAGGAGGCCCAGGACCGGGCCGGCGATCAGATCGCGGAGCTCGTTGCGGCCGGGCTGCGGGGCGAGATGGTCTCCACGGCCGTCAACATCGCACCCGTCGCGCCCGACGTCATGGACAAGGTCGGCCCGTACCTGAAGCTCGCCGAACAGCAGGGCGCCATGGTCGTCCAGCTCGCGCCGGGCGGCATCGACTCGATCGAGATCGTCACGGTCGGCGGGCTGGCCGAGACCGATACGCGCATCCTGCGCACCGCCGTGCTGAAGGGCATGCTCTCGGTCGCCACGGACGAGCCGGTCAACTACGTCAACGCCGACTACTTCGCCAGCCAGCGCGGCATCGAGGTGACCGAATCCAAGCGTACGGCCACGCACGACTACGTCTCGATGATCATCGTGAAAGGCGTCTCGGGCGGGAAGGCGGTCGAGGTGGCCGCGGCGCTCATCGGCAAGAAGAACGAGCCCAGACTGGTCTCGCTCTTCGGCTACGACCTCGACATGATGCCCGACCGCTACATGGCGTTCTTCCTCTATCCCGACCGTCCCGGCATGATCGGCAAGGTCGGCACGATCCTGGGCGACGCGTCGGTCAACATCGGTTCGATGCAGGTGGGGCGTCATGAGGCGGGCGGCACGGCGCTCATGGGCGTCACCGTGGACACCCCGCTCGACGATGCGGTGCTTGCGCGCATCAAGGAGGAAGCCGGCATGCAGGAGGCCTGGAGCGTCGAACTCTAGGCGCGGACGAGCGGGAAGCAGCGAGAGGCTGGGCCACCATGGCCATCGAAACGGTCAGCATATTCGATACCACGCTCAGGGACGGCGAGCAGTCCCCGGGCGCCAGCATGAACACCGCGGAGAAGCTGGAGATCGCGCGCCAGCTGGTCCGACTGGGTGTGGACGTCATAGAGGCCGGCTTCCCGGTCTCGAGCCCGGGTGACTTCGAGTCCGTGCGCAGGATCGGCGCGGAGGTCGGCGATGCCGTGACCGTGTGCGCGCTGTCGCGTGCGGTTCCCGACGACATCAAGGTGGCCGCCGAGGCGCTCACCACGTCCAAGCGCCCCCGCATCCACACCGGGATCGGCGTCAGCCCGTCGCACCTGCGCGACAAGCTTCGCATCGACGAGGCGACCGCTCTGGAGCGGGCCGTCGCGGCCGTGAAGCTCGCCCGCACCTTCGTCGAAGACGTCGAGTTCTATGCGGAGGACGCGGGACGAGCGGAGCCCGCGTTCCTCTACCGCATGATCGAGGCGGCCGTCGCGGCGGGCGCCACCGTCGTCAACGTTCCCGACACGACCGGCTACACCTACCCGGAGGAGTTCGGGGCGTTGATCGCCGGGCTCTTCGGGAACGTCGCCGGCATCGAGAACGTCACCGTCTCCGTGCACTGCCACAACGACCTGGGGATGGCCACCGCCAATGCCCTCGCCGGCGTGAAGGCGGGCGCGCGCCAGGTGGAGTGCACCATCAACGGCATCGGAGAACGTGCGGGCAACACTGCGCTCGAAGAGGTCGTCATGGCGCTTCGCCATCGGTCCGCGTACTTCGGATGCGACACCAAGATCGACGCTCGCGGCATCACGCGCGCCTCGCGGCTCGTGTCCAAGACCACTGGCATCCAGGTGCAGCCCAACAAGGCGATAGTCGGCGCGAACGCGTTCGCCCACTCGTCGGGTATCCATCAGGACGGCGTGCTCAAGGAACGTTCGACCTACGAGATCATCGACCCCGCGGAAGTGGGCGTGGGCGGCAGCTCGATCGTGCTCACCGCTCGCAGCGGGCGCCATGCGCTCAAGCATCGGCTCGGCGAGCTGGACATCGAGATCGACGACGCCGAGTTCGACGAGGTCTACCAGCAGTTCCTCGCCCTAGCCGACAAGAAGAAGGAGGTCTTCGACGAGGACCTCGAGGCGCTCGTCTCCGATTCCGGGCGGACGGCCGCCGAGGTCTACCACCTCGAGGAGGTGCACGTGACCTGCGGGACCCCCGGCGTGCCGACGGCCACCGTCGAGCTGATCGACGCCGACGGCGAGCGCTTCTGCGACACATCGCATGGCGACGGGCCGGTGGACGCTGTGTGCAACTCGATCAACGACATAGTCGGAGTCCCCGTCGAGGTGATCGAGTTCACGGTGCAGTCGGTCACGAAGGGTCTCGACGCCCTCGGCGAGGTAGCTTTCAGGGTGCGCAGCGAGGACGGCCGCGTCTTCACCGGCCGCGGCGCGCACTCCGACATCATCGTGGCCTCCGCCAAGGCCTACACCAACGCGCTGAACCGGGTGCTCGTGAGCGTCAGGCCGTCGGTCAGCGAGGAGTAGCACCGCACGACGCGAAGAGAGGAAGCACGAGATGCCACGTCCCATGACGATCACCGAGAAGCTGCTCGCCGCTCACGCCGGCCTGGACGAGGTCGTCCCGGGGCAGCTGATCGAGTGCAGCCTCGACCTGGTGCTCGCCAACGACATCACCGCCCCGATCGCCATCCGCGAGTTCCGCAAGATCGGCGTGGACGCGGTGTTCGACCCCGACCGCATCGCGCTCGTGCCCGACCACTACACGCCCAACAAGGACATCAAGTCCGCCGAGCAGGCGAAGATCGTCCGCGAATTCGCCCGCGAGTTCGGGATCTCTCACTACTACGAGGTCGGTTGCATGGGAGTGGAGCACGCGTTGCTGCCCGAGCAGGGCGTCGTGGGCCCGGGCGACGTGATCATCGGCGCGGACTCCCACACCTGCACGTACGGCGCTCTGGGGGCTTTCGCGACCGGCGTGGGCTCCACGGACGTCGCCGCCGGCAATGGCGACGGGCAAGGCGTGGTTCAAGGTGCCCTCGACCGATCAAGTTCGAGATCACCGGCGAGCTCCTGCCCTGGGTGGGCGGCAAGGACCTCATCCTGCACGTCATCGGGATGATCGGCGTCGACGGCGCGCTCTATCAGGCGATGGAGTTCACCGGGGACACGATCGAGCGCCTCGGCATGGACGACCGCTTCACGATCTGCAACATGGCGATCGAGGCGGGCGGCAAGAGCGGCATCATCGCCTTCGACGAGACCACTCGCGCCTACGTCGAGGGTCGCGCGCAAGCGTCCTTGGACCGTGTACGCCTCCGACCCGGACGCCGAGTACGCGCGCACGATCCGCATCGACGCATCCAAGATCGAGCCGACAGTGGCGTTCCCACACCTGCCCTCCAACACGCGCCCGGTGCGCGAGGCGCGCGACGTCACGGTCGACCAGGTCGTGATCGGCTCGCTGCACCAACGGGCGGATCGAGGACCTGCGCATCGCGGCCGGAATCCTGAAGGGCCGCAAGGTCGACCCGCGGGTGCGGCTGATCGTCATCCCCGCCACGCAGGCGGTCTGGAAGCAGGCGCATGCACGAGGGGCTCTTCGACGTGTTCGTCGACGCCGGCGCGGCGGTCTCGCACGCCGACCTGTGGGCCGTGCCTGGGCGGCCACATGGGCATCCTGGCGGCGGGGGAGCGCGCCGTCGCGACCACGAACCGCAACTTCGTGGGGCGCATGGGCGATCCGACCAGCGAGGTCTACCTCGCGTCTCCCGCCGTCGCCGCTGCGACAGCCGTGGCCGGCCACATCGCACTGCCCGAAGACCTCGGACTAGGAGCAGACACATGCGCTTCGAAGGCACCGCACACCGCTACGGGCGCGACGTCGACACCGACGTCATCATCCCCGCGCGCTACCTGAACACCTCGGACCCCGCCGAGCTGGCCAAGCACTGCATGGAAGACCTCGACGCGGGCTTCGTTGCGAAGGTGAGGCCCGGCGACATCATCGTGGCCGACGAGAACTTCGGCTGCGGTTCGAGCCGGGAACACGCGCCCATCGCGATCAAGGCCGCGGGCGTGGACGTCGTCATCGCGAGCTCGTTCGCCCGCATCTTCTACCGCAATGCGATCAACACCGGACTGCCGATCATGGAGTCTCCCGAGGCGGTTCGCGCCATCCGCGACGGCGACAGGGTATCCGTCGATGCCGACACCGGGCAGATCACCGACCTCACGACGGGCGGGGTCTACACGGCTCAGCCCTTCCCCCCGTTCGTGAAGGCGATCATCGAGAAAGGCGGCCTGATCGAGGCCGTGAAGGAGAAGGTCGGCCGCTAGGGGCCGGTTCGCAGCGGAAGAGAGGGTTCACAACGTGGCGCAGTTCAAGGTAGCGGTCCTGCCGGGCGACGGTATCGGTCCCGAGATCACGCAGCAGGCGGTCCGGGTCCTCGACGCCGTGGGCGCGAGGTTCGGGCACGCGTTCGACTACACCGAGGCGCTGCTCGGCGGCATCGCCATAGACGCGACGGGCACTGCGCTGCCGGACGAGACGGTCGCTGCGTGCGAAGCCTCCGACGCGGTGCTGCTCGGCGCCATCGGCGGGCCGAAGTGGGACACCACCGACCCGAAGGGCGTGCGACCCGAGCAGGGGCTGCTCGGCATCCGCAAAGCGCTCGGGCTCTACGCCAACCTCCGGCCTGTGAAGGTCTTCGACGCGCTGGTCGGCTGCTCGACCGTCAAGCCCGAGGTCATCCGCGGCGTCGACATCATGATCGTGCGCGAGCTCACCGGCGGCATCTACTTCGGCGAGCGCGGGCGCGTCGGCGACATGGCCTTCGACACAGAGACCTACCACTCCTTCGAGGTCGAGCGCATCGTGCGCAAGGCGTGCGAGCTCGCACGCACGCGCGCGACCGCCAACGTCTGCTCGGTGGACAAGGCCAACGTGCTGGAGGCGTCGCGGCTGTGGCGCGAGGTCGCGCACAAGACCGTGGCGGACTACCCGGACATCGAGATGTGGGACCTTCTCGTGGACAACTGCGCGATGCAGCTCGTGAAGAACCCGCGCCAGTTCGACGTCGTTGTCATGTCCAACCTCTTCGGCGACATCCTCTCCGACGAGGCGTCGATGCTCTCCGGCTCTCTCGGGATGCTCGGCTCCGCTTCGCTCGGCGACGGTCCGGGGCTCTACGAGCCAAGCCACGGCAGCGCTCCCAAGTACACGGGGATGGACGTCGTCAACCCCACGGCCACGATACTGTCCGCCGCGCTGATGTTGCGATACTCGTTCGACTTGGAGACGGAGGCCAAGGCCGTCGAGGACGCGATCGAGCGCGTGCTCGCCGACGGCTTCCGGACGAAGGACATCATGGAGGAGGGTTCGGAGCTGGTGGGCACGAGCCGCATGGGCGACCTCATCGTGGAGAGGTTGTAGACTGTTCGTCAACCTCGGGCCGGGCGGTCCCGAGGGGAGGACAAAGGAGACGGAGAGATGGCCGAGCTACCCCGGGTGGACAGCATATGGATGGACGGCGAACTCGTGGACTGGGACGCCGCCCACGTCCACGTGCTGACGCACGCGCTGCACTATGGCTCGGGAGTATTCGAGGGCATCCGCTGCTATGAGACCCCTGACGGCCCGGCCGTGTTCCGCCTCACGGAGCATATGGAGCGACTCGAACGGTCGGCGAAGATGATGCGAATGCAGATGCCGTACTCCGTCGAGGAGATGGTGGAGGCCACTCTGGCGCTGATCAAGGCCAACGGCCTGCCCGCCTGCTACATCCGGCCGCTGGTCTATCGCGGCTACGGCGTCATGGGGCTCGACCCGCTGCCCGCCCCGGTCGACACGGTGATCGCGGTCTGGCCGTGGGAGAGCTACCTGGGCGAAGAGGCGCTGAGCAGCGGCGTCGACGCCGGCATCTCCTCATGGCGCCAGCGCTCCGTCAACGCCTCACCACCCCAGATCAAGTCGACGGGCAACTACATCAACTCGAGCTTCGCCCGCATGGAGGCCAACGACCACGGCTACGCCGAGGCGATCCTTCTCAACGAAGCGGGCATGGTGTGCGAGGGCACCGGCGAGAACATCTTCGTCGTGCGCGACGAGATCGTCGTCACGCCGCCGGTCTCCGACGGCATCCTGGAAGGGATCACGCGCGACTCGGTCATCGCGATCGCGCTCGATCTCGGATTCGACGTCAGCGAGAGCTCTCTGACACGCGCCGACCTCTACACGGCCGACGAGGTGTTCTTCACCGGCACGGCGGCTGAGATCGTCCCGGTGCGGTCGGTGGATCACCGCGAGATCGGCAAGCCCGGCGCGATGACCATGGCCATCCAGGAGGCGTACTTCAACATCGTGCGCGGGCGCGACGCCGAGTACGAGTACTGGCTCGAGCGCGTATAGGGCCTTCGCCGCTCGCGGGCGAGCACGCAGAAGGGCGCCCGGACGGGCGCCCTTCTGCGCGTCCGAATGCGAGCGCGGCGGGCTACTCGAAGACCCGCTTCTGCTCCTTGAGGGCCTTCACACGCCGCCAGACCCGAACGGACTGCACGCCCATGAGTGCGACGCCTCCCACAAGGATCGCCAACGCCGGCAGGATGAATGGCAGGTTGCGGGCGTCGTGGCTCAGGTTCAGGAGGCTGGCCGCCGTGATCGGCGTGAGCGCCGCGGTCAACGAACTGAAGAGCGCGAGGATCCGCTCGTAGTGGGCGATGCGAGAGTCGAGGTCGGAGAAGAGCTCGAACGGCCCGTCGGACGTCCGCTTGCGGAAGTAGACCCAGTTCATGTAGGTGGACACGGTCTGGACGCGCGCATCCTCCATGAAGGCAAGGTACTCGAGGCTCGCCGGCTTCGTGGTGGCTTGGGGGAGCAGCTCGATGCGGTAGGTCCACTCCCCGGGTGTGCCCTGCTCGAAGCGGTACGTTCCCCAGCTGTACCGGAGGAGGTGGAGCCCCTTCGATGCCATCTCGTTCAGCCAGCGCTCTTCCTTCTCGTAGTCCCAGTACAGCCTGTGCTTGGTCGTGACGTTCATCCCTGGTGCCTTCCTGCTGAGCCGATCCTTCGGGTCGAGTGGTGCCCCTGGTCCAGTCTTCCGAGCGCCTATGTCACTCATGGCCGCCCCTCCTCAACGACGCGCCTCCCGTTGCGGAGAAGCTCATCCAGCCGTCGGATCTCGGTCCCGACCGCGGCGCGGCCGGCGTCGGTGATCACGTACTGCTTCTTGCGGTCGCCTTCGTCACCCGCGACCGGGCGGATCCACCCCTTCTCGGTGAGCGTCGTGAGCGCGCCGTAGAGCGTGCCCGCGCCGAGGTTGATGCGTCCGGCACTGATGTCGTGCACGTACTGCATGACTCCGTAGCCGTGCAGGGGGGCGCTGAGGGCCAGCAGGATGTAATAGACCGTCTCGGTCAGGGGACCCTGCGTGTCGATCGTCATGTGCGCTCTCCCGTCTGACGTCTGCTACGTATCGTCGGCCGATACATCGCCTAACGGTATATCGCACGACGATATAGTCTGTCAAGGATGCGCCGCCGATATCGCGTCCGCACATGCTTGCCGGGATGGCGGGACAGACCGCGAAGGGAGCATCAGGTTGGTGTGGCACGTGCTGCTGCGGCTTCCAGCCCGCGCATGTCGCGCCGGCCGACCTGAAGCCGCGCGGTTCGGAGTCCCATGAAGCCCACTCTCCCTCACTCTGGCAGGCGTCCTGAGAAGGCCGCCACTCACGGGCCGCGGGTGAGACATCGCGCCTTGTGGGCAACCGGCATCGCTGTCGGAGTGCTCCTCGCGGCTGCGGCCGGGTCCTACCTCTTCGCATCCGCGCAGTACCGGGCGAGCGGCGACGGACGTGCGCCTCTGGCGTCCAGACTGGCGGCCGCGGAGGCCGCGCGATCGTTCTGGCCCTTCAGCGCCTCCTATCGCGCACGCGTGGCCACGCTCCGCGGCCTGAGCCTGCTCGAGGAGGGCGACATACTGGGTGCGTATGACATCGTCCACGCGGAGTACGTCCGCGAGGTCATCGCCCAGCGTTACGATCCTCGGCTCGTGGCTGTCCATGCTCGCGTGTACCAGATGTACCTGGAGGCGAGTTCCCGGACCGCCCACGTGATGCATGGCAAAGAGCAGCCCAACGGGACCATCCTGCCCCAGGACGTGCAGCACTTCCCCCGGCCGCCGCAGAGGTAGCGCGGCGCCGCGAACGCCCCGCCGCTGACTCTCCGTTCACGCGCTATCATGTCGGCACGCGTTCCGACGCCGTTCCGGCGTCGACGGATCCGGGAGCCTGCTCATGATCACCCTGTACGACACCACACTGCGCGACGGTACCCAGCGCGAGGGCATGTCCCTCTCGGTGGAGGACAAGCTGCGCATAGTGCGGAGGCTCGACGACCTGGGCGTGCACTACGTCGAGGGCGGGTACCCCCGCTCCAACCCGAAGGACGCCGAGTTCTTCGAGCGTGTGCGCACACTCGACCTCAAGACAGCCGTCGTCTCGGCGTTCGGGTCCACGCGCCGCAAGGACGTCGCCGCTGCAGATGACGAGGGCCTCAACGCGCTGCTGGAGAGCGGCTGCGACGCGCTGTGCATCGTCGGCAAGGCGTGGGACCTGCACGTGATCGAGGCGCTGGGCGCCACGCCGGAGCAGAACCTCGAGATGGTGGCCGAGAGCGTGGCGTACCTGAAGGCGGCCGGTCGCACGGTGTTCCTCGACGCCGAGCACTTCTTCGACGGCTATGCGGCAAATCCCGAGTACGCGCTTGCCGTCTGCCGCGCAGCGGCGGGGGCCGGTGCGGACGCGGTCGTGCTCTGCGACACGAACGGGGGCACGTTGCCGCAGGACGTCGCACGCGTGGTGAGCGAGATCGCGCCGCTGGTGGACGCGCCGCTCGGGATCCACACCCACAACGACGCCGGGTGCGCGGTGGCCAATGCCCTTCTGGCCGTGGAGGCCGGCTGCACGCAGGTGCAGGGGACCATCAACGGCTACGGTGAGCGGGCGGGCAACGCCGACCTCACCGCCATCATCCCGGCCCTCGTTCTGAAGATGGGCCTGGAGTGCGTGACGCGTGACCAGCTCCACCTGTTGACCGAGGTCAGCCACTTCGTCGCGGAGACGGCCAACCTGTCACCCTACCCGCACCAGCCGTACGTCGGCACGAGCGCGTTCGCGCACAAGGGCGGCCTGCACGCGAGCGCCAACGACCGGCTCGCTGGCGCCTACGAGCACATCGACCCTGCCGCCGTGGGCAACCTCGCCCGGGTCGTGGTGAGCGAGCTGGCAGGCCGGGCGTCGCTGTCGATGAAGGCCAAGGAGCTAGGGATCGACCTGTCCGCAGACCCCGCGGTGATCGGCGACATCCTGGAGACCGTGAAGGATCTGGAGCACCACGGCTACACCTTCGAGGCTGCCGACGCCTCCCTCGAGATACTCATGCGCAAGAGGACCGGCACCTACGCGCCGCTGTTCACGCTCGAGTCGTTCCGCTGCCTGATGGAGAAGCGCGAGGACGGCCGCGTGATGACGGAAGCGACGATCAAGCTCTTTGTCGAAGGCGAGCGGTTCGTGGCGACGGGGGAGGGCAACGGCCCAGTCAACGCATTGGACCGCGCGCTGAGGCTCGCCATCGGCCGCTTCTACCCCGCGCTCGAGAAGATCGAGCTCACTGACTTCAAGGTGCGCGTCCTGGACGAGAAGAAGGGCACGGGCGCGGTCACCCGCGTGCTGATCGTCTCGGATGACGGCATCGAGTCGTGGGGGACGGTCGGCGTCAGCGAGAACATCATCGAGGCCTCTTGGGAGGCGCTCGTGGACTCGATCCAGTACGGACTCACCCGCGAGCGCTAGGGGGCGGGCGCGACACATCGAAGAAGGGTCCCGGGGCGAAAGCTCCGGGACCCTTCTTCATCGGCCCTCCCCTCCGCGCCTCCCGCTTTGCAGGGGAGCACCGCCCTGTAGTCGAACACCACCTGGGAGAGCGCAAGGCGGTCGTCGACAAGGAGCGGTGCGCATGCGGGTGGTACGTGTGTTCAGCGGCGAAGATGTCCGATACGGGCTGGCGGACGCCTCCAGCATCACGCTCATCTCGGATGAGCCGTTCTCCGCGTGGGAGACCGACGATGTGATCTCGATGACCGGCGCGCGTCTGATGCCGCCCGCGATGCCGACGAAGATCGTGTGCGCCGGTGTCAACTACAAGCAGCACGCCCGCGAGATGGGGCACGATCTGCCGACCGAGCCGCTCTTCTTCCTCAAGCCCCCAACGGCCATGAACGCTCCCGGCGGGGAGATCCACCTCCCCCCCGGCGCGGGGCGGGTCGACTTCGAGGGCGAGTTGGCGGTCGTCATCGGGCGCCGCGCCCACCACGTCAGCGTCGCCGATGCCTCATCTCATATCCTCGGCTACACGTGCGCCAACGACGTGACCGCGCGCGAGCTCCAAGCGCGTGACGGGCAGTGGACCCGCGCGAAGGGCTTCGACGGCTTCTGTCCGCTCGGCCCGTGGGTCGAGACCGACCTCGATCCGAAGGATCTGCTCCTCGAGACGCTCGTCAACGGCCAGATCCGCCAGTCTGCCCGCACGAGCGACATGATCTTCGACGTGCCTACGCTTGTGAGCTTCATCAGCCACGTGATGACGCTGCTGCCCGGTGACACGGTGTTGACGGGCACGCCGTCGGGGATCGGCGAACTGCACGCGGGGGACACCGTCGAGGTGCGGATCGAAGGGATCGGCACCCTCAGCAACCGCGTCGTCGAGTAGGCCCGATCAGCCTGTGTCTGCCCGGTCCGATCCCGGCTCGGCCGGCGTCAGGAGCGACGGCCTCGCCACGAGCAGCAGGGCCCACGCGAGTAGCACCACCGCGCCGCCGGCGATCGCCCACGACGTCCCGATCGCCTGCGCGAGCGGCCCGAACGCGGCCGCCGACAGCGGCATGATGCCGAGGAAGCACATGATGTAGACCGACATCACGCGCCCTCGCAGATGGTGAGGCACGCTCGCTTGCACGGACGTGTTCGCAAGCGAGTTCGTCGTCAGCACAGCCGCGCCCGCGAGTGATGACAGGAGCAGCGACAGCCAAAGCCAGGGTGTGAAGGCGAAGACGACCAGCACGACCGCTGTGGCGAGGATCGTCCAGCGCATGAGGAGCTCACGGCGCACCCCTCGCGGGAGACTGGCGACCGTCAGGGCGCCGATCAGCGCTCCGAACCCGTTGGCGGTCAGCAGCATGTAGTTGACCGGCGTGTACGCCGCGGCGCCGTGGAAGCCCAGCACCTTGTCGGCGACCGCTGGCATCAGGAACACGTACGGCATTCCCACGAGCGTCATGATGAGGGTGCTCAGGATCACGATCCCGACCATGCGGTGCGTCGCGGCGTAGCTCACGCCCCGGGTCAGAGACCCCCATACTCCGAGACCGTCCTCGCCGGCGTGAGCCTCCGTTTCGTGCGGCCGCACGCGCACTGCGAGCAGTGCGCCGATCACGAACAGGAAGCTGACAGCGTTGACCCAGAAGACGTCTGCGATCCCCGCCACGGGCCCGGCGACAAGGATCACTCCGAATGCGGCGACCGGCCCCAGCATGCGCGCCGACTGGAACTGCGCCGAGTTCAGCGCGATGGCGTTCAGAAGCGCGGGTCGCGGCACGAGGTCGGGCAGGATGGCCTGCCACGCGGGGAACGAGAGCGCGGTGACCACCCCCGCGATCAAACCGAGGAAGCTGACCCACGCGAGGGATGCGATCGGCGTGCTCGCGTCGAGGTGCCCGGTCACGTACAGGGCTCCGAATGCGATCGCCTGGAACATGAGCACTATCTGGGCCCCGATGATCAACTTGCGTTTGTCGACTCGGTCCGCGAGGACTCCGCCGGGCAGGGCGAGAAACAGCGCCGGTATCTGCGAGAGGAAGGTCACCAGGCCGAGGTCGGCTTCCGATTTGCGGAAGCCGTACGCGATGATCCCGATCACCGCTGTCTGCATCCAAGTGCCCACGTTGGACAGGAGCGCGCCGCTCCAGAACAAGAGATACGCCCTGTGCCGGAACGACTCGAAGGTGCCCCCGTGGCGGACGATCTCCTCAGTCGGGCTGCCGGCGTCCGATTCGGCCTCGACCACGCAGGGAACGCCGTTGTCGTCCGTGCACTCAAGGATCTCGTTGTCGTCGCCGGACCGGTCGGGCATCTTCTGTGGCTCCAGTATCTGGACGCGGAGACGCGGGGGAATCGCATTCTAACCGACGATACCCGAGGGACAGCCTGCCTCACCCGCCATTCATCGGGTCGCCGGGCACGGTGTCTGACTCTGGTCGTGTACCTCCGGGCCACGGGAACATACACTTGACCGCCCGGACTCGGACCCGGGGACCCGGCGCGCGACCTGGAGGTATCCGCGCATGGCCGCTGTGTCGAATGGCATGGAGTCACCCGCAGCGGAGCCGGTCATCGCAGACACCGGTCCGTCGTTCCTCAGAACCTACGCGCTCACCTATGCGATCGGCGCGGCCTGGCTCGCCGCCGAATTCGTGGTGCTCGGGACTCAGCCCAAGTACGGCTTCGGAACCGTCTACGTCGCGGCTCTCTCAATGCCGCCGGTTCTCACAGCCATATGTCTGCTTCTCGTGGACCGCTTCGGCTCGATGCGCACATTCGCATGGCGGGTCCTCGCGCTCTCGATCGTCGCGACAACGGTGAGCGTGATCTCCACTGTCGCGCTCACGCCGGTCCTGATCCTGATGTTCCGCGGGGGTGTCGGCCGCAGCCTGTCGGCGACATCCATACTCTCTGCCGTCTCGCTGGTTGTGGTCGCATCGCCGCTGGTCATCGAACTTGTTGTCTCTTCGCGTTCGAAGCGGTGGCTCCATGCCACGATACTCGTGGCAGGGCTGGCTGTCGTCGGGGTCGCGCTGTCCATCGCTCTCGCGCCGACGGGCTCTCTGGCGGCCGCGATGCGGCTCGACCAAGGCGAGATACTCATGATCACCTCGTCGTGGTGGCTGCCCGTCTACGCCCTCGCGGCTGCGTACGCACGTCGTCTGGGAATGGCGTAGCGACGCCGCCGACCGCTCGTCGGCAGGCCCTTCCCGGCCGTCGCGCGACCCTGCGGAGGCCGTCCGCGGCGCGCGTCCGTGTCCCTTGCGGGTGCTACCATCGCATGGGCATATCAGGTGCATTTCCGACCCGGGACCGGTGAGCCGAAACCCATGTCAATGGACCGCCTTCGCACATCAGACGTCGACCGTCTTGCCGCCGCATTCGCTGCGCTCGGCGACCCCGAGGAGGCCTACGCCTTCCTTCAGGATGTGGCCACGGTCCGCGAGATCCAGGAGATGGCACAGCGTCTCGAGGTGGCGCGCATGCTCTCGGCCGGCGAGCACTACGACCGGATCCGGGAGGCGACGGGCGCTTCCTCGACGACGATCAGCAGGGTCAGCAGGTGTCTCAACTACGGTTCCGACGGCTACAAGACGGTGCTCGAGCGCCTCCGGGAGGCGTGACCCAGCCCAGTGTCCTTCGTCCACCTGCACACCCACTCCGAATACTCCCTGCTCGACGGTGCGGCCAAGATCGACCACCTTGTCGCACGCGCCAAGGAGCTCGAGATGCCGGCCTTGGCGCTCACCGACCACGGCAACATGTACGGGGCGATCGAGTTCTACCGGGCGGCCAACAAGGCCGGGGTCAAGCCCATCCTTGGATGCGAGACCTACTTCACGCTCGGGTCCAGACTCGCCCGCGATGGCAAGCCGGAGACCTATCACCTTCTCCTTCTAGCCAAGGATCTCGAGGGCTACCGCAACCTGATGGCCATCGTCTCGGACGCCTGGGTGGCGGGCTACTACTACCGTCCTCTGGTCGACGAGGAGCTCCTTCGCCACTACAGCCGGGGACTGATCGGTGCGAGCGCCTGCATGTCCGGCGTCATCAGCAAGTCGGTCGAGCACGGCGAGCTGGGTGAGGCGCGCAGGTGGGCCGAGACCTATGCCGGCATCTTCGGCGAGGGAGACTTCCTGATCGAGCTGCAGCAGCAGGGGATAGCGGCCGACAACGGCATGACCCAGACGCAGCTCAACGTGGAGCTCGCGGCGATAGCGCGCGAGAAGGGGCTCCCCCTGATCGGCACGAACGACATCCACTACGTGCGCCCCGAGGACGCGAAGACCCAGGACATGCTTCTGTGCATCGCCACGGGCAAGGTCCTCGATGACACGCAACGCATGCGCTTCTCGTGCGACCGCTTCTACATGCGCACGCCTGAGGAGATGGCGGAGGCGCTCGCGGAGTACCCCGAAGCGATCTCCAATACAGTCGAAGTGGCGGAGAGGTGCAACGTCGAGCTCGAGTTCGGGAAGCTGATCCTGCCTGTCTTCGAGGTGCCCGAGCGCCTTGCCGGGATGAGCGAGCAGGAGTCGCTGGACGCCTACCTCGAGGAGCAGTGCCTCGCCGGGATGCGCGAGCGCTACGGGGACCCGATCCCGCCCGAGCCGCTCGAGCGCCTCTACTACGAGCTGGGCGTCATCAGGGACAAAGGGTTCGCCGGCTACTTCCTCGTGGTGCAGGACTTCATCGCATGGGCGAAAGCCAACGACATCGGCGTGGGCCCCGGCCGCGGATCGGCCGCGGGTTCGATCATCTCCTACGCGCTGCGCATCACCGCGCTGGATCCGCTCGAACACGGGCTGTTGTTCGAACGCTTCCTCAACCCAGAGCGCACCGAGATGCCCGACATCGACATCGACTTCGACGACGAGCGCCGCGGCGAGGTCATCGACTACGTGCGCGCCAAGTACGGCGAGGACAAGGTCGCCCAGATCATCACCTTCTCCACGATGAAGGCGCGTGCGGCCGTGCGCGACGCGGGACGGATACTCGGCTACCCGTACGGCGTGCCGGACAAGGTCTCGAAGATGATCCAGGAAGGTCCGGAGGCGACGATAGAGGCGTCGCTGAAGATGAACCCGGACCTGCGGCGCGCCTACGATACCGACGCCGACACGAAGCGGATCGTCGACGCGGCCCTCGCACTCGAGGGGTTCGTGCGCAGCGAGAGCGTCCACGCGGCCGGCGTCGTGATATGCCGCGACCCGCTGTACCTGCACACCCCGCTCAAGCGAGACACGAAGGGCGAGGCGATCGTCACCCAATACGAGGGGAAGCTGGTCGCAGATCTAGGTCTGCTCAAGATGGACTTCCTGGGCCTGCGCACGCTGACGGTCATAGCGAAGGCGCTCGCGGCGATCCGCGAGAACCACGGCGTCGACATCGACATCGACGCGATCCCGATGGACGACAAGAAGACCTACGCGCTTCTTCGGAGGGGCGACGTCGACGGTGTGTTCCAAGTGGAGTCCGGCGGGATGCGCCAGCTGCTCAAGGACCTCAAGCCGACGCAGTTCTCCGACGTGGCGGTCCTGGTCGCGCTGTACCGCCCGGGCCCCCTGCAGTCGGGCATGGTCAAGGACTTCGTCGAGCGGAAGCACGGTCGTCAGGAGATCGTCTACTACGACGACCGCATCAAGCACATCCTGGAGGAGACGCACGGCACGCTGGTCTACCAGGAGCAGGTCATGCTCATCTCGATGGACATGGCCGGGTTCACCGCCGCCAAGGCGGACAAGCTGCGCGCCGCCATGGGCAAGAAGAAGCACGAGGAGATGGCGAAGTGGCGCGTCGACTTCGTGAACGGAGCGGTCGCCAACGGCTACGACCGGAGACTCGCCACCCAAGTCTACGATGACATCGAGAAGTTCGCCGGCTACGGGTTCAACAAGAGCCACTCCGCGGCCTACGGGCTCATCTCGTACCAGACGGCCTACCTGAAGGCGCACTACCCGCAGGAGTTCATGGCCGCGGTGCTGTCCAGCCACTCGGGCAAAACGGAGAACATCGTGAAGTACGTCGCGGCCGCCAAGAGGGGCGGCATCGCCGTGCTCTCTCCGGACGTCAACTCGTCGGGGGCGGACTTCACCGCGGTACCGGAGGGCATCCGCTTCGGGCTCGCGGGAGTGCGCAACGTGGGCGAGGGCGTTGTCGCTGCCATCGTGGAGCAGCGCCGTGCCGGTGGTCCCTACACCTCACTTCACGACTTCTGCCTCCGCGTCGACCCGAAGGTGCTCAACAAGCGGACGATCGAGTCGCTCGTCAAGGCCGGTGCCTTCGATTCGACCGGATACACACGCAAGCACCTGATGCGACTGATCGATGACGCCGTCGACCTGGCGACGAAGCGCGCGAAGGACAGGGACAGCGGCCAGATCAACCTGTTCGACCTCGACGGCGCTTCAGAGAACGGGTTCGAGCAAGCGGTGCCCCCTCCTCAGGGCGGCGAGTGGGAGAAGGCTATGAAGCTCGCCTTCGAGAAGGAAGCGCTCGGGATGTATGTCTCCGACCACCCGCTCCGCGCGATCGCGCCAGCGATAGAGGCGGCCCGTACGATCTCGCTCGGGGACGACGATGCGCTCACAGACGGCCGGGTCGGCTGGGTCGCGGGGATCCTCACCTCGGTGACCCGAGTCCTGACTCGCAACGGCAAGCAGATGATCGACTTCCTGATCGAGGACCTCGACGGGTTCCGCGAGGGCAGGTTGTTCGGCAACGTCTACACGAGGTTCGAGCCGCTGTTCGTCGAGGACGCGGTGCTCAAGGTCCGAGTGAAGGTCGAGGCCACGGACCGGGGTACGAAGCTGCAGGTCATCGACGTGATGCCGTTGGCCGGCGACGGCGACTTCTCCAGGCCTCCGGGGATGCTCGTGATCCATGACCAGGGGGGACGCTTCAACGACCCGTCGGTCCTGGACTGGTTCAAAGAGCTGGTCCCGCGCTACCCCGGACCCGACAGCGTCCAAGTCGAGGTGGCGGGTGCGGGCGGGACGAAGACCTACCGCCTGCCACAGGATGTCTACAGCGTGGACAAGACGTCGCGTCAGCTCCACGCGGAGTTGCGGGAGGTGTTCGGGACAGACGCGGTGCACGAACGGTAAGGGGATTGCATCCGCCGGCCGGAGATGGTACTTTATCGCAACAGTACTCTATTGTGATAAAGTGACCTCCCCGGACACGAAAGGGACCGCAGCACCATGAGACCCGTGACACCGCGAGGTTTTCGAGACGTCCTGTTCGAGGAGGCCGCCGAACGGCGCGCCGTGGTGGGCGCGGCGTCGTCGGTGTTCGCGTCATACGGATTCCGCTTCGTGGAGACGCCGGCGCTCGAGGAGTACCGCACCTTGGAGGCGGGCGCCGGAGCGTCTCTGGAGGGCACGGCGTTCAGGATGGTCGACCTGGACGGCTCCCTGCTGGCGCTTCGGCCGGAGATGACCCTGCCTATCGCCAGGTTGGCCGCCTCCAGGCTCGCGGGCGAGCCGGGACCGCACCGGCTCTGCTACGCCGCGGATGTGTACCGCGAGCAGATATCCCTCCGCGGAGAGGCACGGCAGTTCACTCAGATAGGCGTGGAGTTGCTCGGCGCAGACGGTCCCGCCTCGGACGCCGAGGTGATCTGCGTTCTTGTGGACGTGCTCGCTTGCGTCGGACTGAGGGAGTTCACCGTCGGCATAGGCACCGTCGCGGTCCTTCGCGCCCTGATCGACGAGGCCGGTGCAGGCGAACAGTGGTCGGCAGGGCTGCTCGCAGCCGCGCATGCACGCAACCTCGTGACGTTCGACCGGCTGACTTCGGACGTTGCCGTCGCGCCTGAGGTCGGCGAGGCGTTGAGGCGAGTGGTCCGCATCGGCGGCGGGCGTGAGGCGATCGGCGAGTGCCGGCGGGTTGCCGACGCGGTGGGTTGCGCGGGGTCACTCGACGCTCTCGAATCCGCTTGGGGACTGGTGGAGGCTGCGGGCGCATCCGATCGCGTGCGGGTCGATTTCGGCATCCTGCGCTCCTTCGACTACTACACGGGCCTGATCGTCGAGGTCTACGCGCCCGGCCTTGGCCTGGCCCTCGGCGGAGGAGGTCGCTACGACGACGTTCTCGGCGCCTTCGGCGCGCCGATGCCGGCCGCGGGCTTCGCGCTCTCGCTCGAACGAGTGATGATCGCGCTCGTCGGCCCAGGGCGTCTCCATACCGGTGCACGGGGTCGATGTCGTCGTCGGCGGCGATCCGGTCGAGGTCGCGCGCGCGGGCGCGGCCATGCGCGCGGCCGGGTGGTCCGTCAGGATGAGCCTGACCCGCGACGAAGCGGACCTGGCCGCCGAGGCCGCTGCGTCCGGTGCCGGGTGGCGCCTGCTCGCCGGCGACGGTCAAGCGGTGCGCGCCGACGGGCGGACGCTCGCACTGGACCCCGTCCCAGCTCCGCCGGCGGAAGGGCGCGCGCGATGACGCCCGAGCGCCTGCGCATGGCCATCCCCAAGGGAGCGCTCTTCGAAGGCTCTCTTCGCGTGCTCCGCGCCGCCGGGATCGAGATCGGCGCGCTCGCTGACCCGGGCCGGCTGCTGATCGTCGACACCGACGAGATCCGCTTCATCATCGGGAAGCCGACGGACATACCGGCGTACGTGGCCTACGGCGCTGCCGACGTGGCGATAGCAGGCGCCGACGTTCTCGCCGAGGCGGCCCTGGACGTGGTCGAGATGGTGGACCTGCGTTTCGGCGCGTGCCGGTTCGTCGTCGCCGAACGCGAGGATGCCGGCGACCAGATCGCCGATTCCTACAGGCGGCTCGGTGTCATCCGTGTCGCGACCAAGTACCCGCGCATAACGGAGGCGTACTTCGCCGATCGTGGCGTGCAGGTCGAGATAGTGAAGCTGCATGGCAACATCGAGCTGGCGCCGCTGATAGGCCTTGCCGACCAGGTCGTGGACATCACCGCGACGGGAACGACGCTTCGCGACAACCGGTTGAGGGTTGTCGACGAGGTACTGTCTTCGAGCGCCCGTTTCGTGGCGAATCCGGTGTCCGTGAGGATCGACTCGCTGCGAGTGACCGACTTGGCCGAGCGGCTCGCTCGCGCTGCAGGAGAGGTGGAGAAGCCATGATCATGCGCCGCATCGAGATCGAGGGCGAGGACGAGCTCGGAAGCGAACTGCTCGCACGCAGCGGAGGAGTCGACCCCGAGATCCTGTCCGTCGCGTCGCGCATCGTCGAGGACGTGCGTCTGCGCGGGGACGAGGCGCTCCGCGACTACACGATGCAGTTCGATCGTGCGGACGTCCCCGCGCTGCGTGTCACCACCGCCGAGATCGAATCCGCGGTCGCGTCCGTCCCCGAGGAGTTCCGCGACGCGATCGCCATCGCCGCCGCGTCCATCGAGGAGTTCCACGAGCGCCAAGTGCCCCGGTCGAGCTTCTCGACGCGCGAGGGCGGCGTCCTCGTCGGCCAGAAGGTCACGCCGATCAGGCGGGTGGGCATCTACGTGCCCGGCGGGCGCGCCTGCTACCCCTCGAGCGTGCTCATGAACGCGATCCCGGCCGTCGTCGCGGGCGTCGACGAGATCGCGATGGTCGTCCCGCCGCGCGAGGACGGCACCGTCGACCCCTACACGCTCGCGGCCGCTGCCGAGGCGGGCGTCTCCGAGATCTACAAGGTGGGAGGCGCCCAGGCGATCGCCGCGCTCGCGTACGGCACCGCCTCCATTCCCAAGGTCGACAAGATCACGGGTCCCGGCAACGCGTACGTCACTGCCGCGAAGAAGCTCGTTCTGGGGCAGGTGGGCATCGACATGCTCGCGGGCCCCTCGGAAGTGCTCGTGCTCGCCGACGAGACGGCCGAGCCGTCCTTCATCGCGATCGACCTGATGGCGCAGGCGGAGCACGACCCTCGCGCCTCGGCGTTCCTGGTCACCACCGACCCGACCCTACCCGACGAGGTCGAGGAGGCGCTCGAGGTCCTTCTGGAGGACGCCCCGCGCGCGGACATCATCCGGCGCAGTCTTCGGGACAACGGCCTCATCATCGTGGTACCGGACGTCCGCGTGGCGCTCGACGTAGCCAACGCCATCGCGCCCGAGCACCTCGAGGTCCAGATGAGCGACCCGCTCGAGCTACTCGGCTCGATCCGCAACGCGGGAGCGATCTTCCTGGGGCCGTGGACGCCGGAGTCGGTCGGAGACTACGTCGCGGGGCCGAACCACGTCCTTCCCACCGGCGGGACCTCGCGCTTCTCGAGCCCGCTGTCGGTCGATGACTTCGTTCGGAAGTCGTCCGTCATCTCCTATTCGCGGGAGGCGTTGGAGGCGGACGGCGCCACCGTGATGACGATCGCGATGGCCGAGGGCCTGGCGGCCCATGCCGATGCGGTGGCGCTACGTCTCGGGATCTCGGCTGAGGACGTCGTCGACTGTGAGGGCCGCTGACATGGGCCGCCTTCGTCCGCCGCGCCCGGAGCTCGCCGATCTCATCCCGTACGAGGCCAAGGAACCCCGTGTCGAGACGAACCTCTCGGCAAACGAGAACCCTGTGAACCTGCCGCACGAGGTGATCGCATCGATCGCCGAGAGGCTGCCGGAGTTCCCGTTCAACCGCTACCCCGATCCGATGTCGGGGTCGCTCAGGGCCGAGATCGCGGAGGCCAACGGCCTGGAGCCCGCCAACGTGCTCGTGGGCAACGGGGGAGACGAGCTGATCTTCGACCTTGTGCTCGCGTGGGGCGGTCCCGGACGCAAACTGATGAACTTCCCTCCGACGTTCGCCATGTACGCGCTCGACGCGCGAATGACCGGTACCGAGCTCGTCGAGATCCCGCGGCGGGGCAAGGACTTCGCGGTGGATGAGAAGGCGGTGTTCTCGCGCCTGAAGCAAGGCGACGTCGACATTGTGATGATCGCGCATCCCAACAATCCGACGGGCAACCTGCAGCCCGAGACGTTCCTGATCGACCTGCTCGACGCCACGGACGCGCTCGTGCTGGTGGACGAGGCCTACTTCGAGTTCTCGCGCCACACGATGCGGCCGCACATGGCCCGTCACCCGAACCTCGTCGTCCTTCGCACGTTCTCGAAGGCGTTCTCGCTCGCGGGTCTGCGCGTCGGCTACCTGCTCGCTTCCGAGGAAGTGGTCAAGGAGTTGTCCAAGGTGCGCCAACCCTACTCGGTCGACCGGTTCAGCCAGTGGGTCGCGGGAATGGCATTCCGGGAGCGCGTGGTCTTCGAGAGCCAGATCCAGGAACTGCTTCGGCAGCGCGACGTCGTGGAGCACGGTCTCGGTCAGCTGCCCGGCGTGAAGGCCTTCGGGAGCGAGGCGAACTTCGTGCTGTTCCGAGTCGAAAGGGCGGGAGCCGTTTGGCGCGACCTGCTGCACTCCTACGGTGTGCTCGTGCGGGACCTGTCGCGCGAGCCGGGCCTTGAGGACTGCCTGCGCGTGACCGTCGGGTCCATGGAGGAGAACAGGCGGTTCCTGGCCGCGATGGGCGAGCTGATGTCGGCGCGACGGGAGAGCGACATGTTCGGGACCACAGGCGCCAACGGAAGCACTGCCGACAGAGCTGCGGCCGACCGCGGCCGCGCGCCTAAGAAGAAGGGCCGCAAGCCATGACACGCAGCGCGCGCATCGAGCGGACCACGGGAGAGACCGCGGTGGTCGTCGTGCTCGACCTGGACGGGACCGGAAGCACGAAGATCGCCACGGGCGTGCCCTTCTTCGACCACATGCTGGATGCCCTCGGGCGCCACGCCCTGCTCGACCTGACGGTCGACGCCAAGGGCGACCTCGAGGTCGATGCGCATCACACGGTGGAGGACGTCGGCATCTGCATGGGTCGCGCGATCTCCGACGCCCTGGCGGACCGGGCCGGCATCCGCCGATTCGGGTCCGCCGCGGTTCCGCTGGACGAGGCGCTCGTGCTGGCCGCCGTGGACATCTCCGGCCGCGGCTCCCTCACATGGGAGGTAGAAGTCCCCATCGAGTTGATCGGTACCTTCGACACCACGCTGGCACGCGAGTTCGTGAGCGCGCTCGCAACCAACGCGGGCATGACCGTCCACGTGCACGAGGTCGCGGGCGAGAACGCGCACCACATCATCGAGTCCGCGTTCAAGGCGCTCGCGCGAGCGTTGCGCGAGGCGGTCGAGTTGGATCCGCGGGTGACAGGCGTGCCCTCGACAAAGGGAGTCCTGTGACCGACGCGTCGTCACCGGCGATCGCTATCGTCGACTACCGCATGGGCAATCTCCGCAGCGTGGAGAAGGGTTTCTCCGCGGCCGGAGTACCCGGGGTGGTCGTCACGGGCGAGCCGTCAGTTGTCGCCCGCGCGCGCGGCATCGTGCTGCCGGGCGTCGGAGCGTTCCGCGATGCCGCCGCGAACCTGGCCTCCTCCGGCATGCGCGAGGTCCTGCTCGAACGGGTCGCCGCGGGCGTGCCGCTGCTCGGCATCTGTCTCGGGATGCAGTTGCTCGCGACCGTGGGGCTCGAGGACGGCGAGTGGGCCGGGCTCGACCTCGTGCCGGGCGACTGCGAGCGGCTCCCGGGCGGGGTCAAGATCCCGCACATGGGCTGGAACACGGTCGACTACGGGCGCCCGAGCGCCCTGTTCGAGGGCATCGACGAGGGCAGCGCGTTCTACTTCGTGCACAGCTACCATCTGGTGCCCTCGGATGCGTCGGCGGTGATCGGGAGCACCGTCTACGGCGTCCCGTTCGCCGCGGCAGTGCAGTCCGGCTCGGTCTACGGTCTTCAGTTCCACCCCGAGAAGTCCTCGGAGACCGGCCTTGCTCTGCTCGGCAACTTCGCGGTGATCGTCGAGGAGGCGTCCTAGACGATGCAGGTCATCCCAGCCATCGACATCCTGGGCGGGCGCGTCGTGCGCCTGCGGCAAGGCAGCTTCGACGAGGTCACCGTGTACAATGCCGACCCGCTCGACCAGGCGAGACGCTGGATCGACGCGGGCGCGGAGATCCTTCACGTGGTGGATCTCGACGGTGCGGTCACGGGCGATCCGACGAACATCGCCACGGTCGAGGCGATCGCCCGGGCGGTCGACGTTCCAGTGCAGGTCGGAGGCGGCATCCGCAGTCTGGAGACTCTCGAGCGCCTCTACCAGGCCGGGGTCGCGCGTGCGGTCCTCGGCACAGCGCTCGTGACCGACCCCGGCCTCGTCGAGGCCGCTGTCGGGCGCTTCCCGGGCATAGTCGCGGGCGTCGACGCGCGCGACGGGCTGGTGGCTATCGAAGGCTGGAGGCAGGGGACGGTCCGCACTGTGGCAGAGATGATCGCTGAACTCGCGGACCTGGGGATACGCCGTCTCGTCTACACCGACATCTCGGTCGACGGCACGCAAGAGGGGCCCAACCTGGCCGCATACCGCTCCCTCGTGGTACCGGAGGGCGTCGCTGTGATCGCCTCCGGGGGCGTCTCGACCCTGGACGACATCGTGGCCCTGGCGCAGATCCCCGGCATCGAAGGCGCGATCGCGGGCCGAGCCCTGTACGAGGGCACCTTGGACCTCGCCGAGGCTATAGTCGCCGGGCGGACTCCGGCGGCATGATCCCATGCTGATGAAACGCGTCATACCTTGCCTCGACGTCCATGAGGGCAGAGTGGTCAAGGGAGTGAACTTCGTAGACCTGCGCGACGCGGGCGACCCGGTCGAGCTCGCGCGCTTCTACGACTCCGAGGGCGCCGACGAGCTGGTGTTCCTCGACATCACCGCGACGCACGAGAAGCGCCCGGTCATGCTCGAGGTCGCCTCTCGCACCGCGGAGGAGGTCTTCATCCCGTACACCGTCGGCGGAGGGATGCGCAGCGCCGGGGACATCCGAGCCATGCTCAAGGCCGGGTGCGACAAGGTCTCCCTCAACTCCGCCGCCGTGGCCGATCCCGCCCTCATCACGGCCACGAGCCGCATCTACGGTTCGCAGTGCATCGTCGTGGCGATCGACGCGCACAGGGTCTCCGGCGATCGCGACCGCTGGGAGGTCTTCGTCTCCGGAGGGCGCACGAACACAGGGCTCGACGCCGTCGAGTGGGCGCGCGAGGCCGAGCGCCTCGGCGCAGGGGAGATCCTCCTCACGAGCATGGACCGCGATGGTACCAATGACGGCTACGACATCCCGCTCACGCGCGCAGTGACGCGCGCGCTCACCATCCCGGTCATAGCGAGTGGCGGAGCCGGCGTCGTCGACGACTTCGCGGAGGTCGTGATCGAGGCCGACGCCGACGCCGTGCTGGCCGCGTCGACCCTGCACTACGGCACGTTCCGCGTGCGCGACATCAAGAGGGCGATGGCCGAGGCTGGGATCCCTGTGCGCCTGGTGGAGGTGCCGGAGCAGCCGGCGCGCCCCGCGCCTCTGACCTGGAAGGACTGAGGAAGAAGTGGACCGGGAACGCGACGCGTTGAGCATCGACGACCTGAGTTGGAACGCCGACGGGCTGATCCCCGCGATCGTCCAGCAGCACGACACCGGCGAGGTGCTCATGCTCGCGTGGATGGACGCGGAGTCGCTGCGTCGCACGTTGGAGGAAGGGCGCGCCTGGTACTGGAGCCGCAGCCGCGACTCCTACTGGATGAAGGGCGAGACCTCGGGGGCCGTCCAGGACCTGGTGGAAGTGCGCTACGACTGCGACGCGGACGCACTGCTCCTGCTCGTCGACCAGCAGGGCTCGGGGGCATGCCACACCGGCGAACGCACCTGCTTCTACCGCAGGATCGAGGCGGGAGAAGACGTCAAGGAGGCAGCGACGGACCGCGGCGTCGTCGCCGCGCCGCGCGCCGCGCCGTTGTCGCTCGGAGCGGTCGTCGAGGACCTGTACTCGCTGCTGGAGCAGCGCAGCCGCGAACTCCCCGAGGGCAGCTACACCGTCAAGCTGCTCACCGGGCCTCAGGACAAGCTTCTCAAGAAGATCGCCGAGGAGGCGGGCGAGGTGATCATCGCTGCCCGCGACGGCGATCACGACCAGACCCGCTACGAGATCGCCGACCTGCTCTACCACCTGCTCGTGGTCATGGTGCGCGAGGGTGTAGAGCCTGGCGAGTTGGCGTCCGAGTTGGCGAGTCGTCGCAAGTGACCGCGTCCTCCGACGCCAGACAGAGGGGGAGGCGCGACCGCGTCGAACCCCTCTGGGACCGCATCGATGCGAACCGGCTCAAGGTCGCGGCCTTCCTGGTGCTGTTCGTGCTCAGCGCGGGCGTGGCCGTGGCGCTCTTCGTCGGGCTCGTGGGGCTGCTGATCGCCGGCGCGGCGATGCGAAGCGGCAACACCGAGGAGGTGCTCCGGCTCCTTCCCGCGGTGATGGCCATCTCGGTCGTGCTGGGCGCCCTCTTGGCCACGGTCCATGCCTGGCGGATGCTCTCGCACCCCGAACGCCAGCTTCTCGGACGGTTCAGCGCCGTGCCGGCGCAGAAGGGGACGTACCTCGAGACCAAGTCGGCGCTGCACGACATGGCGATCGCGGCCGGCTATCCGCATTCGCCGACTCTGTGGGTCATCCCGGACTGCCACCGCGTCAACGCGTTCGCGATGGGTCTGAAGGAGAGTCACTCGGTCGTCGGAGTGACGCGTGGATTCGCTGAGCGCCTCTCGGTCGACGATCAGCGCGCGGGCTTCGCCAACCTGATGGCTCGGCTGAAGTCCGGCGACACACTGTGGGCTACCGCTGTCTCCGCTGTGATGGGCCCGATCTGGGCCGCCCGCACCGTCCAGTTCCGCTCCCAGGAGAAGCGGGAGGACGAGCCGAGGCGGGTGTTCTGGACGGGGTCGACGAGCTACACAGGCAGCGAGGGCAGCGACGCGGGCATCGTGGGCGGCTTCATCCTTGGGTTCTTCGCGGTCGTGGTCACGGAGCTGATGATGGCGGGCCACGAGCGCGCCGCGATGGCGGCCGCCGAGAAGGCCGACGCCGAGGGGATGCTGCTGCTCAAGGATCCCGCCATGATGCTGACCGGCCTGCAGCGCACGCTCGAGGCGAACAACACCGTGCCAGGGGCGGGGGAGGAGTACTCGATGCTCTTCTACTGCTGGGCCGGATTCGGCTACGCGCCAGAGGACGATCCGGAGATGGAGCGCCTCGGACGCCTGCGAGAGGTGCTGGGTGCGGAGGGACAGGCGCTCCCGGCGTCCTAAGGGCGGCCCACTCTCGCACGTCGGAACACGCCCGCCGCCCGGATCTCGGAGACACCCTTGACGGCCTTCACTCCCGTGGATATATTTAGACGTGTACCTAACAATCTAAGGAGGTGCGCCATGCCGGACGTGTTCAAGGCGCTCTCGGATCCGACCAGGCGGGAGATCCTGCGCCTGCTCAAGCAAGGCGAGCTCACAGCCGGCGCGATATCCGAGAACTTCGCGATGAGCAAGCCGTCGGTGTCGCACCACCTGTCCACGCTGAAATCGGCCGGTCTCGTGTTCGCCGAGCGGCGCGGCCAGGAGATCGTGTATTCGCTCGACACGACCGTGTTCCAGGACGCCATGACCTATATGCTTGATGTGTTCGGACCCGCTTCGGAGGAGGAACTGAAGAGATGAGTGACCGCGAACCGCGCGTGGAGGCCCCGAGACCGCAGGGGCCCGACGAGCTGCCCGCACCCCCGCGCCTGCGGGACTACACCAAGCTGCCGTTGCTGATCGTGGCCGCGATGTTCGTCGCCGGCGCGGTGCTCTACCCGTCCCTGCCGGCCCGCTTCCCGACGCACTGGGGCATCAGCGGCGCGCCCGACGCCTTCTCGGACAAGACGTTCATGAGCGTCTTCTTCGAGCCGCTCATCGCGCTCGGGATCTACGCGCTGCTTGATCGTCGTCCCGTTCCTGGACCCGAAGCGGCGCAGTCTGAAGCTGTTCGTTCCGCGCCTACAACATCCTGATCGACGCAGTCGTGGGGATGCAGGCGGTCGTGTTCGCCGCGAGCATGATCGCCGCGTACAACCAGGCGTTCGACGTGGCGAAGGTCATCCTGATCGCCGTCGGCCTGCTGTTCGCCGTGATCGGCAACTACATGACGACCGTGAAGCAGAACTGGACCTTCGGGGTGAGGGTGAGCTGGACGCTCTCCGACGACGTGGTTTGGCGCAAGACGAACCGTCTCGGGGGCTACCTGTTCGTGGCGGTCGGCGCCATCACGATGGTCTGCGCCTTCCTGCCCGGCGCATGGGCGATCGGCGTGATGATGAGCGCCATCGCCGCGATGCTAGTCATCACCTACGTCTACTCATACCTGCTCTACAAGTCGAGGCACCCGGAGGCATAGACGCGCATTCGAGAGGCCGGCCCGCGGTTCGTCGCCGGCCGGCCCTCGCGTCTCCGCTGCTGCCTATCCCTTACGGTGCCCTTAATCTTCGGGAGGTAGGATTCCCGTTGAGGAGGATGGCCGATGGTCCTGCTGATCGAAGACCACGCCAATCTGGCGGGTGAGATCGAGAGGTACCTGCGCGCCGAAGGCTGGCGCGTGCGTTCCGTCCGAGACGGCCGTGAGGGGCTTCAGCTCGCCCTGACGGAGCCATGGTCGCTCATCCTTCTGGATCTGTCGCTGCCCGGAGTGGACGGCAGCATCATCTGCCGCACTCTGCGCGAAGAAGGGATCGACACCCCGATCCTCATGCTGACCGCGAGAGGCCTTAGAAGCGACATAGTCGGCGGGTTGGATTGCGGGGCGGACGACTACCTGGTGAAGCCCTTCGGGCTCGATGAGCTGGTGGCACGCATGCGGGCACTCTCACGCAGGACCGGCGCCACGAGGGACCCGATTCTCACCATCGGCGACGTCACGATCGACACCAACACGCGGCGTGTCGAACTGCGAGGGTCTGAAGTGCGCCTCGCGCCGCGTGAATACGACCTTCTCGAGCACCTCGCCAGGAATCGCGGAGTGCCCCAGGGGAGGCTCGAGCTGATCGAACAGGTATGGGGCGAGCCCGACAGCCTCATGTTCTCGCAGACGGTGGATGTGCACGTCGCCTATGTGAGGCGCAAGCTCGGTCGTGCGATCATCGAGACCGTCCGCGGCGTCGGCTACATGGTCTCCGGTGAGTAAGCGCCCGGTCTCCAGTGGTGTGGAGCGACGGATCACCGTGCGCTTCACGGCCCTCATCGTCGGGGTTCTCGTCCTCGGCATCGCCCTGTACGTGATCGTCGACGCAGCGGCAGCGGGCGTGCGACTCGACGCGAGCCTGCGGCAGAGGGCGGAGCGCGCGGCGCAACGGGTCGCGCGCGTTCGCGGGAACGCCGGCCTTCCCGACGATTCTCGCATCATCGAGGGTGGGCGTGTCATCGCCGGCGGCGAGCAGACGGCGGGTATCACGGAGCTCGGCCCGCTGGCAGGCTTCGGCTACGTCGACTCGACGCAGGGGCGACTGCGTGTGTACGCGGTCGCTCTCGGCGATGGCCGGAGCGTGCAGCTGGCCGACGCCGCGCGCCCCGCGATGACCGACAACGCGGGAACCGCACTCGAACTGCTCGTTGTCGCGGCGCTGGTGGGCGTCGTGACGTACTTCCTCGGCTTGCGGTTCTCGAGAAGGGCGCTCGCCCCGGTCCACGAGAGCATCGCGCGTCTCGAGCGCTTCACCGCGGACGTCGGGCACGAGCTTCGGACTCCTCTGGCGTCGGTTCGGGCGTCACTGGACGTCGCTGAGAGGACCGGTGACTGGAATGCGGCAGTCGACCGGGCGCGTGCCGAACTCGATCGAGCCTCCGCGCTCGTGGACCGGCTTCTGGAGCTGGCGCGCCTCGATCCGTCCGCCGTCGTGCTCGAGACCGTGGATCTTCACGATGCGCTGGTGCGCGTTGTCGGTCTGTGTGCGCCGATGGCCGAGGAGCGCTCGATCGCCGTCAACGTTGTCGGGATGTCGGGGAAGGTGTCGGCCGACCCGGTGCTGCTCGAACGGCTCGTGGCGAACCTGCTCGCGAACGCGATCCGCTTCGGCGATCGCGGATCGACCGTCACGCTCAGCTTCTGCGACGAATCGATCGAGGTGCACAACGTCGGCGAGGCGATCCCGCCGGAGGATCTGCCGCACGTCTTCGAGCCCTTCTACCAGGCCGATCGTTCTCGCACGGGCGAGGGTTCCGGGCTGGGTCTTGCGATTGCAGCCGTGATAGCGCAGGCGCACAGTTGGTCGCTTGGCGCGGCCAGCTCGCCGGGAGCAGGGACCACATTCGTGGTCACGGTCCGCGCAGGCAAGGCGACCCATCGGCCTTAGCCGGTTCTTATGCGAGGGCGGGCCACAGTCGTGTCACAGGCATCCATTCGAAGGGAGGTGGCACGATGAAGAGATTCCTGCTCCCGATGCTGGCGATAGCGATACTGCTTGGAACGGCTGCGACGGCGTACGCCGTCACGATGACACTCGCGGAGGCCAAGAGCGCTCCCGCAGACACCGTTGTGACGGTCAGCGGCGAGATCACGGCCGCCGACGGCAACGACTACACCCTGTCCGACGGGACGGACAGCATCATCGTCGGCTTGGGTCCTACCTGGAACACGGTGGTCGGTCTGGCGGTGGGTGACAAGGTGACGGTCGAGGGCGAGATCGACAAGGGCAAGGACGGCAGCAAGGCGGCCGCGATCGACGGGTTCTCGGCCACGAAGGCCGACGGCACGAAGGTGACTGTCCGGACGGGCCCCGGCAAGCCCCCGTGGGCGGGTCGCGGAGGTCCGAAGGGCAAGGGCCCCAAGAAGTAGACCGGTGAAGGGCTCTCTCGCCCGGCCCCGGCGGGTGCACGGCAGATGGGTCCCGGCTCCGCTCGTGGAGCCGGGACCCGGTCTTGCGCGCCCGGCGGGCCGCGTGTATCCTCCCACCTAATCGAATCGAGCGTGCGCCAGTGACGGGGAAGAGTACCCCGATCGTCAAGCCCAGAGAGCCGGTGGTTGGTGGAAACCGGCGTGAGCGATCGGTGAGAATGGTCCCCTGAGGCTCCGGAGCAAAGGCCGCTAGGCGGGCTGACTAGTTCCGGCGGATTCCCACCGATACAAGGGACCGGATATCGGAGACGAGTTCCATCTCCCGTATCTCGGACACAAAGTGGGCTCGCCGCACCTATGGGCGGGTCAACAAGGGTGGTACCGCGAGAGAGTCTCTCGTCCCTTGGGGATGAGGGGCTTTTTGTGTTCCCGGGCACTCTCCGGGAGCGCGGGAGGACCCAAGGCGCGCGCCGAGAGCGTTCGGCCACGAGAAGAGAGCAAGGCCAAGATGTTGCTGCCAGACAAAGAGGAGTTCATCGGGCTCGCCGCAGCTCACGACATCGTGCCGGTCGCGCGCGAGGTCTACGCCGACCTGGCCACGCCGATCTCCGCGTTCCTGGCGCTGGCGGAGGGCGCGCCCTTCGCGTTCCTGCTGGAGAGCGTGGTGGGAGGCGAGCGGCTCGGCCGCTACAGCTTCCTCGGGATCGGCGCCGATCGCGTCGTGACCGTGCGCGACGGCGTGGCCGAGATCACAGACGGGCCGTCGCATCGCCGGATGCCGGCTCCCGATCCGCTCGAAGCGGTCGCCGGGCGCCTGAAGGCGGGGAGCGTCGCCCGGGTGCCCGGTCTGCCGCTCTTCATCGGCGGCGCGGTCGGATTCGTCGGCTACGAGGCCGCGACGGGGTTCGAGCCCACGATCCCCAGGCATCCCGTCGACGAGCTGAACGTCCCGGACGCCGCCTTCATGTTCACGTCCACGGTGGTGGCGTTCGACCACGCCCGCCGAGTCCTGCAAGTGATCGCGCCGGTCCGGCCGGGGACGGATCCGGGCGAGGACTACGACGACGCCGTCCTTCGGATCGACCGCGTACTCGAGACCCTGCGCACAGGATGCCCGTCGGCCCCGCTGGGCGAGGTCGGCGCGAGCGCCGAGGTCCCGCTGCGCGCCCACACCTCCCACGAGGACTTCGTCGCCTCCGTGAGCGCCGCCAAGGAGCACATCGCCGCCGGCGACTGCTTCCAGATCGTGCTCTCGCAACGCTTCTCGGCGCCCCTCGAAGGTGACGGACTCGACCTCTACCGGGTCCTGCGCGCCGTGAACCCGAGCCCGTACATGTTCTACCTGCGCACTCCCGAGGTGACGCTGGTCGGTTCCAGTCCCGAGCCGCTCGTCCGCGTCGAAGGCGATCAGGTGCTCACGCGCCCGCTAGCGGGCACGCGCCCGCGCGGGGCGACCGCGCTCGAGGACGGGTGCCTGCGCGCGGACCTGCTCGCCGACGAGAAGGAGCGCGCCGAGCACGTCATGCTCGTGGACCTCGGGCGCAACGACCTTGGTCGCGTCAGCGTCGCGGGCAGCGTGCGCGTCGACGAGCTCATGGAGGTCGAGAACTACAGCCACGTCATGCACATCGTGAGCAACGTCACCGGCACGCTGGCGCCGGGCTGTGACGCCTTCGACGCGCTCCGCGCCACGTTCCCGGCCGGAACGGTGAGCGGAGCGCCGAAGATCCGCGCGATGCAGATCATCCGCGAGCTGGAGCCTGCGGCGCGCGGGCCCTACGCGGGCACCGTCGGCTACATCGGAGCGGACGGTGCGATGGACATGTGCATCACGATCCGCACTTTCATCCTCACCGGCGGTCGCGCTTACCTCCAGTCGGGAGCCGGGATCGTGTCCGACTCCGACCCGGAGAAGGAGTACGAGGAGACCCTGCACAAGGCCCGCGCTCTGCACAACGCGCTGGAACTCGCGGCCGGCTTGCGGGCGCGGCCCGAAGTGGCGGTGGTGGCGTGATACTCGTCATCGACAACTACGATTCCTTCACCTACAACCTCGTGCAGCTGCTCGGGCTGCTCGGAGCGGAGGTGCGCGTCGAGCGCAACGACAGCGTCTCGGTCGGCCAGGTGCTCGCGATGGCGCCGAGGGGCATCGTCGTATCGCCGGGTCCGGGAACGCCGGACGCCGCCGGCGCGAGCGAGGCCATCGTTGCCGCGGCCGCGGAGGCGGGAATCCCGCTTCTGGGCGTGTGCCTCGGCCACCAGGCGATCGCCGAGGTCTTCGGAGGGCACGTGATCCGAGCCGACGAAGCGGTGCACGGCAAGACCTCGACCGTGAGGCACTCGGGCAAGGGCCTGATGGCAGGTATGCCGCCGGAGTTCACCGCCACGCGCTATCACTCGCTGATCGTGGAACGTGACAGTCTGCCGGAGTGCATGGAGGTCACCGCGGAGACCGCGGATGGGCTGATCATGGCCATGCAGCACGCCGACAAGCCCGTCTTCGGTGTCCAGTTCCATCCCGAGTCGGTCCTCACCCCTGAGGGCGCCATCCTGATGCGCAACTTCCTCCAGCTTGCGGGCGAGGTGGAGCGCGCGGAGGAGCCGGAGGGTTCGGCCGGTCCCAAGGTGATCGCGGAGGGCGACGAGGTGACCGTTCCCGCAGCCATCGGCGTCGCCGCCTCGGGAGGGTCGCTCACCGAGGAGCAGGCCACCGAGGTGATGGGGCGCGTCATGGACGGCGAGGCCACTCCCGCGCAGATCGCCTCTCTCGTGACCGCGATGCGGATGAAGGGGGAGACCGTCGCGGAGATCACCGGCTTCGCGCGCGCGATGCGCGCCCGGGCCACCGTAGTGCGGCCGCGCGCGGCGGGGCTGCTCGACACCTGCGGCACCGGTGGCGACGGCCTTGCGACCTTCAACATCTCTACGACGACCGCCTTCGTGGTCGCGGGCGCGGGAGTGCCCGTTGCCAAGCACGGGAACCGGGCCGTGTCCTCGAGGTCGGGGAGCGCGGACGTGCTGGAGGCGCTCGGCGTGCGGATCGACGTCTCTCCCGAGGACATGGCTCGCTGCATCGACGAGGTCGGAGTGGGCTTCCTGTTCGCCATGGCCCTGCACGCCTCGATGCGCCATGCCGGCGGACCCCGCCGCGAGATCGCCATCCGTACGGTGTTCAACATCCTCGGCCCGCTCACGAACCCGGCGGGTGCGAAGCGCCAGCTGCTCGGCGTCTACGACCCCACGCTGGCGCCCGTCATGGCCGAGGTGGCCGGGCGTCTGGGGGCCGAGCGCGTCATGGTCGTGCACGGCCACCCGGGTATGGACGAGGTGTCCGCCTCCGGTCCGACGACAGTCGCCGAGTTCGTCGACGGGGCCGTGCGCACCTACACCATCGAGCCCGAGACGGTCGGCATCGCCGCCGTCTCGCCCCGCGCCGTGGCAGGTGGAGACGCCGCCGCCAACGCGCGGATCCTTCGCGACGTGCTCGAAGGCGTCCACGGAGCGCCGCGCGACACCGTGCTCATCAACGCCGCCGCAGCCCTGATGGTCGCGGGCCGTGCCGCCGACCTGGCTGAAGGCGTCGCCCTGGCGCGCCGCAGCATCGACTCGGGCAACGCGCTCGCCTGCCTGGAAGGTCTGGTCTCCCTCACCGCGCGTCTCGGCGCCGAGGCGGACGCGGCGAAAGCGGTGGTGTAGGTGATCGCCGTCACAACCAGCTTCCTGGGCCGCATCGTGGAGGTCCGGCGCGCGGAGGTCTCCGCCACCTGGGGAAGGCTCGCGCCCGCTGACCTCGAGCGCCTCGCCTGCTGCGCGAGAGCGCCGCGCGACTTCGAGGCGGCCTTGCGCGACACGCTGGCGGTCGCCGTGATCGGCGAGGTCAAGAAGGCCTCGCCCTCATCCGGCCCGATAGCGCCCGACATCGACGCCTCCAAGCAGGCGATGCATTACCAGAATGGCGGAGCGGCGGCCATCAGCGTGCTCACCGAACCCAGCGAGTTCCTCGGGTCCTTTGCCGACCTGTCCGACGTGGCGGACGCGGTGGACGTGCCTGTGCTTTGCAAGGACTTCGTGGTCGACCCCTTGCAGCTCTTCGTCGCGCGCGGGCACTGCGCCGATGCGGCGCTGCTGATGGTCAGCGTGCTCGGCGACGAGATCCGCGCCTATATGGACCTCGCCTCGACCCTGCGGCTGCAGTGCCTGGTGGAGGTGGTGTCCGAGTGCGAGCTCGAGATAGCTCTGCGCGCGGGCGCCTCCATGATCGCTGTGAACGCCCGTGACCTGCACTCGCTTCAGGTGGACCTTGCGGCGGCCGGCCCGGTGATCGCACGGGCGAAGCACCACGGGATGACGGTCGTCCACGCGAGCGGCGTGCGCTCGCGAGCCGATGTGGAGGAAGCCGCGGCGGCAGGCGCCGACGCGGTGCTCGTAGGGGAGGCGCTCATGCGCGCGCCCTTCCCCGAAGACGTCCTGGCGGATCTGACGGGTGTGGCGAAGGCCGTGCCCGTGATCGGATAGAGGACGACACGTTCGAGCGGACGGTCCACGACAGACGACAGCACCACGAAGAAGGGAGCTACGCCGATGTCATCCGACAAGACGAGGTTCGGACTCGACGAGACCAGGATCCCGGAGGCCTGGTACAACATCATGCCCGACCTGAAGAACCCACCGGCACCGCCGAAGGCGTTCGCGCCGGACGGCACCGAGCTGGGGCCTGACCAGATCGGCGAGCGTCTCGCCTCGCTCTTCCCGATGGAGGTTCTCAAGCAGGAGATGTCGTCCGACCGCTGGATCGACATCCCCGGCGCGGTGATCGACGTCTACAAGACGTACCGCCCGTCGCCTCTGCTGCGCGCCCGCCAGCTCGAGCGCGTCCTCGGGCTGCCCGACGGGGTGAAGATCTTCTACAAGTACGAGGGTGTCAGCCCCGCGGGTTCGCACAAGCCCAACACCGCGATCCCGCAGGCCTACTACAACAAACAGGAGGGCATCACCAAGATCTCCACCGAGACCGGCGCGGGCCAGTGGGGCAGCGCGCTGTCGATCGCCGGCGCGCTGTTCGGGATCGACGTCGAAGTGTTCATGGTCAGGGTGAGCTACGAGCAGAAGCCGTATCGCCGCATCCTGATGGAGACCTACGGAGCGACGGTGCACGCCTCGCCGACCAACCTCACCGACGCCGGGCGCCACGTTCTGTCGATGGACCCGGACTCGACCGGTTCTCTCGGCATCGCCATCTCCGAGGCCGTCGAGGTCGCCGCGAAGGACGCGGACACGCACTACTCGCTGGGGTCCGTGCTCAACCATGTGTGTCTGCACCAGACGATCATCGGTCTCGAGGCCATCGAGCAGATGGCGTTGGCAGAGGAAGAGCCCGACGTCGTCATCGCATGCGTCGGCGGAGGCTCCAACTTCGCCGGGATCGCGTTCCCGTACTACCATCGCAAGCTGCAGGGCAAGAGCAATGCGCGTCTGCTCGCCGTCGAGCCGAAGGCCTGCCCGACGCTCACGGCCGGCGAATATCGGTACGACCTCGGCGACGAGGCGGGCATGACGCCGCAGATGCTCATGTATACGCTCGGCCACGACTTCGTCCCCGCCGGCATCCACGCGGGCGGACTGCGCTACCATGGCGACTCGCCGCTGGTGAGCCAGCTCGTACACGAGGGCGAAGCCGAGGCGATCGCCGTCGATCAGATCGCGTGCTTCGCCGCGGCCGTGCAGTTCGCGCGCGCCGAGGGCATCCTGCCCGCGCCGGAGAGCAGCCATGCCATCCTCGCCGCGATCAACGAGGCGAAGGCGGCCCAGGCAGCCGGCGAGGACAGGACGATCCTGTTCAACCTCTCGGGTCACGGTCACTTCGACCTGGCCGCGTACGCCGCATACAACAACGGCGAGTTGAAGGACTTCGACTTCGCCGCAGGCTCGACCCTGTGTGAAGCCGAGTAGGAGAGACGCGATGACGGTGCCCCGGACGAGGGTGAAGGTGTGCGGCCTCACGCGCGTGAGCGACGCGCGCGAGGCCGCACGCGCGGGCGCGGACGCGCTCGGCGTCATCCTCGCTCCGGGGCACCGGCGTTCTCTGACGATCGGCGACGCAGCCGCCGTGTTCGCGGGCGCGCCGCCTGAAGCGACGAGGACCGGTGTGTTCGTGGACGCCCCTCTCGCCGAGGTGATCGAGGCCGTCTCGCGGCTCGGTCTGACCGAGGTGCAGTTGCACGGGTCGGAGGACCCTGCCTACTGCGCGCGGGTGCCGGTGGCTGTCGTGAAGACGTTCCACATCGGCGCGGGAGTCGACGCGCCGGCGATCGAGCGCTACCGCGGCGCCGTGTCAGCCGTGCTGCTCGACACGCTCGTGGAGGGCGAGGTGGGAGGCAGCGGGTGTGCCTTCGACTGGGGTCTTGCGAGCGCAGTCCCCGATGTCGCACCGGTCTACCTGGCCGGCGGCCTGACTCCCGACAACGTCGGCGAGGCCGTGCTGCGCGCGCGTCCCGCCGGCGTGGACGTGTCCTCCGGCGTCGAGGAGTCGCCCGGGCATCAAGAACGAGGCGAAGATGGAGCGGTTCGTCGAGGCGGTGCGCGCTGCCGACCGCGCGTACGAGGAGGTGGCGGCAAGATGAGCGACCTCCTCCCGAGCGCCGGGACCGCCTACCGCGGTGCCGACGCACAGGGCTTCTTCGGCCCCTACGGCGGTTCTTTCGTGCCCGAGACCGTGGTGCCCGCTCTGCAGGAGCTCACTGCCGCCTTCGAGGCGCGGGACGAGGACTTCGAACTCGAGTTGGCGGGCCTGCTGCGCGACTACGTCGGGCGTCCGACCCCACTGACGAGGGCGGACAACCTGGCGGCGGCGACCGGGCTCGGCCGCGTCTACCTCAAGCGCGAAGACCTCGCGCACACCGGCGCGCACAAGATCAACAACACCCTGGGCCAGTGCCTGCTCGCGAAGCGCATGGGAAAGCGACGGGTGATCGCCGAGACAGGCGCCGGCCAGCACGGTGTGGCGACCGCCACGACCTGCGCGCTGCTCGGGCTCGAGTGCGCCGTGTTCATGGGGGTCGAGGACATCCGCCGCCAGTCGCTCAACGTCTACAAGATGCGGCTGCTGGGCGCGGAGGTCGTACCGGTCGAAGAGGGGAGCGGCACGCTCGCCGACGCCGTGACCGCAGCGCTGCGCCACTGGGTCGAGCGGGTCGAGGACACGTTCTACTGCATCGGCAGCGCGGTCGGACCCCATCCATACCCGACGATGGTGCGCGAGTTCCAGAAGGTCGTCGGCGAGGAGACCATCGCACAGCTGCAAGTGAAGGGGGTCGGCCGAGTGGACGCGGTCGTCGCGTGCGTGGGTGGCGGCAGCAACGCGATCGGCACGTTCTACCCGTTCGTGGCGGGGATCCCGGCAGTCGAGCGACCCCTGCTCGTGGGCGCCGAGGCCGCCGGCCTGGGCCTCGACACCGACAGGACCGGCGCGTCGATCACTCTCGGGACGCCCGGCGTGATGCACGGCTTCTACAGCTATCTGCTGCAGGACGGGGCCGGCAACCCGCTCGAGGCCTACTCCATCTCGGCCGGGCTGGACTACCCCGGAGTAGGTCCGGAGCACGCCTACCTGAAGGACGAGGGGCTCGTGCGCTACGAGGCGGTGACGGACGCCGAGGCGCTCGAGGCGTTCGCCCTGCTCACCCGGTGTGAGGGCATCATCCCCGCGATCGAGTCGGCACACGCTCTCGCCCTGCTGCCCCGGCTGGCCGCCGAGTTCGGGCCAAGGGCCACTGTGGTGGTCACCGTGTCGGGCCGCGGCGACAAGGACATCGACATCGTCCGGGAAGCCGGGCTCTGACCGTGGACCGAGGCGGACCCCGCGCGCTCCGCTCCGCGTTCGGCAAGGGGCATCCCGCGCTCATCACCTACCTGATGGCGGGGTACCCCGACAGGGCCGGTTCGATCGCCGCCATCGTCGCCGCGGCACGAGCGGGGGCCGACCTCATCGAGCTCGGAGTCCCGTACGCCGATCCCCTCGCCGACGGTCCGACGATCGTGGACGCGGCCGACGTCGCGCGCTCGGCGCCGGGCGGCTTCGGGCTCGCCGAGACGCTCGGGATCGCACTCGATCTGGCCGGCGACGAGCCGCTTCCCCCCATCGCGCTGATGACCTACCTCAACCCGATGCTCTCCTACGGGTTCTCACGCCTAGTCGCCGATGCCGTCGCCGCGGGGGTCGGCGGCTTCATAGTCCCCGACATGCCGCACGACAGCCCGATGGCCTCCCGCTGGCTCGACGCTTCGCGACGGCTCGGCCTCGAGACCGTGTTCCTAGTGGCCCCGACCTCCACTCCCGAGCGGATCCGTGCGGTGGTCGCGGCCTCGGAGGGGTTCGTCTACGTCGTTTCCAGGGTCGGAGTGACCGGCGAGAGGGGACACCTGCCCGATGGGCTTTCCCATCTCGTGGAACGCGTACGGGCGGTGGCGCCCTCAGGGCTGCCTGTCGCAGTGGGATTCGGCATCTCGACGCCCGAGCAGGCAGCCGCCGTTGCCGGCATCGCGGACGGGGTCATCGTCGGAAGCTCCATCGTGAACCGTCAAGGCGAGCCCGAGGAGGTCTCGGCCTTCGTGGCGGAGCTTGCGACCGCCGTGCACCTCTACTGAGGGCACCTCGCGTGCCGCAGGCCGCTTACACTTTTGCGCCCCGGCGGGCTACTATTCGGTGTGAGCCGCGCCTCCACGGCGCCCATGAAAGGGGGGCTCGACATGCAGTACGTGCGCATGGCACAGAACAAGTTCTGGGGCTGGGTCGTCGCCTCGACACTCCTGGGATTGGCCATCGGGCTGGTCATCATGTTCTTGAGCGGTGCCTCCGCCACCAACCGGATCGCCGCTCTGCAGACGCAGCTCGCCAGCGCCAGCACCGACTCCAGCGCCGCGCTGGCCGGAGCCGAAGCCCGCGCCGCGAGCGCGGAGGCCTCGGTCGCGTCCTTGACGGACCAGGTGGCTCAGCTGACCGCCGACCTTGCGGCGGCTCAGAACGGCGGTACCGTCGTGCCGTCGACTCCCGCCACGCCCACTCTGGTCATAGTCTCGCGGACGATCACCCCGGGCACCGTGGACGCGTCCCACACCATCACGATGACAGCGAAGGTCAAGGGCAGCCCCTCGAAGGTGACCATGCGCGTCTACAACGCCTCGAAGAGCTACGACAAGACGTTCACGCTGCACAAGGTGTCCACCTCTGGGGGGACCCAGACCTGGCGCGCGACGGCGAAGGCGCCGGCGACTCCAGGGACCTACAAGTACTACTCGACGGCCACAAAGGGCTCGGTGAAGGTGACGATGCCGGGTCACTTGCCTTCCACGCTGAAGGTGCAGTAGCGGGGCGCTCGGTCGAAGCGCGACGAACCAGTGAGACCCGGCGATCGGTCGCCGGGTCTCACTGTCGGTGGGGGGAGCGGCGGATCCGAGGGCTACTCGCCTTCCATCGCCTTATGCTCGCCCGACTTCAGCGTGATATGCCGGGTGCGCCTCTCGTGCATGGCAGCGGCCTTCGGCACCACGACCTCGAGGACTCCGTCCTCGTACTTCGCGACGATCGCGTCCGGGTCGATCCCGGACGGCAGCGACATGCTGCGTTCGAAGCTGCCGTGGAACGACTCGCGGACCAGGTAGCCGCCCTTCTCCGTCGTTTCGGTCTCCTCGGCGCGCTTCCCGGTGATCGTCAGGATGTCGTCCGTGACCGAGATGTCGATGTCGCTCTCCGTGACTCCGGGGAGCTCGACGCGCACGACCATGTCGTCACCGCGCGTGAGGACGTCGGTCGTGGGCGCGAACAGGCCGATCTCGGTACGGCCCTCCTTGGTCGTGGGCGCGAACATCCTCGACCACAGGCGGTCCGCGTCACGCTCGAGCGCACCCAGACCCACGAACGGGTCCCACCTCTGCATAGCCATGGTTTCCTCCTTTATCGCATCCAGCCGGTATCCGCCGGCTCCGTGACTCCGCCGACATGGATACCCGCCTCACGCAGGAGGCGTGCGTAGACGGTGTGGATTCCGACGAGTGAGGGAGAGCCCTCGACGGGCGGTGTCAGGCGGGCGGCAGCCGTTGCGGCTCGGGCTCCGGCAGGTCCGTCACGACCGCCGGTCCCTCCTTCGGCAAGCGCCTGGCGGCCAGACCGAGTGCCACGGTCGTCGCTCCGATCAGCGCGAGCCATATGCCGAGCAACAGGCCGGCTGTGACCGCGCCCGCCGTCGGCAGCAGGAACACCAGCACGCCGACGCCAGCGACGAGAAGCCCCCGAAGCAGCCGCAGCCACCACGCGTTGAAGAACGAGCGCCACCGCCAGGACGCGATCATGTCGGCGAGCCCCCAAACCACCGCGATCGCACCCGCGGCACGGAAGAGGAACTCAGCGAGCGCCTCCGGGCGCAGCAGCGCGTAGGCTCCGAACACCAGAAGCAGCACGCCGGGGATGAAGGAGATGGTCCACCAGCCTCCTGTGGCGCGGCGGAGAGAGACCGCCCACGAGATCCAAACGAGGCCCGCTATGGCCGATCCCAGGCCGGTCAGGAACACCAGGACGCTCGCCGTCAGCCCGGGGAACCCGGCGACGACTATCCCCACGGCGGCCACCAGGGTTCCCCACACGACGAGCGGGACCCACGTCCGGCGTAGAGAGCCCGCATCCGAGGTATAGAAGACCGAGGCCATCGCGCACCACCCTTCGTCACAGGAGCATGTACCCGTCCGATGGGAGTTCCTGGTGCGAATGCTACGCTTGGCCGGATCCGTAAGCGCAGCCAGTAGGAGATGACCCGCAAGTGGCCCGCATCGCGCTCGCGCAGATCGACTGCACGGTGGGCGACGTCACCGGCAACGCCGGACTCGTCATCGATGCCGTGAGGGCGTCCATCGCTCGCGACGCCGACATTCTCCTGGTCCCCGAGCTGGCGCTCGCCGGCTATCCGCCCGAGGACCTCGTCGGCAAGGACCACTTCGTCGACGACGTCCGCCAAGCGCTCGCGCGAGTGGCGTCCGCCTGCGAGGGGATCACCGCGGTGGTGGGCTTCGTGGAGTCCGACGGCAAGGTCCTGCACAACGCTGCCGCCGTGTGCTCGGGCGGCGAGGTCGAAGTCTACCGGAAGCGGCGCCTTCCCAACTACGGTGTCTTTGACGAAGAGCGTTACTTCGAGCCGGGCACGGAGCCTCTGCTGCTCGAGGCCGCCGGCGAGGTATTCGCGGTGACGATCTGCGAGGACGTTTGGGTCCCCGAACTCGTGGCAGAGGCCGCCAGGGCGGGCGCCACCGTCGTCCTCAACATATCCGCCTCGCCCTTCCACGCGGGGAAGGGCAGCGAACGCGAGGAGATGCTCTGCGACCGCGCGCGCGACAACGGAGTGTACCTGGCGTACTGCAACCTCGTCGGGGGCCAGGACGAGCTCGTATTCGATGGGCGCTCGTGCGTGATCCACCCCTCAGGTGAGGTGATCGCGCGCGCGGCCGCGTTCCGGCCCGACCTCGTGGTGGCCGAGGTGCCGGCGGCACCGATCACCGCCCACGAGCACGCTATCCTCGGCGGCCACGAGGAGATATGGAGAGCCCTCGTACTGGGACTGAAGGACTACCTCGGCAAGAACGGGTTCTCGGACGCGGTGGTCGGGCTCTCGGGCGGGATCGACTCCGCTCTGACCGCCGTTCTCGCCGTCGACGCCCTCGGCCCCGAGCACGTCCACGGGGTCGCGATGCCGTCGCGCTACTCGTCCGAGGGAAGCGTGACGGATGCCGAGGCCTTGGCACGCAACCTCGGGATCGACTTCCGGACCCTCTCCATCGAGGCCTCGTTCTCGTCCCTGCTCGACACTCTCGCACCCTCCTTCGACGATCTGCCTCAGGACGAGACCGAGGAGAACCTCCAGGCGCGGGTGCGCGGGGCGCTGCTGATGGGGCTGTCGAACAAGTTCGGCTGGATCGTCCTGGCCACCGGCAACAAGTCGGAGCTGTCGGTCGGCTACTCGACCCTGTACGGGGACATGGTCGGAGGGTTCGCGCCGATCAGGGACCTGTACAAGACGCGCGTCTACGAGCTGGCCCGCTGGCGCAACCTCTCCGGGGAGGTCATTCCCGCGGCCACCATCGAGAAGCCCCCGTCGGCGGAGCTTCGGCCCGACCAGGCGGATACGGATTCGCTCCCTGAGTACGCGCTGCTCGACCGCGTTCTCGAGGCCTATGTGGAGAACGACCAGTCTATCGACGAGATCGCCGAAGGGGGAGTGCCGCGGGAGCTCGCGGCGCGCGTCGCGCGTCTCGTGGACGCCGCCGAGTACAAGCGCCGTCAGGGGCCGCTCGGGATACGCGTCACCCCGCGGGCCTTCGGCAAGGACCGCCGCATGCCCGTGACCAACCGCTACCGGGGATAGGCGCGGACGGAGCCGATGTCCGCTTCCCGCGAGCTGCTCCGCCGCGATGACGGCGTCGTCGTGCGCATCGTCGAGGGCACGGATCCGCTGATGCGCGACGTCGCGGACCTGTGCTACGAGACGCTTCACCGGCCCTTCGGCGTCCCTCGCGACGATTCCTGGAACGAGACCGACCCAGCCTCGACCCACATGCTGGCCCTCGAGGGCGGCCGCCTCGTCGGGTACGCGCGCCTCATACTCGAGCCAGCCGGGGGCCACATCCGGCAAGTCGTGGTCGCCCAGGATAGCCGCCGCAGGGGGATAGCCGAGACGCTCGTCTCGGGTGCGCTCGCGCGGGCGCGCGAGATGGGGGTGGGCGTGGCCTTCCTCAACGCGCGCGCGAACGCCGTCGGGCTCTACGAGCGGCTGGGCTTCCGGGTCGTCGAAGGGCCGTTCCGGATGGGTAGGACTTACTTGAAGCACGTGCGGATGGAGAAGGTCCTGCCGGCGCGGTGAGTGGTGTGGAAAAGACTGCCTCATTCACCTACGCTGTGCAGGTGCTTCGTGACGGGGGGCGAACACGCCGCCCGCAAGAGGTTTCGAGGAGGGAACCGCATGCCCAAGATCACAGCTGAGCAGGTGCGCGTGCCGGCCGACGTACCGGCCGCCGCGCGAGAGGTCTACGTCGAGAACTACCTCAAGGCGACGCGCGGCACCGGCCGCCTCATGCTGTTCGCCTGCGACCAGAAGATCGAGCATCTCAACGACGACTTCTACGGCGAGAACATCGCCGAGGAGGATGGCAGCCCCCTGCACCTGTTCGAGATAGGCTCGAAGGGCTGCATAGGCATCTTCGCCGGGCAGCGCGGCCTGATCTCGCAGTACGCGGCCGACTACCCCGAGATCAACTACCTCGTGAAGATGAACAGCAAGACCCACCTCGTGAAGACCTCGCAGGAGGACCCGTACTCGCCGCAGCTCTACGACATCCAGACCGTGCTCGACCTCGTCGACAACGGCGTGAACGTGGTCGGGATCGGCTACACGATCTACCTGGGCAGCGAGTACGAGGCACAGATGATGACCGAGGCCGCCCAGCTCATAGCGAACGCGCACGCCGAGGGCCTGCTGGTCGTGACGTGGATCTACCCGCGCGGCAAGGCCGTGGCCGACGAGAAGGACCCGCATCTGATCGCGGGAGCCGCCGGCGTGGCCTGCTGTCTCGGAGCGGACTTCGTGAAGGTCAACCCGCCCAAGAAGACGGAGGCCGCCTCCTCCGCCGCTCTGCTCGTCGAGTGCACGAAGGCCGCCGGGCGCACCGGCCTGGTGTGCGCCGGAGGGTCGACCGTCGACGCCGAGGTCTTCCTGAACCAGCTCTGGGAGCAGATCCACCTAGGCGGCGCGATCGGCAACGCCACCGGGCGCAACCTTCACCAGCGACCGCTGCAGGAGGCCATCCGCCTGACCAAGGCGATCAGCGCCATCACTCTCGGGGACACGGGTCTGGCCGAGGCCGTCGCGGTCTTCAAGGGCGAGAAGGACTTCTCGATCTAGGGCTCCAACCGCCCCGGAAGCAGGTTTCGCGGCCCGCGGGCGAAGGCGCCGGCGGGCCGCTCGGCCTCCCGGCGCGAGGGCTCGGATCGCGGTCACGGTGGTATCATCGTGCGGTCCGCCTGCCTCGCGTGGCGGGCCGAATCCACGACTCTAGAGACGGACAGAATGCCCATCTCCGATTGGTTCAAGGCGCGCGAGCAGCGCAACTACACCACGCCGACCGAGACCAGCACGCCTTCCGACGTGCCCGACGGAGTGTGGGTCCGCTGCGAGGGGTGCAAGCACACCCTGTACATGGGCGACCTCGAGCGCGATCTGATGGTCTGTCCCCACTGCGGGAGGCACCACGACCTCGCCGCACCCGAACGTCTCGAGATGATGGTCGACGAAGGCTCGTTCGCTGCGATCGACGAGGGGCTGACCACTGTCGATCCGCTGAAGTTCACCTCGGGCAAGGTCTACGCGGAGCAGGTCGCCTCTGCCGTGGAGCGCACGGGCCTGGAGGAGGCGATCGTCACTGGGCGGGCCACGATCGGCGGCCACGCCGTCATCATCGGCGTGATGGACTTCCGCTTCATCGGCGCCTCGATGGGCTCTGTGGTGGGCGAGAAGGTCGCCCGCGCTCTGGAGCTCGCGCTGGCCGAGCGCACGCCGCTGGTGTTCGTGACCGCCTCGGGCGGCGCTCGCATGCAGGAAGGCATGCTCTCGCTCATGCAGATGGCCAAGACGGCCGCCGCGGCCGAGCGGCTGTCCGAGGCGGCCGTGCCCTACATCGTCGTTCTCACCAATCCGACCATGGGGGGCGTCACCGCCTCATTCGCCACGCTGGGCGACGTGCTCATCGCCGAGCCGGGCGCCCTGATCGGGTTCGCCGGTCCGCGCCTCGTGGAGCAGACGATCCGCAAGAGCCTGCCCAAGGGCTTCCAGAGCGCCGAGTTCCTGCTGGAGCACGGCATGATCGACATGGTGGTGGACCGCCGCGAGCTCAAGGACCGTGTGGCGCTGCTGCTGGCATGCCTGGCGCCCGGGGATGAGTGACGTGGCGAGGAGATTCGTTATGGAGTTCGAGCGGCCGCTCGTCGAACTCGAGGAGAAGCTTGTCTCACTCAAGCGTCTCGACGTGTCCGAGCAGCCCGAACTGGCGGCCGAGATCGCCGAGCTCGAGGCCGAGATCGGCCGGCTGCACGAGACCCTCTACGCGGCGCTGACGCCCTGGGAGCGGGTGCAGGTCTCACGTCATCCCGAGCGCCCGAAGACCGATGACTACCTCCAGGCCCTCTTCACCGACGTGGTCGAGCTGCACGGCGACCGGCTGGCCGGCGACGACGAGGCGATGTTCGCGGGTCTGGCGGCGTTCGACGGGCGGCGCGTGGCTGTCCTTGGCCACCGCAAGGGCAAGAACACGAACGAGAACGTCCGGCGCAACTTCGGATCCCCGCATCCCGAGGGCTTCCGCAAGGCGGAGAGGGTCATGCGTCTCGCGGACCGGTTCGGGCTCCCGATCGTCACGTTCCTCGACACCGCCGGCGCCTATCCAGGCATCGAAGCGGAGGAGCGAGGACAGGCCGTCTCCATCGCCGGCTGCCTCGCGACGCTGTCGGCGGTCAGGGTCCCGGTGATCGTCGTGGGCATCGGAGAGGGCGGGAGTGGCGGCGCTCTCGCCATCGGCTTCGGTGACCGGCTCATCATGCTCGAGAACGCCTATTACTCGGTGATCAGTCCCGAGATGTGCGCGACGATCCTGCACAAGGACGCCCGCCGTGCTTCGGAGACCTCGGCCTGCCTGCAGCTCACGGCCCAGGACCTTCTGCGGCTCGGCTTGGCCGACGCGCTCGTCGCCGAGCCGCGCGGTGGCGCGCATCGCGATCCGGGAATGGTCTACGAGGGAGTGCGCGAAGCGCTCTCGAAGGCATTGGACGAACTCGCCGATGTGGACGCCGCGACGCTGCCGGGGGCGCGCTACGAGCGGCTGAGGAAGACGGGAGTGTTCGCAGAGGGGGAGCGATGAGCGGCGCATCCGTGATCAAGCGCGTCGGGATGATCTTCTCCGGGGGACCTGCTCCCGCTGCCAACGCGGTCATCTCCGCCGCGGCGCTGAACTTCCTCAACTGCGGTGTGCACGTGATCGGCTTCCTCGACGGATACGAGGACCTCGAGCAGTACTCGCCCGAGCGCCCACTCCTGATGGGAGAGCACTACCTGGACCTGTCGATCGACGACGTGTCGGGCATCCGCAACCGCAAGGACATCATCCTGCGGACGTCGCGGGCGAATCCGGGCCAGGCGATCACGTCTCTCGCGGACCTGAAGGACCCCGAGAAGAACTCGAAGCTCATGACGGTCTACCGGGCCCTCGAGTCCCTCGAGATCGACGGCCTGATATCCATCGGCGGCGACGACACCCTCAAGACCGCCAACTACATCTACGAGATGCAGCATGTGGTCCCGGGATTGCGCCCCATCTCGGTCGTGCACCTCCCGAAGACGATCGACAACGACTACTACGGTATCGACTGGACCTTCGGGTTCACGTCGGCGGCCCACTTCGCGGCGATGGAGATCGTCAACATCGGCGCCGACGCGAAGTCCACGAAGTCCTGGTACGTCCTCGAGCTCATGGGGCGCAAGGCAGGCTGGCTGACGTACGCCGCCGGCATCGCGGGCGAGGCCACGCGCATGCTCTCGGTCGAGGACGTGGACGGTACCTGGGACCTCGAAGGGTACGCGGAGGAGATGGTCGAGCTCATGCTCGTGAGGGCGGCGGACCACCGCGAGTACGGCGTCATCTGCGTGGCCGAGGGGCTGGCGGAGCGGCTCCCGCCGGACCAGCAGCCGCGCGAGGTCGACACGCACGGCAACTCCCTGCTCGGCTCCGCCAGGATCGGGGACCGGCTCAGCGTCGCAATGGAGAAGGCGTACAAGGAGCGGACCGGGATCGCGATCAAGGTACGCAGCAAGCAGATCGGCTACGAGGCTCGCTGCGCATCGCCGATCGCCTTCGACATCCTTCTCGGCAGCCAGCTCGGCGTCGGCGCGTATCGCGCGCTCGCGATCGAGTGCCTGAGTGGCCACATGGTCTCGGTGCGCGACCAGCTGCAACTGGTCTACGTGCCCTTCGGCGACCTGATCGACCCGGAGACCCTGCACACCCGTGTGCGCTTCATCGAGAGGGACTCCGACTTCTACCGGCTTGCGCGGGCGCTCGAGTACGGCCCCTCGGAGGTCGTCGTTCCCAGACGCCGCCGCAACGACTAGGCGCCACCGGGCGCGTGGTGCGGTTCGCTCGCGGGAATGGCACGACGCTTGTTGTATGGTCGCCGGCCGACCCGCGTCTGGAGGGGCATGAAGCGTCTCGTAGCCATCCTCACGACCGCACTGCTGGTACTCGCGATGTCCGCGGGACCCGCTTTCGCGTACTCGTGCTCCGGTGACGCGTGCTGCACCGGCGCCGGGTGCGCTCCCAAGGCCTCGCCCTCGTGCGAGCCTTCGATCGTCCCCGCGTGCCCGATGGCGGGCGGCGGACGAGCCGTGAGCAACGCCGGGTGCATGCACGGAGGAGAGCACGAGCCGTACGGCGCCACTTCCGCTCGGGCGGACGCGGCCCCGGCGGCACTCAGCGTCTCGGCGGTCGCCGTTCCGGGCGCGCGCCTGCTGGCTGCCCTGCACTGCGAGGGATTCGCCCCTGACGCCCGCGGTGCGCCCCACCTCACAACGGTCATCCGTATCTGATCCCTCTCATCCCGCCGGTCCGCGGCAGCAGTAGCCCGCTGTGCCGACCGTCGACCGGGCGCGCCTGCGCGCCCCGGGTCCGCTTCCCTTCGGCGTGCTCGCGCGCGCACTATGGGAACCGCAACGGATGAGAGGTCTCCAAACACGTGAATCTGTTCCCGACGCTCTTCGCTGTCGGTCTGGTGACGAGCATCCACTGCATCTTCATGTGCGGCGGGCTCGTGCTGACATACGCCGTCAAGGGCACCGAGACGGGGCCTTGGTACCGGCGGCTCGCGCCGCACCTCGCGTACCAGGGCTCCAAGATCTTGAGCTACGCGACCGTCGCGCTGATCCTGGGCGGGATCGTCGTGCTGCTCGGGCGCGCCGTGGACATCACACCCTTCCGTAACTGGCTCATGGTCGTGGCCGGCGTGTACATGCTGCTGCTCGGCATCTCGATGACCGGCAAGGTCAAAGCGCTGCGCTACCTGACGCCGAGGCCGCCGAAGTTCCTAGTGACCGCGCTCTCGCGCAACCGCAAGAAGGCGACGGCGGACGCCGCAGAAGGTCACGCCTCGCTCGCCACCCCGATCATGTTCGGCCTGCTCACAGGCCTGATGCCCTGCGCTCCGCTCATAGCGGCGCAGGCGTCGGCTATGGCCTCGGGCTCTCCGCTGCTCGGCGCGTGGGGCATGGTGGGCTTCGGCCTCGGCACAATGCCGCTCATGCTGGTCTTCGGCTTCGCCTCGTCTCTCCTGTCCCGCCGCTTCCAAGACAAGCTGCAGGTCGTCGCCGCTGCCGCCGTGATGATCTTCGCGGTCGTGATCCTCAACCGCGGCCTCATGCTCGTCGGATCGCCCGTCACCTTCGACAGCGTTCGCGCGGCGGTGGTCGGAACCTCGGCCTCCCCGCCGCAGACGCAGTACGCCACCGGGGGCGACGGCGTCATCGAGGTCCCGCTGGTGATCGAGAACACCCGGTACGTCCCGCAGACGGTCACCGTCCCCGCGGACACTCCGTTCCGGCTCGTCGTCGACAGGCGCGAGGCCGACGCGTGCTCCGCGCAGATCTCCGTCCCCGATGCGGGCGTGCTGGCCGACCTGAAGGACAACGCCGTCACCACGGTCGATGTCCCTCCGATGAGCGCCGGGACCCACACGCTCACATGCGGCATGGGCATGATGTCGGGAAGCATCGTCGTCGGGGCGTCATCCGCTTCGATCGGTGGCGCAGGCATCCCGATGCTGCTCGCTCTCGGACTCGCCGTTCTCGCATTGGCCGGGTACGGCGTCTACCACCACCGGAAGCGCATCGCCGCGCATCCGAACGCTGCGCGCTCATCGGACGGCACGCTGTGGGGATTCACGCCGATCGAGTTCATCGTCGGCACCACGATCATCCTCGCGGCCGTCGTCATCGGACTGTTGTCCGGAGGCTTCTTCCGCTAGCACACACACCGCCGCAGGCGACGTTCGCCGGCGGCACCCGAAAGGACTCCAGAACATGAGCAAGAACCACAACAAGACGGATCAGGCCAAGAAGGCCCCCGAGGCCGCCAAGGCCGTCGAGGTCGCCAAGAACGCCTCTGCCGCCAAGCCGGCGGGCACGTCTCCTGTCGCACGCTGGGCGCTCGTCCTGACTCTCGCGATCCTGGCCTTCTCCGCGACCTACGGATACGCGATCGCGCGCGGATCCGGCGCTCCCGCCCCGGTCACATACGCCGCGGCGACGGCACCCGTCACTCCGCTCGGCACGGCTCCCGTGGCCGGCTCGACCGCGCCCAAAGTCCGGCGGCGCGGGCTGCGCATGCTGCGGCGGCGCGAAGGCTCCGGCCGGTGCGCAGACGAGCAAGCCGGCCGAAGTGGCCGGCAACGTTCAGAAGATCACCGTGGACACTTCCAAGGGCTACTACGACCCGTCCACGGTACAGTTGAAGGCGGGCATCCCCGCGGAGATCACATTCACGCAGGCGTCGGGGTGCCTCCAGTACGTGGAGTCGGCCGATCTCGGCTTCTCCGAGGACCTGAGCGGCGGCCCGAAGACCATCAAGGTCGGCCCGCTCGCAGCAGGTACGTACGGCTTCAACTGCGGGATGCAGATGCAGTTCGGCTCCATCGTCGTGAAGTAGGCGCCTCCACATGACAGACACCAACCAGACACCCGCGCCGGTCGCACCTGCCGCGCTGCGTGACGCCACGTTCGGCATCACCGGGATGACCTGCTCGTCGTGCGCCACCGTCATCGAGAAGGTGGTCGGCAAGCTCCCCGGAGTCGCCTCAGCCAACGTGAACCTGGCGATGGAGCGCCTCTCGGTCTCCTACGACCAGGCCGTGGTCGACGAAGCCGCCATAGTCGACGCCGTCACGCGAGCCGGCTACGGCGCGCTGCCACTCGGGTCGGGGGCGGAGGCCCCTGCGAAGGCGGCGTCGGCCTCCTCGCAGGCGAGCGTCACGTTGGGCATCGTGGGCATGACGTGCTCGTCGTGCGCCCTGGTCATCGAAAAGACTCTGAACCGCCTGCCCGGGGTCGCTTCGGCGAACGTCAACCTCGCGACCGAGATCGCCACCGTCATGTTCGACCCCGCCGTTCTCGGCATCGACGCTCTCATCGAGGCCGTGCGCGGCGCGGGATACGATGCGATGCTCCGCGTGGAGGAGCCGATCGCCGGCGAGGACCCGAACGACGCGCAGCGCCAGGCCCAGGAGCGTCATTGGCGGCTGGAGCGGCGTCTGTTCGTGTTCGCGCTCGTGCTGTCCGTGCCGGCCGCCGTCATCTCGATGGTCCCGCCGTTCATGACGAGTGTGCCGACGGCCGTCGCCACATGGTTGGCCAACGCCATAGGCGGCGCCTGGGACCCCATGATGGTCGGCAAGTACATCGCGTTCGCCCTGGTCACGCCGGTGCAGTTCATCGCAGGCGCCCAGTTCTACCGCGGCTTCTGGCACGCGTTGAAACGCCGAAGCGGCAACATGGACACGCTGATCGCCATCGGCACCTCGGCGGCGTACTTCTACAGCGTCGCGGCCACGTTCATCCCGTCGCTGGAGGGCGAGCCGGTCTTCTTCGAGACGTCCGCCCTGCTGCTGACCTTCGTGATCTTCGGCAAGCTGCTGGAGGCCCGCGCGAAGGGCCGCACCGGTGACGCCATCAAGAAGCTGATGGGACTCGCCGCCAAGACCGCGCGCGTCGTGCGCGACGGCTTGGAGACCGATGTCCCTATCGAGCAGGTCGTCGCAGGCGACGTGGTCGTGGTCCGCCCCGGCGAGAAGGTGCCTGTGGACGGGCTGGTGGTCGAGGGCCGCAGTAGCGTCGACGAGTCGATGCTCACCGGCGAGTCCATCCCGGTGGAGAAGAACGTCGGCGACACTGTCATCGGCGCGACGATGAACAAGCTCGGGCTCGCTCAGGTTCCGCGCCACCAAGGTCGGCCGCGACACCGCGCTCGCGCAGATCGTGCGGCTGGTGGAGGAGGCGCAGGGCTCCAAGGCGCCCGATCCAGCGCTTCGCGGACCGCATCTCCGCGGTCTTCGTGCCCGCGGTCGTGGGCGCAGCCCTGCTGACCTTCCTTGTCTGGCTGTTCGCCGTCCCGAACTTCGTGGACGCGGCGACGTTCTACGCCGCCGCCACCCCCTTCGTCAAGGCGCTGCTCGCCGGCACCGCGGTCGTCGTCATCGCGTGCCCGTGCGCGCTCGGGCTCGCCACGCCGACCGCCATCATGGTCGGCACGGGCAAGGGCGCCGAGAACGGCATCCTGATCAAGAGCGGCGAAGCGCTCGAGACCGCCTACAAGATCAAGGCGATCGTCTTCGACAAGACCGGCACGCTCACGCATGGCAAGCCCGTGGTGACCGACATCGAAGCAGCCGAGGGCCAGGATGCCACCGGCGTCTTCACCTTCGCGGCAGCGCTGGAGCGCAACTCCGAGCACCCGCTGGCGGAGGCGATCGTCGCCCGCGCGAAGGCCGACGCCATCGAGATCCCCGAGGTCGTGGGGTTCGAGGCCATCCCCGGGCACGGCGTCGAGGGAACGGTCGGTGGAGTGCGCGTCGCGTTCGGCAACCGCCGCCTGATGGTCCGCGAAGGCATCGACATCTCAGGATCCGAGGACCGCATCGCGCAGCTCGAGAGCGAGGGCAAGACGGTCATGCTCGTCGGGGTCCGGGATTCCGGGCTCGCCGGCATCGTCGCCGTGGCCGACACCCTCAAGGACAACTCGAAGGAGGCCGTTGCGACCCTGTCGAAGATGGGCGTCGCCGTCTACATGATCACGGGCGACAACAGGCGCACCGCCGAGGCCATCGCGGCTCAGGCGGGTATCGAGCCGGGCAACGTGCTGGCCGAGGTGCTCCCGGAGAACAAGGCCGAGGAGGTCGCCAAGCTCCAGGACAGGGGGCTGATCGTCGCGATGGTCGGCGACGGCATCAACGACACGCCCGCGCTCGCGAAGGCCGACGTCGGCATCGCCATGGGCGCCGGCACGGACGTTGCGATGGAGACCGGCGGCATCGTGCTCATCAAGAACGATCTGCGCGACGTCGTCACCGCCATCGAGCTCTCCCGCGCCACGATGCGCAAGATCCAGCAGAACTTCTTCTGGGCGCTCGGATACAACACGCTCGGCATACCGATCGCAGCGCTCGGTCTGCTTCGGCCGGAGCTCGCCGGCGCGGCGATGGCGCTCTCCAGCGTCAGCGTCGTGACCAGCTCGCTGCTGCTGCGCAGGTTCGTGCCCAGCTTCTCGAGGGTCTCGTAACCGGCACGCATCGGCGCCGTTCGTGAGCGCGGAGGAGGGCCCCTCCTCCGCGGTTCGTGCTCGCGCTGCCTTCACGTTAGTCGGCCGTGCATGCCTCACCCTGACCCGCAGCACCCCGGCTTCCGCGGCGCCGAGGCGGCGAGCGCCTTCAGCGAACAGGGGATGCGGAAGTAGGTGACCTGCATCCCCTCAGGATGATGCGGGCGCAGGACCGGCGTGAGCATGAGCGCCGCGTCGATCCCGGCCGCGTGCGCGGCGTCGAGCGTCCCTGCGACCGCGCCAGGCTCGCACGCGATGAGGACCACCGAGGCCAAGGCACAGCCGTTGGCCACTGACAGTTCCGAGAGCGGTCTGACCTCGATCCCGCTCACGACGAGACCCGCGTCGGCCTCGCGCTCGGAGAAACACGCGACCATGCGCATCCCGAACTCCTCCGCCGGGAAGATCCTCGTCAAGGACTCGAGTATCGCGGCGCTTCCGATGGCGATGAACGGGTACTCGGACGAAAGCCCCAGATACTCCTCGAGCGCGTCGTAGAGCGTCGAAGGATCGTATCCGGCGCCGGGGCGGCCCTCAGCTTCGACGAACGACAGGTCGCGACGCACGGTCTCCTCGGCTACGCCGAGCTCGTCGGCGATCTCGTGCGACGTCAGCCGCCCCATCTCCTCGTCGCGAAGGCGCGCTCCGACGAGACAGTGGTACCTCGACAGACGGAGGATGGTCGCCTGCGGTGCCCGCTCGGATCCAGCCATGTGTATCACTCCTGAGTTCTCGAGTGAGGGAGCGCGTGTCAACTCTACACCGAGGGCGGAGCGCTCCAAAGGAGGTCGGGCCACTCGTTCGAGGACGAACGGAATAGGGTAATACGTTCGCGAGTGAACGAAGTCTTCGGCGACATAAGGGAGGGTCACGCATGGAACGGTCGGGGGTCTCTGCACCTTGGGCTATCGCGCGTCGGGTTCTGCCGCTCGTGGTGTGTTTGGGCGCTGCCGCGTTGGCGCTGTGCGGATGTGGGACGAGCACCTCGGCGATGAAGCCCGCCAGTGGCGAGTCTGCGATGTCCGCGGCGGCCACCGGCAGCATGGCCGGCATGTCCGCGGTGGCCACAGGTTCGTCCGATCCTGATGCGCAGGGCTGCGCCGAGTGCGGTGGCCATGGAACGCCCAAGGAGACCACAGGGGCCGCCGATTCTCGAGAATGGCGTCCAGGTGATCTCGATAGCCGTCGACGGCGGCTACTACGTTCCGAACACTGTCACGGCCAGCGCCGGCACACCCATCAAAGTCGTCTTCACCGGCAAGGCCAAGGGCTGTGTCGCCAAGCCGACGTTCAAGTCGTTGGGCAAGAGCGGCGATCTCACGGGTACCGGGAAGGCGACCATCGATCTCGGCACGCTCGCGCCGGGAGTGTACGAGTTCACCTGCTCGATGGGCATGAACACCGGGACGATCACCGTCGAGTAGCGATGCGCCGGTCCTGTCGGCTCGCCCGTCGCCGTCCTACCGCTATGATCGACACGCTAGGGGACTCTCGTGGGAAGGACGATGGTGCTCGCACAGGTGCGGCGCATCGGAGCCATAGCCGCCGCGGTAGTCGCGGCTCTCTCTCTCGCCGTCTACTCGTACGCATCCACGCGCAGTCCGCTGCAGATGGTAGGCGTCATCGCCGCGCCGGGGAGCGCCGCCATCGAGGCCAAGGACCAGGTCGGTCCCCCCGACCGGGTCGCGGTCCAGCGCGTGGTGGCTCCCGGTGACTCGTGGGTCGTCGCCTACATCGCCGGTCCGAACGGAACGCCCGGCGAACGGGTCGGAATGGCACGCGTGGGCGCGGGTGAGTCGCGCGACGTCGTTGTGCAGCTCAGCGCTCACGTCGCCATGAGCCAGAAGCTGGTCCTCGTCCTGCACGCCGATCGCGGGGTGCGCGGGCTGCTGGAGTTCGACCCGGCGCGTTTCGAGTCGAGTCCCGACAAGCCCTACTACGTCGATGGCTCGGAGGTCCTGGTGTCGCTCAGCAAAGACACGCAGGTCGCGGAACTCGAGGGGTCCGGTCTTACCGCCGAGGCGCAGGGCGTCGATGCACCGCCGGGGAGCGCGGTTCTCGAGGTCGGAGGCCGGATCTCCGTGATCGACCGCCTGGTCGTGGATCGCGTCGTGGCCCCGGCCGCTTCCTGGGTCGCGGTGTACCTTGTGGGTGACGACGGCGCGCCGACGGAACGCATCGGAGCGGTGCGGGTGGCTGCCGGCGAGACCCTGGGAGTGGTCGTCCCGATCGACCCGCAGCAGCTCCTCACCGAGAAGGTCCTGGTGGCGCTGCAGGCCGATCTCGGCAAGGCCTCGGTCTTCGAGTTCGACGTGGCGCAGCCGAGTGCGGGCGTGGACGCGCCCTATGTGACCGAGGGCGTCGAGGTATCGACGGCGGTGTTCGTGCGACCATATGGCATGAGCGCCGACAACATGGCCGGTAGCGGCGGCGGAATGGGCGGCGGGATGCCGGGAACGCCGTAGCGAGAGGGCCGCAGCGCATGTTCGAGCAGTTCGCATGGGTGGGAAGCGACCTCTACACCTCCGGCGCCGTCTCCAGCCACGGTGGCAACCTTTCGGTGCGCCTGGACGACCAGCGCATGCTCATCACCCGGACCGGGTCGATGCTCGGCCGGCTCACCGAGGCCGACATCATCGAGACCACTCTCGCCGACGTCGGCGACCCGCGCGACAAGGACTGCTCCGTGGAGCTCGTCGTCCACCGCGCGATCTACGCGGCCACGGGCGCGCGCGCGATCGTGCACGCGCACGCGATCCACACGGTCACCCGCTCCCTGTTCGAAGACGTCATCGTCCCGCCCGACTCCGAGTCGAAACTGCGCCTGATCGACGTGCCGGTCGTCACGTCGGCCGTCCCGGTCGGGTCCCGGGAGGCGGGGGAGAAGCTCGCAGCGGTCCTGGAGGAGCGCCGGGTCGCCGTCCTGCGGGCCCACGGCCCCTTCGCGCGCGGAGAGTCGCTCGAGGACGCCTACCAGGCTGTCTCCTGCCTGGAGGCGAGCTGCAAGATCCTGAACCTGCTCGACTCGATGGGGCGCAGCTGAGCCGCGCCGGTCAGCGAGCCGCGACCTCCAGCTCGGTCAGCAGCTCCGCCTTGCGGAAGTCGTCCGCGAACGAGCCTTCGATGGCGTTGCGCGCCAGCGCCACCAGCTGCGCCTCGCTCAGCTCGAGCGCCTCGGATACCGCGCGGAAGTTGTCGCCCACGTATCCGCCGAAGTAGGCGGGATCGTCGGAGTTGACGGTCACCGCGAGCCCGGCCTCGAGCATGGTGCGAAGCGGATGGTCCTCGAGGCGGTCGAACACCTGCAGCGCCACGTTGCTCAGGGGGCACACGGTCAGACACACGCGACCGCGAACCAGTCGCGTCACGAGCGCGCGGTCGTCAAGGCATCGCACTCCGTGGTCGATCCTCTCGGCGCCGAGCAGGTCGAGCGAGTCCGTGATGTAGGAGGCAGGGCCCTCCTCGCCCGCGTGGGCCACGGCGTGCAGGCCTGCTGTGCGGGCCCTGGCGAACACCTCAGCGAACTTCGAAGGCGGGTTCCCGATCTCACCGGAGTCGAGGCCGATGCCGTCGACCGGCGTCCCGTCGCCGAGCGCCTCCACGAGCGTGGCCATCGCGCTCTCCGCGCTCAGGTCGCGCAGCACGCACAGGATCAGCCGTGACGTGATCCCGTACCGGCCGCGGGCCTCGTCGAGAGCGCGACGGATGCCTGTGACCACTTCGCGGTAGGGGACTCCGCGCGCCGTGTGAGTCTGCGGGTCGAAGAACGGCTCGACGTGGCGTACGTTGTCCGCCGCGGCTCGCGCGAGATAGGCCCGTGTGAGGTCGAAGAAGTCGGCTTCGGTCCGCAGCACGGAGCACGACGCGTAGTAGATCTCGAGGAAGGACTGCAGGTCGGCGAAGCGGTAGGCGGCCCGCATGGCCTCCGCGGACGCGTAGGGGAGGGGGATGCCGTTGCGCCGGGCCAGCTCGAACGCCATCTCCGGCTCGAGCGTCCCCTCGACGTGAAGGTGCAGTTCGACCTTGGGAAGCCGGGTGATCAGGGCCGAGCGCGTCATCCGCATCCGTTTCCGCGACCAGGGAGTCTTTGACAGGTCAATACCCCAACCCGGCTGCCGCCCACTAGGCGGAAACGCGCGTCGATGCGGGGTCAGGCGGCCCCGGATGGGGGTAAGAACCGAGCGTCAGCGTGCCCGACCGGAGGGGGAGGCAATGGACACCGGAACTCGTGGTCCCCGGCAGCCGTCGTATCTCGGTTCCGTGCCGCGGGATCCCGCCGCGGTCATCAGCGCGGCGACGCACGGGTATCTGCTGGGCGACGGGGAGCGCTACGTGGGCCAACTCCTGACGCTTCTCGACAACATCGAGCCGTCGGTCCGGTCGGAGGCCGCGACGGTTCTGGGCGTGATCGGCGACGAGCGCGTGCTCCCATCCCTCCGCTCGGCCACCGAGGACAGCGACGCGTCGGTCGCCGCCGCAGCCGCGCTCGCGCGCGCGCGGCTGGGCGACAACTCAGCTCTCCAAGACGCGTGCGAGCGCCTCTCCGTTCAACTGCGCTACGGCGATTCGGAGCAGAGAGCGCTCGCGGCGCGAGCTCTGGGCGCGCTCGGGCTGCACGACGCCTGCGGCCCGCTGGCCGATGCTCTGCGGGACTTGGATCCGGACGTGCGGATCGACGCCCGAGACGCCTTGGACCGGCTCGTCGCCACGGCGCACTAGAGGGGTCGTCCCTTCTCGACTAGCGACAGCGAAGAGGGGCCGGGGCGTTCGTGCCCCGGCCCCTCTCATGCGCCTTCAGTCAGCCCGCGCTCAGACGGCGGACCATCCGGCGTCGGCGGGGACGATCGCTCCATTGATGTGGATCGCCTCGTCGGAGGCCAGGAACAGGGCGAGGTAGGCGATCTCGATCGGCTTGAGGGCCGCCGGCATGACAGCGTGCCACTTGCCGAGGACCGCCATCGCCGCCATGTCGATCTTCGTCTGGTCCACGCTGTTCATGATGTTGGTCTCGACGCCGCCGCAGGCCATGGCGTTGCAGCGGATGCCGTCCAGGGCGTAGCGGTACGCCGTGTTCTTCGTGAGTCCCACGAGTGCGTGCTTCGACATCGTGTACGCGGCTCCGGCTGCGGCGCCGCCCATGCCAGCCGCCGAGGCGGTGTTGACTATCGAGCCGCCTCCGGCCTTGATCATGATCGGGATGGCTAGGCGGGACAGATTGACCGGGCCGCGGACATTGACGCTGAATACGCGGTCCATGGTCGCATCGTCCATCTCGGCGACACCCGAGAACAGATCCATGATCCCGGCGTTGTTGCACAGGATGTCGAGCTTGCCGTAGGTGTCGATAGCGCCGGCGACCATCTTGGCGCAGTCATCGACCTTGGAGACGTCTCCGCCGACACCCAGGATCTCGCCGCCGGCGGCGCGGGTCATGTCGCAGGTCTCCTTCAGGGTGTCCGCGTTCCACTCGCCTGCCACGACCTTGGCGCCCTCCTTCGCGAAGAGCTGAGCCATCTCGCGTCCCATCCCCGATCCTGCGCCGGTGATGAGCGCGACCTTGCCTTCGAGCCTCATGTGGATCCTCCTTCCGCGCGACACGGGAGCGTCGCGCCGTACGCTGCGGGGTGTCTGCCGGGACCCCGCGCGGATATGGGCGACGTGCAGGGCAGATTCGACCGCACGCCATGCACGGAGGAATGTACCCGTTAGCCGGGCGGTGCAGATGGGCGGCGGGCCCCCGCAGGGTCGGCTGAACAGGTCGGCGACTACTGAGCGGTATAGCCGCCATCGACCGGAAGCGCGATCCCGGTGACGAAGGACGCCTTGTCCGAAAGCAGCCACACCACCGCCTCCGCGACCTCCTCGGGGAGCCCGAAGCGGTTCATGGCGTGCTTGGAGGCGATGAAGTTGTAGGTGTCGTCTCCCTTGTTGATGCCGGCCTTGCCCATCAGCGGCGTATCGATGAAGCCCGGGTTGATGGCGTTGACGCGGATGTTCTGCTGGCCGTACTCGATCGCGGCCGTCTGCGTCAGGCCGACCACGCCGTGCTTGGCCGATGTGTACGCGGAGGCCGTGCCGAACCCGACGAGCCCGAGGATCGAGCTGATGTTGACGATGGACCCGCCGCCTGAGGCGAGCATGGCAGGGACCTCGTAGCGCATCGAGTAGAAGACGCCGTCGAGGTTGATGCCGATCACCTTGCGCCAGCCCTCGGGGCTGTAGTCGCCCACTAGGTTGGCCTCGCCGCCGATGCCGGCGTTGTTGACCGCCAGGTGCAGCCCGCCGAACGCGTCGACACTCGTCCTGACGGCGGTTTCGACCTGAGCGGGGTCCGCGACGTCGGCCTTGACGAAGATGGCCTTGCCGCCGGCGTCTTCGATCATCTTGACGGTCTCTTCGCCGCCGGCGACGTCTACGTCGGCCACGACGACCTTGGCTCCCTTGCGCGCCATCAGAAGGGCGCACGCGCGGCCGATGCCGCTGCCTGCCCCCGTGACCAGCCCTACCTTGCCTTCGAGCTTGCTCATGAAGAGCCTCCTTCGTGGACGGGATGCCGAAAGGCATCTCCTCTCACGGAGCAGACTTTGTGCCATGCAGTTACAAGGCGGACGTGATGCAGTGAGTCGAGAGGAAGCGTGGTGCCCGGGGAGGGATTCGAACCCTCACGTGGTTTCCCACAAAGGCTTTTGAGGCCTCCGCGTCTGCCGTTCCGCCACCCGGGCGCTGCAGCCATGCGGGCGGGCTCTGCCCGCCGTCAGCGCGCCGATTATAGGCGAAGCGGACCGGCCGACCAGCCTTCGCGGGCCGGCCACCTCCGTCCGCACCCCGCCGGGCAGCTGCACGCCCCGCTGGAGGGCGCGGCGCCAGGCTTCCGAGCGCCTACGGCGCAGGTTTCTGCGGGGTCGCGAGAGCGGAGCGCTCGAGGGCGGCGTAGCTGCTGGGATAGAATCGCCGCATGGATACTTCCGCCGATCCGACGCCGGCACTCCCCGAGAAGGCACGCGCGCACCTCGACAACGTCGCGCGCAACCTTCAGTTCGTGGCCGACCTCGGGTACGGGGACGTCGCGCTCGCCGTCCGGACCGGGCAAGGGGCGCTCGCCGTGGTGGCCGATGCGCGGCCGATGACGGCCGTGGCCGCGGTGGCATCAAGCCGGGCGGGCACGGTCCTGTCCGAGAGCGACGAGCCCGAGGCGTACGAGGCGCTGGGATCGGGCGAGGTCGCCGCCGGGAAGCGAAGGCGCACCACGCGCGGCATGCAGTACGTGACCTCGGCGTACCCGGTGGGAAGCCCGGCCTTCGCGGTGGTCCTGCGCGACCTCACGCAGCAGGTGGTCGACGCCCCGGGGACCATGGAGCGGCAGTTCATGGCCCTTGCCGAGGACCTGATCGAGATGATGCGCAAGGGGCCGCTCTCCGAGGTGGAGACCGGTCTGCCGTTCTCGACGACGCGCCGCGCGGGTGACGGCGTGATGCGCGTGGACGCCGAGGGCCTGATCGCCTACGCCAGCCCCAACGCCGTCAACATCCTGCGCCTCGCAGGGGTCGAGCGCCCGCTCACGGGCACGCGCGCGGTCGAGATCCCCGGAGGCGCCGAGGCTATCGGACCCGTGCTCTCCTCCGCGGGAGCCCTGCAGCGGGAGGTGTCGGTCTCCGGTCGCGTGCTGCTCTACCGGACGGTGGCTCTCAAGACCGGTGCCGCGGTCCTCGTGGAGGACATCACTGACGCTCGACGCCGCGACGCGGAGCTCAAGGTCAAGGAAGCCACCATCCGCGAGGTGCACCATCGCGTGAAGAACAACCTGCAGACGATCTCGTCTCTTCTGCGGATCCAGTCGCGCCGCTCGGACTCGGACGAGACGAAGCGCTCGCTGGCCGAGGCGGTCGAGCGGGTCGGCTCGATGGCGGTCGTGCACGAGATGCTGTCGACCTCCACCGATGAGACCGTGGACTTCGGCGAGGCGGCGCGCACAGTCGTCGACATGGTGTGCCAGGGGCTCGCGGGCCGTGCGGGCCAGATCGAGGTGGAGGTTTCCGGGACGCTGGGCAGCGTGCCGGCATCGGTCGCGACGTCGCTGGCACTGGTGACCGCCGAACTCGTCCACAACGCCATCGAGCACGGGATCGGCGAGCAGGGCTCCGGGCTCGTGACGGTGAAGATGCGCCGCCAGCCCGACGAGCTGCAGCTCTCGGTCCGCGACGACGGGCTCGGGCTGCCCGCCGGGTTCGACCCTGCGTCGTCGGCGAACCTCGGGCTGGCCATCGTGCGCACCATCGTGGAGGACGATCTGCGTGGTACCCTCACGTTCCGCGGCGGTCGGGGCACGACCGTCGCCATCAGCGTCCCTCTGGAGGAGTGATCCCGCCGAACATGCGCGTGCTCATCGCCGAGGACGAAGCGCTCATCCGCATGGACATGCGGGAGATGCTCGTCGAAGAGGGTCACGAGGTCGTCGGCGAGGCGCGCGACGGCGCCGAGGCGATCGAGCTGGCGCGCGCCCTTGCGCCCGACGTCATCTTCATGGACGTGAAGATGCCGGGCATGGACGGCATCGAGGCCGCGCAGGTGATCGGCGCGGAGAAGATCGCGCCGGTGGTGATGGTGACCGCCTTCTCGCAGGCCAGGTACGTGGAGGACGCATCCGCGGCCGGCGCGATGGGGTACCTGGTCAAGCCGTTCTCGAAGAAGGACATCCTTCCGGCGATGCAGGTCGCCGTGGCGCGGTTCGCGGAGGCACGCGCGCTCGAAGAAGAGGTCGCCGGCCTCGAGGACCGGCTCGAGACGCGCAAGGTCGTCGAGAGGGCAAAGGGTTTGCTGATGCTGCGGGGGATGACCGAACCCGAGGCGTTCGGCCGCCTGCAGAAGCTCGCGATGGACCGCCGCAAGACTCTTCGCGAGGTGGCCGAAGCCGTCCTGCTCGCGTCCGAGGCGCAGGAGTAGGACGACCGAAAGGACCACCGTGCTCGACCGGCTCGACTCCGTCTCCGACCGCGCCGCCTACCTGATCGCCGCTCTCGGCCTGGGTGTCTCGCTCGTGGCCGCGTTCATGGCGCCGCAGGAAGCGCAACTGGGCGCGTGGGTGCGCCTCGTCATCTGGCACGGCATGCTCAAGTGGGCCTGCATCGTCGGCATCTTCGGGATGGGCGCGATCGCGGTGGCGTACCTCGCGACCGGTCGCGATCGCCTCTACGAGTGGGCGCGGGCGCTGCAGGTCGCGCTGCTGCCGCTGTGGGTGCTCGCGGTGCTGATCGGCGCGGTTGCCGCGCGCCTCGTGTGGAACTCCTGGAACCTGACCGAGCGGCGCATGATCATGAGCATCGCGTACACGATCGTGGCCGCGATCGCGCTGATGCTCGCGCTGTTCTGGGACAAGCGCCGCGTGGGAGCTGTCGGGCAGGTCGTGACCGCTCTCGCGATGGCGATCGGCCTGGCTTGGATCGAGCTGGGCCCTGCAGGTGACGACGTGCACCCCGCGTCCGCCGTGCTGTCGTCGCCCGACATCGCGTTCAAGGTCTACGCGGCAGTGATGATGGCCGGCTGCCTGCTCACCGTGCTGGCGCTCGCTGTGCCGGTGCGGCGATGGCTCAAGCACGCCGAGGCCGGCGCCTAGCCACCCTGGCGGGAACGCAGGTACTCGCCCGGCAGCGCGATCCGGACCCCGTCGATCGTGCGTCCGAGGCACCCGCTGAAGTGGGTCAGATCACCTGTGAGCAGGTAGTCCGCCTTGCAGACGATGGCCGCCAGCAACACCGGACGGTCCTTCGCCGGCAGTCCGGTGTCGTCGGGCAGCTCGAAGTCGGCCGGCTCGGCCGGCAGCAGCGCGAGGTCGGCGACCAGGGTCTCGAGTCGTGCCGCGGCGGTCGGGTCGGACACGTTGCGCCGAGCCTCGGCCACCACGTACGGGGACCCGAGGAGGCGGACTGCCGTCGAGGCGCCACAGCCCGGCGAGCAGAGAATCGGGCTTCAGGGCCGCCGATACCAGTACGTTCGCGTCGAGGAACAGGCGGTCCATCTAGGCGAGGGGCCTGGTTTGATGGGGGATCGCGTCCGGGTCCAGTCCCATGGCGCGCACTTCGACGAGTGCGGCGTCGAACTCGGCGGCATCCACGGCGTTGTTCAGCATGAACTCGGCCGAGCGCTCCGGGGTGTAGACCTCCAGCTCGTAGGCGCGCAGCGGCTTGAGCAGGAGGCCCTGAGCGGAATCCTCCATAACGAGCATGTCGCCCTCTTCGAAACCGTAGCGGCGTCGAGCTTCCGCTGGGATGACGAGCGTCCCCCGCTTGCCGACGCGCACGTATTCGGCCATGCCGATCACCTCCGATGTCGTTCTCAGTATATCAGAATGTCTGACATACCGACGCATCGAGAAGGGTGCGGCAGGCGCCAACCAGCTGGAGCATGCGAGCGAGCGGCGTCTAGCTCCCCGCAGGCCCTTACGGCCTCCGCCGCGACCCGAACAGGTTCCCGGCCACGATTCCCGCGCCGATCACGATCAGGATGGCGGGCCACCACATGTCCCACGACAGGTTGAAGAAGAGGATCGTGGCGACGACCGTGAGGACCAGCCCCCAGATGAGCGACCCGGTGGCGGACGGTCCGAACCTCCCCGCAGCGCGGTAGGCGCGCCAGACGTTCGCGAAGCACGCGACCGCGGCCAGGTAGATGAACAGCGCCCACCAGTTCTCCGTGAGGACGAAGTAGCCGGCCCGCTCGGCCAGGAACGCGACGCCGAGCACGATCAGGACCACGCCGGCTATCCAGTTCGAGCCCCGCCGGTCGTGCCGCGGCCACTGAGTGGGAGTGCCGCTCGGATCCGGTGTCATGTCACTCATCGATCCTCCTAACGTTGTACCTTACGGATAGCCTACAGCAGGTTCGACGCGAGCCGGGCCGCGGAGTTGCGGAAGCGCCTGAATCGGCTCCACGAAGCGATGTCCTCGAGCGTCACCTCGACGCACTTCGCCAGGTCGGCGTCGAAGATCTCCTCCTGGCGGCGCGCCACGCTCTCGTCGTAGATCCACACCATGAGCTCCTGATTGAGCCGCAGGCTCCGGATGTCGAGGTTCATCGTCCCGACGGCGCTGACCTGCCCGTCGACGGTGATCGACTTGGCGTGCAGGAACCCGGCCATGTACAGGTAGACGTGGCCTCCCGCCCTCAGCACCGGCTCCCAGTACGACTGCGCGGCGTGGAAGGCGAGCTTCTTGTCCGGCACGCCGGTCATCATGAAGCGCACCTCCACGCCGGAGAGCGCCGAGTTGATGAAGGCGTCGAGCATCGTCGGGTCGGGCACCCAGTACGGCGACTGGATGGAGACGCGCTCGTGGGCGCCGGTGATCGCGATCTCGTGGGCCCGCGTCGACGAGGACCAGAACTCCTCGACGCCCTGCGCGACCACCTGGGTCATGATCGGCGCCTCGACGACCGGGGTGTCGGCCGGCGGGAAGTACCTCTCGTCGAACAGGTTCTCCCGGTACACCTCGTACCAGCGCTCGGCGAACAGCTTCTGCAGCTCGGCCACGGCCGGGCCCGTGAACCGCACACCGGTGTCGCGCCAGCTCGCGAACTTCGAGCCCCCGTCGATGTACTCCTGACCGATGTTGACGCCGCCGCTGTGGCCGATCACGCCGTCGATCACGGTGATCTTGCGATGGTCCCGGTAGTTGAGCTTGCGCACCTGCGTCACGTCCGAGCCGACATGCGCGCCGGCCGCCTTCAGCGCCCTCAGCTGGTCCTTGCCGTAGCTGAGGCTGCCCAGGAAGTCGTCGAGGATGCGCACCTCGACGCCGGCACGGACCCGCTCCTCGAGCGCGGCGCAGATCTTGGTGGTCAGCTCGTCTCGCTCCCAGACGTAGTACTGCATGTGGATGAAGCGCTTCGCCTTCGAGATGTCGTCGATCAGATGCGGGAAGTACTCCGCGCCGTCGGGCCAGATCTCGAGGTCGTTGGCGGGCAGCGGCACGTTGCCGCGCTCCCGGGAGACGGCGCGGATCAGGCGCTCGACCGACGTGCCGCGGTACTGCGCGGCGATCGCGTCCGAGTAGCGCGCGGTATCGGGCGTAGATCGGCTCCATGAACGGCTCGCGGAGTCGCGCGGAGGTCCTTGACCCAGCGCTGCCGCGGGTGGATCCGCTTCCAGTCCCTGCCCGCGAAGAAGTAGATGAGAAGGCCCACGCCCGGCAGGGCCACGAGGATGATCAGCCACAGCAACGTGACCGTGGGCTCGCGGTCCATGCCCACGATCGTCACCACGACCGCGACCCAGTAGAGGACCAGGAGCACAGGCGCCCAGCCAGTAGTAGTGCGCGATCGACTGCGCCACGTGCCCCCCTTGTGAGTCGCGGTGCCTCGGGCTAGCTCGCGTACCGCCGCTGATACTCGCGGCCGCTGCCTCCGTGGGTGCCGAGGTCGAACAGCAGGGCGATGACGAGGATCACCCAGTCGAGTGTGGTGAGCCCGCCGGGAGAGAGGAACACGTAGGCTATCGTCGTCCACGGCAGCACCAGGAAGCCGGCCAACGGCCAGACCCACACCGGGAACGTGATGGTGCCCAGAGTCGTCGCCCAACCGGTGAACGCGGTGAGGATGCGCACGGGGTCGTAGAACCACCACACGAGCAGCGCGATGCGAGGTGCGCCTGCCAGCAGCAGGACTCCCAGACAGCAGCCCATCGAAATGCCCCTTCCGCCCCGAGTGATCTCCGTCGGTACTGCTTTCCCGGAGGGCGGTGCGAGGAATCAGGGCAAGAACTGAAGCGAACACCGTCGATGGAGACTCACGCCGATGGATGCTTTCGTCGTCACGTTCCGCGAGGGGATCGAAGCTGTCCTCGTGATCGGCATCACGGTCGCATTCCTCCGGAAGTCGGGGAGGGGCGAGCTGGTCAAGCTGGTCTTCTTCGGCGCGGGGGCGGCGATCGCCTTCAGCGCCGCAGCCGCGCTGGCGCTCCAGTCGGTGGGCGTCACCGCGGACAACCCCGTGCCAGAAGGCATCCTCCACCTCCTGGCGGCCGTCGCGGTACTCACCATGGTGGTCTGGATGCTTAGGACCGGGCGGCGGATGAGAGAGGGAATCGAGTCGCGCGTGGGAGGGATGCTCGGCAAGGAACGCAGCGCGTGGGCGATCGGTCTGGGCCTGTTCGCGCTCGCCTTCTTCGTCGTCGCACGGGAGGGCGTGGAGGTGATCCTGTTCCTGGCCGCGCTCGCCATCGGCCGGGCGTCGAACACGCTCCTGCTGCTCGGCGCCCTCGCGGGACTCGCGTTCGCGCTCGGATACGGCTTCCTGTTCCTGCGCGGGAGCGCGCGGATCGACCTTCGACTGTTCTTCACGCTCACGGCCGGCGTGCTGATCCTGCTATCGCTGCAGCTGCTGGGCGGGAGCATCCACGAGTTCGAGGAGGCGGGGCTCATCCCGATGAGCCCGACGATGGCGGGCATCTTCGACTGGATCGCCACGAACACCGTTATCGACTGGCTGTTCCTCGCGGGGCTCACGGTCCCGCTTCTGGCGCCGTGGCTGAGGCGGCCCCAGAAGGCGTCCTAGTTCGACGCGAACCCCCGCGAATCGTAGGCTAGTCTGCGCAACGGACGATCCACTGGAGGGGGAGACGTGACGCTCCAAGAGGCGCAGCGGGACATGCGGTTCGGCATGATGGGCGGGTTCATGGGGCAGCTGGTCTCAGGCGTCCTGTGGCTGGCCTCGGCGGCGCTCGCGACCTGGAGCACGCCTGCCAACGCGATCACACTGCTGGTGGTGGCCGGCATCTTCATCTTCCCGCTGACGAAGCTGGGGCTGAAGGCGATCGGGCACCGGTTCTCGGTGTCGAAGGGCAATCCCCTCAACGAACTGGGGATGCAGGCCGCGTTCGTGCTCCCGCTGTGCCTTCCGCTGGTGGGCGCCGCCGCGCTCTACCGGCTCGAATGGTTCTACCCGGCGTTCATGATCGTGCTGGGCGCCCACTACCTGCCGTTCGTGACCCTCTACGGGATGCGCATGTTCTACGCGCTCGGAGCGGTGCTGTTCTCAGCCGGCGTGATGCTCGGGCTGTACGTGCGCCTGCCGTTCGCGGCGGGCGCTTGGTTCACAGCCGCCGTGTTGTTGGCATTCGCCGTCTTCGGAGGGTGGCTGGTGCATCGCGAGGCGGGTGCACCCGAGGCGAGCGCGATGCCGCCCGAGGCGTGGTCGTGACGCTGCCAGCCGCGTTTCTGCGGGCGCTCGGGTTCGGGCTGCTCGTCGCCATGCCGGTGGGCGCGATGTCGCTTCGGTGCATCGAGCGCACGCTCGCGCGCGGGCGCGCGAGCGGGTACGCGACCGGAGCGGGGATCGCGACCGCGGACACCTTCTACGCGTCGCTCGCCGCGTTCGGGCTGACCGCGCTCACCGGAGCGCTCACGGGCGCGGTGGGATGGGTGAGACTGCTTGGCGGCGCGTTCCTCGTGTACCTAGGCGTCCGGTCGATGCTGACGAAGGCCCGGCGATGCTCCGAGGAGGGTGGGGCGGCGCCGCTGCTCGGCGTGTACGGCTCCGCGCTCGGTCTCACGCTCGCGAACCCGCAGACGATCCTCACCTTCGCCGCCATCTTCGCGGGCGCAGGTCTGGCCGTATCGGGCGGTGGCTGGGGGATCCCGGCGGCCGCGGTGGCCGGGGTGTTCTGCGGCTCGATGGGCTGGTGGCTCGTCATCGTAACGCTGGTCGGCGGCGTGCGAGAGCGCGTCGGGGAGCGAGCGCTCACGTGGGTGACGCGGGTGTCGGGCGCCGCGATCGCCCTGTTCGGGGTGCTCGCGATGTGGGCGGGGATCGCGACGCTGGCAGGGTAGAGGCGAGTGGGCGGGTGGACTCCAGACGCTGGTGACGGACTGTTAAGCGTACGGTAAGATGTAAGCCGTAGCGTCTTTCTCAGGAGGTCACCATGGCAGCGTTTCGCCCCTCAACCGACGTACTTCCCGTGACGGAGTTCCGGGCAAACACGTCTTCGATGCTGACACGACTCCAAGCGACCAAGCGCCCCGTTGTGCTCACGCAGCACGGGCGGGGGGCCGCAGTGGTCATGGACGTGAGCGTCTACGAGGACATGCTCGACGAGATCGCCATCCTGAGGGACATCCGCGTCGCCGAGGATCAGATCGACCGCGGCGAGGTCATCCCGCATGAAGAAGCCGTGGCGCGGCTGAAGGCAAAGCTGATCAAGTGAACGTTGTCTGGACCGCGCTGGCGGAGGACCAGGTTGCAGATGCCTTCGCCTACATCGCGGCGGAACGTCCGTCTGCGGCCGTGAAGTGGTTCGAACGGCTCGTGGAGAGCGTCGGCTCACTCTCTCTGCTGCCGGATCAGGGTCGCATGGTCCCTGAGGCCGATCGCGAGTCGATCCGAGCGGTGCTCGTGCAGCCGTACAGGGTCGTCTACCGTTGCGACGACGGCGCGGTCGTCATCCTCACGGTGCAGCACGAGCGGCGCGACTTGGATCTGTCGGAGGCTGACGCCTGAAGTGGTTCGACCAAGCAGCAGGGGGAAACGTGGACACACACAAGGTTCGACTCACCGAGGAGAAGGAGACCCTTCTCGTCCCGCTCCTGGGCAAGGCCTTGGAGAGCAAGCAGCCTCATCCGATCATCGTCGACCCCAAGGCCGAGGAGATCCTCGAGAACATCGATTACGACTTCAGGCAACTGAACGCTCCGAGGAAGACCCTCGTCATGCTCGCGATGCGAGCGAAGCAGCTCGATTCCTACACGCGGGACTACCTGAAGCGCAGTGACGATCCCGTGGTGCTGCACCTGGGATGTGGCCTCGACAGTCGCGTGCTTCGCGTCGGGTTCGACAGGGGCGCGTGGTACGACGTCGACTACCCCGATGTCATCGAATTGCGTCGGCAGTTCTACACCGAGACGGAGTCCTATCACATGATCGCGTCATCGGTGACGGAGCGAGGCTGGCTCGACCAGGTGGCACAGCCCGACGGCCCCGGCTTCATCGTGGCAGAGGGACTGCTCATGTACTTGCACGAAGACGAGGTGAAGCGGCTCTTCCTCGATCTGCAGAGCCGTCTGCCCGGCAGCGAGATCGTCTTCGATGCGTTCAGCACCTTGACCGCCAAGGGCGCGAATCGTCATCCGTCCATCAAGAAGACGGGGGCGCACATCTACTGGGGGATCGACGATGCGCGGCAGATCGAGCAGTGGAGCCCCGGGATCAAGCTTCTCGAAGAGTGGTTCTTCACCGACTCGGAGGACATCCCTGCGCTCGGATTGGGAGATCGCCTCATGTTCAACGTCATGGGGACGTTGCGCATGGCGAAGCAGGCCCATCGCGTTCTTCGCTTTCGCCTGTAGCGGGTGCGCTTGCGGCTGAGGCGCTGACAAGCGGATCGAGCAGACTCCCTTGGCTCGCAACTGGAACCGGATCGGGGAGGAATCCAGTTTCCAGCCTAGAATATGCAGCGGGGGTGGAGACATGTCCCAGCGCGATCGAGGAGGGAGGCGTCGCGGGACCCGGGATCCGTCGACGGTCGACAACCTGGAGGCGCTCGATGACGCGGTGCGCTTCGGGGCCTGGAGTCGGTGCTGCGGCTCACGACGCGAAGTCTCCTGGGACGGAGGAGCGTGGGACGAGCTGTCGGCAAGCTCTCGCACCGGTTCCTTCGTGGTCAATCGGGATCTGGTGCGTGTGCGATCTGGTGGAGCGACCCGGTGGCGGATGTCGGCGAGCATCATCCCGATCGGCAAGGACCTGTTGGGCGCATTGACCGTGCCGTCGGTAGCCCTGGGGGCGTTCGGGCCCGCGGTGGGAGCGTTCTACTGTCTGCGGACATTGCGCGGCAAGGGCGCCATCCGACAGTACCTGCGCGGCCTGCTCGACCTTCGCTTCGGCTGGTGGGGCTGGTTCGCGCCTCCGCTGGTGCTCGGCGGGACAACTTGGCTTGCGTGGATACTGCCGGAGCTATGGGGGGAACCGCGCCTGCCGATGCTCCTGCCCTCGGTGTGGGTCTTCCTGCCAGTCCTGCTGCTCATGGTCTTTGTTGGTGGCGGGCAGGAGGAGCTGGGTTGGCGAGGCTACATCCTGGACCCGCTCGAGGAGCGACTGGGGCCCTGGCTGGGCAACATCGTGCTCGGGGTGGTCTGGTCCGTGTGGCATCTGCCGCTGTTCTTCGTACAGGGAACCACTCAGAGGTTCATGCCGTTCCTCGGGTTCACGCTGTATCTGACGAGACACTGCCGCTTCTGCTCGAACACACGAAGGACGACAAGTTCATCACCACGCGACAGTGCCTCCAGAACATCTGGAAGGTCGCTGCCGCTGACGCCCTCTCTCAAGGAGAGCGTGCTCGCGCATCTGGAGGAGCGGTACTCGGTCTACAACTACACGTACTACGTCCTCGGTGCCGCCCTGAACGTGTTCTTCGCCGTGTACGTGCTTGCCTTCGTCGTCTCCGCCGCATCACTGATCCTCGGTCTCGTGGGCAGACGCGGCGAAAGCCGCGAAGGCCTTCTCGGGCAACACTGCTCCGCGGATCATTGGCGGCTACTACGCCCTCTTTGCAGCGGTCCTTTCGGTGGTCTGGCTGGGCACGTGGGCCGCGTACGTGTTCGCGGGTCGCCCGACACCGCTCGAGACAGAGGCCTTCCACCTTGTTGCTGCCCTCGACATGACTCTCATGGTTCCAGTCCTGATGACCGCCGGGGTACTCCTGTGGCGACGCAGGCCATGGGGTTATGTCATTGCAGCGGTAGCGGGCATCCAGGCGTCGCTGTATCTGCTGGTCCTATCAGTGAACTCCGTGGTCGCTATCAGCCGCGGTCTCGCTGCCGCCCCGGGGGAACTCCCGATCTGGGGCACGCTCTTGGTGCTCACCTTCGCGGTTACGGCCTGGTTGGTGCGTGCATGCGATGCGCCTAACAGGGGCATCGAGCAGAACGCCGCAAGCTAGACTGCCCGAATTACGCATGCGGGTCTGCTCATGCCCAATACGTTGAACGGACGGAACCAGTGGACATGCTCCAGCAGCTCGCCTTCCAGCAAGTCCTGTCGCTCCAGCCACGTCCGACGTCCCTGCTCGAGGTCGGTTGCGGTGACGGCCGCTTCCTCCAGCGTCTCGCCGACTCGCTGCCGCTGGCCGACATCGTCGGGGTGGACGTGTCGGAGGAGCGCCCTCGGCTAAGGCGGCGCGAGCGCTCGAAGGCCGGCCACGCGTACGAGTCATCAATGCGGCCGCGGAGCACCTGCCGCTGCCGTCGGACGGGTTCGACGTCGTGGTCGCGAACAAGTCGTTCCATCACTGGCGTGACTGGGGAGCCGGACTTCGCGAAGCGAACCGTGTCTTGCGGCCGCGCGGAGCTCTCATAATCGCGGACGCTCTCGCTGCCGGCGCGATCCGCCGTCCCTGGGTCAAGCGGGTGGTGGAGCTCATCGACGGCGGGCGTATCGTCGATGAGGCGACGTTCGATGCGCATGCTCGGCGCGGCGGGGTTCGCCACCGTCCGACGGATCCCGGATCCCACATCGAGCGGGATGCGGTTCGTCACCGTGGCGACGCCTTCGAAGGAGGCCTGATGAGGTTGCGCTTCGGTCCCATCCCGGACGACCCGGGCTTCGCGCCGGAGGACGGGGACTGGGTCAAGCTCAGGGAGCCCTCGTTCGGCCGGATGCTGCTTCTGGCGCTCCCTCTGTCGGTGCTTCTCGTGATCGGTATCTGGATGGCTTGGGGAGCTGTCGCGTGGTTGAGGGGTATCGAGGGTGAGTCCGGCGGCGCGGTGACACTCGGGACCGCGCTTTCGTATCTGGGTGCGTTCGTCGCCCTGCTCTTCGTGCACGAGCTGCTGCACGCCGCTGCTCTGCCCGCCGCCGGTCTGAGCGCGGCCACGACGCTGGGGTTCTGGCCCAAGACGCTCACTCCGTACGTATCCTACGAGGGGGAGCTGTCGCGGACTCGGCACGTCCTGGTGGGTGTCACGCCGTTTCTCGTCCTGTCGATCGTGCCGATCCTTGTCGGTCTGTGCTTCTCCGTGGTGCCCCCATGGGCGGTGGCTATCGGCGTGGTCAACGCGTTCGGTGCGTCCGGCGACCTGATCGGCGTGGGCGTTCTCGTGTCCCAGGCCCCGTCGTCGGCCGTCGTTCGCAGCAAGGGCCAGGAGACGTGGTGGCGTCGAGCGGCGTAGAGATCGAATCGTAGGATCGGGACTGGGGGTTTCCATGAAGTCGTCAGAGTCACCTGCGCTCGGCCGCGCCACCTACGCCGTGTCGGCCGCCCTCGCGGCAGTCGCCGCGCTGACCTCGGGCGCCAGCTTCTTCTTCTGGCATGTGTTTGCGGCGCGATGTGCCGATGACGGTGGGCAACATGAGGGGTACCGCCCTGGCCGTGCTCGTCATAGCGGTGCCACTGCTCGTCGGCTCGATGATGCTGTCCTCGCGCGGGTCTCTGCGGGCCCGGTTCGTCTGGCTCGGGGCTGTTGCCTACATCGCCTACAACGCGGTCATGTTCTGCTTCGCGCTGCAGTTCAACTCGTTCTTCCTGCTGTTCGCCGCGCTGCTGGCGCTGTCCTTCTGGGCGTTGGTGACGCTGCTCGTGCGATTCGACCTTGCCGCGGCGTCGGCAGGCGGGGCGGGCGTTCCGGCCCGCACCATCGCCGTGTACATGCTGGTGTGCCTCGCTCTGTTCGCCATGATGTGGTTGCGTGACATCATCCCGGCGACAATCGGCAACGTCCTTCCGGCCGCCTTCAAGGGGACCGGCCTCACCCAGAACCCGATATATGTGCTCGACTTCGCGTTCACTTTTCCGCTGCTTGCCGTCGGCGCGCTGTGGATCTGGCGACGGCGCGCATGGGGCTACGTGATCGGCGGGATGATGGTCGTCTCGCTGACGATCGAGACGGCGGGCATCGCCATCGACCAGTGGTTCGGGAACCTGCACGACCCGTCGGCCCCGCTCGACGCCGTGCCGATCATGGGCGTGCTCACCGTCGTCGGGCTCGTGTTCTCGGCGCTGTTCCTGCGGGGGATGAGTGCCAGACGGGATGTCCCACTCCGAGACTGACGCTTGTGGGTGCCTGCAGGCCACCGGACACACCCCGGCGCCCAGTTGCGACGCGGGGCGGGAGTTGCGACGCTAGCGGGGCAGCGAGAGTCGGTGGGTAGTACGATGAATCGAGGGATCTGCGGCGCTATACAGACCGCTGAATGACTGGTTAGGCGGACAGGGGTTTGGAGCAAACCTCAGCCGGGACCGATTGAAGGGACTCGGCCATGCGTGAGCTGATCGTCACAACCTTCCTGACCCTCGACGGAGTCATGCAAGCTCCGGGTGCACCGCACGAGGACGAGGAGAGAGGTTTCGCCCTTGGTGGCTGGCAGGCCAGCTACCCGGACGACGTGGGGGCAGCGGTGTTGGCGGCCTTCATGGAAGAGCCGTTCGACCTGCTGCTGGGACGCAAGACCTACGACATCTTCGCTGCTTACTGGCCCTACCACGTTGATGGATCGATTGGAAGGAAGTTCGGAGAGGCCACCAAGTACGTGGCGTCGCGCGGCGCTCCGGGCTCTTCCGTGGGAGCGGTCGGTGCTACTCGAGAACGATGTCGCCCAATCCATCGCGGAGCTGAAGAGTCAAGACGGTCCGCAGCTGCACGTCTACGGCAGCGGCGACCTCATACAGACCCTCAGAGTTCACGATCTTGTCGATCGCTATCTGCTGTGGATCCATCCAGTCGTACTCGGATCCGGAAAACGTCTCTTCCCCGAGGGCACCTGCCCGGGTGCGCTACGGCTCGTGGACAGTCAGGTATCCACGACCGGGGTCATGATCGGCAGCTATGAGCCGTCCGGCGAGGTCGTTACTGGGACGATTGAGTGAACCTGCACGCGGGTGCCGCCTAACCAGCGCTTCCAGCAGACAATACGCCGCCAGCAGGGTAGGTTCGGGCACTACGCGCAGCTCGGCGGCGTATTGCAGCTGAAGCGCAACAACGTCAGGCCGACAGAGGGAGCCCCGCGCGCAAGGCCGTCCGAGAAGGGGTTGGCGCCATGAGACGCGTCTTGGCCTGGGCCAGCATCATCGGCGCATCGTTCTTCCTTGTCGCAGCCGTCGCTCTTCACATTCTGGCGCCGGAGGTCGATCCGATGCGCTATGGGTTGAGCTTCTACGCGCACTCGCGCTTTGGCTTCCTGATCGATCTTGCGATCGTGCTCATGGGCGTCTCGGCAATCACCCTGGCGCTTGCCTTGTGGCCGGCCAAGCCGTCAACCGCGGGCCGCCTCGGGTTGCTTCTCCTCATGGCCTTCGGGGTCACCGAGTTCGTGGCGGGCTTCTTCCCGGTTGACGCGCCGGGGGCTTCTCCAAGCCTCGCAGGTTCCATCCACAGCATCGCGGGCTACAACTTCCTTCTTGTTGTCGCTGCTGTCCTGCTCGTCGAGAAGAGTCGTTCCACGGACGGCGACCCCGGTCATCCACGGCCGATCACTGTCCTGTTCGCGTGGCTCTTTCTCGCCTCCACGGTGCTCCTCTTCACGTTCAACGGCCCCCTCGTGGCGCTCGGCATCGGGGGCGCCATTCAGCGCGTGTTCTTCGTGGTGCTGATCGCGTGGATCCTGCTCAAGGCCATGCCGCTTGTGCGGACTGAGGCGCCAAACTTGGCCGCCTAGTCCCGGGCGGCTTGACCAGCGGTCGAAGTGGGCGACCTCGCGGACACGTTCATCGAGGGACGGAAGCAGCCCGCGAGCGTCTTCTTCGAGACCGCGTGCGGCTATTCCCGTGGGGGCACGGTTACCTACACCAAGGACGGGATCGTCGCAGCGACGATCTACATCGCCCCGCCCGCCGGGCCCTAGCCGGGACGGGCCGTCGCCAGCGGGATCGCGGCGCCCCGGCGGCCGGACCGCCGTGGGTGATCGCCGATGGCTCCGCTCGCTCGGCACGCATCGAGGGCGGGGAATCGTCGGGGGACGGTTCGGCTCGTGTCAGGCCCGCGCGCGACGCTGAACTCGGCGGTCGTCCGCGTGGGTTGTCACTTGACAACCCACTCTAGGCCGCGTAGCCTCCGGAAAGGGAACGAGCACACGTGGCCAGAAGGCGACATCCCGATCCCCACATAGAAGGCGCCCTGCGACATGCGGAGCGGAAGGGCTGGCGGGTCGAGCCGACGGGCAAGAGCTCGCACGCGTGGGGTCGACTCTACTGCCCGCACAACGATCCCTACTGCCGGTGTGGCGAGTTCTGTGTGACGAGCATCAGCGGGACGCCGCGCGATCCCGAGAACCAGGCCCGGCAGATCGTGCGCAGGGTCGACGCCTGCAGTGGCGGCAAGTCCGCTGAAGAGGACTGAGAGCGGGAGGTGCAAGGACCGATGAAGGAATACGAGTTCACGCTGCGCTTCACGCTGCCCTCGGTCGATGGCGACCTCGATGATCTCGTCGAGCGACTCGGCGAGGGCGGATGCGACGACGCTCTCGTCGGCATCGGGCATCCGGGGCGCATCGCCCTCGACTTCACCCGGAACGCGGATTCGGCTTCCGAGGCCGTCTTCAGCGCTGTCGCCGATGTCTCGCGTGCGTTGCCCGGCGCGACGCTTGCGGAGGTCGCGCCCGACCTGGTCGGCATCACGGACGTGGCGGATCTGGTCGGCTGCTCGCGGCAGAACATCCGGCAGATGATGATCGCCGCCGGGTCCGGGGCGCCGGTGCCGGTCCATGAGGGCAGCCCGTCCGTGTGGCATCTCGCGCCCGTGCTCAGCTGGCTCGCGCTCGCGAAGGGCTATCGAGTCGAGCAGTCGCTGCTGGACGTCGCGTCGATCGCGATGCAGCTCAACCTCGCCATCGATGCCCGCTGCGCCGACTCCGTGGTTCAGGAACAGATCCGGACGCTTCTCGCGTAGGCGTGCTGCGGTCCGCGCTTCACTCGTTTCCCTGCGCCACGCACGCCATCTCCGTTTCTTCACCAAATCTCGGACAAATAGCATATTCTGGTACACGGACCGGAGCGGGGAGGACTTCGGCCTTCAGTCGAATATGCGAAATGTGAGGTGGACTATGCCCCCAAGACTGTCTGCCCAGGCGCCCCGAGAGTGGATCGCGCGCCATCCGCTGGCCAGCTTCATCGTCTTGGCCTACGCGATCTCCTGGACAGCGTGGCCGCTGTCGTACGTGTTCGATCTCGGTGTGAGCAACGGGTTCGGCATCATCGGATCACTCGGCCCCGCGCTGGCTGCAGTGATCGTCTGCGCCCTGGCGAGTTCCGAGAAGTCGGAGCCCAGTCGTAGCAGGTGGTGGCTGTTCGCGGGTGCCGGCGCGTTCGCCTTGGCGGTCATGGTGCTGCGCAGACTGTGGATCACCCCGGCATGGTTGGCTGTCGCCGGCAAGGTCACGACCACGTCCGCCTTCCCCACGCCGATGGCCCTGCCCGTCGATGTGCTGGCCGCGGTCGCCGTGGCACTCATCATCTCGGGAGTCCGCTCCCGGCGACCGGGCGTCCGTGGCCTTCTGCGCTCACTCGACCTGCGCGCCTACCCCGTGAGGTGGTACTGGTGGGCCATCGCGATAGGGGCGTACCCGGTCGTCATGGTCGTGAGTGCAGCCGCCTCGTCACAGCTCGGGCTGCCCGTGTCGGTCCCGCAGCTGTCCGGAGTGTGGTACCTGCTCGCGCTGGATGTGGTCCTGACTCTTCTGTACCTCATGATCGGCGGAGGCGGTCTCGAGGAGCCGGGGTGGCGCGGCCTCGCGCTGCCCTTGCTGCAGAAGCGCAGTCGGCCCTTGCGCGCCAGCCTCATCCTGGCTGTGATCTGGGCGCTGTGGCACTTGCCGTTGCTGCTGCTCGAGGGCGCTTCGCCGGTCGCCATCGTTCCCTACCTGCTGCTGGAAGTCGTCCCGCTCGCGATCCTGTTCACCGCGGTGTTCGGCCTGACCAAGGGCAGTCTCCCGGTGGTCATCCTGCTGCACGCCTCGATCAACGTCGCGCCGATCTTCCTGCCGACCGCAGGGATCGGGACGATCGTGTTCCTGGTTCTCATGATCGGCGTGGCGGTCTGGATGTGGCGATCTCCCCAGACGTTCGCGGCAGGCGGATCGAGTGTTGCCCTGCAAGACTGACGAGCGAGATCCGCCACGGCGGAGGGGCGGGTCTGCGTCGTGTAAGGCTAGCCGGGTAGTGAGAGTGGGCTGGTGGTACGCTGAGTCGAGGGATCTGGGGTGCTGCGCAGACCGCTGAATCACCAGTTGGAGCGAATGGGATGACGTGGCGGGTGTCGAGATACGAGCTGCCAGCGCTTCGGAGGCATGCGCGCTGACAGAGCTCGCGCAGGCAGCGAAGGCTCACTGGGGATACGAGCCGTCGCTGCTCGACCTGTGGGCCCCGCAACTCACTCTCACGCCGGACTACATCTGCGCTCATGATGTCTGGGTTGCGTCCATGGGGGATGGTGCCGTCGGATTCTACGCACTTGAGTCGCGCGACAGTGTCATGGAGTTGGAGCATCTGTGGGTGAATCCGCGCTGGATGGGGCAGGGGATCGGGCGCGCGCTGTTCGAGCACGCCGTCCTGCGAGCGCGGGCGGCATGCGCGGTGCAACTGCGTGTCGTGTCGGACCCGAACGCGGAGAGGTTCTACCTGCGGATGGGAGCGCGCCGCGTCGGTCAGCAGGAGTCGACGCCTAAGGGTCGACAGCTACCGGTGCTGCTGCTCGACCTTGCCGGTGGCCCATCGCTCTAACACGCGCATCCAGCAGACTCGGCGCTCGCAATGTAGACTCGGCTCGACAGCGGATCGCTGCGCCTCGCAGCTGATGCGCTACAACGTCAGGCCGAACGACCAGGCAGGTTGCTGAGTGAGCATCCGAATCTCTAATCCAGATGAGACTCTGCGCGACGCGTTCCTGCGCATGCTCGACGACTACGATGCCCGTGATGCGCTCAACTCCGAGCGCTTCTCGAGTGCGCGTTCCGACTTCAGCGCATACGTAACGGGTCTGCGGGATGAGGAACGCGGACTTGGACTGGAAGACGGTTTCGTGCCCTGTTCTCATCGATGGCTGCTGGATGAGCAGGGCGAGCTTGTTGCCATCGTGCGTGTCCGGCACAGCCTCGACCACCCGTTTCTGGCCGAGCAGGGCGGACATATCGGCTATGACGTTCCCCCGTCATCGCGCGGGCGCGGCCATGGTAGCGCAGCTCTTCGAGCTGGATTGGCACGAGCGCACGAGCTTGGTCTGACGCGTGTGCTTGTGTGTGCTTCGGCGAACAACTCAGCGTCGTGCGCCGTGATCGAGAGTTGCGGCGGACTACTCGAGAGGGAACTCCATTCGGACCATTTCGGCTGCGTTGTCCGCCGGTACTGGATTGAGCTCTTGCCAACGGCGAGCAGCGGCGAGCCGGCCTAACAGGCGGATCAAGCTGGCGGCCAGGAGGTGTACGCTCTGAGAGAGGCGGAGAAGCCGCAGCTTATCCGCTAGCACGTTAGGCGGTCGCCGCCAAGCGGCGTTGAGTCGGGGAGGGCACGATGAGGACGGCTAAGGCGGCACTGGCCATTCCAGCGGACCCAACTGTGTCGCCGGGTCCTGGGCGCCTCGTGTTCATAGACAACCTTCGCTACCTCATGGTGGTGTTGGTCGTCGTGTTCCACTCCGTGGCAGCGTACGCCGTCATCGCGTCGCATTGGCCGGTCCACGACACCACGGCCATCGCCGCGACCGTCATCCGCGAGTTCCTCGACGTGTTCTTGATGCCCGTGATGTTCTTCGCTGCCGGCTACTTCGCGCTGCCCTCACTTCTCAAGCACGGTCAGCTGGAGTTCCTCAAGGACAAGGTGCGTCGGCTGCTCGTCCCATGGGCGCTCGCGGTCTTCGTCGTCCTGCCTCTCGTGCTCTACGGCAACCAGACAGCGACGGTCATTCGGCCTTTCCGGCGGTACTGGCTTACGTACGTGGCCAGCTTCCAGACGCGTCTCCGCCCCTCTGCGGTAACGGTGGGAATCACGACCCAGGCGGTCTACTGGTTCATCTCGCTGCTGTTCGCGTTCTTCGCCGGATTCGCGCTGATTCAGCTGATGAGAAGCCGGATGCGCGGCGGCGACACGGTTACCGATCACAGGCCGAATCCGGTTTGCTCCGTGTTCGGGGCGCTGGTCACCTTCGGGTTGGTGACCTCGGCCGCCTACTTCGCGCTCCTGCTCGTGGTCCCCGATTCGAGCTGGTTCACGCTCTCCGCGTTCCTCGAGTTCCAGGTGACGAGGCTGGTGCCTTTCGTCGGCTGTTTCGCGCTCGGCGTTTGGGCGCAATCGCACCGCTGGTTCGCCTATCGAAAACCGCTGGGTTCTCTCGCCGTCTGGGGCGCGGTCAGCGTGGTGCTCTCCGCGGCGTATCTCTGGTTCGGCCAGCCCATGTTCGCCGACGTGTCGGGGACCGCTCACTTCTCGGTCGGCTACCTGCTGGGCTTCGCCTTCCTGCGGTCGTTCCTGGTGTTGTCGCTGCTCGTCTTCCTCGTCTCGTTCGGCGTGGGCAACTGGGATCAGGCGAGCCGTGTCGACCGACAACTAGCGTCGTCGTCGTACGACGTCTACTTGGTCCACTTCCTCATCGTGGTAGCGCTCCAGGAGGCGCTTGTGGAGTGGGTGGGCGGCCCGGTTGCGGCGAAGGCCGCGATCGTGTTCGTTGCCTCGCTCGGGCTTAGCGTCGCGATCAGCCGATGGATCCTTGCGCGGCACTCCCGCGCCTTCGCGGTCGCGATCCTGGCGCTGTTCGCGTTCTGCCTCGTTGTTCGTCCTTAGGGTGGAAGCCGCGCTGCCCAACAAGCGCTTCCATCTGACGGCCAGAAGCGCTAGCTTCGAAGTGAGGCGCAAGGCCGCAGCTGAAGCGCAACCACGTTAGGCCGACTGACATAGAGGTGAGCACGGGCATGCTGCGCGTCTCCCCACCTGATAAGGCGTACTCGGAAGCGTTCATTCGGATGTTGGATGACTACGCCGCGAATGATCCCGCGCCCGGGGAGCAATTCTCGGCTGGACGGCTCGACTTCGGAGCGTACGTCGCGAAGTTGCGCGACGAGGAGCGCGGCGTTGGGCTGCCGGACGGCTACGTGCCCTGCTCTCACCGTTGGCTGATCGACCGCGGGGAGATTGCGGGCGTCGTGCGCGTTCGGCACAGCATCGCTCACCCGCTACTGTCGCAAGAGGGCGGTCACATCGGATACGACATTCCGCCGTCGTGCAGGCGTCGCGGCAACGGGTTGGCCGCCCTCGTCGTCGGGCTGGACCATGCGAGTGAGCTTCGGCTTACCCGCGTACTACTGTGTGCGGCCGCGAGCAACACGCCGTCGCGCGCAATCATCGAAAGGTGTGGCGGGCGGCTCGAGAGCGAGCACTACTCGAGACGCCTCGGGTGCGCAGTCTGCCGATACTGGATCGACGTACCGCAATCCCCAGCGGCCTAACAAGCGCATCATTAGTGTCACTCTGCCCCCGTCGGGATGCCTGACGTTCGTCAGGTAGCCTCGGTCTCGACGGCGGGGTGACCCGAATCGGATCTGTCGCCTTCATGGCTGACTTTCAGGTGTTATGTCCCCTGCCGCCGGGAACCGAGGGGTCGTCGTCGTGACCTGATAGGAGCCTGGCCTAGAGGCCCCAGCTAAGGCGTGTCCGCCGACGATCCCCGAGCTCGGATGCCTCCGACGGAAGGGGACGGTCATGATCGTAGTCGGGATAGACCCGCACATGAAGACCCACACGGCGGTCGCCGTCGATGCGGTTACGGGCGTGAGCATCGCCGAGAGGACCGTCACCTGTGACGGTACCGGGCACGACGAGCTGCTCGCCTGGGCGAGGGGTCTGGATGCGGATCGCCGCTTCGCTATCGAGGACTGCCGACACGTTTCGGGAAGGCTCGAGCGCCACCTGCTCCCAAGGGGAGAGCGGGTGGTGCGTGTGCCGCCCAAGATGATGGCAGGGGCGCGTTCCTCAGCACGCACCTACGGCAAGTCGGACCCGATCGACGCGGCGTGCGTGGCTCGCGCCGCGCTGCGTGAGCCCGATCTGCCAGAAGCTGTGCTGACGGGTCCCGAACACGACGTGCGCCTGCTCTCCGACCACCGCGACGACCTCGTTGACGAGCGCAAACGCATCCAGAAGCGCCTGAGGTGGAACTGCCACGACCTCGAGGTGGGACTCGAGCTGCCGCCGAGGGTGCTGGACCGCTACGTGTGGCTGGACCGGCTGGAGGCGGCGCTGCGCGCATTGCCGCAGACCATGCGCCGGCGTGTCGCGCTCGACCAGCTCTCGCGCTGTCGCGAACTCACGAGAGAGATCCGCTCGCTCGAACGCGAGATCCGCGGGCTCATGCGTGACCTCGCACCCGACCTGCTCGCCATCCCGGGCTGCTCGGCCCTTTGCGCCGCCCAGCTCGTCGGGCAGACCGCGGGGGCCTCGCGCTTCAGAAGCGAGTCCGCCTTCGCGATGCACACGGGATGCGCACCGCTGCCGGTGTCCTCGGGCAAGTCGACGCGCCACCGCCTCAATCGATGCGGAAACCGACGCCTCAACTCCACGATCCACATGATCGCGGTAACCCAGGCCAGGATGCACCCGCCTGCGATCGCCTACATGGAGCGCAAACAGGCCGAGGGGATGAGCTACCGAGAGGCACTGCGCTGCCTCAAGCGACACATCGCCCGGGTGGTCTTCAAGACGATGCAGCGAGCGGAGCACCTGCAGGCGGGGGAGGTCGATATCGGCAACCTTCCGCCCAAGTTCTATCGCCGTTGCCGTGTAGGATTGACATAGGAGCAACACCTGACGCGCTTCGCTCGCAGGTTATCCGTAAGCCGTTAGCCAGAGGGGGGACGCATGGGGATTCTCTACCCTGCGATGAAACGTTGTCCGGAATGCGGGCAAATTGCCGTAGCACCGGATTACTTCCACGATGGTGACTACTGCTTCCCAAGTCACGGTGGTTGCGGCCACCATTTCCCCAATTTGACCATCACAGCAGACGGCCTCACGAAGGGGATGGCACTTGACCCCTACAAACACCCCGGCTCCGGCTATTCCTTCTTTGGCGGGTTGGTTCACGAGCTCAAGTACTACACCACTCTGTCCAACGCACAGAAACGCGCCCTAGTCCATAAGGCCGTTGTCGAGATCGGGAGACGGGGGGCCGTCGAGACCCTGGTCGGGAACGCCAGGAACTTGCTAGTTGTTCCAGCACCATCTTCTAAGCACAGGACTGTTCAGCACGTGTATGAGATAGCCAGGGGCGTAGCTGGCTCGCGGTATCAGTACCTTGAGGCTCTAGTGAAGTCCACGAGTACTGAGTCAAAGACCATGACGCACGGCGGCAAGTACCAGAGAGGGGACTTCCGCTGCAACTACCTCTTGAATGGTTACTCAGTTCTCATTGTTGATGATACGTATGGAGAAGGCGCAACTCTGGAGGCTTGCATAGACGTGCTGCGCACATCAAAGGCCGACGACGTCTACTTCCTGTCACTCTGCAAAAACATGGGCGGCGGTATCAAACAGTCGGACGCGAACCCAGGCATCATCTTCGATGACGATGTCCCGTTCTGATTCGTCACGGCTCTAGTAGCGGGAGCAACAATGGCTGTTGTGTTCATCAGCGGGTCAAGAACGATTCCGTACCTGCCAGCAGAGGTCCAGGCAAGAGTCGACAACATGATCGACAACGGGCTGCACATCGTTGTCGGAGACTCAGAGCGAGGCGTGGACAATCTGATCGTGTCGTACCTCTACGATCGCGGCTACATCAACGTCTCCATCTACTCGGTCCACTCCAAGAGCAGAATTGGGCGGCTGCTGCCGGATTGGTCATTCCAGCGGATTGCTCCCGACATCCTCGCTCGACAGGACAAGAACGGGAACACCACGAATCGTCGCGAGCTCGAAACGTACAAAGACAGGGCCATGTGCGATGTGTGCAACTTCGCTCTCGTGATATGGCAGGACACCTACACGAACCCTAGATTCGGGCAGACATCGGTCAGCGCAGGCAGTCTCAGGAATGCAGTCCAGCTCTTGCTCGCCGGGAAGCCTGTCACCATGTACCACAGGAGCGAAGGCGACATGCTTGAGGAGGACTTCACACATCGCGAATTCAGATCGATCTCCGCATTGGAGGAGTTCGTGAAGAGTCTGGACGGCATCGTGCAGGCGAGGTTCTCGAAGATGCTGAAGGACGAGTCGAAAATGGAGCAGCAGCATTTGGACCTCTGATGTTGGGGCCCTGGCTAACAATGAGATCGAGCGGCCTCACTGCGTTCGCCGCTCATCTCAAACACGTTAGGTGCGACGTTCGCCCTGGCGTACACGAGGCTTGTGACAGGGTAGTATCCTTGTCGCAGCCCAGATGGAGGGAATGCATGTCGGTTTCACTGCTGATTGAACTGGAGCAGGAGAATGACGGCCGCTGGATTGCGGAGGTCGCCGATCTTCCTGGCGTCTTGGCATACGGCTCGACTCACGACGAAGCCATCGCACACGTTCAGGCACTCGCCCTCAGAGTGATCGCTGACCGCCTTGAGAACGAAGAGGCCGGGCGCGAGTATCTCAGCATCTCCTTCAACGCCGCGTGAGTGACTGGCCAAGCAGCAGCGCGAAGAAGGTTCTCGCCGCACTGCTCCGAATCGGATGGACGGTCAAACGCCAGACAGGTTCCCATCGCGTCCTTAGCCGCCCCGGTTGGTCCGACTTTGTCTTCGCATTCCACGATCGGGAACCGATCGGCCCGCGGATGCTCGCCCGAATCGCAAAACACACTGGCCTCACACCAGACGACTTGTAGCAGGCCTTGCGCGCACCTAACCAGCGCGTCAAGTCGGACGGCGCGCCCTGGGAGCTAGAATCGAAGGGCCGGGCGGCGAAAAGCGCGCCGCCGCTTACGCGCAACACCGTTAGCCAGACAGGGGACTGCGAGCGAGGGAGGAGAACGAAGTGTCACTGCAATCATGTCGTGAATGCGGGAAGGACGTTTCCACGGAGGCGGCAGCGTGTCCGTACTGCGGGGCTGCAGCACCGACGCGGGAGAAGTCCGGCGACTGGGTACCATGTCCCAACTGCGGCAGCTCGAATACACGCAGGATCGGGCCCGGCATCATGGGTTTCGCGTCGCTGGTGATGGGCAGTTGTCTGCTGTGGATTCCCGTCGTGGGTTGGGTCCTCGGACCAATCATGATTCTGGTGGCCGTAGCGTTCTGGGTTTCCGCTCTGATTCCGCGAGGCAAGATCTCGTTCCAATGCCAATCGTGCAAGAAGTGGTTCACTGTGCCCAAAGCTGACTTGATCAAGCCCTCGCAGGAAGCCTCCGCGATTGACGCGGGGGACTGACGGACGTCTCATCTCTCGCGCTGCCAAGCGGTGCCCCGGGCTCCCCGGCCGCTTAGCGAGACGATATGGGAACGCCAGATTGGGCGAACATCGGCTCAGCCGCTGCTGGCTAACAACGGCGTCAAGTCGGACGGCGCGCCCTGAGAGCTAGAATCGAAGGGCCGGGCGGCGAAAGGCGCGCCGCCGCTTACGCCGAACACCGTTAGCACCACCCTCGCAATTCCGGCTCGCTCGCATGTGGGGTGCTGACCTCGCGATTCAGGCTCGGCGACTCATGTGCTTCATGTATCATTCGCGTGGCCGCAAGTGACCTGCTACGGAAGGACTTCGATGAACACGGCAAACCCCAACGGACGCGAGCTTTGGCAAATGATGCTCGAGACCGATCCCGGCCTCACCGATGGTGATTCGCGCACGTACTGGAAGATGAACGCGGCGATCCAGGCGGTCGCAAGCAGCATCGACGCGTCGTCGGACGCGGTGCGCGAGGTCCTCGGCAACTACGATCCAGCAACCGATGAACTGGATCCTGGTGAGTAGACTGCGCGAACGCGTACGGCCGGTTCTTGGCAGTCCGTGCCCGGCCATCAGCGGAAATGCCATCTGCGCCTGAGGAGCGGACAAATTGATCCTACGAACCCTGCTCATCGCCTCTGTGTTGTGCCTCGTTCTCGTGACCGGTTGCGCAGGCAGCAGAAGCCAATCGGCTGAACAACCTGTCACGAGCCAGGCGGCTCCAGCCGCCGCCGCGCCAGATCCCCTGGCGCCCATTTCTGCCTACATGGCGGACGCAAACAGGCTCATCAAGGAGCAGGAGAAGGCGATAGGCGATTGCACCCGCCTCTTGCTCAAGTACGAGCAACTCTCTTCCTACGACAAAGAGTCGCTTCACTTCGCGCTGAACGAGGTTGATTCTGCGACTTCCTCATACGCGTCTCTGGCGCCTCCATCCTCTCTTGCCAAGGTGCATGGTCTAAACAGGCAGGCGATGGCCCAACTGGGAATCGCCCTGCGAAGTTACAACCTCTACTTAGCCAGCAATCGCGTCATGCCTAGCGACATGAAGGCGGCGGAATCCAACTTCGCCGGCGCTGCCCTCTATCGCGACAAGGCGAACGAGGAGCTGCAGCGCGTCAGCAGCGACCTCGGGATTCAGCTCCGACCTTTCGCGGTGATTGACGTTGGTCAGTTCTAGAGGGGTGTGCTAACCAAGAGATCGAGCGGACTCACTTCGTTCGCCGCTCATCTCTAAACCGTTAGGTGAGAGCTTACACGCGGTCTTGCGCGTATCAGGAGATACGCGCCTGAACGGTTCATCGGCGGTCTGACAACAGGGTGTAGAGGGAAGGGCAGGCCGGTCCTCTCCCGGGGTCCGATCCACTCGATTTCGCGCACCTGAGCAGGGCTGACGCACAGTCCCGTGGCCTCACCTAACAATCGCGTCAAGTCGGACGGCGCGCCTGAAGTCTAGAATCGAAGAGCCGGGCGGCGAAAGTCGCGCCGCCACTTACGCGAAAGACGTTAGGCGGAACGCTACCAAGAGGGGGCTACATGGCAGGACAATTCCTTCCCATCATCAAGGCAGTCGCACCATATCTGACGCAGATTGCCTCCACAGCGATTCCTGCCTTCACCTCGAAACCCGCAGCAATCGCGAAGGAAGACCCCGTCATCGCCAAGCAGATCGAGGAACTGCAGACAGCCGCGACCCAGAACGCGGAGTCCGTTCGGGTTCTGGCCGAGAACCTTCAGCAAGCCATACAAGGCATCGAGACAGCAGCACAGGAGGCGAACAGGCGGGCCGCTACCCTCAGAGCGATGCTCTTCATCGCACTCGGCCTCTCAGGACTGTCTCTGCTGCTCAGCGTCTATCTGCTCGCCATGTGATGCCCAAGAACTTGCTAAGTCTTGTAGGGTCGGAGAGTGCGACTACGGTCTGCCCGCGCGTAGACGGCGCGCGCTCTCGAGCTTTCGCCAGATGATTTACTCTAGCGAGCCGTTGTCCGCCTAACAAGCACTTCGACCCGAAGACCTCGGCAAGTAAGCTTGCGCTTCCTCCGAGGCTCTGCGAGCCTCGGTCTCGGGTCAAGTGCAACACCGTTCGATGGAACTTGAGACAATGGACGACAGCAGTGCCTATCGATCCGTCGAGCTCGCCGCACTCTACGATGCCGTGTACGCAAACTGGGGTGACATCGCCTTCTGGCAAGTGATGGTTGCGGACGTGCAAGACGGTCCGCTCCTCGAGCTGGGCTGCGGAACCGGCCGCGTCCTATTACCCCTCGCGCGAGCTGGCCACAGGGTCACCGGTCTCGATCTCGGGACGCACATGCTTGCGCGCTGCCGCGCCAAGCTTCTAGCAGAACAGCCTGGTGTACGCGAGAGGGTGATGCTGCTCGAAGCAGACATGACGTTGTTCGACCTCGATTGCCGTTTTGCCAGCATCTACTGCTCATGCGGCACGTTCCACCACCTCAGCACGAAGGAGCAGCAGCTGGCGTGTCTCGAACGGTGCAGGCACCATATGCTGCCGCGTGGAACGCTGGTTCTCGATCTCTTCAATCCCGTTCCCGCGCGCAGCAGGGTCAGCGGCGACGAGCCAGCCAGCGGCGGCGCTGAGGTGGTCGACTGGACCGATGGTCGGCGTGTCCGCAGCACAGCGACTGTGTTTGACTGCGGGGGACCACAACAGTGGAACGACTGCGAGGTGATCTACGAGATTCTCGAGGCAGACGGCACCGCGAGTCAGGTCATTGAGACGTTTCCAATGCGCTTCGTGTTCCGGCAAGAACTCGAGCATCTCCTGGCCCGCTGCGGCTTCCACATCGTCGCCCTGTATGGCGACCATGATCGATCGGAGTACACCGACGAGTCACCCGGCATGATCGTCGTTGCCACGCCTGACTAGCCATCGGGGCTCGCCCAAGGGCAGAACGTCGCTCGTGCAACGGGGAGGTTGGAATGGACCGCGTCCATCGAACAAGGGCGTCAAGCAGACGCGCACAGACCGCGCGTAGAATGCAGCGCGGCGGGCGCGCTGCTTACGCCCAACCACGTTAGGCAGAAAAGGGTGGGGCGGAGTGGTCGGCGCGTCTAGGGTGTTCGCGTCAGTCGGCCTCGTCGCCTGAGTGTGAGAGCGGGCATCCGTGAAGTACGTCGCGCTGCTGCGTGGGATCAATGTCGGCAAGGGTGCTCGCGTGCCCATGAAGGCCCTGAAGGCTCTTCTCGAGGGGCTCGGGCTCAGCGACGTCACCACCTATCTGAACTCGGGCAATGCGATATTCAGTTCATCTCTGAGCGTCCTCGACCTGACGCGTCAGCTCGAGGACGAGCTTGAGCGGGCGTTCGGCGAGAAGATCCCGACTTTGGTCAAGACGTCAACGGAGGTCATCGCGATCGCGGAGTCGATACCGAGCGAGTGGGGAAGCGGCGAGGATGAACAGACCTATGTCGCGTACCTGTTCAATGACGTCGACCAGCCGGGTCTAGTTCCGGAGCTGCCGGTCAAGATGGAGTTCATGTCCATTTTCTACACACCTGGGGCAATCGTCTGGAACATCAAGCGAGAGAACTACAATCGCAGCCACATCACCAAGATCGTGGAACACAGCTCCTACGCTCGGATGACCACAAGGAACGTCAACACGGCGAGGAAGCTTGCTGCGCTTTGTGCTGAGTCCTGACCGCGACGCCGCTGCCCAGCAACGGCGTCAAGTCGGACGGCACGCCGTTCAAGATAGAATCGAAGGGCCGGGCGACGAAGGGCGCGCCGCCGCTTACGCCGAACAACGTTAGACAGACGCGGCGTCGGTGTCCCGGTGACCAAGTCAGTGGCTCCGCCGTCTTCTCTGTGTATGCTTGAGGCATCCGTATCGCGGAGGGGGCGACATGGAACGGCCAGCACCTGGACTGAGAGAACGTGTTTGGGACCTTCTTGAGGTCACCGAAGACAGGGAGACCGGCAAGGTCAACTGGGACTGGGTCGACGTCTTCCTTCTGGTTCTTATCCTGGCGAGCGTCGTGGTGGTCATCCTCGAGACGGTTGAGAGCCTGGTCCGCCAGTACGCCGGCTTCTTCTTGGTGTTCGACATCTTCACCGTCGCGGTCTTCACAGTGGAGTACATCGTCCGGATCTGGGCGTGCACGGCAGATCCCAGGTACGAGGAGCCCTTCCGCGGGAGACTCCGGTACGCGACCAGCTTCTATGGAGTGATCGACCTACTCGCGGTGCTGCCCTTCTACGCGGCCCTTGTTCTCCCCGTCACCCTGCTCGATCTCCGCTTTCTCAGAATCCTTCGCTTGATGCGATTCGCTCGCGTGTTGAAGATCGGCCGCTATTCGGAGTCGTTGGACCGCCTGAAGGACGTCTTCAGCTCGAAGAAGTCGGACCTGGGGGTCGCGTTTGTCGGCGTGCTCGTCGTCTTGGTGTTCGCATCGAGCGTCATGTACCACGTGGAGAACGCGGCCCAGCCCGATTCGTTCTCCAGCATTCCCGCTTCCATGTGGTGGGGGATATCGGCATTGACCACCGTCGGCTACGGCGACATCCAGCCAATCACCCCGTTCGGTAAGGTGCTGGGAGGCCTCATTCAGCTAAAGTATCATCTGCCCATGAACGATGAAAAGATTAAGAAAATCGCGTTGCTTGGCGTCAGCGGGCTCAAAAGGGTCATTGTCGATAGCATCGGCCAGGAGATGAGCGAATCCAAGCAAGAGATGTTCTCCTCGGCCGATGAAGCCAAAGAGTGGCTGGTGTCATAAATGGCGATTTTCACAAATTATCAAAAATAGGGTATTATTAGTGGTATTGAGATACATATCTCAATCAAACTGAAAGGGAGGAACAATGGCTTTCAAGTATAAGAATTCGAAAGGCGTCACCTATATTCTGCACGGCAAAGACCGTGTCACATCTACTGGCAAGAAAGCAACCCTGTACTTTTTCTCGAAAGAGGAAAAGGAAGGTGCGTTGGATGCAGGTGCCTTGCTACCAAGTTGCTGAAACCGCCAACGGCTTGTTAGTCTTAAAGAAGAAATAAATATGTGTTAGCTACGGGCTTGCCTGGACGTTCTTTCCAGGCAGACCCGTAGCGTTTCAAAATGGACCTCGCAGGGTGAATATTCGGAAGTAAAAATGAGGTCCAGCCCTTTTTTGATACTTTAGTTATTTTTGTATCTCCCCCCCTTTTATGTTATTTTGTAATTACTCAGCCCTACCAGGCTGGAAGTATGAATTGCTCCCTTCGGACCCTACAGGGCCCTTCGGGAGCATAATGAGGGGATCTGCGAGTTTTTTTTCAGGCGGGCGAAGCCCGCGATTTAGAAAAAGCCATTGCGGCTGAGCAATAACGTTATTTTATTGTTGCACAATGTGCAACAATAAAATAACGTTTCCCGGATGTCATTCCGGGCGCAGCCTGCGGGGATGAGTGCATTTAAAGCCGCCAAAATAGCCTCAGGCGGTTCTGCCTTGCTGACGAAAGCATCCGCGCCGGCGGCCAGCGCAGCCTGGCGGGCTTCGAATTTACTGCTTAAAGCAATCACCTTCAAGTTGGGACAGCAACAAAGCAGATCCTTAGATAGTTTGCTTTCATGCAGACCCGGCAATTCCCAATCGATCAGGACAACCAGTGGGCAGTCTTTTTTCAGATGTTCTATCAAACCCGGCATATCAGAAACCTCAGATACCTCTATCTGATGCGACTCTTGCTCCAACAGCAAGCGCAGGGCAGAACAGACTTCATGGTTGTCATCGGCCAGTAATATTCTCATCCGTAGCTCTCTCTTAGCTTCTATCCGAAAATTATTTTGCAGAGAACTATTTTTCGGATAGGCTCTCAATAATCATTTAATCGGGTTAAGCATAAGACTTCCCTTCCAACTGCACATCGGATGACTGGTGAGATAAATACTGGACGTTTAGGGGGGCTTTTTCCTGGTCAAGCGGCCAGGTGGTATTTTATTTAAGGATGCTACACTGTAGTGGCAGGCAAACCTTTAAACCGTTTTAAGATATATGTCATTTTCCAAGCAGATCAAGTATGCCTTTTTCTTTGAATGGCAATCATGTACTATTAAAATGTTAAAACTGGTCCCCTACAGGGCCCTTCGGGGCACATGATGGTCATTTTGTGATGGAATTTCCATCACAAAATAAAGCTTCATATAAAGTGCACATTGGAAGGACGAGAATATGGTGAGAATAAAGCAATTCGCGTGGTCATCGTTGACGATCACACTGTGGTTCGCAGCGGTCTGAGCGCCTTTTTAATGGTTTTCGATGACCTGGATTTCGTGGGCGAAGCCGGCAGCGGCGAGGAAGCGATTCGCGTCTGCAAGGCGCTGAAACCGGACGTGGTGCTGATGGATCTGATCATGCCGGGTATGGATGGCGCCGCCGCCACGCGTGAAATCCGGGCGTGCTGCGCCGATACGCAGGTCATTGCTTTGACCAGTTTTAAAAGAACAGGAATTAGTCCAGGGGGTCTTGCAGGCCGGGGCGATTGGATATTTGCTCAAAAACGTCAACGCGGATGAATTGGCAAACGCCATCCGCGCCGCGCATGCCGGGCGGCCGACCCTGGCCCCCGAGGCCACCCATGCCCTGATCCACGCCAGCCAAAACCCGCCCGCGGTTGGCGCCGACCTGACTGCACGCGAACGCGAAATCCTCTCCCTTATGGTTTCAGGTCTTTCCAACCCTGAAATTGCGGATCAACTGGTGGTAAGCCGCTCCACGGTAAAATTTCACGTCAGCAGCATCCTCTCCAAGCTGGCTGTGAACAGCCGTACGCAGGCCGTCAGTGTGGCTCTGCAAAACAAGCTGATATGATACGAAAACAGCGCCAGGGTCAAAGCCCGGCAAGGTTTTTTCATTCCCGGCGTGATTTCCTTAAACTCATGGGGACGGCGGCCGGCGTTTCTTTTATTGAATGCCTGCGCGCCCTTTCTGAGCACCCCAACCGCCACCAGCACGAACGAAGTGCAGCTGGTCTATCAAGATTGGAGTACCGAATGGTTCCCCCCCATGACCCAGCAGATGCTGGCCCATTTATGCCGCCCATCCCGACATTCACGTCTTCTACGTGCCTGATCCGGTGGACGTCGAAGACAGCCTGCTGGAAGATATGAAGGCCTGCGTCGCGCCGGATGTCTTTGCCGCGTGCTGTTCCTTCTTCCCCATCCTGGCACAGGAAGGTCAAACGCTAAACCTGCGCCCATACATCGAATGGACCTGGATCAAGAAACCATTCAGGATTGGGACCCGGCGCAATACCAGGCGTATCTGACCCGCGGCGGGGAACAGTATGGGCTGCCAAAGTATCACGGCGCATTGGCGCTGTACTATAACAAAGACCTGTTCGACCAGTACGGTGTGGATTATCCGGATGGCACCTGGGACCACGACGATTATCTGGCTGCCATGAAACGCCTGACCCACGATCAAAACTCGGATGGACGGATCGACCTGTGGGGGAGCATTGTAGATATATCCTGGGACCGCATCCAGGTATATGTCAACGCCTGGGGAGGCCATTTTGTCGACCCCGCGGATTCCACGCGCAGCCGCATCAGGGCGATGCGCCAGCCTTAGAGGCCATGGGATTGGCTGGCGCAGCGCGCATGTGGGATGACCAGGTGATGGCCAGGCCGCTCGATGTGCAGAATATGGGGCCGTTGCAGGCCTTTATATCTCAGAAAGTCGCCATGGCCGAGGATGGTTCCTGGGCGCTCAAAGACATTTTGAGCAAGGCCGATTTCAGAATTGGCGTGGCCCCGCTCCCTATCTGGTCCCGCCCGGCGGGTCACCATCGCGACCACGGATGGTTTTGGTATTTACCGGGGCACCCGCTACCCGCAGGCCACCTGGGAACTGATGAAATTTTTGATCAGCAAAGAATACGGTCTGGCCATGGCTCGGGCCAATTTCCTCCAACCGGCGCGGGCTTCTCTGGTGCAGGACTGGGTTGGGTTCATTCGCCAGGAATATCCTGAAAAAACCCGGGATATGGATATTGCCGTATTTGCCGAAGGGCATACCCGGGGATATTCTGTCGTGGCGGAAATATTCCAAAACATGGTCGAAGCCAAACGCATCGTTTACGCCGCCTGGGACCAAATTTACCTGCTGGGAGAACAACCCGTATCGTTGATGAAAGACGTTTCGCTCCAGGTAGAAAAAGCGCAAAAGGCATCCTAGTCGCATGAAAAGACTCTTCCAACGCCAGGGACTGCGCACCAAAATCATTATCTGGTCTTTTGTACCCACGCCGTCATTCTGGCAGCCGTGGCCCTGATCACCTATGCCGCCTACCAAAGCGTTACCGATGACCTGGTCCTGGCCAAAAACCAGGAAGTAACTCGCCTCTCGGCGGGCCAGCTTTCGGCAGAGTTGAAGACCTACACCGAATTGCTGGCCGAAATCGCAAACAACACCGATATGCGCCAGGTCAATCCGGTTTTGCAGCACATCACCCTGCAGCGTTACAGCAATCGCCTGATCATTTTCGATGGCGGCGTTTTCATCCTGGATAATTTTGGCACGCTGATTTCAGCCCTGCCCGAAAGGCCGGGCGATCTAGGGCAGGTCTGGTTTTACTGTGAGTATTTCCGCCAGATCGTGCATGGTTCCCGGCCGGTATTTTCGAATATCCTGGCAGATGGCCCGCAGCAAACGGATGTCATCGTTGCAGCCGTGCCCATCCTGGGCAATCAGGGCGAGCTGATCGGCGTGCTGGGGGGTATGTTTCGCATGGGGGTCAGAGAGGTGAGCGCGTTTTATGGGGGGATCGTCAAGCAGCGCATTGGTGAAAACGGCAAGACCTTTATCGTAGACAATCTCGGCCGCGTGATCTACGATCAGGAATCGGCCCAATTCGGTAAGGACATCTCCAGCAATGAAGTCGTTCAAATCGCTCTGGCCGGTGATCGGGCGCCATTCCGACCACTGACACGGACGGCAAAAAAATGGCGGCCGGTTATTCTCCCATCGCCGGAACACCCTGGCTGTTGATCAGTGAAGAAAATTGGGTTTCCCTGGCGAATGCTTTCCAGGGCTACCGCCAATACCTGATCCTGCTGTTGATTTTGGGGATCATCCTTCCCATCATTCTGGTGAACGTCGGAATCCGGCGGATCATGCAGCCCATCGATGCCCTGACCCATGCCGCCCAGGAAGTTGCCCGGG